>NZ_JAXCHH010000001.1:0-653725 GCF_034043975.1 Tenacibaculum sp. IB213877 | reverse complement strand
TGTAGCGTGTGTAGGCAGTAATGAAGGCGCATTTGATTTTGATTTCAGTGTAAGTTCACCATATGCAGGAAACTACGATTATCAGGTTTATAATACCAATGGTACAGCAGCTACAGGAGATGATACAGTAGTAGGTGTAGCAGTAACAGGAGCTACAGGCGGCAGTTCGGTAACATTATTACCAGCAGGCGAGTACTATGTAGTAGTATCAATGACCAATAGTCCATTCTGTCCAGTAACTTCACCAACAGTAACCATAGATGAGCCAACAGATCCATTAAATGTTACATATGATCTTGGGTTGATTAGTTGTATTACGAGTAATAGTGGACAGATTGTAATTAATGCATCAAATGGTTGGGGTGGATATACTTATCAGTTAATAAATACAACTACTGGTAATCCCGTTCAATCTTTCGATACTAATAATATAATCACAGACTTAGTGGCAGGTGATTATGAACTTACTGTTAGAGATGCAGGTGGATGCTTATTTGTAGATAACTTTACGTTAGCAAGTCCAACACCTATAAACGCATCAGTAAATACTATAGCATTTAACCAGTGCGAAGGAGATGAAATGGCAGTAATTGAAGTTATTAATGTAACGGGAGGTCAAGGAAACCCAGCTAGTTATAAATACACATTAACATATCCAAGTGGTCAAGAAACTGCTCAGCAGTCATCAAATGTGTTTACAAACTTAGGAGCAGGTAATTATATTGTTACGGTTTATGATGACTATAGTTGTAATGAACAATTTCCTGTTACAATTACTGACCCTTCAGATGTTGAAGCTACAGCTTCAGCAGCAGGAATAATTACATGTACTAATCCAACAGTAGATATTACAGTTACAGGTGTAGGCGGAACAGGAACATATGAATATAGTAATGACGGTACTACTTTTGTAGGAAGTAATGTCTTTGCAGTGATAGCAGGAGAACATAGATTCTATGTTAGAGATGCAAACGGATGTGTATCTGAACCATACATTGTTACAGTTGCAGAGCTTGAGCCATTAACAGTAACATTAGATACTTCAGGAGGATTTGTTACATGTTTTAATGAAGAAAATGCAGTCTTGTCAGCCACAGCTACAGGAGGCTTAGGAAATTATGTTTATGAGTTACTAGATGCTGCAGGAGTAGTAGTTAATGGACCACAAACTTCTAACATATTTACAAATATAGCTCCAGGTAGTTACAGCATTAGGGTGATAAGTGGAGATTGTTCAGCGCAAACATCTACTCATATAATTACTAATCCAGAAGAATTAGTAGCTACGGGTACACCAACCCCAGTAAGTTGTAATGGAGGAAGTAATGGAACAATTACAATTGATGCAGAAGGAGGTACAGGTGATATTGTATATGAAATAGATTCTGCACCAGGAAGATTTCAATCACAAAATGTGTTTACAAATTTAGCTGCAGGTATATATAATGTAACTGTTCAAGATCAAAGAGGATGCTTTACTATTGTAACAGTTGAAGTTGAAGAACCACAAGAATTAACTGTAAGTTTATTAGGAAACGTTGTACAACAAACATGTATCCAAGATCCTGCTCCATCATTTACAATAGAAATTAATGGAGGTACTGGTCCATACAGAGTAAGTTTAAATGGTAATGCTTTTATAAATATTCCAACAGGAACAAATACTTATACCTTTGAAAATCTAGATCCAGGTCAATCTTATACCGTAATAGTTAGAGATGCTAATGATTGTAGACCTGTTGATAATATTACAATTACTACAGATGAACCTATTGATATGCAATTACAACACACAGTTGTGTATGATTGTTCAGGAGACGTAGCAATAACAGGTACAATAGATGAGCAATATAGTAATGAAGTGGTATTTACATTAACAGGGCCAGAAAGTCATACAAATGATACAGGTGCATTCATTGTAAATACTCCAGGAATATACACTTTAGAAGTAGAACATGTAGATGGATGTATAGAAATGATAGATCAAATTGAGATTGAAGACGTAGAACCATTAAGTTTAATTATAGATACTTCTCAAATTAATTTATTAATAGCAAATCCATCCGGAGGTATTGGTCCTTATGAGTTTAGCATTGATAATAGTGATTTTTATTCTCAAAATGAATTTGTTATCAATCAAACAAGAAATTATACAATTGTAGTAAGAGACTCTAGAGGGTGTGAGGTAACCATGACAGTTTTAGGCGAGTTTATTACTATTGAAGTACCAAATTTCTTTACGCCAGATGGAGACGGAACAAATGATTACTGGTATCCAATAAATGTTGAAGATTATCATGAGGTAGTTATTTATATATTTGACAGATATGGTCGCCAGTTAAGAATCTTTGAAGGTAGTCATGAAGGTTGGGATGGAATTTATGATGGAAAACCTCTTCCAACGGGAGATTATTGGTACACTATAAACTTCAAAGAAAGATCTGGAGAAAAGAAGAAAATGATGGGTCACTTTACATTATATAGAAAATAAAGTATGAAAAAAATAATAATAGTTTTACTTCTATGTGTAGGCTTAAAAATTACAGCACAAGAAAGAGATTTACCGCCGTATATTAACCATATGGCGGACAATCCTTTCATGATTTCTCCTTCGTATGCTGGTATTGGATCAGGTTTGCAAATTAGGTTAAATGGTGTGAGCCAATGGATAGGAGTTAAAGATGCACCAAACACACAATCTATTACAGTAGAAGCTAGAATAGCCGATACTTTTGGAGGTGGTTTAACCATTTTTAACGATCAAAATGGATATACTACTCAGCAAGGAGTTAAATTATCATTTGCAAGCCATTTAACATTAAGTGATCTATATGATAGCTTCCTTTCTTTTGGTATGACCTATACTTTTGTACAATTTGGTGTAGATACTCGATATAATAATTCAGGGCAACCTCTATCAAATATATCAGAAGGAAAATCAAACTTTGATGTAAGCATGTTATATAGGTTTGATCGTTTTGCAATTAGTGCAAACGTAAATAATATACTGGATAAGGAGGTTGTTAACTCTCTTTCTGGAGAACCTGAAATCTTAAGAAAATATTCTATATATTCACTTTATACATTTAAAATTAATAGAGAAGTAGAGTTTGAACCCTCTATCTTCTTTGAATATTTTGAAGGAAGTGGGCGTTCAAGAAATGATGTAAACGTAAAACTTCGAAAACGTATTAATGAAGGTTATATATGGGGAGGGTTGAGTTATACATTTTTAAACGATCAATTTGGAGAACCAATATCAGTAGCTCCAATGGTTGGTTTAAAAAAGAATAAATTTTACCTTTCTTACGGAGTAAGCTTAAATGTTAATAACATTCAAGATTTTACATACGGTACACATATGATTACATTAGGATTTGATTATGATCGCCGCCCGAGTTTAGCTCGTTGTACACAGAAAATGATGATGTTCTAAAAAATAGAAATAGAATGTTTAAAAATCCTCAAGTTTACTTGAGGATTTTTAGTTTACTTTTGTTCTAATGGAAAATAACAATCAAAATTCTGTAAATCTTAATAAATATATTAGTAGTACAGGTATTTGCTCTCGTAGAGAAGCAGAAAAGCTTATTATTGAAGGCAGAGTAACTATTAATAATATGCCTACAGAATTAGGAAATAGAGTTTTTGAAGGAGATATTGTAAAAATTGACGGAAAACCGTTAAAAGAAAAACCAAAAACACTCTATATAGCTTTAAATAAACCAGTAGGAATTGTTTGTACTACTGATAGTAAAGAGCGAAAGAATATTGTAAAATTTGTTGGTCATCCACAACGATTGTTTCCCATAGGTAGGTTAGACAAACCCTCAGAAGGATTAATATTCTTAACAAATGATGGAGATATTGTAAATAAAATTTTACGTGCCGGTAATAATCATGAAAAAGAATATATTGTTTCTGTTAATAAACCCATTGATGAACGTTTTATCCAGCGAATGAGCAACGGAATACCAATTTTAGGAACCGTTACCAAAAAATGTAAAGTTGAAAAGATCAATGACAAAACATTTAAAATAATTTTAGTTCAAGGTTTAAATAGACAAATACGTAGAATGTGTGAGTATTTGGGGTATGAAGTAAAAAAACTAAAACGTACTCGAATAATGAATGTGTCTTTAGGCAGTTTGAAAGTAGGAGAATGGAGAGAATTATCATCTAAAGAAATGAATGAAATCAATCGGTTAGTATCAACTTCTGTAAAAACAGAAGAGGCATCTATTGAAAAATTACCTAAAAAACAGTCATTAAAAAATAAATCTACGAAGAAATCTTCTAATTTTAAATCTAAATTTGGTCGTCAACGCAAAAAATAGATTTAAGTGGCTTTTAAGTTTTCGCATTCATTCAAATGCGTATCTTTGCCCTCATGCAATTTGAATTAAAAACTACCGATTCCAAAAGTAAAGCAAGAGCAGGTGTAATTACTACCGATCATGGTACTATAGAAACACCAATTTTTATGCCTGTGGGTACAGTTGCTTCTGTAAAAGGAGTACACCAAAGTGAATTAAAAGAAGAAATTAATCCTGATATTATTTTAGGAAATACTTATCATTTATACCTGCGTCCAGGAACCAATATTCTTGAACAAGCTGGAGGTTTACATAAGTTTATGAATTGGGATAGAAATATCTTAACAGATAGCGGTGGCTATCAGGTATATTCGTTATCTGAAAGAAGAAAAATTAACGAAGAAGGAGTAAAATTTAAAAGTCATATTGATGGTTCATTACATTTCTTTACACCAGAAAATGTAATGGAAATTCAACGTTCCATTGGTGCTGATATTATTATGGCGTTTGATGAATGTACACCATATCCATGCGATTATAATTACGCAAAAAGTTCAATGCATATGACACATCGTTGGTTAAAACGTTGTGTAGAACATTTAGAAAAAGTTCCACCAAAATATGGTTATAATCAAACTTTGTTTCCTATAGTACAAGGAAGTACCTATAAAGATTTACGTAAGCAATCAGCAGAATTTATAGCTTCAGTAGGAGCCGATGGTAATGCTATTGGCGGACTTTCAGTAGGTGAGCCTGCTGAAGAAATGTATGCAATGACTGATGTGGTTTGTAGTATTTTACCAGAAGATAAACCTCGTTATTTAATGGGTGTTGGTACGCCTATTAACATCCTTGAAAACATTGCATTAGGAGTTGATATGTTTGACTGTGTAATGCCAACACGTAATGCACGTAACGGAATGTTATTTACAGCTCATGGTACTATCAATATTAAAAATAAAAAATGGGAAAATGATTTTTCAGCCATTGATGAAATGGGAATAACATTTGTAGATACACTTTATTCAAAAGCTTATTTACGTCATTTATTTGCTTCTAATGAATTGTTAGGTAAACAAATAGCGTCTATTCATAACTTAGGGTTCTACCTTTGGTTGGTTCGTGAAGCAAGAAAACATATTTTAGCTGGTGATTTTACTCAATGGAAAGATAAAATGGTAAAACAAATGAACAAACGTTTATAAGTTGAAAATTCTTGATTGGTACATATTAAAACGTTATTTAACAACTTTTTTCTTTACGTTGTTAATTTTAATACCAATTGCGGTAGCTATTGATATTTCTGAAAAAATTGATAAATTTTTACGGAATGATGATTTAACTCTTTTTGAAATAGCAAATGACTATTACAAGAATTTTATCATTTACTATGCTAATACTTTTTTGCCATTAGCTCTTTTTATTGCCGTAATTATTTTTACTTCAAGATTGGCAAATAATTCAGAAATTGTTGCCATAAACAGTTCTCAAATTTCTTTTACACGTTTTTTATATCCTTATTTTTTAGGAGCTACTTTAGTAACAATATTTGCTTTATTTATGAATCATTTTATAGTGCCTAATAGTAGCAAAACCAGAAAAGAGTTTGAAAATAATTATTTTAAAAAACAAAAGTATGAAGATAGAACAGTACGTAATTTTAGTTTGCAATTAAATGATAGTACTTATATTTTTATACAAAATTTTGATTTAAAACGAAACCAAGGATATAACTTTTCAACAGAAACCTATAGCGGACTTAAACTAAAATATAAATTAGAAGCAGATAATATTACGTGGAGAGAACAAGATACTGCTTTTAGATTGTTAAACTGGAAAGAACGCCGAATATTTAATAATATAGATAGCATATCAACAGGAAATAGTAAAGACACCACTTTTGCGTTTACTCCAAAAGATTTTAATTACAAATCTACTTATGCCCAAGAAATGCCGTCAGGAGAATTATCAGAATTTATAAAAATATCTAAAAAAAGAGGAGTAAAAAACTTAAATGCTTACTTAGTTGAATTTTATAAGCGTACCAGTTTGCCAGTAGCGTCTTATATTCTTACTCTTATTGCAGTAGCTTTAGCACATAAAAAGCGTAGGGGAGGTATGGGAGTAAATTTAGCTTTTGGTATAAGTATAATGTTTATTTACGTATTCTTTTTAAAAGTGGCAGAAGTATTGGGGGCAGTTGCAGGAGCAAATGCATTACTCAATGTTTGGATGCCCAACATTGTGTTTGGTTGTTTAGCTATTTATTTATACTTCAATGCAAGAAAGTAAACTTAAAAACTATCTATTACTACATGTAATAGTTTTCATTTGGGGTTTTACAGCAATTTTAGGAGCACTAATTTCTATAGAAGCTGTTCCGTTAGTATGGTACAGAATGTTATTAGCAACGGGTTTCATAGCTGTATATTTTTTAATTACTAAAAAATCATTCAATATTGATAAAAAAGCAGTTGTCAAATTTGCAGTATCTGGAGTTATTATTGCAGTACACTGGATAACGTTTTTCAAAGCCATTAAAGTATCTAATGTATCGGTAGCTTTAGTAACTATGAGTACAGGAGCCTTTTTTGCTTCTTTAATAGAACCTTTTTTCTTTAAAAGAAAGATTAAAATAATAGAAATCTTTTTAGGGTTGTTAGTAATAGTTGGTTTGTATATTATTTTTAATTTTGAAAGTCAATATACTATGGGTATTATATATGCCTTAATATCAGCATCCTTATCAGCAATGTTTGCTGTGTTAAACGGATTGTTTGTAAAAAAATACGACCCAACTAGCATTTCCTTTTATCAACTTTTATTTGGAGTTTTAGGAGTTACTTTATATTTAGCTTTTACAAATCAGTTTACACTTAAATTTTTCCAATTAAAAGCTTCTGATTGGATATATTTGGTTATTTTAAGTAGCATTTGTACTGCCTATGCTTTTATAGCATCTGTAAAAGTAATGCGTTTTCTAACTCCATATACAGTAATGTTAACCATTAATTTAGAGCCAATTTATGCTATAGTACTAGCACTCATTGTTTTTGGAGAAAAAGAACAAATGAATCCTGAGTTTTACTATGGTGCTCTTATTGTTTTATTTGTGGTGCTATTAAACGGAATGCTTAAAAATTCTTCAGCAATTAAAAAGAAATTACAACGATAATTTAGTATGTTTGTTTTTACAAATGACTAAAAAAGTAAAAAATCAAACTTTATAAGCAATGGAATATTTAGATTTTGAAATGCCAATAAAAGAGTTAGAAGATCAATTGGCAAAATGTTTTGAGATAGGAGAAGAAAGTGAGGTTGATGTTACAGAAACCTGTAATAAAATTGAAAAAAAATTAGAAAAAGCAAGAAAAGATATTTATAAAAACCTAACACCTTGGCAGCGTGTTCAATTATCTCGTCACCCAAACAGACCGTATACATTAGATTATATTAAGGCAATTTGTGGTGATACTTTTATGGAATTACACGGAGATAGAAGTGTAAAAGATGATAAAGCCATGATAGGAGGTTTAGGTAAAATTGGTGATCAATCTTTTATGTTTATTGGTCAGCAAAAAGGATACAATACTAAAACACGTCAGTATCGTAATTTTGGTATGGCAAATCCTGAAGGATATCGTAAAGCCTTACGTTTAATGAAAATGGCAGAAAAATTTGGAATCCCTGTAGTAACACTATTAGATACTCCAGGAGCCTATCCAGGTTTAGAAGCTGAAGAACGTGGACAAGGAGAAGCAATTGCTCGTAACATTTTTGAAATGACGCGTTTAAAAACGCCAATTATTACTATTGTAATAGGTGAAGGAGCTTCGGGTGGTGCATTAGGAATTGGAGTAGGAGATAGAGTGTATATGATGGAAAATACTTGGTATACGGTAATTTCTCCAGAATCCTGCTCATCAATTTTATGGCGTAGTTGGGAGTATAAAGAGCAAGCTGCTGAAGCGTTAAAATTAACTGCTGACGATATGAAAAAGCAAAAGTTAATTGATGCTATTATCAAAGAACCATTAGGTGGAGCGCATACAGATAGAGAAGGTGCTTTTAAAGCCGTTCAAAAACAAATTGTAAAAGCGTATGATGAGCTAAAAGATTTAAATGAAACAGATCTTATAAACCAACGTATGGATAAATATGAAAATATGGGTGTTTATAAAGAATAGGCTTTCAAAAAGATGAATAAAAAAACCTCGCTAATAAACTAGTGAGGTTTTTTTATTTAAGGTATATTCAAATACTTATGTGTTTGTAATGAAATTTTCCATTTTGGGTGTTCCATAACGTAGTCAATAATTAACGGAATCATTTTTTCTTTTTTACTCCACTCAGGTTGTAAGTACAATTTACAGTTCTTACCTACTTTGGCAGCCTGCTCTTCTGCAAAATGAAAATCATTTTTGTTATGAATAATCATTTTCAGTTCATCTGCTTCACGGTAACAACGTTCAATTGGTAATTTTGTTTTTTTGGGCGATAAACAAAACCAATCCCATGTACCAGAAAAATCATACGCTCCAGAGGTTTCAATATGTGTTTTTATACCACTTTCTTGTAATTGATTAGTTATATAATCTAAACTCCACATTAAAGGTTCTCCACCAGTAATTACAACAGTTTCGGCATATTTCTTAGCATTTTCAACAATCAGGTCAGTATGTGTAGGAGGGTGTAAGTTTGCATCCCAACTTTCTTTTACATCACACCAATGGCAACCTACATCACAACCTCCAATACGAATAAAATACGCAGCAGTACCTGTATGAGCACCTTCTCCTTGAATGGTATAAAATTCTTCCATTAGCGGAAGCATTTTTCCCTGATTTATTAAAGCTTGTACTTCTTTTTTCAACATAAGGGTGCAAAGATATTAACAATAATTGTATATTAGAAACAAATTTAATTACTATGAAAAAAATACTAGTCTTTTTATTATCATTATTATTGCTTGTTTCTGTAAATGCTCAAGAAAACAATATTGAAGAAAATCTTATTGAAACTTTTTTAGAAAATAATAAAAATTTTCATAATCACTTAAAAGAAAAGTTTTCGTTACATACTAATAAAACAGTGTATTTTTCAGGTGAAAAAATATGGTTCAAAGGTTATGTTGTAAAAGATATTGACAATAAACTATATAAAAAAACAACTAATTTGTACGTAAAGTTGTTATCCCTTAAAGGCGATGTTATTAAAAGTAATTTACTCTTTGTGGAAGAGGGAGTCACAAATGGAGAAATAAAGATACCAGATGATCTACCTGATGGACAATATTATATTCAATTAAATACTTCTTGGAATTTAAACTTTGATAAAAATGGGTATACAAGTGTAATTGAAATAATAAATTTAAATAATAAAGGACAATTAGAAAAAAAAGAAACTAAACAAAATAAAGAAAATCCAGATGCTCAAAAGCTAAAGATCCAATTTTTTCCTGAAGGAGGAACATTGTTAAAAAATACATTCAATAAAGTTTTTTTTAAAATAACTAAAGGGAATAAGCCCGTAATTACTGATGGATTTATTATAGATGATTTAATTGACGAGAAAATAGAAAAATTTAATAGTAATATTTTAGGAATAGGTAGTTTTAAAATTTATATAAGAGAAAACCAAAGTAAATCTATTGAATTAAATTATCAAGAAGAAAAATATCATTTTAATCTACCCAAAGCAAATGATAATGGAATCATATTGGAAAAAGCAGTAGATGCAGATAATCCAAAGGTTGTGAATCTTAAAATAAAAACAAATACAAAAACATTAAAAAAATATAAAGGGAAGAATATTTTTGCTGTTTTACAACGTAACGGTTTTGTTAAATCTGTAATTCCTATTCTTTTGGAAGAAAACTTTTACAGTTATCTAGTTAGATATGGAAGTGAAGTTTTATTTGATGGTGTCAATACAGTAACTATATTCAATAGTGAAAATGATATTTTATCCGAAGAAAGTTTTTATTTTAAAAAAGAAGAAACTATAAAAATTGAAACTTCTGTATTGAAAGAAACAAAAGATTCTTTGTTTTTAGATTTGAAATTAAAAAATAATTATACAAAAGTTAATTCTAGCATCTCAGTTTTACCTAGTGAAACTAAAGTTTATAATAATAAAAGGAATATTTTAACAGACTTCTTAATAAGTCCATATTTAAATAATATCCAGCTAAATGAAGCCCTTTTTTTTGATAAAAAAGACCCTTTGAAAGACATTAATATGATTTTAAAAACACTACCTATCTCAATTAAAGGATATAAATTACAAAGTGTTAATAAAATGGAGCCTTTTGAACAAGGAGTTACTATATCAGGAAAAGTAAATAATGTTTTAAAAGAAAATGAAACGTATAAAGTATTATTGTCATCTCAAGAAAATTCTTTATTACTAACTAAAAAGTTGGAAAAAGACGGGAGTTTTGAATTTTCAAATCTTTATTTATTACATCCGTCTAGCTATCAGTTGTCTTTATTGAATAATAAAGGAGAAGTTATCCCTAGTAATTTTTATATTTTTAAAAACCAGCAAGCTAAATTTTATTTAAACAAAAACATTGAAGAAATAAAATTTAATAACACAACGAAAAGTAGTCTGAAAGGCTTAGACAAGAATTTGGAAAGACAAATTTACGATGAGAAATCTTTAAATTTTAATAATAAAAATTATGAAAGTTTAAATGAAGTTATTGTTACTGGAAAGATAACTAAAGAAGATGATTATTTACCTCAAAAAAGAACTATTGCAGGTGAATTTGTTAAAGAACACAAAATTAACAAAATAATGCTGACGCCCTTTAACTCAATAGCTGATATAATACATACTTTACCAGGTATAGTGTTTGTTCAACCTACACCTTTACCAGGAGGCCTTAGCACTAAAAAAGCAGTAGTATTTAATGGTAGAGGACCCAATACTTTTTTTGGAGATATTCAAGCATTAGTTATATTAAATGGTTCTATTCTTACCGATCATTCTGTGTTAGAGGATATAAGTGCTTCAGAGCTTGATGGTAGAATTAATGTAAATAAAGCAGGTGCTGGATATGGGTTTAGAGGATCGAATGGGGTTTTAATAATTAATACTATAAACCCAAAAACTTTATCATCTAAAAAAGTAAACAAAAAAGAGGTTAATAAAGAAAAATATAATACAGATTTTGGGTTTAGCAAGGCTTCAATTAACTATGAAAAAGAATTGATGACCTATATTAATTATGTATCTGAAAAGAAATATTCAGCAATTGATTGGATACCTAATTTTAATTTATTGCCTAACAAATCAAATATTTTAAGAGTTAAAAAAACTAATAATGAAATTATTAAATTAGTTGTAAATGGTGTTAGTAATGAGGGAAGATTAATTTTTGATACCATTGATATAACTGTTCCTAAATTGAAATAAATATAATTAATGTTTTTTGCTATTTTTACGTGATTTTATCACCAAAATTCTAAGAAAAATATGAGCAAAACGGAAGAGTTTTTCAATCACATCAATCAAGGATATACTTGTAAAGGAGAATTTCTAACATTAGGAGCAGGTATGTTAGGAGAAGAAACTGTAACCAATGCATTAGTAAATATTCCTTTAAAAACCTTAAATCGTCATGGGTTGATTGCTGGAGCTACAGGTACCGGTAAGACAAAAACCTTACAAGTATTAGCAGAAAACATGTCGGAAAAAGGAATTCCGGTGTTGTTAATGGATGTAAAAGGAGATTTAAGTGGATTAGCGCAACCAAGTCCAGGGCATGCTAAAATTGATGAACGTCATGAAAAAATTGGTATTCCGTTCAATGCTCAAAAATTTCCCATAGAAATTTTGTCAATTTCTGAACAAGATGGTGTTCGTTTACGTGCAACAGTTTCAGAATTTGGTCCGGTTTTGCTATCACGAATTTTAGATCTAACCGAAACCCAAGCTGGTATTGTTGCTATTATCTTTAAATATTGTGATGACAATCAATTACCATTATTGGATTTAAAAGATTTTAAGAAGATTTTACAGTTTGTTACTGCAGAAGGAAAAGAAGAAATTCAGGAAGAATACGGACGCATTTCTACCGCAAGCACAGGAGCAATTTTACGTAAAATTGTTGAGTTAGAGCAGCAAGGAGGAGAGCTGTTTTTTGGTGAAAAATCTTTTGATGTGGATGATTTGACTCGAATTGATGAAAACGGTCGTGGAGTTATTTCTGTATTGCGTTTAACAGATATTCAAGACAAACCAAAGTTGTTTTCAACCTTTATGTTACAGTTATTAGCAGAGGTATATGAAACTTTTCCAGAGCAAGGAGATAGTGGTAGACCTGAATTAATCATCTTTATTGATGAAGCACATTTGGTGTTTGATCAAGCTTCAAAAGCATTGTTAAGTCAAATAGAAAGTATTGTAAAGCTAATCCGTTCCAAAGGAATAGGGCTGTATTTTGTAACTCAAAACCCTAAAGATGTACCAGAAGATGTTTTGGCACAATTAGGTATGAAAGTACAACATGCACTACGTGCTTTTACTGCTAAAGATAGAAAAGCCATTAAGCTAGCTGCAGAAAACTATCCGGATTCTGAATATTATGATACTTCTGAAGTTTTAACTCAGTTAGGTATTGGAGAAGCTTTAGTATCTGTATTAAATGAAAAAGGGATTCCAACGCCATTGGTAAGAACCATGCTACGTGCTCCTATGAGTAGAATGGATGTGCTTACAGATAAAGAAATTAAAGAGGTGTTAGACGGTTCAAAATTGATTCCTAAGTATAACAAAACTGTTGATAGAGAGAGTGCTTATGAGATGCTGAATGAGAAGATTGATAGAATTAATAAAGAAAAGTCTGAGGAAGATGAAAGAAAGGAGAGAGAAAAAACAAGAAGAAGATCTTCATCAAGAAGCAGAAGCACACGTCAAAATCCAATTGTAAAAGTACTAACTAGTGCTACTTTTATTAGAAGTGTTTTCGGTATCTTAAAAAAAGTTATGTAAACTAAAATTTAAAAATAAACGTTAACTATACAAAACCATATTAATGAAAAAAATAATAAAAACTCTACTAATAGCTGCTGTATCTGTATTATTTGTTCAATGTAGCAACGGAAAATTTGAAATAGCTAAAGGAAAAGTAGGTGAGTTGACACCTAAAACAACTGTACAAGACTTAGAAAGCATTTTTAAAAATGATTCTATAGTAAAAATATTGAGTGAAGGAGCAAAAGGTGATAACTATTTTCAAGATGAAGATGAATATTTGATCTATGAAAAAGGAGGAAAACATTTATTAACTTTGGTTCCAAATGAACAATTAGATTCTACCTCTACCTTTAAAAGTGTTCAGATTTTTGATGAACGTTATAAAACAGATTCTGGTTTAAATATTAACTCAACATTTTCAGAAATTAATAATAATAACACAATTAGTAAAGTAGAAACTTCAATATCATCAGCCACTATATTAATTGATGATTTAAATGCTACTATAACTATTGATAAAGAAGAGCTAGGGTTGAAAGAGTTCGATTTACAAAAAGTAAGTAAAGAACAAATCCCAGATCTAGCTAAAGTAAAAACCTTTATAATTTGGTTTAACTAAATTAAAAAATCCCGCTACGGCGGGATTTTTCTTTGTGGATATTTTCTATCAAATTAATCCCACTATATTTGCAACTCAAAATTCAGAAAATGGAGTACGCAAAAAATATATTAGAAACTATTGGAAATACACCTTTAGTAAAAATTAACAAACTAGCAGAAGAATTACCCTGTTTGGTTTTAGCAAAATATGAAACATTTAACCCAGGTAACTCGGTTAAAGATCGTATGGCATTAAAAATGATTGAAGATGCTGAAGCAGACGGACGTCTACAACCAGGAGGGACTATAATTGAAGGAACTTCAGGAAATACAGGTATGGGATTAGCCTTGGCTGCTATTGTTAAAGGTTACAAGTGTATTTTTGTAATGGCAGATAAGCAGAGTAAAGAAAAGATAGACATATTAAAAGCAGTTGGGGCAGAAGTTGTGGTTTGTCCAACGGCAGTTGAGCCTGAAGATCCAAGGAGTTATTACTCGGTTTCTAAGCGTTTATCAGAAGAAATTCCTAATTCTTGGTATGTAAATCAGTATGATAATCCTAGTAATGCCAGAGCGCATTATGAAAGTACTGGTCCAGAAATTTGGAAACAAACTGAAGGAAAAATCACTCATTTTGTAGTGGGAGTTGGTACTGGAGGAACTGTTTCTGGAGTTGGTAAATACTTAAAAGAACAAAATCCGAATATAAAAGTTTGGGGAATTGATACGTACGGTTCAGTGTTTAAAAAATATCATGAAACGGGTGTTTTTGATGAGAATGAAATTTATCCATATGTAACAGAAGGAATAGGAGAAGATATCTTACCCAAAAATGTAGATTTTGATGTTATAGATGGATTTACTAAGGTAACAGATAAAGATGCTGCTGTGTATACGCAGTTATTAGCTAAAAAAGAAGGTATGTTTTTAGGTAACTCTGCTGGAGCAGCAATGAAAGGATTATTGCAGTTAAAAGAACATTTTAAACCAGAAGATGTAGTTGTGGTATTATTTCACGATCACGGAAGTCGTTATGTTGGTAAAATGTTTAACGATGAATGGATGAAAAAAATGGGATATATAGATTAATCTATATTTTTACCAAAAAACAGATAAAAGTCAAAAGCCCGCTCATAGAGCGGGCTTTTGTTAATCAACTAATTCAAATAATTTACACAATGAAAACAATTATTATTGTTTATAATATTGTATTCAATTTACGTGCCAAAATTACGAATATTTGAATTACAAATGCATAAAAAATAAAAAATTTACATTTTATTAACTTTTAAAGGCTTTATTGTTAAGGAATTCGTAATAAAATATTAACTAGCGTGCTTATGAGCTTTGTATGATGATCTTACTAAAGCTCCACTTTCAACATACATAAAACCCATTTCCTTACCAATTTCTTCATACTTTTTAAATTGTTCAGGAGTTATGAATTCTTTAACAGGTAAATGTTTTTTTGTAGGTTGTAAATATTGACCAATGGTAATAACGTCTAAACCAACATTACGAAGATCTTTCATGGTTTCTATTACTTCTTCTTCTGTTTCTCCTAAACCAAGCATAATACCCGATTTAGTACGCATACCATTATTTTTTAAATATTTTAAAACACCTAAACTACGATCATATTTTGCCTGAATTCTTACTTCACGAGTTAATCTTCTTACAGTTTCCATATTATGTGAAACTACTTCAGGGTGTACTTCAATGATTCTATCAATTAATTTTTCGTTTCCTTGAAAATCAGGAATTAAAGTTTCTAACGTAGTATTTGGGTTACTTCTTCGTATTGCTTGTACAGTTTCTGCCCAAATAATAGAACCACCATCTTTTAAATCGTCGCGGTCAACCGAAGTAATTACCGCATGTTTAATACTCATAATTTTAATAGAACGTGCTACCTTTTCTGGTTCATCCCATTCTACTGTTTCAGGTCTTCCGGTTTTAACACCACAAAAACCACAGGAACGCGTACAAATATTTCCTAAAATCATGAAAGTAGCAGTACCTTCACCCCAACATTCACCCATGTTAGGACAACTACCACTTGTACAAATTGTGTTTAATTTATATTTATCTACTAAGCCACGAAGTTCTGTATATTTTTTACCAACAGGTAATTTTACACGTAGCCATTTAGGTTTTTTTACTCTTTCTTCTGATGGAGTTGTTATAGTTGTATTTGACATTCTATTCTAATGAATTTGAAATGCAAATTTACAAAGAAAGTTTTAGAGCATCATATCAAACTCTTTTGCTTTATCAATAGATTTTAATAAAAGCTGATCGTTAGATTTGATTAAAGAAATTACACGTTGAATACTTTCTAATTCTTCTTTGTTTGCACTCCAAAAAGTAACTCCGGTAACTTCAACATTCATAGTTAGTTGGTCTATTAAATCACTTTCAGCTAATTTAAATGCACCAAAAATAATTCCTAACCAACTTGGTCCACCACCGTGGTAACCCATACCTTGCAAATATTTTGCTTGCGAATCGCTTTCGTAAATATCATGAAATTCTAAACGGAATTTACCGCTTTCTTCCATTAATTTACCTCTACTTTTTATACTAGCATCTGTAAAAGCATTTTTTATAGTTTCAGATTCTGATTGGCCAAAACTTGTTTGAATAAATAAAAATGCAAAGAAAACTAAGATAGTTTTTATGTATGAAGTTGATAATTGTACTCGCATCTTTGATAATTTTTAGGGATTATAATTTTTGATTAAAAATCAAAAACCGTGCGAATGTACAAAATATTTCTAAGATTTTTTTATTATTTCTGCTAATAACTTTTTTGCTCTAAGAAGCTTAACTTTTACATTATTTATAGGCTCATTAATTTGTTCAGAAATCTCTTTATAACTCAATTCTTGAAAGTATCTTAAGGTGATGATTTCTTGGTATTTAGGCTTTAACTGTTTAATGTCTTTCAGTAACTTGGCTAAATTTTGCTCTGTTATAATCTTATCTTCAGCAGAAGGTGCATCATCAACAATTTTATATACTTCTTCTTGTTGTGCATTGGTAGTTTTTACAGAAACAGAAGAGCTATTTTTTCTCAATAAATCTATATGAATATTTTTTGAAATAGCTATTAACCATGTTTTAAATTGATATTGCTCATCAAAAGTATCTATTTTATCAAAAGCTTTAGAAAAAGTACGAATGGTAATATCTTCAGCTTCATTTTCATTCAATGTTCTTTTTAGCTGATAATTATACACAATAGGCCAAAAAGTATCTAACAAAAAATTAAAAGATATTTGATTGCCTTTTTTTGCTTGCTGAATATGTTTGAGAAGTGTTTCTTTGCTGATATTCAAAGTGAAATAATAGAAATTACTATTGTTATAAAGATAACAATAAGTACGTAAACTTAAAAAGTTTCTAAAATTATTTAAATTTTATTGATGTTGCGGTTCGCTACAATTGTCAAATTGATCTGGAGTTTTTCCGCAAAAACCACATGGTTCACCTCCTTCATTCAACATCGGATTTTGACTTGCACATGTACCTGCAAATTTTCCGTCCTTTTTTGCCCAAATTTTAATGGCAATTCCTGCAAATCCTAATGCTAACAATCCTATGGTAAGAAAAACTAATTTCATGTACTTTTATTTGAGGTTACAAAGATAAATAATCTTTAGCGTTTTGTTTAATTAAGTGACTTTTAATTTTTTTAGTGTCTTAATAGTAGCATTTAATCTTAAAAACTTACAAAATGACTTTTATAGCTTTAATTATTATTTTAGGAACTAAAATTATAAATAGTAGGACTTTACAACCTGTAGTTGTAAAAAAATAAGTAGAATTTAAATTACATTTACTTCAATTTCCAAGTCTATCCCAAATTTTTCCTTGATAGTTCTTTGGATTTTTTGTGCTAATTGATAAATTTCTTTTCCTGAAGCATTTCCGTAGTTTACCAATACTAATGCTTGTTTTTCATGAACACCGTAATCTCCAAAGCGTTTTCCTTTAAATCCACTTTTTTCTATTAACCAACCAGCAGGAACTTTAACTTCAGTTTCAGATACTTTGTACGATGGAATATCAGAATACTCTTCTTGAAGTTTGTTAAAATGTTTTTGAGAAATCACAGGATTTTTAAAGAAACTTCCACTATTACCAATTTCTTTAGGATCAGGTAATTTTGATTGTCTGATAGCAATAACAGCATCAGAAACATCTTTAATAGTTGGATTTGTAATATTTTTTGAAGCTAATTCAGTTTCAATAGCACCATAATACGTATTTAGTTGATGATTCTTTTTGGTTAATTGAAAGCTTACAGAGGTAATTATATATTTTCCTTTTGCTTCATTTTTAAAAATGGAGTTTCGATAGCCAAAATCACATTCTTTATTTGAGAAAGAAACTAATTTTCTTGACTCAATTTCAATAGCTTCTACTTTAGTAATAACATCCTTTACTTCAACTCCATATGCACCAATATTTTGAATAGGGCAGGTGCCAACATTACCAGGAATTAAGGATAAGTTTTCTATTCCGCCATAATCTTGGGAAATAGTCCACAAAACAAAATCATGCCAATTTTCTCCAGCATTTACAGTTAAATATACATGGTTTTCATCTTCTTTATCGATTGAAATTCCTTGGATATTTATATGTACAACAAGTTTTTCTATATCAGAAGTTAACAACATGTTACTGCCTCCAGATACTAAAAAAACATCTTTTTCTTTTTTTAGTAATTGTTGAAGTTCATATACTGATTCAATTGAAACAAAACGTTTGGCATTAACATCAATACCAAACGTGTTGTAATTTTTTAATGATATGTTTTCTTGAATATTCAATTAATCTTTATAAACTTTTAATGCTTCTTTAATAATATTCACAGCTTTTTGTAAACTCTCTTTATTTAAAACATAGGCAATTCTTATCTGATTAAGACCAACTCCTGGAGTAGAGTAAAATCCTGCCGCTGGAGCAACCATAACAGTTTCACCATTAAAATCAAATTTTTCTAAAAGCCATTGTGCAAAATCATCACTGTTTTTAACTGGTAATTCTGCTATACAATAAAAAGCACCTTTAGGCGTCGCAACTTTAACTCCGTCTATTTTACTTAAACCTTCTATTAAAGTATTACGTCTTTCAACATATTCATTAATAACATCATCAAAATAACTTTGTGGTGTATCTAAGGCTGCTTCACTAGCAATTTGTGCTAATGTAGGCGGACTTAATCTTGCTTGTGCAAATTTTAAGGCTGTAGTTATAACTTCTTTATTTTTGCTGACTAAACAACCAATACGTGCTCCACACATACTATAACGCTTAGATACAGAATCAATCATAATAGCGTGTTGCTCAATAGAAGGTTCTTCCATTATTGAGTAATGTTTTACTCCGTCATAAGCAAACTCTCTATAAACTTCATCAGCAATTAAAAAAAGATCATGCTTTTTTACTAAATCAGCTAGTTTTTTTATTTCTTCCTTTGAATATAAATAGCCTGTTGGATTTCCAGGATTACAAATTAAAATAGCTTTTGTTTTTGGAGTGATAAGCTTTTCAAACTCTTCAATAAGAGGAAGTGCAAAATTATCTTCAATTTTTGATATTACAGGAACGATATTTACACCAGATGATGTAGAAAAACCATTATAATTTGCATAAAAAGGTTCAGGAATAATAATTTCATCATCAACATCCATAATACTACCAAAAGCAAATAATAAAGCTTCACTACCACCAGTAGTTACAATAATATCATCATGATTAACGTCAATTTTATTTTTAGCATAATATTTAGCTATTTTTTTCCTGTATTCTTCAGAACCTTCAGACCTTGTGTATGCAATAATATCAAGTGAATGAATTTTTACAGCATCTAACGCAATTTGTGGTGTTTTAATATCAGGTTGACCAATATTTAGGTGATATACAGTTTTTCCTTGCTTATAAGCTTTTTCTGCATAAGGCACCAATTTTCTGATTGGTGATTGTGGCATTAATTTACCTTTTGTAGAAATAGAAGGCATTTGTTTTTTGTTTTAGTTGTTTGAAAGGCAAATTTGCAAAATATAATTGAAAACGGATAAATAATTCATATCAAAAATTAAGACATTTATATTTACAAAAGGATTAAATATTTAAAAAAATAAAAGAAAATAAAAATTGTATTGTATATTGATTTTTCAATTTTATGAAGTTTATGTTGAGAAAATTATTACTATCCCTGTTTTTTATTTTTATTTTTTCAAAAAACCTAGCTCAAAGAGGATTTAAATTTTATGGAAAGAACCCTGCTAAGCAAGAGGTAAAATTTAAATTAATCAATAATTTAATTGTTTTACCATTAGTAATAAATGGTAAAGAACTTTCATTTATTTTAGATACAGGAGTTAACAAAACAATTTTATTTAACCTTACAAAAAATGATAGCTTAGGGCTAAATGAAATTAGCAAAATAACCTTACAAGGCTTAGGTAGTGGAGAGCCAGTAGAAGCCTTGTTATCTCAAAATAATAGATTTAACATCAAAGACATGATAAGCTCTAATCAAGATTTGTATGTTATTTTAAGAGATAATTTTAATATTTCAGCAAAAATGGGAATAACCATTCATGGTATTATTGGTTATGATTTATTAAAAAACGTGATAGCTAAGATCAACTACAATCATAAAACAATTACTTTTTATAACCCAGAAAAATATTTCTTAAAAAAATGTCGAAAATGTGAAGAGTTTCCTTTAGAGTTTTATAGAAATAAGCCCTATATAAATGCAAAAATTCAAATAGACACAGTAGAAAATAAAACGACAGATGTAAAGCTATTGATAGATTCTGGAGGAAGTGATGCTTTATGGTTATTTGAAAATACCAAAGAAGAAATTAAAACACCCAAAAAATATTTTCAAGATGTTTTAGGGGAGGGTTTAAGTGGAACTATTTATGGTAATAGAAGTAAAATATCTAAGATATCTTTAGGTGATTTTGAAATCAAAAACCCCACAGTTTCATTTTTAGATTCGCTTTCTACACATCATGCAAGAAGATTTCAAGAACGGAACGGTAGTGTAGGTGGGGCAATTCTTAAAAGATTTAAAGTTTGGCTAGATTACCCTAACAACAAAATGATAATAAAGAAAAATAGTTCATTAAAAAAAGCCTTTTACTACAATATGAGTGGATTACACGTAGTATATAGTGGACAAGAATTAGTTAAAGAGCAAGGTATAACTAAAGTTAACAACCCCTACGGCTATAAAGGTGAAACGTCTAATAATAAAACAATATCATTTATTACAAGTTATCACTATAAGTTCAAGCCTTCTTATAAAATAGATCATGTTTTAGAAGGTTCTCCCGGAGACAATGCAGGTATAGAAAAAGGAGATGTTATAAAGAGAATTAATGGTAGACCAGCACATACGTATTCTCTAGATGAAATTACTCACCTTTTTCTTAGTAAACCTAACAAAAAAATAAAAATTGAAGTAGAAAGATTAGGAATGAGATTAAAATTTGAATTTATTTTAAAAAAGCGGATATAAAAAAATCCTCACCACAGTGAGGATTTTTTTATAATTTATATTGGAAAGATTATCCTTGTGGAGCATCTTTAGAAATATAACCTTTAATTTTTAACATTTTTCTTTCCTCTTTAGCGTTAGAGTAAATAGTAATTGCTTTAGAGAAACCTCCTAATCTTTTAGTATCATAAGAAACTTCAATTTGTCCTTTTTCACCTGGCATAATTGGTTTTTCAGGTTTTTTAGGAACAGTACAACCACAAGTAGACTTGATATCTTTAATAATTAACGGAGCTTCACCAACATTTGTGAATTCAAAAACTCTCTTTCCTTCAGAACCTTGAGCGATTTTTCCATAATCAATCGTTTCAGATTCAAACTTAAATTCTTGAGCAGATACTGTTAAAGTAATAAAACAAACTGCAATAAATGATAAAATTGTTCTCATAATTTTTAATAATTGTTTAGGGGTTGCCTTGTTACAAAAATACATTTTTTTTTAGTTATAAAAAATCAACCTCTAATTTTCTGTACGTCATAGATAGTTGTATTTTTGCATATCGTATTTCAAAAATAATGCCAAAAAATGAATATTCCATCAAAATATAATGCAAAAGATGTAGAAAGTAAATGGTATGACTACTGGATGAAGCATAATTATTTTCATTCTGAAGTTGATGATCGTGAACCATATACAATTGTAATTCCGCCACCAAACGTAACTGGGGTTTTACATATGGGACATATGTTGAATAACACCATTCAAGATGTGTTAATACGTCGTGCACGTTTGCAAGGTAAAAATGCATGTTGGGTTCCTGGTACAGATCATGCTTCTATCGCTACTGAAGCAAAAGTAGTTGCAAAACTAAAAGAACAAGGAATTGATAAGAGCGATATTTCTAGAGAGGAGTTTTTAAAGCATGCTTTTGAATGGAAAGAACAATATGGAGGCATTATTTTAGAGCAGCTTAAAAAATTAGGAGCTTCATGTGATTGGGATCGTACTAAGTTCACCATGGATGATGATATGAGTGAGTCGGTAATTAAAGTTTTTGTTGATTTGTATAATAAAGGCTTAATTTATCGTGGTTACCGTATGGTAAATTGGGATCCGGAAGCAAAAACAACACTTTCTGATGAAGAGGTGATTTACGAAGAGCGTCAAGGAAATTTATATTACTTACAATATGATATCGTTGATTCTGATGAAAAAGTAACCATTGCTACTACGCGTCCGGAAACTATTTTAGGAGATACAGCTATTTGTATCAATCCAACTGATGAGCGTTTTTCGCATTTAAAAGGAAAGAAAGCTATCGTGCCGTTATGTAATCGTGAAATTCCAATTATTGAAGATGAATATGTAGATGTTGAATTTGGTACAGGTTGTTTAAAAGTAACACCTGCGCACGATGAAAACGATAAAGTTTTAGGAGAAAAACACAATCTTGAAGTTACAGATATTTTCAATGAAGATGCTACGTTAAACTCTTTCGGGTTACATTATCAAGGGAAAGACCGATTTGTAGTTCGTAAAGAAATTTCTAAAGAACTTGAAGAAAAAGGATATTTAGTTAAAATTGAACAGTACATCAATAAAGTAGGTACTTCTGAAAGAACCAAAGCAGTTATTGAACCAAGATTATCAGATCAATGGTTCTTAAAAATGGAAGATTTAGCAAAACCTGCTTTAGAGGCTGTTTTAGGTGAAGATAGAGAGGTAAAGTTATATCCGAAGAAATTTGAAAATACGTACCGTCACTGGATGGAAAATATTCGTGATTGGAATATTTCTCGTCAGTTATGGTGGGGACAACAAATTCCAGCGTTCTATTATGGTGATGGTAAAGAAGACTTCGTTGTAGCTGAAAGCCTCCAAGAGGCATTAGTACTGGCGCAAGAAAAAACAGGAAATTCATCACTTTCTGCTTCTGATTTACGTCAAGATCCAGATGTTTTAGATACTTGGTTCTCATCTTGGTTATGGCCAATTTCAGTTTTTGACGGAATTCGTAATCCAGAGAATGAAGAAATCAACTATTATTACCCAACAAACGATTTAGTTACGGGTCCAGATATTTTATTCTTCTGGGTTGCTCGTATGATCATTGCTGGTTACGAATATAAAGATGCGCGTCCGTTTGAAAATGTATATTTAACTGGATTGGTACGCGACAAGCAACGTCGTAAAATGAGTAAATCGTTAGGAAACTCACCAGATGCGTTAAAATTAATTGAAGATTATAGTGCAGACGGAGTGAGAGTAGGGTTGTTGTTAAGTTCAGCAGCGGGTAACGATCTATTATTTGATGAAGCACTTTGTCAGCAAGGAAAAGGTTTAGGTAACAAAATTTGGAGTGCTTTTTATTTAACTACACTATGGGAAAAATCAGATAAAAGAGAACAACCACAAGCAAGTAAAATTGCTATTGAGTGGTATAAAGCGAAGTTTCAAAAAACGTTAGCAGACATTGAAGATCATTACAGTAAATATCGTTTAAGCGATGCTTTGATGGCGATGTATAAGTTGATTTATGATGATTTTTGTGGATGGTTATTAGAAATTGTAAAACCAGCTTACCAACAACCAATTGATGCTAAAACGTATAATGAAGTTATTGCTATTTTTGAAGATAACTTAAAGATTTTGCATCCGTTTATGCCGTTTATTACTGAGGAAATTTGGCAGCTTATTGCAGATAGAAGTCCAGAAGAGGCATTAATTGTAGCTAAATACCCAGAAGTACAAGAAAGTAATGAAAGTTTAATAACTGATTTTGATTTTGCTTCTGAAGTTGTTTCAGGTATTAGAACCATCAGAAAAGAAAAGAATATTGCTTTTAAAGAAACGATTGATTTATCAGTAATCAATAATGAGAAGGTTTCTAATCAGTTTGATTCGGTAATTCAGAAGTTAGGAAATGTTGAAAAATTAGACTATATCACTGAAACCTTAGAAGGAGCAATGAGTTTCCGTGTAAAGTCAAACGAATATTTTATTCCGATTTCTTTAGATAATATAAATGTAGAAGAAGAAATTCAGAAGTTAACAGAAGAATTAAATTATACTGAAGGTTTCTTAAAATCGGTTCAAAAGAAGTTGTCTAACGAACGTTTTGTGAGCGGAGCACCAGAGCAAGTAGTAGCGAATGAAAAGAAAAAAGAAGCGGATGCTTTAGCAAAGATTGAAACACTTAAAGCTAGTTTAGCAGCATTACAATAAAGATAATAATACCAATAAATAAGAAATCCGTTGTTAGCTAACAACGGATTTTTTTATGTGTTTTAGTAAAATTAATCTCTTTTAATTACATCTCCAGAACCAACAGAGTTAGTGTCAATATACTTAGGGTTTCCTTTATAATAAACACTTCCAGATCCAACAACATTAGCGTCAATTTTATGGGTTACAGATGTTTGTACACTACCAGAACCAGCTATACTTGCTTTTAAATTATCAGTTTTCAAGTCATAAGCTTTTACACTACCAGAACCAGCAATTGAGCATTTAAAATTTTCGGTATTTCCTTTTAATTTAATGCTTCCAGAGCCGCCAATAGAACTGTTTACTGAGTTTGCATCTACATCAGCTTCGATATCACCTGAACCTCCAATTGCAAAAGAAACTTTATCAGATTTTATGCGTTTTTTAGCGATTACATTTCCAGATCCACCTAAAGAAATTCCATCAATCTTTTCAAAAGGTACCGTAACAGTTAAACGACGGGTTGTACGAATATTAACATTATCTTTATGTTTAATTTTTAAAGTTCCCCCTTTAACTTCTGTAATTATATACGGCATAATATTTTCTTCTCCTTCAATGGTAACTTGTCCTTCTTTACCATCAACAAGAATGACATCAAATGAACCGCCAACGCTAACATCATCAAAATCATCTACAGGTCTTTTTTCGGTAATTACTTTACCGTTTCCTTTTACCTTTTTTGAACTCCACCACCCTTGTGCATTTGTAGAAATACCTATTAGTAAAGTGAAAGTAATTAATAAAACTTTTTTCATGTTATAATAAATTAGTAGTTAATCATTTGTTTTGATAGAAACTCCGCCATAACTAGATTTTATAGAGATATTAGAGTTTGAATTTCCGTTACCAAAAGTACCTTCATAATACTTTTTGGTTGATTTTTTAATGCTTTTAAACATTTGTACTTGATGCTCAGGGTATCCAAATTCGGCATAGCTTAAACTAACAGTAAAATTGAAGTTGTTGTTGGTTGGAGTTTCAATTTTAACGCTAGCATAACTGGTGTTAATGGTCACGTTTTCAAAGTTTTTAGCAAGATTTTTTACTTTAATGCCTCCGTAATCGGTATCAATTTTTAAGTTCTTTTTAATAGTACCAAACCGCATTCCAGCATAATCTGAATTACCTGTTACGTTTGTTGCTTCATCAACTGTAATGTTTCCATAATCACTATTAAAAGAAAAATTATTTACTTTTTCAATTGTAAGCGTAGTATAATCTAAGTTAGATTTTATTTCATCTGCTTCAATAATTTCAAGTTTTGAATAATCAGCATTAATACTACCCGATTTTAAGTATTGAATTTCAGAATTGCTACAGTAATCTAATTCAATAGTATTAGAGTTATTCAATAATTTTTCAATTTCAATTTTACCATAATCGCAATTAATATTAGCTTTTCCTTCTAAAATACCTAGTTCAATTCCACCATATTTATTATTGAAGTCGGCATTATTGGTTTTAGGCATATTAACAAAGTAATTTATCTTAAAATTTACATTGTTGTTATTTCCCCACCAAGACCAATTAGATCTATTATTTTCAATTCTTGTACGAGCTTCTACTAAGTTTTTAGTAGCTTCAAAATCAACATCAATAGCATCAAGTTTGTTTTCAACCCTGTTTAAATCATTACCCGATACTGTTATTTTTACGGTTATTTCTATTTTGTTTTCATTCCAAGTAGTAACATTAATATCTCCATATTTATTGTCAATAAAAAGAGTGGCGTTTTTATTTACACTATATTCTTTTTTTAGAGTTTTGCTCTTTTCATGCTTTTTTATTGGGTTTGAAAAAGCAAAAAAAGGAAATAAAAGAAGTAAGTATAAAATATTAGATGATTTCATTTTCTATTAAATTTAAAGAGGATGGTTTGTTTATAATTTCTAGTTGATCAAGTAATTTTTCTAAAACAATTAACCGTTGTTGATAATTACTAATCATATTTTGAATTACTAGACGCTTGTTAACGTTGTTATTAAGTTCGCTTTTAAAGTTGTTGTATTGATCTTCCAGTTCTTCAATTTCATTTAAAGCGTCTTCAATAATACTTTCTGTTTCTATATTTCTATACTTTTCAACTTGTATAAGCTCTTGGTTAATAGTGTTTACAAAAAAGTTTTGAGCTTCTGCCATTTTGGGTGAAACATCCGCTAAATCATATTGTCTTTTTTGATGATAGCTACCTAAATAAAAACCTAATAGTAATATTACTGAGGCAGCAATACTTAACCATTTCCAAGATGAACTTTTTGTTTTTTGGGGTTGCTGTAATTTTCGTAAAAAACGAGCTTCGTGGCTTGAATGAGGTTCATGAATATCAAAATTGGTATTCGAAAAAAACTCTTGTAATTTATTGTCCATAAATCTGTGTTTTTTGTTGGTTTACAAGTAAAACTTGTTTTAACTTCTTTTTTGCTCTAGATAAAGTTGTTCGTACATTTTCATTAGTATACTTTAAAATTTGAGCAATTTCTTCATAATCATATCCTTCAATTAAATTGAGTGTTAACACCAATCTGTAATTATCTTTTAAATTATTGATAGAGTTCAGTACATTTTGCGTCTGTAAATTTTCATAATGAATTTCTTCTTCCTCAAACTCATTTTCAGAAACAACTTGCATTTTTACTTCGTCATATCTGTTGTTTTTTTTAAGTTGAGTTAAACTTTTATTAACAACAATTTTCTTTAACCATGCGCCAAACGTAACTTCACCTTTAAAAGTGTTTAGTTTGGTAAAAGCTGTTAAAAAAGCTTCTTGCATAATATCTTCTGCTTCAAATTCATCTTTTAAAATTCTAAAAGAAGTATTATACATTGCTTTGTAATAACACTTATACACATCCATTTGTGCAGTAGTATCATTTTTTTTACAGCGTTCGATTAGTTGGGTTATATGTTGATTTTTTGCTTCCAATGAAACGTTTCTAATTCAAAGACTAAGTACTGTTTTAATTGTGACACTTTTTGTTTAAAAGTAATAAATTATTTAAGTAGATATTAGTCTTTAGCATACTTTTTTACATCGATTAATCGTGTATTTATTTGATTTTTAAGTCGTTAAATATGATTTGTAAATCTTTAACATTCATCACAAAAAATATTTTAAAATATCTTTTATATTTGGCATAATGATTGACAAAGTAAAAATCATAGAGTGTCCGAGAGATGCAATGCAAGGAATAAAAAGTCATTTTATTTCTACTGAATTAAAAGCTAAATACATCAATTCTTTACTAAAAGTAGGTTTTGATACGATAGATTTTGGCAGTTTTGTATCTCCAAAAGCAATACCTCAAATGCGTGATACAGCAGAGGTGTTAGCCAAGTTAGATTTGTCATCAACAAATAGTAAATTATTAGCAATAATTGCAAATATTAGAGGTGCTAATGATGCATGTCAATTTGAAGAAATTGATTATTTAGGGTATCCATTTTCAATTTCTGAAAATTTTCAAATGAGAAATACCCATAAAACCATTGCACAATCTGTTGAGATTTTACAAGAAATTTTAACCATTGCAAATAGAAATAATAAAGAGGTTGTAGCGTATTTATCAATGGGATTTGGTAATCCTTACGGTGATCCATGGAATGTAGATATAGTAGGAGAGTGGACGCAAAAACTTGCAAATATGGGAGTTAAAATAGTATCTTTGTCTGATACAATAGGAAGTTCAACACCAGAGGTAATAGACTATTTATTTGCCAATTTAATACCAGAGTATCCTCATGTAGAGTTTGGAGCTCATTTGCATACTACACCTACTACTTGGTTTGAAAAAGTAGATAGTGCCTATAAAGCCGGGTGTAAACGTTTTGATGGAGCAATTAAAGGATTTGGAGGATGCCCTATGGCAAAAGATGAATTAACGGGCAATATGCCAACAGAAAAATTGTTATCGTATTTTACAACAAAAAAAGTTGAAACAAATATAAAACCAATGAGCTTTGAAAGTGCTTATAACAAAGCGTTAGAAGTATTTTAGATGTATGAAAATTAAAGTTTTTATAGTATTTTTATTAACCACTTATTTCCATCAGCCTCCCGCCTATGAAAATAAAGAGGAGAATATTGGCTCATGGCAAATAAGAAATGGAGTACTTATAGAAAGCAAAAATTCTCCTGAAACAAACCTCGCACAATATAATTGGAATATTTTTTACACTATTTTTCCAAAAAAAATTACTCAAAAATATATTAAAAGACTTGTTTTGTTTACTGATGGGGTAGATGAAAAAACAGGCGCTTTAGGAGCTTTAAATGAAAAGAATACCGAGTGGCAGCTGGTACTAGATACTGCAGATGTTAATTTTAAAAGTGAAAGTAGAGAAAGGATTAATCAGTCAATTTATACTTTAGTTCATGAATTTGGACATTTAATAACATTAAATAACACCCAAATAAAGCCTTCTGAAAAAAAGAATCAATCATCTGATGAACCTTATGTTACTATTGAAGGAGAAGCACTAAAAGAAAGTTATATAAACTTATTCGTAGATCGTTTTTGGAGTGGAGGATTGCTTGATCAATGGGATGTAATTCAAAAAAAATACTGTTTTACTGAGCAAAAGAGTTGTTTTGAAAAACTATACGGTTTATATAATGAAAATTATACAGACTTTATTACAGACTACGCAGCAGAAAGTCCGGAAGAAGATTTAGCTGAAAGTTGGACTGCCTTTGTATTACATAGTAGAATAGAAGATCCGGAAACGGTTGCAGAACAAAAAATAAACTTTTTTTATCAGTTCCCAGAATTGGTTCAATACCGTAGAATCATTCGTAAAAATATTCGAAGATATGTAGAATAGTTTTGTGTAAATTTGAGTAAAAATTTTCCAAATGAAATTACTCAGATCTACATTGTATATGCTGTTGTTAATACTTGCTTCTGCATGCACAACCACCCTATCAACAACATCTTCTAAATCTGTCAAAGAAGTTTCATTAAAATCACAACAAAAATCCTTATTTCAACAACAATCAGGTAAAATTTACTTTACCATATTACAGTTAAATGATGTATATGAAATTGCACCTATCCAAGGAGGGAAATATGGAGGTATGGCTCGTGTAGAGTCACTTCACAAAGAATTATTGACAGAAAACCCAAATACACTCTTAGTACTAGCTGGAGATTTTTTGAATCCATCATTATTAGGAACCCTAAAAGTTGATGGAGAAAGGATTAGAGGAAAGCAAATGATTGAAGTAATGAATGCTATGAATTTTGATTTAGTAGTATTCGGGAATCATGAGTTTGATTTAAGCTATGAGCAACTTCAAGGTAGGATAAATGAAAGTAAATTTGATTGGATATCATCAAATGTTTTTCATAATTTAGGAGGAAAGAATCACTATTTTCATAAGGTGCAAGAAGGAAAAAAAGAAGCTTTGCATGATAGTTATATTCAAGAGTTTTATAAGAACGGAAAAGCTTTTAAAGTAGGATTTATTACTGCTTGTATTGATTCTAATCCCAGAAGTTATGTAAGTTATAGTAATGCTTTGGTAGAAATTGAACGCTCCTATAATGAAATCAAAGACAAAGTAGATCTAGTTATAGGTTTGACTCATTTACAAATAGAAAAAGATAGGGAAGTGGCTAAACTGTTGCCAAATGTTCCTTTAATTATGGGCGGACATGAACATACAAATAATTATGAAGATATTGATGGAGTAAAAATTGCAAAAGCAGATGCCAATGCTAAAACGGTTTACATCCATAGATTTGAATACGATCCAGTTACTAAAAAAGTCAATTTAAAATCAGAATTAAGAACTATTGATTCATCTATACCAGAAGATACAGAAGTAAAGCAAGTGGTAAATAAATGGCAAAACATATTAAATATGAAAGTTACTGAGGTTGTAGATAGTCCATATAAAATTATTTATAAAACAGTTGAACCATTGGATGCTAGAGATACACCAATAAGGTCTGTTCAAACAAATATGGGAAACATTATTGCAAAATCAATGAGTTATGCTTATAATGATGAAGTTGATTGCTCCTTTGTTAATGGAGGTTCAGTACGAATAGATGATGTTCTTAAAGGTGAAATCAATTCTGTTGATATTTTTAGAGTTTTACCTTATGGAGGCTCAGTACTTAAGGTTAAATTAAAAGGCAGTTTACTTAAAGAAGTCCTAGATTTTGGGTTGCGTGCTTCTGGAAAAGGAGCCTATTTACAACATTATAAAATATCTCAAAATTCCGATAAGCAATGGTTAATTAATAATCAGCTTATACATTCAGAAAAGATTTATACAATTGCAACTACAGATTATTTACTAAAAGGATTTGATATACCTGTTTTAAAAGAAACAAATCCTAATGTTATTAGTGTATATAAACCAAAAACTAATGAATTAGCAGAAGATATTCGAAGAGCTGTAATTAAGTTTCTTCAAAATCAGTAGTTTAGATTGATTTTTTATTTTTATTTAAAATAAATCCAAATAATTTTTTGGAGTAATTATTTTGTTCAATACTTTTGTCTAAAATTATTAAAACTTAATCTAAATAAAAATGAAGAAAATAATTCTTTCAGTAGTAGCTGTTTCAGCTACAATTTTTACTTCTTGTTCAGATGATAATAATACGCCTGCAGAAATAACAGCACCGGCAACATATAAATTTGAAAGAAGCGGAAGTTCTACAGTAAGTTTTTCAGGACAAACAACTCGTATATTAATGGCAGAACAGTTAGTAGCTGCTTTTAAAGACCCTAATAAAACTCAAGAAGAATTAAATGCAATGTTTGCGCATGCAGAAGGAGATGCTGATTTTTCTAACTCAGATTTAAACGCTTCTTCAAAAAATATTCGTAGTAAAACGGCAGCGTCATTAGATTATTTCTCTTCAAATACTACAGAGGCTAATGCTATTAAAACAAAGTTTGATGGTTGGATTGAGGCTCAAGTAACAGAAGTATTTCCTAACTGGGAGGTAGCTGCAGAAGCAGGTGTTGCAGGTCAAATACAACAAAACGGAGGAGGATCAATCCGTTATGTAAACGCAAAAGGATTAGAATTAAACCAAGCATTTGCTAAATCTTTAATAGGTGGTTTAATGGCAGACCAAATGTTAAACAACTATTTAAGTGTAAATGTATTAGATGAAGGAACTAATGTAGAAGACAATGATGCAGTAACTTTAGTTGCAGATAAAAACTATACCACTATGGAACATAAGTGGGATGAAGCTTACGGATATTTATACGGAGCTGAAACTGATGCTGCATCACCTGTTTTAGGAGCAGACAGCTTTTTAAACAAATATGTAAACAGTGTAGATAGTGATGATGATTTTGCAGGAATTGCTAATGATATTTATGAAGCCTTTAAATTAGGTAGAGCTGCAATTGTGGCAAAAGATTACCAATTAAGAGACAAACAAGCTGAAATTATTAGAGAAGCTGTTTCTAAAGTAATTGCGGTAAGAGCAGTACATTATTTACAAGGAGGTAAAGCAAATTTAGGAACTGATATGGCAGCAGCGTTCCACGATTTGTCAGAAGGTTATGGCTTTATTCAAGCTTTACGTTTTACTCGTAGTGCTAGTACTAATCAACCTCATTTACCAGTTGCTGAGATTGAAGCTTTCTTAGGTGTTTTAATGGATGGAAATGGATTTTGGTCGGTTTCAGCAGATGCATTAGATCAAATTTCAATTAGAATAGCTACAGTATATGGTTTTACAGTTGAAGAAGCAGCTAATTAAAATCTATTCTAAATAAAAATAAATCATTAAAAAGTAGCTGTTTTTACAGCTACTTTTTATATTTGCATCAACTTTATTTAGAATAAATAGAAATAAAATGTTGAAAAAAATAGCCATATTACTCATAGCATCTATTGTTATAATTTCTTGTTCTGGTTCTTCTGATGGTCCTTCTGGAACTACAGATAACTTTGATAGAGAAGCACTATTGTCAAACCTAGCTAATAATATTATTGTTCCGGCTTTTGCTGATTTCAAAACTAAAATAGACGGCTTAAAATCTTCAGCTGAAACATTTTCACAAACTCCAGATCAAACAAATTTAGATGCGTTAAGACAAGCGTGGTTCAACGCTTATAAAACATGGCAGCATGTAGCAATGTTTGATATTGGTAAAGCAGAAGAATTACAATTTGTATACTTTTTTAATATCTATCCGTTAACAGTTGCAGATGTTGAAGCTAATATAGAAAGCGGTACTTATGATTTGAACCATGCTAATAATCATGACGCACAAGGTTTTCCAGCATTAGATTATTTATTACATGGAGTAGGAGCTGATGATGCAGAAATTTTAGCTAAGTATACTACAGATGCTAATGCAACTAATTACAAAAAATACATTACAGATGTTGTTGCTAAAATGGATGAAATTACAACAGCAATTGTAAATGATTGGAACGGAGCTTATAACAATTCATTTATAACATCTTCAGGAAATACAGCTACAAGTTCTTTAAATAAATTTGTAAACGATTATATTTTCTATTATGAAAAGAGATTAAGAGCTAATAAATTCGGAATTCCAGCAGGAAATTTCTCAACAACTGCGCTACCAGAAAAAGTAGAGGCTTTTTATAAGCAAGATATTTCAAAAGAGTTGGCTTTAGAAGCATTGACTGCTGTTCAGAATGTTTTTAATGGAAAAGCATATGGTAGTTCAACAACTGGAGAGAGTTTTAAAACGTATTTAGAGAGTTTGAACAGAAGTGATTTAGCTACATCAATAACTAATCAGTTAAATACAGCAAAATCTCAAATTAATTCGTTAGATGATAATTTCTATCAACAAATAAATACAGATAATAATCAAATGACAATGGCTTATGATGAATTACAAAAAGCAGTTGTTTTATTAAAAGTAGATATGTTACAAGCTTTTAATGTAAGTGTTGATTATGTAGATGCAGATGGAGATTAATCTCAAAAATATATAACTACAAAGCTGTCTGACTCCAGACAGCTTTTTTATGATATAATGTCAATTAAAAATTATTTATCACAACAAGTAAACTCCGCTTCATTAGCGGTTTTTCGTGTTTTATTTGGTGGGATGATGTTTTTAAGCATTGTTCGTTTTTGGTACAATGGGTGGATTGACAAACTCTACATACAACCAAAATTTTTCTTTTCTTATTACGGATTTGAATGGGTTAAACCATTAGGTGATTATACTTACTTATTATTTATTTTCTGCGGATTATCAGCTTTACTAGTTGCTGTCGGTTTTAAATATAGAGTAGCCATTATAGCTTTCTTTTTAAGTTTTACCTATATAGAGTTGATGGATAAAACCACATATTTAAATCACTATTACTTTATTAGTATTCTGAGTTTTGTGTTGATTTTTCTACCCGCAAATGCTCGATTTTCTCTAGATGCTTTCATCAACAAAAAAGAATATGTTTCTATTCCTAAATGGACGATTGATAGTATAAAAGTGTTATTAGGAATTGTATATTTCTATGCAGGTTTAGCCAAATTAAATTCCGATTGGTTGTTCAGAGCAATGCCACTTAAAATATGGCTTCCGTCAAAATATGACTTACCATTAATAGGAAACAATTTGATGCAACAAGAGTGGTTTCATTATGCAATGAGTTGGAGTGGTGCTATGTACGATTTAACCATTCCGTTCTTGTTATTGTATAAAAGAACACGACTTTTAGCTTTTGCGTTGGTGGTATTTTTCCATGTTTTTACAAGAGTATTGTTCCCAATAGGAATGTTTCCATTTATAATGATTGTTTCTACTTTAATTTTCTTTGAAAGTAGTTTCCATGAAAAAATAATAACGTGGATTAAAAAGGTGTTTTCTATTTCAACAGAAAAATTACAGCAAGTACAGAATTATCACTATAAAAACAGACTTTCAGTTGGGGTAATTACTGTATTTTTGCTAATTCAAATTCTATTTCCGTGGAGATATTTATTGTATCCGGGAGAATTATTTTGGACAGAAGAAGGTTATCGTTTTTCATGGCGAGTTATGTTGATGGAAAAAGCAGGATATTCAAATTTTAAAATTGTTGATGGTGAAACTAAAGAAAGTTTTTACGTCAATAATACTGATTTTTTAACCTCTTTTCAGGAGAAGCAAATGAGCTTTCAACCCGATTTTATTTTGGAATATGCTCATTTTTTAGGAGATCATTATACGAATAAAGGGTATAACAACATTGAGGTTTACGTAGATAGTTACGTGGCGTTGAACGGACGTTTAAGTACTCGTTTTATAAACCCAAAAGTAGATTTATACCAACAGAAAGATAGTTTTAAACATAAAGATTGGATTTTACCTTTTACAGATGAAATTAAAATTAAAGGATTATAGTTTTTTTATTTTTTTATTGATGATATCATCATCAATTTTTGCGCAAACAAAAATATCAGGAACAGTAACGTCGCAAGACAAAAAGATGTTGCAAAAAGTCCAGATTTTTGATGCTTCTGGTAATACATTAGCAACAACAAATTCAAAGGGCTATTATGAGTTTGAAACTAAGAAAAAGAAGTTTTCAGTTGTTTTTTTCTTGGATGAATATGAGCTTAATGAAGTAATTATTTCAACAGATGCTAAAACACAATATAACATTGTTTTAAATCCTTTTTCTGAAGAATTAACGGAGGTAGAGATCAAAGCACAAAAACGTAAAGTTTTTGAGTTAAAACGCTTAAAAGATGTTGAGCAAACAGCTATTTACGCAGGTAAAAAAACAGAAGTAGTTTTAGTGAGTCAATCTACAGCGGCACTGGCATCAAACAATGCTCGTCAAATTTACAACCAAGTAGCAGGTTTAAATATTTTTGAAAATGATGATGCAGGTTTGCAACTAAACATTGGTGGTAGAGGTTTAGATCCTAATAGAACTTCAAACTTTAACACGCGTCAAAATGGATATGATATTAGTGCAGATGTTTTAGGGTACCCAGAAAGCTACTATACACCACAAGCAGAAGGTTTAGAAGAAATTCAAGTTGTTAGGGGAGCAGCTTCTTTACAATACGGAACTCAATTTGGAGGATTAATAAATTTTGTAATGAAAAAACCAAACCCTAATAAACCACTTGAAATCATTACTCGTTCTACTTTAGGGAGCAATAATTTATACACAAATTTCACAAGCCTTGGAGGAACGTCAAACAAAGTAAGTTATTACGGTTATTACAATTATAAGCAAGGAAATGGTTTTAGACCAAATTCTGAGTTTAATTCAAAAAATGTTTTTACACACGTAGGTTATGAAATTAATGACAAATCTAAGGTAGAAGCAGAGATAACGTATTTAAATTATTTAGCACAACAAGCCGGTGGATTGACAGATACAATGTTTAAAGAAAACCCATTTCAAAGTAATAGAACTCGTAATTGGTTTAAAGTTGATTGGCTTTTGTATAATTTAAAATTTTCTCATAATTTTTCAGAAGATACCAAGTTTACCTTTAATTTCTTTGGTTTAAATGCCTCAAGAAAAGCAGTTGGATTTAGAGATAGAAGAATTGATATTGTTGATGATCCAAATCAACCTAGAGAATTATTAGTGAGCGATTTTAAAAACTTTGGTTTTGAAGCGAGATTTTTAGATAAATACACGATTTTTAATAAAGACGCCACTTATTTATTCGGTGTAAAGTACTACAATGCTAATAACAAATCTGTTCAAGGACCAGGAAGTGCTACTAGTTTAGCAGATTTTGAGCTGGCTTCGGATGAATTTCCTAATTATATAAATCAGTCTGATTTTAGCAATCCAAATCAAAATATAGCTGTTTTTGGAGAAAATATTTTTTATGTTTCTGATAAGCTTTCAATAACACCAGGATTTAGATTTGAGTATATAAAAACAGGAAGTGATGGTTACAAACGAAGAACAAACTTAGATGGTGCGGGTAATCCAATAGGATTTGATGAAGAGTTTGATAATATTACCAAAGAGCGTTCTTTTGTGTTACTAGGCTTAGGTTTAAGTTATAAACCTTCAGATAATTTAGAAATGTACACAAACATATCTCAAAACTATCGTTCTATAACTTTTTCAGATGTAAATATTGTAAATCCATCTAATGCGGTAGATCCAAATTTAGAAGATGAAAAAGGATTTACTGCCGATTTAGGATTTAGAGGTGATGTAAACAATTATATTTCATACGACGTAAGTGCTTTTGCTTTATTTTACAACAATCGTATAGGTGATTTTAACACAACAATTCCTCCGGTAAATAATGTTGGTTTATTAAGAACCAACATTGGTAAAGCACGCATTTTAGGTATTGAATCTTTAGTAGATGTGAATCTTAAAAAGGTATTTGATTTTTCTAACGATTACAGTTTAAATGTATTTGTTAATTCTTCTTTTACAAACTCAGAATATACAGAATCTAAAAGAGCAGGAATTAAAGGAAACAAAGTTGAATTTGTACCAGATGTTAATGTAAAAACGGGAGTTAGAGCTGGTTATGAAAACTTTTTAGCAAGTGTACAGTATAGTTACTTATCTGAACAATTTAATGATGCTGATAATACCCCAATTGAAGATTTATCTAATGCGGTAAGAGGAAAAATTCCAGCGTATGATATTTTAGATGTGTCTTTATCTTACAAATACAAATATTTCAAGTTAGAAACAGGTATAAATAACCTATTGGATAACCATTATTTTACGCGTAGAGCAACGGGTTATCCAGGTCCAGGAATTATTCCATCAGCTCCAAGAAACTGGTATGCAACACTACAACTCAAAATTTAATTTGGTTAGTTTGTAATTAACCTATTTTAAATTTATTGTTTTTATTGTATTTTTATACAAATGAAAATCAATATGTTAGAGTCGGTTAATTTGCAGGAGAAATTATTGAGAGTTCGAAATAAAGAGCTTAAAAAAACAGATGTTTTAGATTGGGTACAGCAGATTTTTAAAGATGTTGATAAAAATAGGATAGATACTCAATCAAAATTAGAAACTTCAGAAGGAGGTAACTTTAATGTTTTTAATATTGATAAAGTAGAAGCTGATGCAATCTTTCATATCAATCAAATTAAGAAGATTTGTATCGACTATCGTTTACGTTTTTTAGACACCAAATTTTTTAAAGGAGAATATCCTGTGGAAGCTATTTCTAAAATTCATCAGTTAGAAAGAACCCACAACACTGAGCTTGACGGATTTAAAATTATGGCACCGTCAGTATTATTTCGATTAAAAAAAGCAGACGATCCAATTCTTTTTGCCCCCATGGGAAATGATTATTATTACTTAATTCATAAATGGGGTAATGATTTACATCCCTTGCGAAAACTAAAATACTGGGCTATTAAAAATGTAACTAATCTTACTATTACATTGGCTGTTTTTAGTTTGGTTTTGTCAGCAATTACCCATCAGTTTTTCTTTAGAGAGCATACATCATTTGGGTATTTTTTAATGTTGTTTATGTTTTATTTTAAAGGAGCTGTAGGATTAACTTTGTTCTACGGAATAGCTCTTGGTAAGAGCTTTAACGAATACATTTGGCAAAGTAAATACGATAAAGTTTGTTAACATAAAAATAAACTAAGTAATTGGTAGAAAAATAGTATATTTGCATGCAATTAATACACAACACACTAAATTAATTGCACATGCAAGCTCATCAAAATAAATTTGTAGGTGAAGGTTTAACATACGACGATGTACTACTCGTTCCTGCCTTCTCAGAAGTCCTTCCAAGAGAAGTTAACATTCAAACTAAATTTACTCGTAACATTACTATTAACGTTCCTATAGTTTCTGCTGCTATGGATACCGTTACAGAAAGTGCTATGGCCATTGCCATTGCTCGTGAAGGTGGAATAGGAGTATTACATAAAAACATGACTATTGAAGATCAAGCGTTAGAAGTACGTCGTGTAAAACGTGCTGAAAGTGGTATGATTATCGATCCTATTACATTACCATTAACCGCTATTGTTGCCGATGCAAAAAATGCTATGAAAGAGCATAGTATTGGCGGAATTCCAGTAGTTGATGATAATAAGAAGTTAATAGGAATTGTTACTAATCGTGATTTACGTTTTGAAAAGAATAATAACCGTCCAATTACTGAAGTAATGACTTCAGAAAACTTAATAACAGTTGAAACAGGAACTTCATTAAGTGATGCAGAAATTATTCTTCAAGAAAATAAAATTGAAAAACTACCAGTTGTAAATGATGATGATACTTTAGTTGGATTAATCACTTTTAGAGATATAACCAAACTAACTCAAAAACCAATTGCAAACAAAGATCGTTTTGGTCGATTACGTGTAGCTGCAGCATTAGGAGTAACTGGAGATGCAGTTGAAAGAGCAGAAGCTTTAGTGAACGCTGGAGTAGATGCAGTGGTTATAGATACAGCTCATGGACACACTAAAGGTGTGGTTTCTGTATTAAAAGAAGTAAAAGCTAAATTCTCAGAATTAGATGTAATTGTAGGAAATATAGCAACACCCGAAGCAGCAAAATATTTAGTTGAAGCAGGTGCAGACGCTGTTAAAGTGGGAATTGGACCAGGATCCATTTGTACAACACGTGTGGTTGCCGGTGTTGGTTTTCCTCAGTTTTCAGCAGTATTAGAAGTAGCAGCGGCTATTAAAGGGTCTGGTGTTCCTGTGATTGCCGATGGAGGTATTCGTTATACGGGAGACATTCCAAAAGCCATAGCAGCAGGAGCCGATTGTGTAATGTTAGGTTCGTTATTAGCAGGAACAAAAGAGAGTCCTGGAGAAACCATTATTTACGAAGGAAGAAAGTTTAAGTCGTATCGAGGAATGGGATCAGTAGAAGCAATGAAGCAAGGATCTAAAGATCGTTATTTCCAAGATGTAGAAGATGATATTAAAAAATTAGTGCCAGAAGGTATTGTCGGTCGTGTTCCTTACAAAGGAGAACTATTTGAAAGTATTCATCAATTTGTAGGAGGTTTACGTGCAGGTATGGGGTACTGCGGAGCAAAAGATATAGAAACCCTAAAAGAAACAGGTAAATTTGTAAGAATTACCGCTAGCGGTATTAATGAAAGTCACCCACATGATGTAGCAATTACCAAAGAAGCACCAAATTATAGTAGATAATTTACTAATAATTAAAGTTTTAAAAACTCTGTTAATAACTATATTAACAGAGTTTTTTCTTTTTACACGCTAAATAGTATTTTAGCACGTACCTCAATATTTTGAATTTATGACGCAAGAAACACAATATACCGAAGACAATATACGCTCGCTCGACTGGAAAGAACATATCCGTATGCGTCCGGGGATGTATATTGGTAAACTAGGTGATGGATCTTCTCCAGATGATGGAATTTATATTTTAGTAAAAGAAGTTATTGATAACTCTATTGATGAGTTTGTAATGGGCGGTGGTAAAACCATTGAGGTGTCCGTACAAGGTAATAAGGTTATCGTGCGTGATTATGGTCGTGGTATTCCGTTAGGGAAGGTGGTTGATGTAGTGTCTAAAATGAATACCGGTGGTAAATATGATTCTAAAGCTTTTAAAAAATCGGTGGGATTAAATGGAGTAGGTACCAAAGCAGTGAACGCATTATCAACCTATTTCAAAGTAGAATCTACACGTGATGGTAAGTCTGCATCCGCAGAATTTGAAAAAGGAAATCTAACCAATCAAGAATTGTTAGATGAAACCTCTCGTAGAAAAGGTACCAAGGTTACCTTTATTGCAGATGAGACCATCTTCAAGAATTATAAATATCGTCCGGAATATATCACACGTCTGTTAAAAAACTACGTGTATTTAAATCCGGGATTGACCATCATTTTTAATGGTGAAAAATATTATTCTGAACACGGATTAAAAGATTTATTAGAGGATAACAACAATACAGATGATATGTTGTATCCAATAATTCATTTACGAGGCGATGATATTGAAATTGCGATGACGCATAGTAAAACACAATATTCAGAGGAATACCATTCATTTGTAAACGGACAAAATACAACACAAGGCGGAACGCATTTAAATGCATTTAGAGAAGCGGTAGTAAAAACTGTTCGTGAGTTTTACGGTAAAAACTTTGATGCTTCAGATGTTAGAAAATCAATTATTGGAGCGATTTCTATTAAGGTAATGGAACCTGTTTTTGAAAGTCAGACAAAGACCAAATTAGGTTCTACTGATATGGGAGGTGATTTACCAACGGTGCGTACCTATATCAACGATTTTGTTAAAACTCAATTAGATAATTATCTGCATAAAAACACTGAAACAGCTGATAAGCTTCAGAAAAAGATTTTACAAGCAGAAAAAGAGCGTAAAGAGTTATCAGGAATACGAAAATTAGCTAGAGATAGAGCAAAAAAAGCGAGTTTACACAATAAAAAATTACGCGATTGTCGTATCCATTTTGGAGATACAAAAAAAGAAGGCTATTTAGATACTACGTTGTTTATTACTGAGGGAGATTCAGCTTCGGGTTCTATTACCAAATCTCGTAATGTAAATACGCAAGCGGTGTTTAGTTTAAAAGGAAAACCGTTAAATTCCTACGGATTATCTAAGAAGATTGTGTATGAGAATGAAGAATTCAACTTATTACAAGCAGCCTTAAATATTGAAGACGGTTTAGAAGACTTACGCTATAACAATATTGTAATTGCTACCGATGCCGATGTCGACGGAATGCACATTCGATTGTTATTGATCACCTTCTTTTTACAGTTTTTTCCTGAAGTTATTAAAGAAGGACATTTATACATATTAGATACCCCTTTGTTCAGGGTACGTAACAAAAAAGAAACCATTTACTGCTATTCTGAACAAGAAAAGCAAGAAGCTATTAATAAACTAAAAGGAAAACCTGAAATCACCCGATTTAAAGGATTGGGGGAGATTTCTCCTAACGAGTTTGTGCATTTTATTGGTGATGATATCCGTTTAGATCCTGTAATGTTAGATAAAGACATGTCGATAGAACAAATGCTTGAGTTCTATATGGGTAAAAACACACCGGACAGACAAAAATTTATCATCAATAATTTAAAAGTGGAACAAGATTTAATTCCAACAGAAGGATAATGGAAAAGAAAGATAAATTTTTTGATATCATATCGTTTGTATTTGTAATCATATTGGTTTTATGGTTTACTCAAATAGATTATAGTGATTTGTCTTTTAAAAATAACACATCTCCTTATTTAGGAATCCTTTCAGCAGCGTTATTCATTTTTGTAATGCAATTTGCAAAGAAGAATCAAAAAAATAAATAATTCCCAAACATTAAAGGTTTAAACATTCATACATGAGTGAAGAAAACAACAATTACGAACACGACGAAGATATAAACAACGAAAACCAACCAGAAGTTACCGAAAGTATTACCAAGGTAACAGGTATGTATAAAGATTGGTTTTTAGATTATGCTTCGTATGTAATTTTAGAACGTGCAGTACCATCTATTGAAGACGGATTTAAACCTGTACAGCGTCGTATTATGCATTCTATGAAAGATTTGGATGATGGACGCTACAATAAGGTGGCAAATATTGTAGGGCATACCATGCAGTATCATCCGCACGGAGATGCTTCTATTGGAGATGCAATGGTGCAAATGGGGCAAAAAGAATTGCTGATTGATATGCAGGGTAACTGGGGAAATATTCTTACGGGAGACCGTGCTGCAGCACCTCGTTATATTGAAGCACGTTTATCAAAATTTGCGCTAGATGTTGTTTTTAATGCCAAAACTACCGAATGGCAAGCCTCGTATGATGGTCGTAAAAAAGAACCTATAAACTTACCTGTTAAGTTCCCGCTATTGTTAGCACAAGGAGCGGAAGGAATTGCCGTGGGTTTATCTACTAAAATATTACCTCACAATTTTAACGAGTTGATAGATGCCTCTATCAAATATTTAAAAGGAAGAAGTTTTACCATTGTTCCTGATTTTATCACAGGCGGAATAGTAGATGTAACCGATTATAAAGATGGAAAACGAGGAGGAAAAATCCGTGTAAGAGCTAAAATTTCTGCGTTAGATAAAAAGACCTTAGTAATTACTGAAATTCCGTTTGGTACCACTACCAGTTCGTTAATTGATAGTATTTTAAAAGCCAACGAAAAAGGGAAGATAAAAATTAAACAAATTGAAGATAATACAGCTGCCAATGTTGAGATTTTGGTACATTTACCACCCAATATTTCGCCAGATAAAACCATTGATGCATTGTATGCTTTTACCAGTTGCGAAAACTCCATTTCACCACTATGTTGTATTATAGAAGATAACAAGCCAAAATTTATCGGAGTTTCAGAAGTGCTTAAAAAATCTACTGATTATACAGTTGATTTACTAAAAAAGGAATTAGAAATTCAGTTAAATGAATTAGAAGAACAATGGCATTTTTCATCACTTGAGCGTATTTTTATTGAAAACAGAATTTATCGAGAAATTGAAGAGGAAGAAACTTGGGAAGGTGTTATCAGTGCTATTGATAAAGGTTTACAGCCGCACATCAAACATTTAAAACGAGCAGTTACAGAAGAAGATATTGTACGTTTAACCGAAATCCGAATTAAAAGAATTTCAAAGTTTGATATTGATAAAGCCAAACAATTTATTGAAAGTTTAGAAGAAAAAATAGTTGAGGTTAAGCATCATTTAGATAATTTAATTGAATATGCTATCAACTATTTTAAAGACCTTAAAGCTAAGTATGGTAAAGATAAAGAGCGTCAAACAGAGATCAGAATTTTTGATGATATTGTAGCTACTAAAGTAGTAATGCGAAATTCTAAACTATACGTAAATAGAGAAGAAGGATTTATTGGTACTTCACTTAAAAAAGACGAATTTGTTTGCGATTGTGCCGATATTGATGATGTAATTGTATTTAGAGAAGATGGTACTATGGTGGTGACCAAAGTTGATGCTAAAACTTTTATAGGTAAGGGTATCATTCACGTAGCCATTTTTAAGAAGAAAGATAAGCGTACGGTTTATAACATGATTTATCGTGATGGGGCTAAAGGAGCTAGTTATATGAAACGCTTTAACGTTACTTCGGTAACTCGTGATAAAGAGTACAATTTAGCAAATGATAATCCAAAGTCAAAAGTATTATATTTTACAGCAAACCCAAATGGAGAGGCAGAAGTAGTAACAATTTTATTACGATCGGTAGGTAGCGTTAAAAAGTTAAAATGGGATATTGATTTTGCAGATTTAGCTATTAAAGGGCGTGCAGTAAGAGGAAATTTGGTAACCAAACATCAAATAAAGAAAGTAGAGTTTAAAGAAGCAGGAGCTTCCACGCTAAAACCTCGTAAAATATGGTTTGATGAAACGGTACAGCGTTTAAATGTGGATAAGAGAGGGGAGTTATTGGGTGAATTTAGAGCTGAGGATAAAATTCTTATCGCAACACAATCAGGTAAAATAAAAGCGGTCACTCCTAATTTAGAGATGCATTTTGATAATGATATGATTGTGCTAGAAAAATGGAAGCCAAACAAACCTATTTCGGCAATCTATTTTGATGGAAATAAAGAACGTTACTTTGTAAAACGTTTTTTAATTGAAGTACCTGAAAAAGAAGAAATATTTATATCTGAGCATGAAAAGAGTCAGTTAGAAGTAGTAGTTACAGATTATAGACCTATGGTAGAAGTGGTATTTTCTAAACGTAGTTTAGAGAATATAGAAGTGAATTTAGAAGAGTTTATTACAATTAAAGGTATCAAAGCTTTAGGAAATCAACTAACTACCGATAAGATTAAGCAAGTAAATATTTTAGAGGCACTACCATATGAAGAACCAGAAGAGGAGCAAGTTGAAGATATTGAGGTAAATGATGAAGAAGAAATTGTTGATGAAAGTGAATTAGAATTAGATGTAGATAAGGTTGAAAAGCCTAAAAAAGAATTTGATACAGCTAAAGAAGACAAAGCTCAAAAAGCTTTACAAAATGCTTTAAAAAGGAAAAAAGAAGCTAAAGATGAAGATCAAACATCATTATTTTAATGAAAGAAATCTTAGATAAAATATTATCTCCTAATGACTTATGGAGCATAATGTTATTCATTATGTTTATTACGTTAATAGCATGGATTATATCAAGAATACTTCGGTTTATCATTTTATTAATTCTAAGAGCCAGAAAAAAAGATAGATTTGGTAGAACCAGTATTCAGTTTTTACGTAATTCTGTAAAGTTTTTTATTGGTGGGTTTGCTTTTATTTACATAGTGTATAGCATACCCATGTTTAAAAGTAAGGCTAACTTAATATTTTCTGGAGCCGGAATTTTAGCCGCTATTATTGGTTTTGCTGCTCAAGCGGCTTTATCTAATTTAATTGCTGGTGCTTTTATTGTTATTTTTAAACCTTTTAGAGTTGGTGATTATATTAAGCTAGATGAGTTTAGAATGGGTATTGTTGAAGATATTACTTTACGCCATACAGTTATCAATAATTTTGAAAATAAACGTCTTATCATACCCAACTCGGTAATTAGTACCGATTCTATTTTAAATCATACTATTGAAGATTCTCATATTTTAAGCTTTAATAATTTTAAGGTAGGCTTAAAAGCTGATATTGATTTAGCAAGAAAAATCATTCAAGAAGAAGCTTTAAAAATGCCTCCGGTTATGGACAATAGAACACCAGAACAAATATTGTCTAATAAACCTCAAATTGAAGTTAGAGTTATTGATATACATGAAAACCATATACACATGAGAGCGTATGTATGGATTAATGAACCTTTTTTAGAATTTAAAACAAAATGTGACCTTAAAGAAATAGTACATAAACGTTTTGTTAAAGAAGGGGTTGATCTACCAATTCCAATTACTGAAATTATTAAAGCAGATAATATTTAAAGTTCTTCGTCTTCAATCGTTTTATGAAGCTCAACAGGCTTAGCTTTTGCTTTATTAGCTCTAATAACTAAAAACTCTACAAAAATTGAAAATGCCATTGATGAATAAATATATCCTTTTGAAATAGGTTGTTCTATACTTTCTGCAATTAAGGTAATTCCAATAAGTAATAAAAATGCCAAAGCCAGCATTTTAATACTAGGATGATTGCTAATAAAATCACTAATAGCATTAATGGTAAATATCATTATAATCATTGAAATTACAACAGCAATAACCATTATTTCAATATGATCTGCCATTCCTACTGCAGTAATTACAGAATCCAAACCAAAAACAATATCTAGTAAGCCAATTTGAACTACAGTTTGTAAAAAAGATAATTTTTTTCCAGACGGAGTGTCTTCATTACCCCCTTCTAAACTTTCATGTATTTCATGAATACTTTTATATAAAAGAAATAAACCACCAACAAATAAAATAATATCTCTACCAGAAATAGCTAATCTTTCATGCCACTCACCACCAATACTTAACAAACTATCTAAATTAAAAACAGGCTTGGTTAATGACATTATCCAGGTAATTGATAATAATAAAATAATTCTAGTTATTAAGGCAAAAGCTAAACCTAAAATACGTCCTTTTTTTTGTTGGGGGATAGGAAGTTTATCAGTTTGAATAGTAATGAATACAATATTATCAATACCTAAGACAATTTCCATAACCACTAACGTTATTAGTGCTAACCAAGATTCAGTTGAGCTTAAAAATTCCATTTGCTATTTTATGTATTTGAATACATAAAAATATTACTTTTTTTTATTAAAAATAAGATGAGGAATAAATTCTTTCAAAAAGAAAAGCCTCATCTTTTGATGAGGCTTTGATATATAAATTCAATAAGAATTATTTTTTAATAAACTTCTTCGTAAAAGAACGTTGTCCGTCGTTCACTTCTAAAATATACATTCCATTTTGTAAAGTACGAACATCTACCGTTCTATCTACTTGTCCTTTCTTAACTGTTTGACCAATTAAGTTCACTATTCTAAAAGAAGCATCTCTACCATCTTTTAAGGTAATGTTGATGAAATCAGAAGACGGATTAGGATAAACAGTAACATCAAAAATACGAGCTTCGTTTCCTAATTCACCATCTATTTGTACAGCAGAAGTCTTAAATGTTCCGCGAGCAGCACCACCAATATTTACTGTATAATCTTCAACTTCACCATAAGAGAAGCTTTCACAAGCAGTAGGAGCAGCATCCCACTTCATAGAAACACGCATTCTTGTAGTTCCTGAATTTGCAGATGTTGGTACAGAAAAAGAATAAGATAAGTTACCTGAACTTGATGAAGAACCAGAAACTACTTCTTCACTTGATTCAAAAGTTCCGTTTTGGTTAAAATCAATCCAAACTTTCCAGAATTCAGTGTAAGAAGAACTACTAAAACCTGCACTCACAATAATAGTGTTGTTACCATAAGCTAAGTTACCTGTTAAGTTTGTAAAATCTGCATAACCACCATTAGCACCAGTAGCGTTTGAAATTCCACCAACTACAACATTATCAATCCATTCATAGCTATCGTTGTTTCCTCGAGAACTACAGTAAGAAACAGTATTTGATAAAGTAGTTACATTAGCTGTGTTACTAGCAGAAGAAACATTTCCTGCAGCATCAAAAGCCCTTACAGAGAAAGAATAAGCAGTATTTGCTGTTAACCCACTTACTGAATAACTTGTACTTGTAACTGTTGCAATTTTAGTTGCACCTCTATATACATCATAACCTGTTACACCGACATTGTCTGTTGAAGCATTCCATGATAAATTAACAGAAGTTTGAGTAACGTTTGATGAACCTAAACTAGATGGAGTAGAAGGAGCAGTTGTATCTGCTGGAGTTCCGCTACCACCGTCAATTGAGTGACTTCCTAAACCACTAAAAGTGTCTTGATTATATGTGTCCCACTCAGAAGTTACATATGAAGAATTAGGAGAAGTTACAGATGATTTTCTTTGTAATGTAACATCTTTTGCAAAGTTTGAACTACTTGATGCATTACCTAATAAATCAATTAAAACACCGTCTTTATATAAAGCAACAGCATCATTTCCGTTAAAGGTCATAACGCTACCATTTGTAATATCAGCTACATTTAAAATTGTAGAAGAAGCACTACTATTAGCTACAACGTATACTTGACCATTTGCTAATTGTCCGCTTAAGTTTAAGGTACTTGAAAAGCTTCCTCCACCGTTAGTAGCTTTTCTAAGAGAATAACCAGATAAGTTTACAGTAGAACCAGTAAAGTTTGCAATTTCTATAGCTTTGTTGTTAGAAGAACCTTCAATATATTCAGAAATAAATAAATCGGAAGCAGTTCCACTACCGCCTCCTGCAGAAGAAGTAGTTACATTAGCTACATTACTATTTGCAGACACGTTATTGGCAGCATCATAAGCTCTTACCGAAAAAGAGTAAGAAGTTCCTGCTGTTAAGTTACTAACAGAGAAGTTTGTGTTTGCAGAAGTTCCTATTTGAGTACTTCCTTCATAAATTCTATATCCGGTTACAGCAGTATTATCTGTAGAGGCATTCCAAGATAAATCAACAGTAGTTTGAGTTATATTAGAAGCTGTTAAGTTAGAAGGAACTGTTGGAGCTTGAGTATCTCCACCACCAGAACCACCTCCAAATAAATCTTCAGCTTGTGGTCCGCCCCAAATTTCAGTAGCGAAAGCAGGATTATCGATAAATGGATTTCTATTTCCTTGAATATTTTCTAAAATAGGGTTACGTTGTTTTTCAAAATCAGAAACCGGATCTTCAACATTCCATTGGATAAATAAAGAAAGCATGTTAGAGTCTGATGCCATTGTAGAACCTGTACCTACACCTGTAGGTAAACATTGGTTTCCGTAACGTAAGTACACATACATCATCATACGAGCAACATCACCTTTCCATTCGTCTCCAGGATACCATCCTCCAGAAACATCACCAGCGTTACCGCTTCCGTTAGCAAATTTTTTGCTACTTCTTTGTCCGTTAAAAGTAATATCAGCAGCTCTTAAATGGTGTGCATCTGCACCAGGACCAGAAGTTCCTAAATTAGGATTTCCTAATGATTTTGCATACGTATGCTCACGGTTCCATTGTGTACCTGCAGAACCACCGTTAGCATCTTTACTTCTTGTTCTGTCAGTTACATAGTTTCCATCGTTGTCATTGTAACCATAAATTAATAAAACCTTAGTAGGATCGTTTGGATCTAGATCAGTTAATTTTAACGCATCCCAAACACCTGGAGTATAAGATAAGTTGGTATGATGAGTGTTAATAATTTTTGCTGCTAATTCGTCTTTTAAAGCAGTTCCTGATAAGTTTAAATTCACGTCATTGTAGTAAGAAGGAATTTGAGAAAACACCGAAATAGTAAACATCAGTGTTAAGAAGGGTAATAATTTTTTCATTTAATTGTGTTGATATTGATAAATAATCCTTTGTAGGGTGTCGCAAATTAACAATATTTTAACATATGTTAATGTTATCAAAACGTTAACAATCAGTAATGTAAGAACATAATATTAACAATTGATTTTTTCAATGGATTTTACGTAAATTTGCAGGCTAAATCAAAGATTTATAATGAAGATATCATATAACTGGTTACAACAATTTTTACAGATAGATTGGGCTCCTGAAAAAACAGGAGAATTACTTACCGATTTAGGATTAGAAGTAGAAGGAATAGAAACCATAGAAAGCATCAAAGGAAGTTTGAAAGGAGTGGTAGTAGGCGAGGTACTAACTTGTGTACAACACCCCAATGCTGATAAACTAAAGGTAACTACTGTTAATTTAGGAAATGGAGAGCCAGTTCAAATAGTTTGTGGAGCTCCTAATGTTGCTGCTGGTCAAAAAGTACCGGTTGCTACTATTGGTACCGTGTTATATGATGAAAAAGGTGAAGGCTTTAAAATTAAGAAAGGAAAAATTAGAGGTGAAGAAAGCCATGGAATGATCTGTGCCGAAGATGAGTTAGGTTTAGGAAGTAGCCATGATGGAATAATGATATTAGATGCTGCTTTAGAACCAGGAACCTTAGCTTCAGATGTTTTTAATATTGAAACCGATTATGTTTTTGAAATAGGTTTAACACCTAACCGAGCAGATGCTATGAGTCACTTTGGTGTTGCAAGAGATTTACGTGCCGGTTTATTACAACAGAATATTAATTTAGAATTAATTTCTCCTTCGGTTTCTGATTTTCATGTAGCTGAACGACGCTTAAAAACAGATATTGAAATTGAAGATAAAGATTTGGTACCTCGTTACAGCGGAATTACAATTACAGATGTTGAGGTAAAAGATTCTCCGGAGTGGATTCAAAATCGTTTGAAAGCCATCGGTATCATGCCAAAAAATAATGTGGTTGATATTACCAACTATGTATTGCATGAGTTAGGACAACCGTTACACGCTTTTGATGCAGCGAAAATAAAAGGCGGTAAAATAGTTGTTAAAACCTTAGAAGAAGGAACCAAGTTTACTACGCTTGATGAGGTAGAGCGCGAGTTGTCATCAGAAGATATAATGATTTGTGATGCGGAAGAAAATCCGTTATGTATAGGTGGAGTTTTTGGTGGGTTAAAATCTGGAGTTACTGAAAACACAACCACTGTATTCTTAGAAAGTGCGTATTTCAACCCGGTTTCTATTCGTAAAACAGCAAAACGTCACGGATTAAACACCGATGCTTCTTTCCGTTTTGAAAGAGGTATTGATATCAATTTAACAAAATATGCGTTAAAAAGAGCAGCGTTGTTAATTGAAGAATATGCTGGCGGAAAAATGTCTTCTGATATCATGGATTTTTATCCAGAAAAAGTTAATGATTTTGAAGTTTTCTTAGCGTTTGAAAAAGTATATAAATTAATCGGACAAGAAATTCCGAAGGAAACCATAAAAAATATTTTAGCCTCATTAGATATTAAAATAAACAGTGCCACAGAAGCTGGTTTAGGGTTGGTTATTCCGTCGTATCGTGTAGATGTGCAAAGAGAAGCAGATGTAATTGAAGAGATTTTACGTGTGTATGGTTATAATAATATAGACTTTTCACACAAGTTAAATACGTCAATTTCTTTTGATAATGATGTATTTGTAAAAATTGAAAACATTGTTGCAGATCAGTTGGTTTCTCAAGGTTTTAATGAAACCATGGCAAATTCGTTAACAAAGGCAGATTATGTAAATCTATCTGAAACGTTGAAAGAAGAGCATAATGTTGAAATGTTAAATCCGTTAAGTAACGATTTAAAAGTAATGCGTCAATCGCTTTTATTTAGCGGATTAGAAAGTGTTGCTTATAACATCAACAGAAAAAATAGCGCATTAAAGTTCTTCGAGTTTGGTAAAACGTATCATAAATATGAAAACGGATACCAAGAAGATAAACACTTAACGTTATTTGTTACAGGAAACCGAACTAAAGATAGTTGGAAGGTTGCTACGCAAACTTCAGATTTCTTTTATGTAAAGGGAATAGTTACAGGATTATTAACTCGTTTAGGAATTAATAATGTAAAAACGAGTCCGGTAAAATCGGATGTGTTTTCTGAAGGAATTAGTTTGAGCTTAGGAAAAACGAAGTTGGTTGATTTCGGTGTGGTAAAGCGCAAATTGTTAAAAGAGTTCTCAATCAAACAAGAAGTATTATTTGCTGATTTTAACTGGGATAATATTTTAAGTTTAGTTGGAAACAAGAAAATTAAAGTTGCTGATTTACCAAAATTCCCAGCTGTTAAGCGTGATTTAGCGTTGTTGATTGACAATAAAGTGGAGTTTAAAGAAATTTACAACTTAGCTTTCCAATCAGAAAGAAACTTGTTAAAAGAAGTGGATTTGTTTGATGTGTATGAAGGCGATAAATTACCGGAAGGTAAAAAATCATATGCGGTAAGTTTTGTAATTCAAGATGAGAACAAAACCTTGAACGACAAGCAAATTGATAAAATAATGCAAAAATTACAGCAAACATTCGAAAAGAATGTTGGCGCAGAATTAAGATAAGATAAAAGCTTCCGTTTGGAAGCTTTTTTTATATTTGATAATTAGATGTCATTCCTGCGAAGGCAGGAATCTCATAAAAAATAAGACACTGAAAAAGCACAGTGTAACGAAATAAATACTATGTACAAATTACTCATTCGCCCTATTTTTTTCCTTTTCGATCCGGAAAAGATTCACCATTTTACTTTTTCATTAGTAAAGTTTTTATCAAAAATTCCTGGAGTTCCGGCAATTTTTAGAGGCTTATATCAGGTAAATGATCAACGTTTAGAAAGAAACTTATTTGGTTTAACCTTTAAAAATCCGGTAGGTTTAGCGGCTGGATTTGATAAAAATGCAGTTCTATACAATGAGTTGGCTAATTTCGGATTTGGTTTTGTAGAGATTGGTACCGTAACACCTAAAGGTCAGGTTGGAAATCCGAAGCAACGTTTATTCCGTTTAAAACAAGACCAAGGAATTATTAACCGAATGGGTTTTAATAACGAAGGGTTGGAATCTGCCATCAAGCAGTTAAAAAAGAATAATCTTTCGACTACGCTCAAGACACCGAGGGTATTGATTGGCGGAAATATTGGTAAAAACACCACTACATTACCCGAAAATTATACAGCTGATTATGTAGAGTGCTTTAAAGGTTTGCATCCGTATGTAGATTATTTTGTGTTGAATGTAAGTTGTCCGAATGTAAGCAGTCACGCAAAATTAGAAGATGCTGATTATTTAAAAGAACTGATTACCGAAGTTCAAAAACTGAATAAAGAATTGTCACTTCGAGCGCAGTCGAGAAGTATTAAACCCGTTTTACTAAAAATTGCTCCCGATTTGAACGATCATCAGTTAGATGAAATCATTGAGTTGGTTTCAGAAACTAAAATTGATGGAGTGATAGCCTCTAACACATCGGTAAACAGAGAAGGTTTACAAACATCTAAAGAACAATTACAAGAAATTGGTAACGGTGGTTTAAGCGGACAACCAATTAAAGATAGAAGCACGCGTGTTATTAAATATTTGGCAGATAACTCTAACAAAGCATTTCCAATTATTGGAGTAGGAGGTATTCATTCTGCTGAAGATGCCTTAGAAAAGCTACATGCTGGTGCCGATTTAGTGCAAATCTATACCGGTTTCATTTACGAAGGACCAAGTTTGATTAAAAAAATTAATAAGGCTATATTGAAGTAAAACATATAATAGTGTTGAATGTGGGAAGTATACGAAAAAGAAGTTTATAAAATTCTAAAAGAAAACTATCCTGAGTCGGAGATAGAATTTAATGATTCTATTTTTGGTTTATTCAGTAAAACTGAAAGACAGATAGATTTTTCATTGAGAGGATACATAGCAGGTAAAAAAGTATTAGGTATTGTAGACTGTAAGTTTTATAATAAAAAAGTACATGTTAAGGATGTAGAGAGTTCATTAGGAATGATGCAAGATGTCAATGCTAATTTTGCATTTTTAATTACAAATAAAGGATATACATCTGCAGCGAAGAATAGGGTTAAGTACTCAAATTTAAAACTAGATATATTAAACTTTAATGAACTAGGAAAGATAGATATTTCAATTGATTATTTTTTTAACCAAAATATATATGGACTTCATTTGTCAAAGTATGAGTTTTTTAAGCGTAATATTCAAAACACTGGTTTTTTTGATAGAGAAAAATCAAATTATAAAAAGAGAGTACTGTTTTTTAAAGAAGGTTATGCAAATACTGAGTATTTTGCATATAAAAAACTTTTAGAAAGTGCAGTAAGAGCATTTAGAGATTTCTCGCAACTTGATAAAATAAACTTGTATATCCCCTCAAATATAAATAATGAAGAAACAAGCTATGAAGATGAGAAAAAAATATTTAAATGTTCAGTTTCTAGAAGAGAATTAGAACAATTTTTAGAACTAGAAATTGAATTTTTAAGAGAAGACATTATTATTTGGAGAGAACACTTTCTTTCAAAATTGAATAAGGATATGGTAATGAATTTTGCAGATCAATTTGTTAATCATAAGCCTTACAATAACTACGAGGATTTAATCCATGATTAGAATTTATTTATATGCTAGAAACGCTACTTTCATTTGCACTTGCTACTGCAACGTTGGCTATTTCCCCAGGACCGGATAATATTTTTGTGTTGACACAAAGTATTGTTAACGGTAAAAAGTTTGGTTTGGCAACGGTTGCAGGTTTAATGACAGGGTGTATTGTGCACACAACCTTGGTTGCCTTTGGAGTTTCAGAAGTTATTAAACGAAATGAGAATCTGTTTTTTGTAATTAAGTTGTTTGGTGCTGGGTATTTATTGTATTTAGCGTACAAAGTGTTTAAAAGTGATGCAACAATCACTTTTTCAACAGACAATGTTGAGCAAAAATCGACTACAGAGTTATTCAAAACCGGTTTTTGGATGAACGTACTAAATCCGAAGGTGACTATTTTCTTTTTGGCATTTTTTCCGCAGTTCTTGTTCTCAAAAGATATTTCTACGGTCTATCAATTTTATGTATTGGGTTTTGTTTTTATTCTGGTTTCCTTTATTATTTTCTCGTTAATAGCGGTTTTGGCAGGTTCTATATCTGATTATATTAAACAACACCAAAAAGTAGGAGTGTACCTAAAATGGATGCAAATTATCGTGTTTGTAGCTATCGCAGGATTGATTCTACTATAATTATTACTAACCTTTTCTAATCAGTAAATTTTCGATGTGTGCATAATGATGGTTACAATGCCACGCATAAATACCAATATTTTCTTTCAAAACTACTTCTTCATTACTTTCCGGATGAATAAATGATTTACTTAGTTCATCATCGGTTAAACCTTTTATAAAATATACTAGTTTAGCATGAACCACTTTTAAATGCAATAAAGAAAGTTGTATTGGAGCCGATTTAGAATCGAATAATTCCGCCCAACGATCTTCAAAATACGCTTTTATAACAGGTTTATCTTCGGTTAATGTCCATTTAAAACGCGTGTATGAGTTATGATGACTATCGGCACAATGATGTACCACTTGTCGAATCGTCCAACCACCTTCTCTGTAAGAACTATCTATTTGTTCATCTGAAAGATTAGTAACTAACTTTTCCAATTTTTCTGGAAATTCTTCCAGAGTTTGAGTCCATTTTTCTAGGTGTTCAGAAGTAATATTTTCAGGAATGTCAGGTTTACCAATTGGGTATTTTAAATGCTCCATTTAGTCTTTTTTGGTCAGTTTTTCTAAATTCTTTTTTGAGCTTCTGTTTTCTGGATTAATAGTCAACGCTTGTTTGTAACTATCAATAGCTTGTACAGTATCTTTTGCTTTTAAAAATGCATCACCCAAACTGTCGTATGTGTTAGAGCTTTTTGGATATAAAACAGTATTGATTTTAAAAATATGAATGGCTCTTTCTAACTGATTATCTCTTAAATATCTGTAACCTAAAGAGTTCATAGTGCGCTCTTTAATAATAGGGTTTAAACTGTCTTTTTGTTGGATTTTTACATAACCTTCTAAGGCTTTTTTATAATCGTTTTCAGCTAAGTATTCACTGGGTGTTTTTTGTCCTTCCTGTAATTTTTGAAAAATATATACATTGTCTTTATGCTCACGTTTTGGTGCTAATTCAATTTGGTTTTCAGTAGTATTGAAAATTAGCTTTTCATTTAATTCGCTAACGTAAAAAGTAGTATCATTTACTTTTAAAGGCTCAAGATCTTGCCCTCTCCATTTTAAAAATAACTGTTCTTCTTTAAAATATACTTCTATCACTTCATCAGCATTAAAAAAATAACGTCCGCTGGCATTAGCAATAAATTCGGGTGAACTTTTTTTAGAGGTACAGCTAAGACAAAAAGTAATTAAAAAAAGAAATAGTAGTTTGGTTTTCATAGTAAGTTGGTCATTGATTTTTCAACTAATAAGACGATTAGCCTTGGGATTTGTTACAATTTTTAATGATTTAAAGATAACCTTTTTAGTTGGCATAACTATTGACTTATTATACTGATGATATTTGCAAGGTGTTTGTATTTGTTTGAAAAACAATAAATTGTGTGTTTTTAAATGAAGTTGAATATTTAGCAAACAGCAGCAAAATGTCATAATGACAGATAACAAAATTATGAGTAGATCAAAAATTATACACTTAGACAATTTGTCGCTTCAAGATATGATGAATGAAGATTCAGAATTAATTCCGTTATTAACTCCGGAAGATGAAGAAATAATCAATAAAGAGGAAGTACCAGCTGAGTTACCAATTTTACCATTACGAAATACGGTGTTGTTCCCTGGAGTGGTTATTCCAATAACTGCAGGTAGAGATAAATCTATCCAATTGATAAAAGATGCCAATAAGGGCAATAAGGTAGTTGGAGTTGTAGCACAGAAGAATAGTGAAGTTGAAGACCCAACAGTAGATGATATTTACCACACAGGTGTAGTAGCACAAATTTTACGTGTGCTTAAAATGCCAGATGGCAACACTACTGTTATCATTCAAGGGAAAAAGCGTTTTGAAATAGAATCGATTATTCAAGAAGAGCCATATTTAAAAGCCAGCGTTAAAGAGGCAATTGAAGAACGTGAAATTCAAGATAAAAAGGAATTCGAGGCGATTATAGATTCTATTAAAGACTTAGCCTTAGAGGTAATTAAAGAAAATCCGATGTTACCTTCGGAAGCTTCTTTTGCCATTAAAAACATTCAGTCAAATTCATTTTTGGTGAATTTTATTTCGTCAAATATGGATTTGAGCGTATCGCAAAAGCAAGTGTTGTTAGAAAAAGACAACTTAAAAGAGCGTGCTTTATTAACGCTTAAAAATCTTGATAAAGAATTACAAAAGTTGCAGTTGCGTAATGATATTCAATCTAAAACCCGTTCAGATTTAGATAAGCAACAACGCGAATATTATTTACATCAGCAATTAAAGACCATTCAAGAAGAGTTAGGTGGTGTTTCTCACGACCAAGAGTTGGAAGAAATGCGTAACCAAGCAAAGAATAAGAAATGGAACAAAGAGGTTGCTGAAACGTTCGAAAAGGAAATCAGTCGTTTAAAAAGAATGAATCCTCAAATGGCAGAGTATGGGGTACAACGTAATTATTTAGAGTTGATGTTGGAATTGCCTTGGGGAGAATATTCCAAAGATAAATTTGATTTAAAACGTGCGCAAAAAATATTAGATCGCGATCACTTTGGATTAGAAAAAGTAAAAGAGCGTATTATTGAGCATTTAGCAGTATTAAAATTACGTGGAGACATGAAATCGCCAATTATCTGTTTATACGGACCTCCGGGAGTGGGTAAAACTTCGTTAGGAAAGTCGGTTGCAGAAGCTTTAGGACGTAAGTACGTTCGTATGTCGTTAGGAGGTTTACGTGATGAAGCGGAAATCCGAGGACATAGAAAAACGTATATCGGAGCGATGCCAGGGCGTTTGATTCAGAATATTAAAAAAGCAGGAACCTCAAATCCGGTATTTGTATTAGATGAAATTGATAAATTAGGTCAGAGTCATCAAGGAGATCCTTCTTCAGCCATGTTAGAAGTGTTAGATCCGGAGCAAAATACGGAGTTCTACGATAATTATTTAGAAGTTGGTTACGATCTTTCTAAAGTATTATTTATTGCTACAGCAAACAGCTTAAGTAGCATTCCGTGGGCGTTACGTGATCGTATGGAAATTATCAATGTAACAGGTTATACCATTGAAGAAAAGGTACAAATCGCTAAAAAATATTTGTTACCTAAGCAATTAAAAGAGCACGGATTAACGGATGAGCACCTAAAATTAGGTCAGAAAGAAATAGAAAAGATTGTTGAAGGTTATACACGTGAATCAGGAGTGAGAACACTTGAAAAGCAAATAGCTAAAGTAGTTCGTTATGCTGCTAAATCTATTGCTATGGAAGACGAGTATAACGTAACGTTATCCGTTGAAGATGTTGAAACTATTTTAGGACCTGCGCGTTTAGAAAGAGATCGATATGAAAATAATGATACTGCAGGGGTAGTTACCGGTTTAGCGTGGACCAGTGTGGGTGGAGATATTTTATTTATTGAATCTATTTTATCAAAAGGAAAAGGAAACTTATCTATTACCGGTAATTTAGGAAATGTAATGAAAGAATCTTCTACCATTGCCATGAAGTACATTAAAGCAAATGCTGAAAAATTTGGAATTAAACCAGAGGTTTTAGATAATTACGATGTGCATATTCACGTGCCCGAAGGAGCAACGCCTAAAGACGGACCAAGTGCAGGTATTACCATGTTAACGTCGTTAGTATCGTTATTCACACAGCGTAAGGTAAAGAATAAACTTGCCATGACAGGTGAAATTACCCTTCGTGGAAAAGTATTACCGGTAGGTGGAATTAAAGAAAAAATATTAGCCGCTAAACGTGCTGATATCAAAGAAATCATTCTGTGTGCCGATAATAAAAAAGATATTGAAGAAATAAAACCGAGTTACTTAAAAGGATTAAAATTTCATTATGTAACTGAAATGAGTGAGGTAATTGAGTTAGCTCTTACCAAACAAAAAGTAAAAAACGCTAAGAAATTAGCCTAAAGTAAAAAGCTCCCAATTTGGGAGCTTTTTTTATGCAATTAAGAGAGTGTTTTTTTATAGAGATATTCAATAACAAAGCAAGTAACTATAATACCTAAAGAAACTAAAACACCAGTGGTATTTTGCTGAAACTGTTGAATGATTAAGGTTGCAAAAGCTAAAGAACACAAAATGCCCGCAGTTAAATGAATCCATTTGTTTGAGTTAATTTGCTCGTGTTTTTTAAATCCAATATAGTTAACCGTAGCAAAAATCAATAAAAAACCGGCACTACCAGCGGTTGATATACTTTCTAGATCAAATAAATTCACCAACGCAACAGATAATAAAGCAGTGATGATGAATCCGACAGGTTTTCCCCAGAATTTATGACAAAAATATTCCGGTAATTCCTTGTCTTGCGCTATATCATAATTAACTCTACCGCTTCCTAGAATAGTAGCATTGATAGCTGAAAAAGTAGAAATCATAGCAGTTAGGGTGATAATGGTAAATCCTAAATGACCAATGGTCGGTTCAGCGGCTTTTGCTAATACATAATCTTTAGCACTTTTAATTTCACTAAAAGGTAAGGCACCTACAGTAACTATAGCAATAAGTATGTAAAGTAAAATAACAAAGCCAACCGCAGCAAAATAGGCTTTTTCTGTATTTTTTTCTTTGTTTTCTAAGTCCGAAATTGAATTGGCAATCAGTTCAAAACCTTCATAAGCCACAAAAATAACCATACCTCCAGATAGCAATAGGAGTGGGTTTTCCCAATTTTTAGGGGAGAGTTGATGAATGTTTTCGGAATGAATGCTAAGTCCATACATTCCTATAATAATAAATCCAACTAAAATAATTACTTTAATAACTACCGCAAAAGATTCTATTTCACTTACTATTTTTATACTTAAATAATTGATCATTAAGGCTAATAAGATAATAGCTGTTTGAAATATGCGAATATCTATATTCTTTTCTCCGGTTAGATGAATAATTTCTGCTCCATACGATCCAAAAGCAGATGCGTACAGCGCTAACATTACTATGTAACTTATCCAGAGTAAGTTATTTATACCACCTGCAAATAGGCCATTGCCAAAATGCTCATGCACAAAATGTACGGTGCCACCATTTTCAGGGAATTTTTTTGAGAGTTTTGCGTATGAATAGGCTGTTAAAAAAGCAATACAACCCGCAATAAGAAAAGCTATAGGAGTTCCGCCTTTAGCCAATGATACAGCAAGACCAAGAACTGCAAAAATCCCTCCACCAACCATTCCTCCAATACCAATAGAAATAGCATCTTTTAAACTTATTTTTTTGCTCATAAGTAGGAGGGTTTATTTTGGAGCTCTTAAAATTTTTTCCATTTTTTTACCCTTGGCCAGTTCATCCACTAATTTGTCTAGATAACGTACTTGTTGCGTAACAGGATTTTCAATTTCTTCTACTCGGTAACCGCAAATAACACCGGTAATTAAGTGTGCGTTTGGGTTTAGATTAGCTTTGGTAAAAAAGGTTTTAAAGTTTACTTTTTCATCAATTAACTTTGTTAGTTGTTGTTGGTCAAATCCCGTTAGCCATTCAATCACTTCGTGTAATTCGTCTAAGCTTCTACCTTTCTTTTCAACTTTGTTGATATAATGAGGATAAACGGAAGCAAACGTCATATTTGCTATTTTTTCATCGTGTTTAGCAGTGGTTTTCATGTTATTTAGGTGTTGTTTTTTATTGGTTTTTAAATAGAGAATCCTTCTCTTCTTAATTCACTTTTTTCTTGTTCGTTAAAATTATTTTTTATCAAGTCCATTCTAGACTTTACTTCTCTTTTTTGTCTTACCCAACTGTATAAATCTCCCATAGATGAATATACTGAAAACCAAACTCCTTCTGGGTTTATAGACTTGTTATATCTAAAAGCTTTCCACTCATCAGTTCGGTCTTTTTGTCTTGTTCTTATACGACCAAGAGGACGTTCTTCTTCAAAAACTAGAAACCAAACATCAACTATATCTTGCTGTATTTCTTCAGGAAGTTCGTCAATTCGATCTCTTAAAGCACTATTAAATCTATTTTGGAAATTCGCTTTATTAGGATTTTCTCTTTCTAAAAGATCATTGATAAATCTTGCTGCTGTGTCAAGAGGAGTTCTGCTTTTTGAAGATAAATCAAGTATTCCATTTATATTTTCCATCACGTCTAATTTCTTACCAGTTTTATTAGCTTTTTTGACACCTTGAATCCAAGTTCCAAGTCTTACTCCTTTATATTCATATCGTTGGCTTAATCCAATATTTTCTCCTTCATCAACTGCTTCTTGTAGTAACTTTAATTTAGTATTATCTTTCCATTCTTGCCATAGTTTATGAGCATCGCCAAAATAGAAATGTTCTTTTTTGAGTAGTTCTTCGTGTTCAGGTGGTAAAATTTTGTTTTTGTAATAAATCTTTTGTTTTAAGTACCAATTGTAAAGAGAAGGGTTTTTATAGTCACTTGGTACTGTAACACTATATTTATCTCCTTTTTCTTTATTCTCTTTTTTGAACTCTTTAAATAGCTCAAAAAAATCAGGCCAAGAGTTTAAGTAATCTTGTGTTATCTCAGGTATATAGTTAGAATCATTATTGCTTGAAGGTGGTTTTGATTCTATTTTGCCTAATGAGCTTTTATCAAACTTCGATTTATTTCTTTTAGCAAAAGCTTTTTTATTTGACTTTACAAATTCGTATTCAGCATTTGTTTGAGACTCCGGCCATATAAAACCTGATTCTTCTAAGTCCTTTAAAACTTCTCGTGTTAGTTTCTGTACGTTCTTATCTGTGCCTTTTAAAATTGACTCAAAATATTCTTCAAATTGTCTCACTAGTTTTTTTCCCTGCTGATTTGTCTTTGAAAACTCAAAAAGGGTAGAAGCTTCTATATTGTCAAAGAGCCCAAAACTTGTCAAATTTGATGAACCTGTTATAAAGCGATAATTATGTTTGCCTTTGAAAAAATAAATTTTTGGATGAAACATTATTTGGTCTCTTGTGCAGAAAACCCAAGTGTCAATATTGTTGTCGATTAGAAATTGAAGGACTTCTCTCGAAGTACCTTTTGGCACAATCCCAAGATAGAATTTTAATGACGTAAATTTTTTAGAAGCTTCAAGTAGTTCTTCCTTAATTCGATTAATTCCTGACATTTTTGTAAATGCCGAGAAACCAACAAAAGAGTAGTAGTCATCATTTTTAAAAGAATCAATCATATAATGTCCAACTGTGTTAGTATGATTTTTATGAAGTCCGTGTCCTAAAAATTCTACTCTCATATTTTTATATATAAAACAATCAAGGACAATAGTTATCTGAATAACTTACATCCACCGATACTAAAAACAAGTTCAGCATCGATAGCTAATTTCAACAAAAAAATCTTAACAACCAAGCCATTTTAGTTGGTATGTAATTAAGGATATATACAGTTGTTGTCAAATTAATAGTGTAACATAACTAAAACTATAATAAGTCTATTTTAAATAAAAATGATATTGGTTTTATTTTGAAGAAATTAAAAATGGTAAAAAAACTTGTAGTAGTATAAATATCAATTAATTATGCATATTTTTCACTTTCTACTTTTAAATACGCATAATATTTTTATTTTTAAGCGTTATTAACTTGTGTTATACGCACAAGAAAACTTTATTAATCCCTAAAAAACTGAAAAATTATGAAAAAAATTTTTGCTTTGATGCTGTTGTTAGTATCAATTGCAGGCTACTCGCAAATTGAGTTAGTTGCAACAGAGAGTACAGAAATCATCTCTAAAGTTAGCCATGTATACATTGAAAAGAAAGGAGAAAATGAATACAGCTTTTATTATAAGAATATAAATTCAGTAGAACATGAATATGCTCACTTTTCATTTAAAGATTTAGATAATGATTTTGAAAAATTATATCAAATATTAAATAACGGATTTATAGAAGTGCCAAGAGACCCTTTAAAATTAAAAGCAAAAGGAGAAGTAGTTTGGTTGAACTATAAAGTAAATGATAATGATGGTGAAGTAACTTTACAAGTAGAGCAATTTATAAGTAGAGATCCGGATGTAAAAACTACATCAAGACCTATGACACAGCAAGATATTCAACGCTTATTTAAAAAAGCATAATAAAAAAGTAAGTCGAGATGAAAGTCTCGACTTTTTTATATTTTAAACCCTCGTTGTCTTTTGGCTTCAAACACTACAATGGCACATGCAACTGAAACATTCATAGAATCAATTTCTCCTTGCATAGGAATATTGATATTTTGTGTTGCTTTTTCTCGCCAAATTTGTGTTAATCCTGTTGCTTCGGTTCCTACTACAATTGCTGAAGGTTTCGTGTAGTCTTCTTTATAATACTCGTTAGAATTTTGTAAGGTTGCACTATAAATATTGATGTTGTTAGCCTGTAAAAAAGAAATAATCTCTTCGGAAGTTCCTGTAGCAATCTGATTGGTAAATACACAACCTACACTAGAGCGAATGATATTTGGATTGAAAATATCCGATTTTGGATCGGCAATTAAAACGGCATCTACATTCGCAGCATCTGCTGTACGTAGCATAGCACCAATGTTACCTGGTTTTTCAATTCCCTCCATAACTAAAACTAACGGATTTTTAGTTGTAAACTGAATATTTTGCAAGCTAAAATCTTTCGCTTTTACTATAGCTATGATTCCTTCAGTGGAATCTCTGTAAGCTAATTTTTGGTATACGTCTTTAGTGATTTCAATTTTTTGTACTGAAGAAGGGATTTGACTTAGCAATTCATCATCAGAAAAAATATCTGACACTATTAAAACGGTATCAATACTGTAATTTCCTTTTAAAATTAAAGAAATTTCACGTTGACCTTCTACTAAAAAAAGCCCTTTCTTTTTACGCTCTCTTGACTTTTCTTGAAGTTTTAATAACTCTTTTATATATGAGTTTTGAATGCTAGTAATTGTTTTCATCAATGGCAAAAATAGAAATTAAGCATAAAAAAACTCGGGATTTGCCCGAGTTTTGATCTATTGATTTTTGTATTTATTAGAATATCGTTTCCAAAGCTTGGTTTGGTGAGTTTCTAAACTGAGTTTTCTGCCCTGAATAAACGCATCGCTTACTTTATTGGAGCTCATATCTAACGCATCTCCTTCAGAAATGAATAGCGTAGCGTCTTTACCAACTTCAAGTGTACCTACTTTATCATCAATACCTAAAATTTTTGCATTGTTTTGGGTAATAATTTGTAATGCTTTTTCTTTGTCTAAACCATAGGCAGCAAATGTTCCTGCATAAAAAGGAAGATTTCTAGTGCTCATACGTTCCATATCTCCTTCCATGCCTAAACCGACTAAAATACCTTTATCGGTTAAGATTTTAGCAGATCTGAAAGGTAAATCGTAATCTTCATCTTCATTACTTGGCAAACGATGAGCTCTTTCTAAAACAACAGGAATGTTATTTACTCTTAACACATCGGCTACTTTTTCTGCTCCGTCACCATGAACTACCACTAAATTTGTTATTCCTATTGCTTTAAAAGTATCAATAGCATCGGTAATAGCCTTTTCTCCTGAAACGTGAACAAAAACCTTTTGATTCCCTTTCACAACACCTTGTAATGCTTCAAAAGGTAAGTTTTTAGGTGATTTACTACCTGATAAATACTTTTTACCTTCTAAAAAGTAGTTTTTAAGTTTTTCTACTTGATCTGCATAGTCATTATTAGGTTTTAATCCGCGATCTTCACCTAACCACCATCTACCACGCGTAAAGCTAGAAGGCCAATTAATATGAATAGCATCGTCTAATTTTACAGCAGCATCTTCCCAGTTCCAAGCATCAAATTGTACTACAGATGAAGTTCCGGAAATGGTTCCACCTCTTGGAGCAACTTGTGCTAGTAACACTCCGTTTGGACGCATGGTTTCAATGACTTTACTTTCGGTATTGTACGCGATAATACTGCGTATATGAGGTAAATATCCACCAACTTCATCAAAATCACGAGTAGCACGTACAGCATCAATTTCTGCTAAACCTAATGAAGTATTCGCAGCTATAAATCCTGGATAAACATGTTTTCCGGTAGCTTGTATAACAGTTCCTCTGCGAGCAATTTTCATATTCGCATTTCCAACAAAAACAATCTTTCCGTCAGAAAACATAATTAAAGAATTTTCAATCACTTCTCCATTACCAAGGTGAGCGGTAGCTCCTTCAATGGTATAATCTTGTGTTTGTTTGGGAGCCGGAGTTTGTTGTGCAACAGTGTTTCCTATGAATAAGAAACAAGCTACTATATATTGAATTAATTTTTGCATCATTTTTAGTTTTTAGTTCTTATTCAGTATCACAGTGAAATAATTTGTGCTCTTTCATTTTAGGAGATTGTGTTTCTGCGCCCCCTAATTTTTCTTTCAACATCATGTCGATTAACTTAGCACGCTCTGCTTTGATAGCTTCACGCTTTTGTTTGTCTTTTTCTATGTCGAAATAAATAGCTCCGTCTACGATCGTTTTTTCTGCTTTTGAATATACAGAAAGCGGATTACCACTCCATACAACTACATCAGCATCTTTACCAACTTTTAAACTTCCTGTTCGGTTATCAATATGTAATAATTTAGCAGGATTGATGGTAACCATTTTCCATGCTTCTTGCTCAGAAACTCCACCATATTTCATAGTTTTAGCAGCCTCTTGATTTAAACGACGAGACATTTCTGCATCATCTGAATTGATAGCCACTGTAACTCCTTGATTATGCATGATAGCTGCGTTGTATGGAATTGCATCGTTAACCTCATATTTGTAAGCCCACCAATCAGAAAAAGTAGAACCACCAACACCATGTTCTTTCATTTTATCAGCTACCTTGTAACCTTCTAAAATATGTGTGAATGTATTGATGTTAAAATCGAATTTTTCAGCAACTTTCATTAACATATTTATTTCTGATTGAACGTAAGAGTGGCACGTAATAAAACGTTCTTTATTAATTATTTCGGCTAACGTTTCTAACTCAATATCTTTTCTGTAAGGTTGACCACTTTTCTTTTTAGCATCATATTCTTTAGCTCGTTGGAAATAATCAATGTATACTTGTTCAACTCCCATACGCGTTTGAGGGAAACGAATGGTTTGCATAGAACCCCAATTGGATTGTTTTACGTTTTCACCCAGTGCAAATTTGATAAACTTAGGAGAGTTGTTGTAAATTAAATTATCAGCGTTTTCACCCCATTTTAGTTTGATGATTGCAGAACGACCACCAATGGGATTTGCTGAACCGTGTAAAATTTGAATAGAAGTTACACCACCAGCTAAATTTCTATAAATATTAATATCGTCTGGATTTACCACATCTTCAATAGTAACTTCGGCACTTGAGTTGTGACCTGATTCATTTACTGCTGAAGTAGCAATGTGTGAATGTTCATCAATAATACCTGCAGTTACAAATTTACCAGTACCATCAATAGAAGTAGCTTTTCTATCCGATAAATTCTTGCCAATCTGTGCAATTTTACCATCTTTAATTAATACATCTGTATTGTTTAGCACAGCATTATCTTCACTAGTCCAAACCGTAGCATTTTTAATTAAAATAGTTTGTGCTTGTGGTTTGGTGTGATTTCCAAAACCAATATTAGGATAACTTACAGGAACAATTTCAAGTTTGTCATCCTCTTTTTTATCTTCTTTCTTTTTACTCTCTTTTTTTACCTTTTTAGAGGCTGTCCAAGTAACATCATTCCCTAAATAATCTTTACCGGTACCTTTCATAACATTACTATCATTCATGCTTTTTCCTGCTAAACGTAAAAATTGTCCGTTATCATTGATTGTTAACTGAATCCAATCATCTTTAAAAGAAAAATTAGATTTTAATTTCTTGTCATCCAATGCAACATTACCCTTTTGCTTATCTCCTGTACCGGTAATTTCTAAGTCATATGTTTTTCCGTTAACAGTAACCATATAATTACCGGTTAAATCTTTTATTTCCATTGAATTTACTACATTCTTGTCACCTAATGTCCAATTTTCATATAACGTAGTTTTTTCATCAAATATGTTTCCTGAAGTAATTAAGAAATTAGCATAGCTCCCCACGTTTAGGTTTCCTATTTTATTATTACCTAAAATTTTAGCTGGAACTGTAGTTAAAGCTTCTAAAGCTTTGGTTTTATCTAAACCGTACTTTATCGCCTTTTGAAGATTTTTATTGAAATCTTTAGTAGACTTTAAGTCGTGTGTTGTCAATGCAAAATGGACTCCGTTTTTAGCTAACACAGAAGGATTGGAAGGTTCTTGATTCCATTGACGCATATCGTGTAACGAAATGTTTTCTGCTAAAAATTGATTGCTAACATCGTATGCTTTTCTGAAGTTAATAGGAAGAATAAATGTTGCATTCGTCTTTTTAATTTCATCAATACGTTCAAATTCATTTCCACCGCCTAAAATAGTGTATTGAATTCCGAATTCATCACCAACTTTATCAGCACGCAAAGCATCTAAGTAATTACCAGCATTAAATATTTGAGGTAAGCTTTTCTTCTTATTTAAAGCTTCTAAAGCTAAATCTGAATTTTTCGCATTTCCATTAGCATACCAATCGGCATCTAAATAGGTTTGACGTAACAAAGCCATAGCTCCCATACGAGAAGTAGGGTAGGACTGATGTGATTTTCTACTTTTAGCAAACGATAAATGATTTGTTGAGTTTTTGTCCAAAACTCTAAACGCATCAGAAGAGTTAGAATTTAAAGAAACCAAAACTCCGTTTCCTTGCATAATTCCGTCTTCCAAATGAGTGTTTACCACACCAAATCCGGCTTCAACAAGTTCTTTGGCTTTTTTACTATCAAATTTAAATTCAGAAAAAGCATCTACATCAGGACGGATATGATCATTCCAGTAATATCCTTTTCTACTAGCGTCATATTGTGGCTTATTGTTACCACCACTTTCACGCTTAGGTTCTTCTATTCCAAATGTTGAATATACATCAACAAAGGATGGATAAATTGTCTTACCCTTAAGGTCAATAGTTTTTGTGTCGGAAGGTATATTTACACGCTTACCTACAGCTGTAACTTTACCATCTTTAATCAGTAAAATTGCATTTTTTACACTGTTGGTAGGAGTAATGTAAATGGTTGCGTTTGTAAATGCAATTGAAGTATTTTTTGAGGTTTTAACACCTGTATTTGTAGGAAAATATTCTTGTGAAAATCCTACGGAAACACTCAAAAGCAATAATAGTAATACTTTTTTCATTGTGAGATAATTGAATTAGCTTTTAAAAATATTCAATTAAACCCACAATGAATTTTCTTTAACAAAAAATTAAGAATTAAGGTAGTATTAACTTTCCTATTTTTTCATGACCTGCTAACCAAGCAGTATTTTTATCTATAAATTGTATAGTATAGTAAGAATCTTTTGAAACTTCTTTCCAGGTAATCCCTCCATCATTAGAGTATGAAACCCCTGTTTTTCCTACTGCAAAAACTTCCTTTCCGTTTGTGTTTGGTACATATTGTACACAACTTTTATAATTAGGATCTAAATTATCAGCAATCAATTGCCATGTTAGACCACCATCTTTAGTAATGGCTTTGTTTTTACAGTTATCTGTCGGTTTTGAAAAATCACCTCCTATAATAATTCCAATATTTTCATCAATAAAATCAATAGAGTAAATTCCTTGAGGACCGTTGCCTTGGATAATTGGAGTTTCTATAATTTTTTGCCAAGTTTTTCCTTTATCTGCTGATTTTAAAATTCTTGCTTTTTTTCCTCCTGATGCTATCCAAACTGTATTACCAATAATTTTAATATTGGTATTACTGGCAGCAAAAAAAGCTTCTCCTTCTTCAAATTTGGGTAAATCATTACATGAAAGTTTAGTCCAAGTATTTCCTCCATCAGAAGTTAAAATAATTGAAGGGCAATCATCTGTAGGATCACCTACTGCAATTCCGTCTTTTCCATTTTCAAAGAACTTCATAGAGTCATAAAACACTTTTTCATGTTCTTCTTCATATACTAGTGTATAAGTTAGATCTGCATAATTTTCTACAGTTTTCTCTTCTGTACGAACTATTGGAATTTTATATAACTGCGCAGGATTTGCAACTGAAAGAGCAAACAGATTGTTTTTTGTACGAGCAATGCTCCTAAAGTGTGGTTTTTTATTGTTTTTATCTTTAATTACAACACTTTTCCAGTTTTTTCCTCCATCTACAGTTATACCAATAACACCATTGGAGCCTGCGTAGTATAAAGTATCTTTACTAATTACTTCAATTGCTCTTATTGATACACTGTCTTGTTTGAACTCTTGAATAGTAACACTTTCAATATCTCTAAGTTTAATTGTATTTTTTTGCTGTTTTTGCTGTTCTGTTTTACATGAAATAGATACAAGAACAATTAAGAAAAGATTGAAAAAGGTTTTCATAGGTTTTCATATATTTAGTGTTCCAAAGTAATAAAATATTTATGAAAAAAGCATTGGTAATTTCAGGAGGTGGAAGCAAAGGAGCATTTGCGGGCGGTGTTGCTGAGTATTTAATGAAAAAAGAAGAGAAACAGTATGATATGTTTTTAGGAACTTCTACCGGTAGTTTAATGGTATCTCACCTAGCTTTAGGAATGCTTGATGATTTAAAAGAATTGTATACCAATGTTAATCAGCGTAGTATTTTTAGTAATAATCCATTTTTTGTGAAGAGAGTTCATGGTGTAAAAGTGGTTTCTATTAGACACATGAATACGTTATGGAACTTTTTGAATGGTAGAAAAACATTTGGTGAGAGTAAAAATCTAAGAAAACTAATTAGAGAAAAAATTACTGAAGAAATGTATGTGGCCATTAGAAATAGTAACAAAGATGTAGTGGTTACGGTTTCCAACCTTACACAAAATCAAATTGAATATAAATCTATTTTAGATTGTAGTTATAATGACTTTTGCGATTGGATTTGGGGGTCTTGTAATTATGTACCTTTTATGAGTTTGTTAGAAAAAAATCACTGTCAGTATGCAGATGGCGGTTTAGGATGTTTAATTCCTATTAGAGAAGCCATTCAAAGAGGCGCTAAAGAGGTGGATGCTATTATTTTGGAAACAGAAGTTACACAAATGAATAGAATTCCTGCTAAAAACCCATTTTCACTGATGTTAGACGTATTTGATTTTATGTTAGAGCATGTAGAAAAACATAATGTTACTATAGGAAAACTTTCGGCAAAGCATAATGATGTAAAACTAAATTTATATTATACCCCAACTGTATTAACTACAAACTCATTGATTTTTGATAAAAAACTAATGACGGATTGGTGGGAGCAGGGATACTATCATGCAATGAGTGAAAATGCTGAAATTATGAATGATTTTAGACCGGAACTTATTAATAATAAAGAAGTAGAAGAAGGGTTAGAAAATATGGATGCTATAGATATTTAATATGAAATTTGGAAAAGTTGAACACCCAGAACTTATAGATTTTACCTTACCGCCAACGCATTTAGATACTCCAAATGTATTGTCTAGATACAAACAAGAAGAAAATAAGTTAAATGTATATGTGGGTTGTGCAAAGTGGAATAAAACTGATTTAAAAGGTTTTTATCCTAAAGGAACAAAAGATGAACTAGAATATTATTCAAGTCAATTTAATTCTATTGAGTTAAACGCTACGTTTTATCGTCAATTTCCACCAGAACAATTTGATAAGTGGCGTGTAAAAACACCAGATAATTTTAAATTCTTTCCGAAGATAACTCAAGAAATAAGCCATTGGAAACGATTAGAAGGAGTTGCAGATGCGGTAAATTATTATTTAGATGCTGTTTCTCATTTAGAAAATAAATTAGGAACTATTTTTTTACAGCTACACAATAATTTTAGTCCGAAGAATTTTGATCGATTACAAAATTTTGTTTTGAGCTGGCCTAAAGGAATTCCACTTTCAGTAGAATGCAGGCATACAGATTGGTTCACTAATCCATCTGTTTCATCAGAATTTTATCAATTATTAGAAGAAAACAATATTTGTAACACTTTGGTTGATACAGCTGGCAGAAGAGATATGCTACATATGAGATTGACCAATAACGAAGCTTTTATTAGGTATGTAGGAGCTAATCATCCATCTGATTACCAACGATTAGATGAGTGGGTTATAAGATTAAAAGAATGGGTAAACATGGGTTTGAAAAACATTCATTTTTTTGTACACCAAAACTTAGAAGTAGAGTCTCCTTTGTTAGCGGCCTATTTTATTCAAAGTTTAAATAAAGAGTTAGAGGTAGATTTAAAAATACCTAATGATACTTCTCAACAGAGTTTGTTTTAATAAAAAATCCGGCAACAACCGGATTTTTTATTATTTTAATTCTACATACATATTGTTATAATCTGGGTAAAGCATGTTAGAGTTCCAAAGAGGTTTGTTTTTTCTCGAAGCTTTTCTTCCCAGAGTAGGTTTAGCGCCAGTTAAAATATATTGAATTGTCCTTTCTAATAAAGGTTCAGCATCAGGACCGCTAGCAACTCCTAAAATTCCTAAATTGTTAGGATCTTCTTCAATTTCAACATCTACAGAAAATCCCTCAGGATTATTTTCTCCATTTTTATTTTGAATTTCTAAAACAATAGGTTGTAATGCCCATGCATGAGAAGTATTAAAATTAGGTCCGTTTTTTAAGAAGTTATCAGAATCATATAAAGTGATTGAACCTACATGTTTTCCATAAGTTTGTGTTCCTACTAAAGTCACATCAATATAAGCGCTTAAAGCATTGATTACTAATTCTGAAGCAGAGGCTGAACTACCAGAAACGATAAAATAAACACGAGGTAAATTCAAGCTATTAATAGGTTCTTTAACAATATCATTGTCAATTTCATCTGTGAAATAACTTAAAAAAATATTATTGTCTACATTTTCCATTACTTTAGGGTTCCATACTTCTTGAGAGAATAGCTCACCGTTATATTGACCTGTAATCATACTTCCTAAATAGATAGCACTAGCAACTGCGCCACCACCATTGTATCTTAAATCAACAATAAGGCCAGTAACAGCTTCTGATTTAAAATAGGCAAAAGCCGCATTTAATTCATCATCAAAAGATGTTGAAAATTGATTGTATAATAGGTATCCAATTTTATTTCCTGCATCTTCATGAACTACATCAAAAATTTTAACAGGATTATCTTGAATTTGAGATCTGGTTAAACTAACAATAGTTCCATTAGCTATAGGAACTCCCGCATTGTAATCGGCAAGTGTAATGGTAAAATTATCAGCAGATAGTAAGTCAGCATAATTGTTTATGGTTAATTGAACTCCATCTACTTCCGTAAAAATCATGCCTCTTGTTAGTCCATTAGTTTCAGCACTAGAACCAGAAATAATGTCTGTAATCACCATATAAACATTATTTGATCCATCAGCATAAAATTCTCTTTCTATTCTTAAACCAGTAGTTTCTCTAATGGCTTGAAAAGAATTTTCTAAGGCAATATAATCATCTACAATCCAAGAAAAGGTTCTGTTTGGATCTTGAGGATATTCTTCTGGATAGTATAAAACATCATAAAAAAGAGCATCAGGAGATGTGTAACTAGCTAAATAATTATTTAGTTGTTCTCTATTAGAAAATTGCCTATCACTCAAATTTGGCACATTGGGTTGCCATAAATAATAGGCATTCATTCCTCTCCATACAAAATCATTAATTTTAATATCATTAGGAATGTTTTCTGTTTTACTACAGCTACTAGCTATAAGAATACACAAGAATAAGGTAAGTATTTTAAAAGAGATTGTATTTTTCATGAAATGTATTTTACCTTTAACAACAACGCAATTTAACCATTATTAGTATTTATTTTAATATTGGTGTAACAAAAAAGTAACTACCTCGTCGTAGAGGTGTAAAGATGATAAAAAATATAAAGAAATTATCATTGATTTACACAAATCAACCAAACTAAAAATGAATCAGTCAGACTTTTTAAAAGCTGTATTACCGTTTAAAGACAAAGTATTTCGTTTGGCAAAACGTTTGCTTGTCTCTACCGAAGAAGCAGAAGATGCAACACAAGAGTTGTATTTTAAATTATGGAAGAACAAACACAAGCTATCTGACTATAATAATATTGAAGCATTTGCTATGACGATGACTAAAAATTATTGTTATGACAGATTAAAGTCAAAACAGGCATCAAATTTAACGTTGGTTCATAGTAATTATAAAGAAAAAGAAACATCGCTCGATAAAAAAGTAGAGCATAACGATAGCGTAAACCAAGTACATCAGCTCATTGAAAGTTTACCCGAACAGCAAAAAATTATCATTCAGTTAAGAGATATTGAACAATATGATTTTGATGAAATATGTAAAATGGTAGATATGAAACCAACGGCAGTTAGAGTAGCTTTATCAAGAGCGCGTAAAACAATAAGAGAAGAATTAATTAAAAAACATAACTATGGAGTTAGCTAACATAGAAAAGTTATTACAAAAATATCTGGAAGCAGAAACCACATTGCAAGAAGAAGCTATATTAAGAGAGTATTTTACTTCTAACCAAGTAGCTCCTCATTTACAAGAGTATGGTATACTATTTGGATATTTTAAACAAAACCAAAGTGAAACCTTTACAAAAACCATTCAGTTAAAACCTGAGAAAACATCTAATAAGAACTGGAAATGGTTGTCTGTAGCAGCGTCAGTAGCTTTGTTGGTAAGTGTTTTTATAGGCAAACAAGAGTACGAAAAACATCAAGAGCGTAAACAGTTTGCCCAAATAAAAGAAGCATTACAAATGGTTTCATCTAACTTAAACAAAGGAAATGACGCATTGTATGCCGTTTCAGATAATTTAGGAAAAGGAAATGAAGCTGTTAATAAGCTTAGTACTTATCAAAATACAGTAAATAAAGCAAATACAATTTTAGACAAAGCAAATTATTAAACAAACCCAATAAACCAAGTTAAAATAAGATATTATGAAAAAAATAATTTTAATATTAGCCTTAGTTTTTACTTCAAATGCTATTTTCTCACAATCAATCTTTGATAAATTAGAAGATTTAGATGATGTATCATCTGTAGTAGTAACTAAAGATGCCTTTGAATTGTTAAAAAAGTTTCCGGATGCTGATTCTGAAGACATGAAAATTTTTAATACAGCCAAAGGATTACAAGAATTAAAAGTGTTTTCTACAGAAAACTTAAATATTGCATCGCAAATGGAAAGTATGGTAGATAATGCTATTAAAAAATCAAATTTAACACAATTAATGCGTGTTAAAGACAAAGGATCTCGTGTGAAAATTTACATCAAAGCAACTAAAAACAAAGATATTGTTAGTGAAGTTTTAATGTTTGTAAAAGACACAGAAGTTAATGATAAAGATGATAAACCAACTGCTACCATTATTTCATTAGTTGGTGATATTGACGTGAACAAGTTATCTGAGATTGCTAACGATTACGAGAAAAAACCGAATAAATCTAAATAATGTAAGGTTGGGCAATAAATGCCCAACTTTACTTTTTAAAAATAAACAAAAATGAAAAAACTACATTTAATTGCTATATTGTTTACAACTTTGGCTTTTACAGCTTGTAAAAAACAAAGTTTGCAATCGTATTTAGTAGAAAGTCAGAATAAAAAAGAGTTTATAACGGTTGATGTTCCTTCAAGTATTTTACAGTTAAGCATGGAAAATGCTTCGGATGCTGATAAGCAAGCGTATGAAAGTATTCGTAAAATCAATTTTGTAGCATTACCTTATGATAAAGCTAAAGAAGGTGAATATGAAACCGAAAAAAATAAGTTAAAAGAAATACTTAGCAATTCATCTTATAAAAAGTTGATGAACTTTAAAGATAAAGGTAAACATGCTACCATTTATTATTTAGGAGAAGCCGATGCTATTGATGAAATTATAGCCTTTGGTTATGGTGAAGGAGCAGGAGTGGGCGTAGCTCGCTTACTAGGAGATAACATGAACCCTAATGCTATTATGAAAATGATGAAGAATGTAAAAGTAGATGGAGACAATATTAATTTAAAAGAATTCAAAATGATTTTTGATAAAGCTGAAGAAACATCAGCAGAATAGAAACAACCAAACCACTACCTAAAAACCACAACCAAACATTCACGGTTGTGGTTTTTTGTTTTAACTGGTCATTAACAGCTAACACAGTTTAAATTCTTATTTTTGAAACCTTAAGAAAGAGATTTGTATGAGAAAAATATTCCTATCCCTATTATTAGCAATTACAACAACATTTGTTTTTGCACAAGCTACTGAATACAGAGCCGAAAGAGAAAAAATACACGATTTAGTACACACCAAGTTAAAAGTGGATTTTGATTTTAAAAATCAAACGATGAATGGAGAAGCTTGGGTAACGGCAAAACCACACTTTTATTCACAAGATAAAATTACCTTAGATGCCAAAGCTATGGTAATTCATAAGGTTACTACAAATAATCAAACGTTGAAATACGATTATGACGGATTTGAATTAACTGTGAATCTACCAAAAAAGTACAGCAGAAACGAAGAGTTTACATTATACATCAATTATACGGCACAACCCGAAAAAGTAAAACAAAAAGGAAGCAAAGCTATTACGTCTGCTAAAGGATTGTATTTTATTGATCCGTTAGAGGAAGATCCGAACAAGCCAACTCAGATATGGACACAAGGAGAAACTGAAGCAAGTAGCTGCTGGTTTCCTACCATAGATGCACCGAATCAAAAAACGTCACAAGAAATTTATATTACTGTTCCGCAAAAGTTTGTCACACTTTCTAACGGGAAGTTAGAAAAACAAACAACAAATACTAATGGAACAAGAACAGATTATTGGAACTTCACTCAAAAACATGCTCCGTATTTATTTTTTATGGGGATAGGAGAGTATGAGATTGTTAAAGATCAATACAAAAACATTCCAGTTGAATATTATGTAGAGAAAGAATACGCACCTTTTGCACGAGAAATTTTTGGTAACACTCCGGAAATGTTACAATTCTTCTCAAAAATTACCGGAGTTGAATATCCGTGGAATAAATATGCGCAAATTGTTGGTCGTGATTATGTAAGTGGTGCGATGGAAAATACTACAGCAGTTATTCATGGAGAAAACGCATACCAACGTTCGGGTCAGTTAATTGATGAGAATGTACAAGAAAATACCATTGCTCACGAAGCTTTTCATCATTGGTTTGGTGATTTAGTAACTGCTGAAAGCTGGAGTAACTTAACCGTAAACGAAAGTTTTGCTAATTATAGTGAGTATTTGTGGTTAGAATATAAATACGGAAAAGATGAAGCGGATGCACACTTGTTTGAAGACACACAAGGATATAAAAACGGACAAAATTATAGTAAACACTTAGTTCGTTTTCATTATGATGATAAAGAAGACATGTTTGATGCGGTAAGCTATAATAAAGGGGGAGCAATTTTACACATGTTGCGAAATTATTTAGGAGACGATGCCTTTTTTGCTGGCTTAAACACGTATTTAACAGAAAACAAATACGGAACTGGAGAAGCGCATCAATTGCGTTTGGCTTTTGAAAAAGTGAGTGGTCGTGATTTAAACTGGTTTTTCAATCAGTGGTATTATGGTAACGGGCATCCGAAGTTAGACATTTCGTATGATTACAACCAAATACGCAAAACAGTAACAGTAAATATTTATCAAACACAAGAAGAGGATTTCAAATTCCCATTAGCAATAGATGTTTTTGAAGGAAGCAAAGCTATACGTCATAATGTGTTTGTAGATGGTAAAGAAACCTCATTTACCTTTCCATATGCATCACAGCCTAACTTAATTCAGATCAATGCAGATGGTGTTTTGTTGTGTGATGTTAATGAGAATAAAGTATTGAGCGATTATATCCATCAGCTTAAATATGCTAAAAACTACATGCATAAAAGAGAAGCATTGTTAGAAGTGGTAAAACATCAGGATAACAAAGATGCTTTTGAAGCCGTAGCAAAAGCTATGAATAATCCTTTTTATAAGATTAGAAAGTTAGCAGTTGAAAATATCAATCTTGCCAATAAAAACTCTAAAAGAAGAGAAATTGAACAACTAAAACGAATTGCTAATAACGATGCTAAAACATTGGTACAAGCAGCAGCAATTGAAACTTTAGGTAAATTGATTGATCCGGAGTTAAAATCAATTTTTGAAAAAGCATTACAAAGTAAATCATACTCGGTAATGGGGAAAGCGTTGGTTTCTTTGTATTATTTAGACAAGCCAATGGCGATTGCCAAATCAAAAGAATTACCAATTGAAGTTAAAAAGATCATCGCTACGCCATTAACCCGTATTTATTTACAAGAAAATGATGATAGTGAGTTGGCTTTTATAGCAGGAAATGTATTATCAGGTATGTTTTTAAGTGGCGATAAAAATGTACAAGCTTTATATAAACAAGCCTATGAAAAAATAGGAAAAAGTAATAACACAGCAGCAATTCAAAATCTTTCAGAAGATATTGTTACCAAAGGAAAACAATACAGTCAGTACGGATTTGACCAAGTAGGAATTAACTTATTACGTCAAATGGTACAGATGCAAAAAAATGCTAACGGAAGTAATGAACAAAAGAATATTGCTATCATTCAAGATGCAATGTCAAAATTATTGAGTAAAAAATAGTATGGTATATTTGTTGCCTTTTTAAGGTAAAACTACTTTTTATGAAAAAAACTACTTTACTATTACTTGTCGTTTCATTTATGGTTGCGTGTAGCAGTGTAAAAAAAACACAACAAGCTATTAATACAGGAAACTATGATGAGGCTATCAATTTATCTATTGAAAAATTAAGAAAAGATAAATACAAAGAAAAAAATCAACCGTATGTGGTAATGCTTTCTGATGCTTTTAGCAAAGTAACTGAAAGGGACTTGGATAGAATTTCATTTCTTGAAAAAGAAAGAAATCCAGAAAATTTGGAATCTATTTACAGATTGTATCAACAATTAAATAATAGACAGGAGCGTATAAAACCATTATTACCGCTTACAGATGCTTCTACGGGTAAAAATGTTGCATTTAATTTAGCTAATTATGATGATGATCTTATAGATGTAAAAGAAGATTTATCTGAATACTTATATAACAACGCTCTTGATTTATTAGAACGTAAGAATACTAATAAATATGATTACCGAGAGGTTTTTAATAATTTACAATATTTAGACAAGATCAATCCTAATTACAAAGATGTAAGAACTTTATTAGATGAGGTACATTTTAAAGGAACCGATTTTGTCTACGTAACCGTAAAAAATCAAACCCGACAAATTATTCCGCGTCGCTTAGAACAAGATTTATTAGCGATGGATACCTACGGATTGAATGATTTTTGGACAGTTTTTCATGCGCAAAAAGATAGAAACATTAAATACGATTTTAACTTAGAATTAAATCTAAGACGTATTGATATTTCTCCAGAAAGAATTAATGAAAAAGAGATTATCAAAGAAAAACAAATCAAAGACGGATTTAAGTATTTGTTAGATAATAAAGGTAATGTTAAAAAAGATAGTTTAGGTAACGATATAAAGGTAGATAAGTTTAAAACTGTTCGTTGCCGTGTGTATCAATTTACACAACAAAAAAGTAGTGCTATTACAGGTGTGGTAAAGTATATTGATAATAATTCACGTCAGTTATTAGAGTCTTTCCCTATACAAAGTGAGTTTGTTTTTGAACATAGTTATGCCAATTATGATGGAGATAGAAGAGCGTTAAATTCAGCGTTGTCTGATTTAATTGAGCTTCGAGAAGTTCGTTTTCCGTCAAACGAGCAAATGGTGTTTGATACCGGAACCGATTTAAAAGAAAAACTTAAATATATTATTACCAGAAATAAGTTTAGAAATTAAACATATATAGCTCCTGACATTTCCAGGAGTTTTTTATTTTTATACACCATGGATTTATTCTCTCAGTTTGACAATTCGATTAAAAATTTGCTTCCTTATGATGGAACGGTAAACTATTACGGTTGTGTATTTCCGCGTTTGCAAGCAGATAATTATTACGATGTATTATTGAATACTATTGAGTGGAAAAATGACGAGGCAATTATTTTTGGTAAACGAATGGTAACCAAACGTAAAGTAGCTTGGTATGGTGAAAAACCGTTTGAATATCAATATTCAAACGTTACTAAAATTGCGTTGCCTTTTACTAATGAGCTTTTAGAAATTAAAAAGAAAATTGAAGAGCTCACCAATGAAACTTATAATTCTTGTTTATTGAATTTATACCACGATGGTTCAGAAGGGATGGCGTGGCATAGTGATGGTGAAAAAGATTTAAAGAAAAACGGAGCGATTGCCTCGGTAACGTTTGGTGCCGAACGTAAGTTCGGATTTAAACACAAAGAAACTAAAGAAGTAGTATCGTTGGTATTACAACACGGATCGTTATTAGTAATGAAAGACGAAACCCAAACCCACTGGCTACACCGATTACCACCTACCAAAAAAGTACATCGACCACGAGTAAACTTAACGTTTCGAACTATTGTTGAAAAGTAATAATACTTAGTTAAAAATTAATAAGAAAATCTTTTATATTTGTAACCAATGTATAAGGTTGTGTAATATGGTTACTAAAGATTATTATTCTTTAACTGAGGCTTCAGAAATTTTAGGTAAAAGTAAAGAAACTTTAAGAAGATGGGACAATGAAGGCAAACTTTCTGCTGCTCGAGAACCAATTAGTCAGTACCGAATATACAAAAAAGAAGAAATACATTCCTATTTAAATCAGCTTTCAATTGATATAGATGAAGAAGTTGATAATTACGTTCAAGCGAATAACGAGTACAGAGTTCTTGAGTTATTTGCAGGAGCAGGAGGTTTAGCAATTGGTCTAGAAAAATCTGGACTAAAATGTGTTGCATTAAATGAAATAGATAAGTGGGCTTGTCAAACTTTGAGAGAAAATAGACCTGAATGGAATGTTTTAGAAGGAGATATAAAAGATTTTGATTTTTCTGAATATAAGGATAAAGTTGAGGTTGTAACAGGAGGTTTTCCATGTCAGGCTTTTAGTTATGCAGGAAAAAAATTAGGTTTACAAGATGCTAGGGGAACTCTTTTTTACGAGTTTGCAAGAGCTGTAAAAGAAATAAACCCTGTGATTTGTATTGGAGAAAATGTAAAAGGTTTATTATCTCACGACAAAGGTAAAACCATAGAGGGTATGAAATCAATTTTAGATGAGATTGGTTACAATGTGGTTCCTGTTCAAGTTTTAAAAGCAATTAATTATAAAGTTCCTCAAAAAAGAGAGAGAGTAATTTTAGTAGGGATAAGAAAAGATATTGATATAGAATATTCTTACCCGAAACCTCATAATAAAATATACAATTTAGAAGATGCTCTTAAAAAAGGAGAATTGTATGATTGTGATGTACCTATATCTTCTGGGGCTTCTTATCCAGAGCATAAAAAAGAAGTTTTAAATTTAGTTCCGCCAAAAGGATATTGGAGAGATTTACCATTAGATATTCAAAAAGAATATATGGGTAAAAGTTTTTATCTAGGTGGTGGTAAAACAGGAATGGCACGTAGAATTGGTTGGGATGAACCTTGCCTAACATTAACCTGCAGTCCTGCACAAAAACAAACAGAGAGATGTCATCCTGATGAAACAAGACCCTTTACTGTAAGAGAATATGCTAGAATTCAAACCTTCCCCGATGATTGGAAATTTGCGGGTTCAGTTTCACAACAGTATAAACAAATAGGTAATGCTGTTCCTTGTAATTTAGGTAAAGAAATAGGTTTTTCTATTGTTAATTTTTTGAATAACTATTATTCGAAATTAAAAAGTTCAGAATCTTCAATCTCTTTAGCTAAAGCCATGTAGCCTTCCTTGAAAAAATCTTCAGTATCAAGTGATAAAATTGTTTGATCTAAGTTAGACACTAATTTTGAATAAAAGTCTTCAAAACCGGTTAGCCTATGCCAAAATTCTGTTCCGATAATAACAGGAAAGTGTTTGTCAATTTCTTTATAGTGTTGACTTAGCTGATGTTCTTCACCATAAATAACGCCTAAAACTAAATCAGAGTTATTTAATTTAATAGAATTTGTTCTTGCTAAATTTGAAACCGTATTAAATTTTCTAAGTAAAGGATTTACATCTTCTGAGTTTATGGTATTTGGTCCTGATTTTAATTGGCACCATTTTTTTCTTCCATCAATTTTATCTGTAAACTCAATATCCATCCCTTTTATCAAAGAACCAGATGCGAGTCCAAGTTCAACAAACATGTTTTGTATTCGTGTGCCAAAAGAAGTATTAATAGAGGTTCCTAAAATCCTGGGATAATACAAAGCTTTAGCAATTCCAACGGGAGTAAAGTCATTTTCAAGTATCTTAGATAAATACTTAACAATAATTGGATTTATTTTATAAGATTTTAGCTTTGAATGTGTTTTCAAAGAGTTTATTTTATGATTTTCAAAAATTTTGGTTTTAAAATATTCAGTAATAATTAATAATAATTCTTCTTTTTCCATAGTTCAAATATAATTTACTTCATCTTTTCAAAAAAACTCAACTCATAATTAGGTAGTAATTCAGGATGTGTAATTTTAATAATATCTTTTAACACTAAATCAGGTCGGGTAGGAGCTAATTCAAAATATATAACTCCACCAGTGGTACCTTTTTTAAGGTTAGGTGTGTAAATTTGGTTGTTGGTAAATGCCTCAAACTTGTTATACAACTCGTTACTTTGCAGTAATTGTTCTTTGGTGTTAAAATAACCTGGTGCAATCCAAAAATCAGCATGTTGAGCTTTGTCTAACACGCTTTCAAAACTCAACGACAAACTTCCTTTACCTTCGGTGTCTTTCCATAAATAATTGGTATTCGCATCTTTTAAAAATTGCGCTACAAAACTATCACCAGCAGGTAAGTTCCACACATCTTTTTGCATAATAGCACCCGATAAAATAGTGGGTTTTTGGGTGGTTTGTTGTGCAATATCTTTGGCTTGTAAATAATTCTTCTCAATAACGCTAAAAATACTGTCCGCTTCTTGTTGTTTGTTTAATAACACACCAAAAACCTTGATCCATTCGGCACGTCCTAACGGAGTTTCTTCTAACCAATCGCCATTTAACACTACCGGAACTCCGTTTTGTTCGATGAGGTTTAATGATTTGTTGGTTTTTTGCATGGAGAAACCTACCACTATATCAGGTTGTAGGTCTAACAATACTTCGGTATTTAAATCCGCTTCCTGACCAATTTCTTTGATGTTACCTGCATCAATAAGTTTTCTAGTTTTTTCAGAGGAAACATATCGTGTATGTGGAAATCCGACTAACGTATTTTCACCACCTAACAATTCCAACATCGGAATATGTGTTGTTGAGGTAGCTACTAACTTTTTAACCGGAATTTGAATTTTCCCTTTTTCTTTATCCGTAGAAAACCCATATTCAAAGCTTTCATTTGCGTTTAAATACGGGTTTTTAATCGTTAAATGTATAGTGTTTCCTTCTTGATGTATATCAAATCCTTTCGCATATTTTACTAAAGATGGTGTTGTTTGTTCTTTAACCTCTTTTTTATGTTGTTTACATGAAAAGAGTAAGAATATACATCCGAAGAAAAAAATAAAAGACTTTTTCATTTATGAGAAAATAATATTTTCTTGTTCCTGAACTCTAATAAACGTAGTTCTTTTGGTTAATTCTTTTAATCGGCTAGCTCCAACGTATGTGCATGTTGAACGAACACCACCTAAAATATCTAAGACCGTATCATTTACATCACCACGGTACGGAATTTCAACCGTTTTTCCTTCTGATGCTCTGTATTCAGCAACACCACCCACGTGTTTGTTCATAGCCGTTTCTGAACTCATTCCGTAGAAAATTTTAAAATGTTCTCCGTCTTTTTCAATCAATTCACCACCACTTTGCATATGACCAGCAAGCATACCACCTAACATCACAAAATCGGCACCACCACCAAAGGCTTTAGCAACATCACCAGGTATTTTACAACCACCATCAGAAATAATTTGTCCGCCTAAACCATGAGCAGCATCAGCACACTCAATAATTGCCGATAATTGCGGATAACCCACACCTGTTTTAACACGTGTAGTACATACTGATCCAGGTCCGATACCAACTTTAATAATATCAGCTCCCGCTAATAATAATTCTTCTACCATTTCACCAGTAACTACGTTACCTGCCATAATTATTTTATCAGGATGTTGAGTACGCATTTTCTTAACAAAATCTACAAAATGTTCTGAGTAGCCATTGGCAACATCAATACAGATAAAATTAATATCGTTAAATTCTGAAAGGATCTTTGCTGTTTTTTCTGCGTCTTCTTTTCCTGTTCCTGTACTAACGGCAATGTTTTTTAAAGTTTGTTCATCAGAGTTTAGTACAAAATCTTTCCACTGATCAAAATTATAATGTTTATGAATAGTGGTAAACATATTATGTTTTGCTAGTGCTTTTGCCATTTCAAAAGTACCTACAGTATCCATATTTGCGGCTATAATAGGCACACCGCTCCATGTTTTTGAGCTATGCATAAACTTGAATTCTCTTTCTAAGCTTACTTGCGAACGCGATTTAAGAGTAGATCTTTTTGGACGGATCATAACATCTTTAAAGCCCAATTTTAATTCATTTTCAATTCTCATTTTGAGTCTAGATTTTAAAACTCGAAGATATAAAATCGTTAGCGTAAATAATTGCTTTGTTAATAAGATTAGATATATTTGTGCCGATTTTTGGTTTTGCCTACAACTATCGTTAAGGCAAATTAAAAGGGAATTCGGTGCAAATCCGAGACTGTTCCCGCAACTGTAAGCTATAAAGCTTGTAACTAAATCTTTTACCACTGCGCAAGCGGGAAGGTGAGTTACAAGACGCAAGTCAGGAGACCTGCCATAAATCAAAAGTAAAAAACTTTCGGGATAAGAGTTTTGTACATAATTCGTACACAATTTTACCTGATTTATTGTAAATCAAAAATTTAATTAATGAAAAAACAATTTGTAATTGTTAGTGCATTGGCATGTTTATTTGCTACTGCAAAAATTTCAGCACAAGAAGCTGAAAAACAAGAGGAGTTAGATGAAATAGTGATTTCTGCAACAAAATTTAATTTAAAGAAGGAAAACACAGCCAAAGTAATTCACAAGATAACTCAAGAAGATTTAAAGAATAATGCTGGAAAATCTGTTATCGACGTAATTAACAATGTTGTTGGCGTAGAAATTAAAGGTGTGAATACAAATTCTACTGAGCCTCGAAGTACGTATATACGTGGAGGTAGAAGTAGGCAAGTACTAGTGTTAATTGACGGAATTCCTGTTTCAGACCCATCAGGAATTAATCAAGAGTATGATCTGCGTTTACTTTCCTTAAATCAAATTGAAAGCATTGAAGTTTTAAAAGGAGCTTCATCTACTTTATATGGAAGTGGAGCAGCGACGGGTGTTATAAATATTATTTTGAAAAAAGCTTCTGAAGATAAAATATCAGGAGGATATGAAGCTAGTTTTGGAACAAATAATGATAGTGAAACTTCAAGTAATGTATTTTCTGACTTAAATCAGAATGCAAATTTTAGTGGTACTTTGAATAGAGTTAAATTCTTAGCATCTTTCGGATTAATTAGTAAAGACGGAATGTCTTCTGCAAAAAGTAATACGAATACAAAATTTGAAAATGATAAGTATTACAGTGAAAATGGATTGTTGAAATTAGGGTATGATTTTTCGGATAATTTTTCTATAGAAACCTTTATGAATTATGATAGCTTTGATTATGATTTTGACGCTGATATTTATACTGATGAAAAATTAAATGATGGAAATCAAAATCAGTTGAGAATAGGTGTAAAGCCTCGTTTTACATATGAAAATGGAGAATTATATGTATTAGCTTCTTATAATGATATTAAAAGGAAGGTTAACCAATTTAATTCTTATGGAGGTTCAATTAATACTTCTGTTTATCAAGGACAAAGTTATAATATAGATGCTGTTAATAAGTTTAATCTTACAAACATTAATTTACAGTTAATCACTGGTGTGAATTATCAAAAGCATGATAATAATACAACAACACCATATGGTAATATTGATAATAAATTAGCTAATTTTAATACTATTGATCCTTATGTGTCAGCGGTATATATATCTGATTTTGGTTTAAATGTAAATCTTGGAGGACGTTTAAATAATCATAGTGAATATGGAAGTAATTTTGTTTATGACTTTAATTCTTCTTATAATTTCTTAAATATAGAAAATACAAATTTAAAAGTTTTAGCGTCTTATAGTTCAGCTTTCATTACTCCTAGTACTTATCAATTATTTTCTACTTATGGAAACCTAGATTTAGAACCAGAAACAAGCGAAACCATAGAAACTGGGTTTGAATTAGGTTACAAAAATATTATAGAGTTAGAAGCAGTTTACTTCAATAGAAAAGAAGAAGAAGCTATAATTTATCAAAATTTACCAGATTTTCCATACGGAATTTATCAAAATACAGATGAAACCATAAAAGTCAATGGAATTGAAGCGAATCTACGTGTTAAACCAATTGATCAAATAAGATTAAATGTAGGTTATACTTATACTGATAAAGAAGTTGATGTTGATTATATTCCAAAACATAAATTTATTGCTAGTTTAGAAAGTAATCCGTTTAAAAATGCATTTGTTTCTTTAGTTTATAAGAATGTTGGAGAGCGTTTTGCGCCTTATTATGATAGTACAGTTTTTGCTACGGTTGAAGCGACTTTACCAAAGTATAATTTATTAGATTTAAATGCCAATTATAAATTGTTGAATGAAAAGGTGACTTTATTTGGTTCTGTTACTAATCTTTTTAATGAAGATTATGAAGATGTTTTAGGTTATTCTACTAGAGGAAGAAACTATAAACTAGGAATTAGATTACAATTTTAATTAAAAGTTAAATTGTTATTAAATGCAAAAGCTCTTGAAATTTCAAGAGCTTTTTTATTAAATTAATTTTTTCACTTCACTTTTAATAATTGCAATAGCTGTTTCTGTTGGACTTTCTATTTGCGAGTAATCAATTAAAATATTATCTCTAAGCTCTTTTGCGTCCTTACTATTTTCTGTTATTTCTCTCAATTTTTTAAGTATGGCCAGTTTAGAAGCTACAACAGCTTTCCAAGTAGTATCAGTAACATAAATTTGTTGTACTAAATTGTGTTCAAACTCTTGTTCAATATTACTAATTAGCAAATGTAAATAACTATTAGCATCCTCACCTATAGGGTTTACGCGTAGTATGAGTTTAGAAGGGTTGATGCGTTCGCAAAAAAGCAACATTCTTTCATAAGCTTGAAGTTTTACAGGTAAACTTTCACGTTTTTTTTCAATTAAAGCATTAAATTTTTTTTCGTTATTATCGTAATCAATAAAACGACTCAAAATAAGATATGCAACACCTCCGGTAACTAAGGCGGGTAATGCATAGGCTAATCCTTCTATAATTTTATCTTCCATATTGCGAATATACAAGTCCTGTTAAAATTGCCAATCCAAAACTTAATAAAGTTCCAATTAAAATGTATTCGGTTAATTTTCGGTCTTTGGCTTCTGTTAAATCTCCAAATCTAAAAATAGATTTTGCAGCCAATAAAAAACCTACACCTTCCCATTTTCCTAAAGCTACAAACATAAAAACAAATAAACGCTCTAAAATACCAATGTACTTTCCTGCTTTTATTAATGATTTCTCATCATTTTTTAAATTAATTTGTGGAGCCCATTGGGTAATAATAACGCTTATTATAACAGAAGAAGCATGAGTTACAAATGCTAAACTAGCTACAAGTAGCAAGTTTTTTTCTGAAAAAACCTCTTGAAAATCAACTTCAAAAGGCTTATACAAATAAGTTACTACAATAATGATAACAATGTGTAAAAGCTGATCAATAAAAAATAGTAGTCTTTTATTTTTCTTTTTTTGAAGATATAACTTGCCTAAATCTATTAAAAAATGAGTTAAAATAATCAATAAAAAACCTGCCCAGTATGTTGTGTTAAAAGCTAATGTAATCATTAACAAAAGTGCATGTACACCTATGTGATAGTATAGCTTTTTAGATTTTATTTTATGTTTTTCTTTATGTTTTACCCAACTAAAGGGTTGAAATGCAAAATCACCCAGCAAATGGGCTATAAGTAATTGTAAAAATAGCATCATAGTTCTGCAATTTTCTTAGTAATAAGTTTTCTATACCTGTTTTCTAATTTCATGATTTCTTCATAACCGGCTCGTTTTCTTCGTTTGCTAATCCCTGCTTGAGATATGTTTAAAATATCTCCCATCTCTTTTTGTGTTTTTTTTGGGTTTTGTATAGATGCGTGTACAAATTCTGCAGAATTGGCAGTCCAATCATCCATAACTAATAAAGCTAAACTAACTGAAACATCTAGCTCTTCATTTACCTCTTTCCAAGGTGATTTTATAGCTAACGTTTGTTTTTTTAGTAAATTGTCAAAAGCATACCCTGAATTTATAAATGCTTCTCCATTTGATTCGGTAATAGTAGCTGCATCAAAGGTTTTAGACCCAATACCTACTGCCAAACGAACATCTAAATTAGCAATTTGTTTAATGCCAGATTTTATAAGTAAACATATTTTAAGCGCTTCTTTTGGTGTGACCTCTAATTGGAAACTATCTCCTCTATAAACTTCCCAATTTTTAGGAGTTGAGCCTAGAGTGTTAAAGATAGTTTTTAAAATAGGTAACCAAGCATCCGCAGAAATATTTCTAGAATTAATGATATCTCCTGTTATAATACTGGTAGTTTTCATAGTTTCCCTCTTTTTTGAGTAAATATACAATTTTTTTATAACTATTAAACGTTATTTTTTCGAATATAACCTTTAAGGATTATATTTTGAAATATTCCTTTTATAAGGAATTATTTATTGATGCTTAGATGTGAAACTTTTTTGTGAATAAAAAAAGAGCAATATTCTTCATAGAACCTAAAAGAATGGTTAATTTTCGGACTTTAAATACTTTCAATAAAATTTTCCATTGAGTACTTATTTAGAACAACTTAACGAACCCCAAAGGGCAGCGGTTTTACAAAAAGAGGGTCCTATGATTATCATTGCTGGCGCCGGATCTGGAAAAACCAGAGTGTTAACCTACCGAATTGCGCATTTAATGGAGCAAGGGGTAGACCCGTTTAATATTTTATCATTGACCTTTACCAATAAAGCAGCACGCGAAATGAAAGAGCGTATTGCTAAAGTAGTAGGGTATAGTGAAGCTAAAAATTTATGGATGGGTACCTTTCACTCAATCTTTGCAAGAATTTTACGTGCAGAGGCAGATAAATTAGGATATCCTTCAAATTTTACTATTTATGATACGCAAGATTCAGTTAGATTGATTACAGCCATAATTAAAGAAATGAATCTCGATAAAGATAAATACAAACCAAAACAAATATTAAGCAGAATATCTTCATTCAAAAACAGTTTAATAACGGTTAGAGCGTATTTTAATAATTCGGATTTGCAAGAGGCTGATTTAATGGCAAACCGCCCAAAAGTAGGAGATATTTACAAAGAATATGTAGATAGGTGTTATAAATCTGGAGCCATGGATTTTGATGATTTATTATTAAGAACCAATGAGTTATTAGCTCGTTTTCCAGATGTATTAGCAAAATACCAAGATCGTTTTCGTTATATTTTGGTGGATGAGTATCAAGATACCAACCACTCACAGTATTTAATTGTTCGTGCGTTGGCAGATCGTTTTCAAAACATTTGTGTGGTGGGAGATGATTCGCAGAGTATTTACGCTTTCCGTGGGGCAAATATTCAGAATATATTAAACTTCCAGAAAGATTATCCAGATGTAAAAACATTTAAGTTAGAGCAGAATTATCGTTCTACAAAAAACATAGTAAACGCAGCAAATTCGGTAATTTCAAAGAACAAAACGAAGTTAGATAAAGAAGTTTGGACAGCTAATGATGCTGGAAATTACATCAAAGTAATGCGTACAATCTCTGATGGAGAAGAAGGACGTTTTGTGGCACAATCTATCTTTGATAATAAAATGAATCATCAGCTTAAAAATGATGAATTTGCTATTTTATATCGTACCAATGCACAATCAAGAGCTATTGAAGATGCATTGCGTAAAAAAGATATTAAGTACAAGATTTACGGAGGAATTTCTTTCTATCAACGTAAAGAAATTAAAGATTTACTATCATATTTACGCTTGCTAATCAACCCAAATGATGAAGAAGCATTAAAAAGAGTAATCAATTATCCTGCAAGAGGAATTGGACAAACCACAATAGATAAATTAACTATAGCTGCAAATCACTATAAGAAATCCATTTTTGAAGTGATTTTGAACATTAATTCATTGGATTTAAATCTTAATTCTAGTACCAAAACCAAGTTGCAGAATTTTGCCAATATGATTCAGCGTTTTCAAATAGAGGCACAAACCAAAAATGCTTTTGAGGTTGCTGATTTGGTAGTGAAGCAAACACAATTAGTTAAAGATTTACAAAAAGATGGAACGCCAGAAGGAGTAAGTAAAGTTGAAAACGTTCAGGAATTATTGAACGGAATTAAAGATTTTATTACCGATAAAATTGAAACAGGAGATGATGCTTCATTACCAATTTTCTTAGAAGATGTTGCATTGGCTACCGATTTTGATTCTGATAAAAAAGACGATACTCCGCGTGTTTCTTTAATGACTATTCACTTGGCAAAAGGACTTGAGTTTCCGTATGTGTATATTGTTGGATTGGAAGAAAATTTATTTCCCTCAGCAATGAGTATGAATACTCGAAGTGAACTAGAGGAGGAGAGACGCCTGTTTTATGTAGCATTAACCCGAGCAGAAAAACAAGCATATTTAACTTATGCACAAACTCGTTATCGTTGGGGTAAATTAACAGATGGAGAACCTAGCCGTTTTTTAGAGGAAATTGACGATCAATTTTTAGAGTACATCACACCAAAATTACCAGAGCCATCCATGAATCGATTTATAGATGCTGATTTGTTTGATGATGCACCTAAAAAGATTCGTTTTCAAAAACCTATTCAAAAGAAAAGACAAGAGTTTTTACAGAAAAAAGAAAAACCAGCGGTTGTTCCACCAAAAGGAAAAATGAAAAAAGTTTCCGAGGCAAATTCAACAATAAATCTGTTTGATGGAGATATTGCTGTAGGAAACATTGTAGAACATAACCGTTTTGGTACAGGTGAAGTATTGGCTTTAGAAGGAAAAGGACCTAACAAAAAAGCTGAAATTCAGTTTGCTACCGTTGGTAAAAAGAAATTATTATTACAATTCGCAAAATTAAAAGTGGTAGGATAAAGGTTACAACGCTATTTTCTAAGGAAAAAAAACATTGATAACTAAAATTAATCACTATTTTGCAACAAATAAATATTGAAAATGACGTTTGATTTAGAGTATAATTCTGAAAGATCCAAATTAATAATTCCAGAATATGGAAGACATATTCAAAAGTTAGTAAATCATTGTGTAGAGCTAGCTACTAAAGAAGAGCGAAACACTATGGCACTTGCAATTATTGACGTAATGGGTAATTTACAACCTCATTTACGAGATGTGCCTGATTTTAAACATAAGCTATGGGATCAGTTACATATCATGTCTAATTTTAAGTTAGATGTTGATTCACCTTATGAAACACCATCAAAAGAAGAACTTCAAGAAAAGCCAGAACGTTTACCATACCCAAAAGCAGCATCAAAATACCGTTTTTATGGTACTAACATTCAAACAATGATTGATGTAGCATTAACTTGGGAAGAAGGAGAAATGAAAGATGCTTTGATATTTACCATTGCTAATCATATGAAAAAATGCTATCTGAATTGGAATAAGGATACTGTAGATGATAGTGTAATTTTAGATCATTTGTATGAATTATCTGATGGTAAAATAGATATCAGAAATTCAGAAGAAGATCTTACAGAAAGTAGAGATTTAATGCGTAAACGTACTACACAAGGAAAAAAGAAAAGTTCTAAACCCCATAATAAAAATAGAAAACGATAGATGGCATCATTTAAAATAGAAGGAGGTCACAAACTAAAAGGAACCATTACGCCACAAGGAGCTAAAAATGAAGCATTACAAATCATTTGTGCAGTTTTATTAACTCCAGAAAAAGTTATAATTAACAATATTCCAGATATTATAGATGTAAATAAACTTATTTTCATCTTAGGTAAATTAGGAGTTAAAATTGAAAAGTTATCTGCTAATTCCTATTCGTTTCAGGCAGATGATATCAATTTAGAATATTTAGAAAGTGAAGAATTTAAAAAAGACGGTAGTTCACTTCGAGGTTCCATAATGATTGTTGGACCGTTGTTAGCTCGTTTTGGTAAGGGATATATTCCACGTCCGGGAGGAGATAAAATAGGTCGTCGTCGTTTAGATACTCATTTTGAAGGCTTCATCAATTTAGGTGCAGAGTTCCGTTACAATCGTGAAGAACATTTTTATGGTGTAGATGCACCAAATGGTTTAAAAGGAACTTCAATGTTGTTGGATGAAGCTTCAGTAACAGGTACTGCTAATATTATTATGGCAGCTGTTTTAGCTAAAGGAACAACCACAATTTATAATGCAGCCTGCGAACCTTATATTCAGCAATTATCTAAAATGTTGAATAGTATGGGAGCAAAAATTACCGGAGTAGGTTCTAATTTATTGAAGATTGAAGGGGTTGAAAAATTAGGTGGTTGTGAGCACACTATTTTACCGGATATGATTGAAATTGGTAGTTGGATTGGTTTAGCTGCTATGACACAGTCGGAAATCACTATTAAAGATGTAAGTTGGGATGATTTGGGACAAATACCTGATGTGTTTAGAAAACTCGGTATTCAATTAGAAAGAAAAGGTGATGATATTTTTATCCCTGAGCAAGACAACTACGAAATCCAAAATTATATTGATGGATCTGTTTTAACAGTAGCAGATGCACCATGGCCAGGGTTTACACCAGATTTATTAAGTATCGTTTTAGTGGTGGCAACACAAGCTAAAGGAACGGTTTTAATACACCAGAAAATGTTTGAAAGCCGCTTGTTCTTTGTAGATAAGTTAATTGATATGGGTGCCAAAGTAATTTTATGTGATCCACATAGAGCAACCGTAATTGGTCATAACCGTGAGTCGCAATTAAAAGCTACAAAGATGACTTCACCAGATATTCGTGCAGGTATTTCTTTATTAATTGCTGCACTATCTGCTAAAGGAACCAGTATTATCAATAATATTGAGCAAATAGATAGAGGTTATGAAAGAATTGTACCTCGCTTACAAGCTATTGGTGCTAAGATTGAAAGAATTGAAGAGTAATTAATAAATAATAAAAAAAAAGGGTAGTGCTAAACTACCCTTAAATCTTTTAGCAATCATATACTTGAGGACAACCAAAATATAAACTACAATACTTAGGGCCAGTAACATTTCCTGCACAATCACAACCACATTTGGTTAAATCTATAGGTTCTATACCCGCACCGCCAAAAATGTTTTGTAAATCTTGTTTAGATAAGATATTTGTTCCTGTAATGTTTAAAAGGTTAATTTTCATAATAAAGGGTTTTAAAAAATTAATAATCAGTTATTTGAATATAAATTTAATAAAATTAAAAAGTAATTCAAAAATTTAATGTGTCAAGTTGACACTATTTTTTTATTGGCAATATTCTTGCTACATGAATACAGATAAATTAAAGAAACTATTTACAATGGGTAAAGGTCAATATACAAAAGAAGACGAGTTAAAAGATAATATCAAGCAAGGCAATCTTGATGAGATTATTGATGAAAATGAAGAAGTTTCAGCAGAAAAAGAGCAAAAAGAAGAACCTACTGTTGAAGAATTAGTAGCTGTAGAAAAGGATAAATATTTACGCTTGTTTGCAGAGTTTGAAAACTACAAAAAGCGTACTACCAAAGAAAGAATTGAGCTATTCAAAACAGCTAATCAGGAATTAATGACAGTTTTACTGCCAGTTTTAGATGATTTTGAGCGTGCACTGACACATATTGAGGATGATAAAGAAGCTGAAGAACTACGTAAAGGAGTGCTATTGATCTATCAAAAATTATTAAAAACCTTAGAGCAAAAAGGTTTATCTGCTATTGAGGTACAGCAAGGTGATGCTTTTGATGCAGAAACACATGAAGCAATTACTCAAATTCCAGCTCCTTCAGATGATTTAAAAGGAAAAATTATCGATTGTGTAGAAAAAGGATACAAATTAGGAGATAAAATCATTCGTCATCCAAAAGTAGTGGTGGCACAAGCATAAATTAAAGACTGTCATTCTCGCAAAGGCGGGAATCTCATCATTAATAAAAATATTCCTGTTTTAACAGGAATGACAATGTAGAAAATGGCAAAACAAGATTATTACGAAATATTAGGCATTTCAAAATCGGCTTCACAAGCTGAAATAAAAAAGGCATACCGAAAAATGGCAATTAAGTATCATCCAGATAAAAACCCGGATGATAAAGAAGCAGAAGAAAAGTTTAAATTATGTGCAGAAGCTTATGAGGTATTAAGTGATGAACAAAAACGTTCTCGTTATGATCAATTTGGTCATGCAGCTTTTGAAGGAGGCCAAGGTGGTTTTGGCGGTGGAGGAATGAATATGGATGATATTTTTAGCCAATTTGGAGATATTTTCGGAGGAGCCTTTGGTGGTGGCTTTGGCGGCTTTGGTGGAGGCGGACAACGTCAGACCAGAGTAAAAGGTAGTAACTTACGTATTCGTGTAAAACTTACTTTAGAAGAAATTGCCAAAGGAGTAGAAAAGAAAGTCAAAGTACGTCGTAAAGTAAAAGCAGACGGAGTTACTTATAAAACCTGTACTACTTGTAATGGTAGCGGACAGCAAATGCGTGTCACCAATACTATTTTAGGTAGAATGCAAACAGCAACAACGTGTTCAACTTGTCATGGTGCAGGTGAAATTTTAGATACCAAACCTAATGGAGCAGACGCTCAAGGTATGATTGTTAAAGAAGAAACAGTTTCAATTAACATTCCAGAAGGAGTAACTGAAGGTGTTCAGTTAAAAGTAGGAGGCAAGGGTAATGAAGCTCCTGGTAAAAACTCTATTCCAGGAGATCTATTAGTATTGATTGAAGAAGTACAGCATGAAACATTAAAAAGAGAAGGAAGTAATATTCACTATGATTTATATATTAACTTCTCTGAAGCTGTATTAGGAGTTTCAAAAGAAATTGAAACAGTAACAGGTAAAGTAAAAATTAAAATTGAACCAGGAACACAATCAGGTAAAATTTTACGATTAAAAGGAAAAGGATTACCAAGTATTGAGCGTTATGGTTTAGGAGATTTTTTAATACATATAAATGTATGGACTCCTCAAGAATTGAGTAAAGAACAACGCCAATTTTTTGAAAATATGAAAGAGGATGCTAATTTTAGTCCAAATCCTCAAAAATCAGATAAATCTTTCTTTGAAAAGGTAAAAGATATGTTCTCATAAAAAAAATATTTTTTTTTATTTTTTTGTGTTGAATAATTAAAATATGTTTTATATTTGCAGTGTTATTAGAGACGTCTAATAACACTTTTTCTTTTTCATAGCAATTTTCCCACTCAATCCTATTGAGTGGGTTTTTTTATGAATAGATATTAATAAAGAAATATAAGAACAAGCAGATCAGTCTTATCGCCATTTTTGGAGGAAAGTCCGGACACCACAGAGTAAGCATAGCGGATAACATCCGTCCGGTGTAAACCGAGGACAAGTGCAACAGAAAGAATGTACAGGTAATGCTGTAGTGAAATCAGGTAAACTCTATGCGGTGCAATGCCACGTATATTAGAGCTCGAGTGCTACTCGCACAATTCTAAGGGGTAGGCAGATTGATTCTATAAGTAATTATAGAGCGAGATAAATGATAAGAACTTTTTTAAGTTACAGAATCCGGCTTATTGATCTGCTTTTTTCTTTTTCATTGACTTTATTATAGTTATCTACTTATCTTCAAATATTTAAAAATTGTTAATATCTTAAAAATAGACTATTTTTCGTTTTAAAAATTAAAGAATAACTAAAAATAGAAGTTTTTAATTTTAAATATTTATTATTTCATTGGTTTTGCTATTTATCTTTTAAAATTCCTTAAAAAAAAGTAAATTCGCAACGCACAAAAATTAACAAACACTATATATAGATTAGTTGTTTTTAAATTTTAGCAAATAAGAATTGTATTTTAAATATAATTTCTAAAAGTATTATTGTTATAATTTTTTATGTAGAAGATGGTAGCCGAACTATAATCACCGGTTTCATGATTTACTATAAACAACGCAAAGATTTCTAAATATGACATACACAGATTACATTAAAGAGATTGAAGAAAGAAAACAACAGGGCTTACACCCAAAACCAATTGATGAAGCCGCTTTATTAAGTGAAATCATTTCACAAATTAAAGATGTAAATAATGAGCATCGTAAAGATTCGCTTCACTTTTTCATCTATAATACTTTACCGGGTACAACAAGTGCAGCAGGTGTAAAAGCAAAGTTTTTGAAAGAAATTATTCTTGGTGAATCTGTAGTTGAAGAAATTACTCCAGCTTTTGCTTTCGAGCAATTATCACATATGAAAGGTGGGCCTTCAATTAAAGTGTTACTTGACTTAGCCTTAGGTAATGATATTGCTATTGCAACGGAAGCAGCAAAAGTTTTAAAAACTCAAGTATTCTTATATGAGGCAGATACTGAACGTTTAGAGCAAGCAATGAAAGCAGGAAATGCAATAGCAAAAGAATTAATTGAAAGTTATGCTCAAGCAGAGTTTTTTACAAAGCTACCAGAAATTGATGAAGAAATTAAAGTAGTTACTTACGTTGCTGGTGTGGGTGATATTTCAACAGATTTATTATCACCAGGTGCAGATGCACACTCAAGATCAGATCGTGAGTTACATGGTCAGTCTATTTTTGAGCATAATAAGGAGATGCAAAAAGAAGTGTTAGCTTTAAAAGAGCAACATCCTGATAAGCGTATTATGCTTATTGCAGAAAAAGGAACAATGGGTGTAGGATCGTCTCGTATGTCTGGTGTAAATAACGTGGCATTATGGACAGGAATTCCATCGTCACCTTATGTACCATTTATCAATATTGCACCTGTAATTGCAGGTACTAATGGTATTGCACCAATTTTCTTAACAACAGTTGGCGTAACTGGAGGAATTGGAATTGACCTTAAAAACTGGGTAAAACAAAAAGACGAAAACGGGAATACTGTTGTAGATGCAGATGGCGAGCCAATTTTAAAAGAGGTGTATTCTGTAAAAACTGGTACGGTTTTAACAATCAATACCAAAGAGAAAAAATTATATAACGGAGACCAAGAACTTAAAGATATTTCAACAGCATTAACACCACAAAAAATGGAGTTTATCAAAGCAGGAGGTTCTTATGCGGTTGTTTTTGGTAAAAAATTACAAACTTTTGCTTGTAAAGTATTAGGAATTGAAGTTCCTCAAGTATATGCACCTTCTAAAGAAATTTCTGTAGAAGGACAAGGTTTAACAGCTGTTGAAAAAATATTTAACAAAAATGCTGTTGGAACCACTCCAGGTAAAACGCTACATGCAGGTTCTAATGTTCGTGTAGAAGTAAACATTGTAGGTTCTCAAGATACTACAGGATTAATGACTTCTCAAGAATTAGAAATGATGGCTGCTACAGTAATTTCTCCAATCGTTGATGCGGGTTACCAATCTGGTTGTCATACAGCTTCTGTTTGGGATGATAAATCAAAAGCTAATATTCCGCGTTTAATGAAGTTTATGAATGATTTCGGTTTAATTACTGGTCGTGATCCAAAAGGACAATACCATGCAATGACAGATGTAATTCATAAGGTATTAAACGATATTACTGTAGACGATTGGGATATCATTATTGGAGGAGATTCACATACACGTATGTCTAAAGGTGTTGCTTTTGGTGCCGATTCTGGTACTGTAGCATTAGCGTTAGCTACTGGTGAAGCAACCATGCCAATTCCAGAGTCTGTAAAAGTTACGTTTAAAGGAAACATGAGAAGTTTCATGGATTTCCGTGATGTTGTTCATGCTACGCAACAGCAAATGTTAAAGCAGTTTGATGGCGAAAACGTATTCCAAGGTCGTGTTATCGAAGTACATATTGGTACATTAACTTCAGATCAAGCCTTTACATTTACAGATTGGACTGCAGAGATGAAAGCGAAAGCGTCTATCTGTATTTCAGAAGAAGAAACGTTAGTAGAATCTTTAGAAATTGCTAGAGATCGTATCCAAATCATGATTGATAAAGGTATGGATAACGAAAAGCAAATGTTACAAGGTTTAGTTGATAAAGCAAACAATAGAATTCAAGAACTTAAAACTGGAATAAAACCAGCATTAAAGCCAGATGCAGATGCTAAATATTATGCAGAAGTAGTTATTGATTTAGATGAAATTGCTGAACCAATGATTGCCGATCCAGATGTAAACAACGAAGATCCTTCTAGACGTTATACACACGATACAATCAGACCTTTATCTTACTATGGCGGAACAAAGCAAGTAGATTTAGGTTTTGTAGGTTCTTGTATGGTACATAAAGGAGATATGAAAATTTTAGCTCAAATGCTAAAAAATATTGAAGCACAACACGGTAAAGTAGAATTTAAAGCGCCATTAGTAGTTGCACCACCAACGTACAATATTGTAGATGAGCTTAAAGCTGAAGGTGATTGGGAAGTGTTACAAAAGTACTCAGGATTTGAGTTTAACGACGATGCACCAAAAGCAGCTGCACGTACTAAATACGAAAACATGTTGTATTTAGAGCGTCCTGGTTGCAACCTTTGTATGGGTAACCAAGAAAAAGCTGAACCAGGAGATACAGTAATGGCAACATCAACACGTTTATTCCAAGGTCGTGTAGTAAAAGATACCGATGGTAAAAAAGGAGAATCATTATTATCATCAACACCAGTTGTAGTATTATCTACTATTTTAGGTAGAACTCCAACTATGCAAGAATACGAAGCAGCTGTTGATGGTATTGTTTTAACTAAGTTTAAGCCATCTCAAAAGCAATTAGTAATGTAATTACATTACTAATTATTATAAATATGAGCTCGAGTTTTTACTCGAGCTTTTTTTATTAGGGTAAATTTTATTTACAATCAACATTTTATAATAGAAAAAATTTATTTAGACTTTTTATAATTAAATAGTATGGTCATTTCTATGCTGTTTTTTTTTGGTAAATTAGTAAGCACAAAACAAAAACTTACAAAATATGGCTTTTGATATCGATATGATAAAGGAGGTTTATAGCAAAGTAGTTGAAAGAGTAGATGCTGCTCGTGAAATTACAGGTAAACCTTTAACTTTAGCAGAGAAAATTTTATATACCCATCTTTGGGACGGAAAACCAACTACAGCGTATAAGAGAGGAAAAGATTATGTAGATTTTGCTCCAGATCGTGTTGCGTGTCAAGATGCAACCGCGCAAATGGCGTTATTGCAATTTATGCAAGCAGGAAAAAGCAAAGTTGCTGTTCCAACCACGGTACATTGCGATCACTTAATCCAAGCTAAAGTTGGTGCAACTACCGATTTGCAACACGCATTAAACACAAGTAACGAAGTATTTAATTTTTTAGAATCAGTATCTAATAAATACGGAATTGGTTTCTGGAAACCAGGAGCAGGTATTATTCACCAGGTAGTATTAGAAAACTATGCATTCCCAGGAGGAATGATGATTGGTACCGATTCTCATACAGTAAATGCTGGTGGGTTAGGAATGGTTGCTATTGGTGTTGGAGGTGCTGATGCGGTAGATGTTATGGCAGGAATGCCTTGGGAGTTAAAATTCCCAAAATTAATTGGTGTAAAGCTAACAGGTAAATTATCAGGTTGGACAGCTCCTAAAGATGTAATTTTGAAAGTAGCTGAAATTCTTACTGTAAAAGGAGGAACAGGAGCTATTGTTGAATATTTTGGCTCTGGAGCTACTGCAATGTCTTGTACAGGTAAAGGAACTATTTGTAATATGGGAGCTGAAATTGGAGCAACAACTTCAACATTTGGTTATGATGAATCTATGGAACGCTACTTACGTGCAACTGAAAGAGCAGATGTAGCTGATGAAGCAAATAAAATTAAAGAATACTTAACTGCTGATGCTGAAGTATATGCGAATCCAGAGCAATATTTTGATCAAGTTATAGAAATCAATTTATCGGAATTGCAACCCTTATTAAATGGTCCTTTTACTCCGGATTTATCAACTCCCGCAGGTTCTAAAATGACAGAAAAGGCTAACGCTAATGATTGGCCATTAAAAGTTGAATGGGGATTAATTGGTTCTTGTACAAACTCATCTTATGAGGATCTGTCAAGAGCATCTTCTATAGCACAACAAGCATTAGATAAAGGATTAAAAACAAAAGCTGAATTTGGTATTAATCCAGGTTCAGAACAAGTACGTTATACCGCTGAAAGAGACGGGATTCTTCAAGTTTTTGAAAAATTAGATGCAAAGATCTTTACCAACGCTTGCGGGCCGTGTATTGGGCAATGGGCTCGTTATGAAGATCCTAAAAATGCACCTAAAAATAGTATTGTACACTCTTTTAACAGAAACTTCGCCAAACGTGCAGATGGTAACCCAAATACGCACGCATTTGTAGCATCTCCTGAATTAGTTGCAGCAATTGCTATTGCAGGTCGCTTAGATTTCAATCCAATAACTGATAAATTGATCAATGAAAATGGAGAAGAGGTAATGTTAGATGAGCCAACAGGATGGGAGTTACCTCCAAAAGGATTCGAAGTAAAAGAAAATGGATATTTAGCACCTGAGGAAGATGGAAGTGGGGTTGAAATAGTTGTAAATCCAAATTCTGAACGATTAGAATTGTTAACTCCGTTTACACCAATTGGTGATGAAATTAAAGGGGCCAAATTATTGATCAAAGCTTTTGGTAAATGTACTACAGATCATATTTCAATGGCAGGACCATGGTTGCGTTACCGCGGACATTTAGATAACATATCTAATAATATGTTGATTGGTGCAGTGAATGCGTATAACAAGCAAACTAACTTTGTAAAAAGTCAATTAACTGGTGAATACGATGCAGTACCAAAAACAGCAAGAGCATATAAAGCAGCAGGAATTCCTACGGTTGTAGTTGGAGATCATAATTATGGAGAAGGTTCTTCTCGTGAGCATGCCGCTATGGAACCACGTCACTTAGGTGTTGTAGCAGTTATCGTTAAGTCATTTGCTCGTATTCATGAAACCAACTTGAAAAAGCAGGGTATGTTAGGTTTAACATTTGATAATGAAGCAGATTATGATCTAATTCAAGAAGATGATACATTTAACTTCTTAGATTTAAATGAGTTTGCTCCAAATAAACCATTAACTATTGAAGTTGTTCATGCAGATGGTAGTAAAGACGTAATTAAAGTAAACCATACATATAATGCAGGACAAATAGAATGGTATAAAGAAGGTTCTGCGTTAAACTTAATTAAAAAGCAAAACGCTTAATTATAATTTAAATAGTTTAGGTATTAAAAGCTCTGGATATTTTCCAGAGCTTTTTTATTTTTGATACAATGGAAAATTTTTTAAAATCAATATCAAAGCAACCGATTAACGTAATTGATGAGTCAATTTTGATTGATAATTATGTTCCGATTTCAATTTCTTCAGAAAATACCGATTTACAAAGTTTTGATATATCTTCTTCAAAAGAATGGGAAGAATATATTACATCCTACTTAAAGAAGAACAATGGTAAAGTAGCTTATGGTGGCTATTTAGAAAAAAGAGATATTTATAATAGAAGTAAACATTTTTCTAAAGAATCAGAAGAAAATCAACGTAATATTCATTTAGGTATTGATTTGTGGTGTAATGCAGGAACATCTGTTTTAGCTCTGTTAGATGGAGAAATTCATAGCTTTAAAAATAACACCAATTTTGGAGATTATGGTCCAACTATAATTCTAAAGCATACAATTAATAATAAGGTATTTTATTCGTTGTATGGACATCTTTCTATAAATTCAATAAAAGATATTACAATAGGACAAAAAGTAAGGAAGGGAGAGGTTATAGGATTTTTAGGTGATAGCTCTGTAAACGGAGATTATGCTCCACATTTACATTTTCAATTAATAATAGATTTAGGAGGTAATTTTGGAGATTATCCTGGAGTTTGTGCTAAAAAAGATGTAGAGTTTTATAAAAATAATTGTCCAAATCCATTAACTTTATTAAAAATAAATACGATGGATTTATAATGACTGAAAAAGAAATTTTAGCAAAACTTGTTAGTTTTGAAATACTTAGTAAAGAGTCTAATTTACCAATAATTGATTGGATTAGCACTTATATAAAAAGCCACGGAGTTGATACAGTGTATGTATACAGCCAAGATAAAAACCAAGCTTCATTACATTGTAGAATAGGGCCATCTGTAGATGGAGGTGTCATTTTATCGGGCCATACAGATGTTGTTCCTGCTAAAGGCCAGCCATGGAAAACAAATCCGTTTGAGTTGGTAGAAAAAGATGGAAAATTATACGGTAGAGGAGCCTGCGATATGAAAGGTTTTTTAGCTTGTTTTTTATCAGTTCTGCCTAAAATGGTAAAAGCAAATCTTAAAAAACCTATTTATTTTGCGTTTTCTTATGATGAAGAAATAGGTTGTATATCTGCGCCAGAACTAGTTAGAAATATCTTAAACTTTTATCCAGAAAAACCAAAATATGCAATTATTGGAGAACCATCTATGATGCAACCTATTGTTGGGCAAAAAGGAATTTTAGATGTTTTAACAGAAGTAAATGGAAGTGAAGGACACAGTAGCGGTATTCATAAAGAAGTAAGTGCTATACATGAGAGTGCTAGACTTGTTTTATGGTTAGAAAATAAAATGAAATCTCTAGCCAATAGTATAATAAATAAGCACTTTTCTCCTCCATATTCAACAATTCATGTTGGAAAATTTAATGGTGGAATAGCCACAAATGTTGTAGCTAATAAAGTTACTTTAGAGTGGGAAATTCGCTCAATACCTCAATATACCACAACTGCTATTTTATCAGAATTTGAAGATTATTGTAGAGAATTAGAAAAAGAAAAGCAACAATTATTTCCTGATTTTAAAATTAAAAACACAAAATTGCACCCGCCAGTACCGTGTTTAGAAACAAATATAAACGAATCTATTGTTGAATTAATTTTTGAAGTTAGTGGGAATACAAGTGTTAGTTATGTTTCCTATGCAACAGAAGCAGGTCAATTTGCAGAAGTTGGTCTAGAAAGTGTTATTTGTGGACCGGGATCAATAGAACAAGCACATAGAGCAAATGAATATATATCTGTAGCACAAATGAAACTAGGTGTAGAAATGATTGAAAAAATAGTTTATAAATTGAGTGTTTAAAAGTATTTTTGCTTCATGAAATATAGACAATTAACAAAAGAACAATTTGAAAGCTTGCATGAGGAATTTGCTCAGTTTTTAGCATCTCAAAGTATTGATGTTAAAGAATGGAAACAAATAAAAGAAGAAAAACCACATGTTGCTGAAGAAGAAATGAATGTGTTTAGTGATGTGGTTTGGGATGATGTATTAACTAAAGTGAATTATTTAGAGCACTTTTCATCAAAAACTATTAATTTATTTAAGTGTGATAAAGAGAAAGTTCATAGAATTGTTATTAATATTTATACAAATACCGATTTACTAACAAAAGAAGGTTATGAATGGTTGTTAAAAAATCCTCAAGACAAAGCTGTAGAATATTTAAAAGGAGCTAAAAAATATGATTTAGAAAGAAATGTAGAGCTTTTTGATCTGATAGAAAAAGGAAGTAACATTTCTAAAGGACAATTATTCGAATATTTTCAAAAAATTTTAAGTTAGTTATTAACAATTTCGGGTTTTCCAAAACTTTTTCTCTATTTTTGGTCAAAATAATCCTCAAAAAAATGAAAAAATTATTACTTGTATTATTCATAGGTTTATCCTCATTAGCCGTTAATGCACAGCAAGATGTAGAAACTATTTTAACTTCAGGTAAATGGTTTATCGAATCTGTTCAAGAACAAGGACAGCAACCAGAAATGTCTGATAATAAAAATGATGAATGGATTGTTTATCATAAAGATGGCAATGCAGAAGAAAGTACATTTGAAGTGCTAAGCAAATCTAACTGGAGTTTTGATAAAGCAAATAAAACTATCAAGTTAACAGGAGCCGAAACTATTTTTTATAAAATTATTGAAATTTCAGAAGAAAAATTAATTGTTGAACAAAAAGAAACAGTAGATGCTTCAGAAGGTTTAATGATTACTTATGTAAAATAAAAATATTACAGTAGGTATTGTAACAATATGTCTGTACCTATAGTAGCAACGTCTTCAATAATGGTTAAGTTATTGAAGGCGTTTTTATTTATACTTGGTTTAGGATCAATAAAATAAATAGAAGTTTTAGGAGAAACAAAATTTACTAAACTAGCGGCAGGGTAAACTTGCATGGAAGTTCCTATTACAACTAAAATATCTGCTTGTTTAGTAACTTTAATAGCTTTTTCAAACATAGGTACATCTTCTCCAAACCAAACAATGTGTGGGCGTAATTGTGATTGATCTTCGGCTAAATCTCCTAAAACGATATCTTTTTCCCAATGATAAATTATACTGTTGTTTTTAATACTTCTGGCTTTTAATAATTCGCCATGTAAATGAATGATATTGGTAGAGCCTGCTCTTTCATGTAAATCATCTACATTTTGGGTGATGACACTTACTTGAAAATGTTTTTCTAAAAGTTTTAAATTATAATGAGCTTTATTAGGAACAACTTCAAATAATTGACGTCGACGTTGGTTGTAAAAATCTAAAACCAATTCAGGATTCTTATAAAAACCTTGAGGTGAAGCAACTTCCATAACATCATGTCCCTCCCACAATCCGTTTGCATCTCTAAAAGTACGAATACCACTTTCGGCACTCATACCGGCTCCTGTTAAAACAACTAGTTTTTTCATCATTTATAAAAATAATAATTTTTATATGTTTGCTAAATGATTGAAGAAGGATTATTACATTTTTTAGAAGATTACATAACTGATAATAGAAAAGAGCTTTTTAAAAACGTTTTAAATGAACGTACACGCCATTTTACGGTGGTTTTAGAAGATACTTATCAACCACACAATACTAGTGCAGTGGTACGTAGTTGTGATATTTTTGGTGTACAAGATGTGTATACTATTGAGAAAAAATATATAAGTAAAGTTTCTAAACACGTAGCAAGAGGAAGTCAAAAATGGTTAACCTTTCATCGATCAAAATCAGATGAAAATAATACGAAACAGTGTTTAGAAGAATTGAAAAATAAGGGGTATCAGATTATAGGCACTTCACCTCATTTAGATTCTTGTTTATTACCTGATTTTGATATTACAAAGAAAACCGCTTTTGTTTTTGGAGCTGAAAAAGAAGGAATTTCTGATTATGTAAAAGAAAACGCTGATGGATTCTTAAAGATTCCAATGGTTGGATTTACAGAAAGCTTGAATATTTCTGTAGCTGTTGCCATTATTTTACAAGATGTTACCAGTCGATTACGAAAATCAGAGGTTAATTGGCAGTTAACAGAAAAAGAAAAGCAAGAATTATATGCTGAATGGATTCAAAAATCCTTAAAAAATGTTGATAAGCTTACTGAGTATTATTTAAAGAATAAAAAGGCTTAATCATTTTGTGTGTAATAACTATAATCTTTTAAGATCTTTTGTATAAATTCTTTATCACTTTTTTCTTTTGATTTTATATTGGCAACTTCTTCAATTTTAGATCTTAATTTAATTAATGTATTAAAATCACTTCTTTTATTAATATTAGTAAATGTATCTTTTATTAAGCGCATATCATTGTCAGATAAATTAATAACATTAGGATATGTAGGTATGTATTTAGCGCTTATGTTTTCTATAATAGTTTCAGAAAATTCAGTTTCATCTTTTAAATTAATAACAATTGTATTGGAAATAATATCACCTAATCTTTGATTGTTTTTTGTAATAATTATTAAGAAAAAGCCTACTGATTTTCCAATAAAAAAAATGGTTACTATTAAATTGTACATGTAGCTTTCTTCTATATTTAATGAATAAATATATATGAATATTAAAGTAAAAAAATTGAAGTCAACCACTCTTAAAAACCATCGTATTAAATAGTCTGTTATTGAGGGTTTAAACCCTTCTATGTTAATTACCTTAATTTTTAAAATTTTCTTTCCAATGGTTTGACCATTCATTAATATTTCAGAGTATAAAGAATAAAAAGTAACAGGGAGCATTAAAATAACATAAAAAGCTTTCATACTCCAATTATCCATTTTAATACCTGTACTACTGATGTTTAAAAAATTAAAGAGAGTATACAAGTAAGTAAATTTTATAATATTATCTATAAAAAAAGCAGCTAACCTTTGTCCAACATCTGCTAATGTAAATTTGATATTAATATTTTGTGCGGTTTTTATTTGGAGTGTTTTCATGCAATTGTTAAATTCGTCTCGTATGAGAGAGGTCGCTTTTATAAAGCAAAATAAAGAAAAATGGCTAGAATTTGAACGAATAATTTCAAATAAAGAAAAAAAAAATTCTGATGATCTTGCTAATTTGCACATAAAAATCATGAATGATTTAGTATATGCGCAAACCTATTACCCTAAAAGTAAGGTTACTTTATATTTAAATAAATTAGCCAAAGGAAGCTTTGATAAAGTTTACCATGCAAAAAGAAGAGAAAACAATATTTTTTTGCATTTCTTTTTAGAAAAAGTTCCGTTACTTTCTTACAAATACAGAAAATATATATACCTGTCATTTATTGTTTTTTTCATCTGTTTTTTTATTGGGTTATTGTCTACACTGAATGATGCAACATTTGCAAGACAAATTTTAGGAAATAATTATGTAGACCAAACTATAGAAAATATAGAAAGTGGAGATGCAATGGCTATCTATAAAGGAGGAACCAATTGGGGTGCTTTTATAGGTATTTATGACAATAATCAAAGAGTTGGTTTAAACATGTTTTTATCGGGTCTTTTTTTAGGAATAGGTACAGGTTATTATGTGGTTATAAATGCTATAATGGTAGCAGTATTTCAAGCTTTTTTTTACCAACACAATACTTTTTTTGACAGCTTAAAAGGAATATGGATTCATGGTACTTATGAAATTTTTGCAATGATTATAGAAGCTGCAGCAGGTTATATTATTGGAGCTAGTATATTATTTCCAGGAACTTTACAACGATTTGAGTCTTTTAAAATAGGATTTAAAGATGCTTTTTATATCTTTATTAGTACAATTCCTTTTACCATTATTGCAGCATTTTTAGAAGGATATATTACAAGATATTCTAACATTATGCCAACTGTTTTTTGTTATGCAATCATTGTATTTAGTCTAATATCTATTAGCTATTATTATTTGGTTTTACCTTATAAATTAGCTAAAAAATATGCTTTAAGATAATGAAAAAAAAGATATTATTATTTTTTTTGGTGCTAACTACTTGTGTTTTTTCTCAAACAACCGAAAACTTTTCTCCGATACATTCAGACACTATCTTTTATAATAAAACTATTGATTATACTCAGAAAAGAGAGTTTAAATCTGATTTAAAAACCAAATATTTCGGTAAAGATTTTACTTATAAAGAAGAAAATGAAGATACAAAAGAAGAAATAAAAGAAATTCAACAAAAATCATCTAATTCAGGTTTTTTAAAATCGTTTATTTTCTTTATGAAATCTATCTTTCCTTTTGTATTGGGAGGAATTGTTGTATTTATAATTTTAAAACTATACGTGGGGTTTGATACAAGTTTTTTCAAATTTAAACCCACACAGATAAATACAACACAAACACTAGTTTATGAAGATGAAGATATTCATAATGCAGATTTAGAAAGTTTACTGAAAAAAGCAATTAATGAAAAAGATAATAGGTTATCTATTAGATATTATTATTTACTGGCACTAAAAAAACTATCTGAAAAAGAATTAATAAAATATGATAATGATAAAACTAACAGCGAATATCTTTTTGAAATAAAAGACACCCATACAAGGAGTTATTTTTCTTACCTTTCTTATATATATACTTATGTGTGGTATGGAAATTTTTCATTAAATGATACTGATTTCAGTAAAGTAGAAGAAAAGTATAAATTATTTTTTAAACAAATTAATTGAAAAATTTAAAAAACATACGAAGCATATTTGGTATAGTTGTTTTATTCTTATTAGTTGGATGTAATAAAACCAATTGGAATGAAAATTATAAAGAAAAATCTAAAGATCCATTTGGCATTTATATAACATACAATGAGTTAGAAGATTTGTCTGGTGAAAAGGTTCATTTTTTAAATGAAAATATTTACGATTATTTATTTCATAATTACACAGAACCCACTAAAGATTTTGCAACATATATTTGTATAAAAAATTCAACTCATAAACTTTCAAAAGATGCTATTAATAATTTATTAACTTTTGTAAATGATGGCAATCAAGTTTTTTTATCCCTAAATAAATTCAATTCTATTTTAAAAGAAAAGTTAGAGCTTACAACTGTTAATCTAGATACAAATGCATTCGGCATTTCATCACTTAAAAAACTTAAAGGAGAATTATATTTAGAAAACAAAAATTTTAAAAATCAACCTTATTTTTACGATAGAAATCTTCGAAAGATATTTTTTGAAAAGTACAATTCTACAACAACTGCTGTTTTAGGAAATATTAAAGTAAATGGTAAAAATCAACCCAACTTTATTAAAGTACATTATGGTAAAGGCATTATTTATTTACATACAAATCCAATAGTATTTACAAATTACTTTTTATTAAAAGATAAAGATAATTATGTAGAAAACGTATTTTCTTATTTACCACAAACTAAAATACTGTGGGATCCTCAAGTAAAATCAAGTAAGTTTGTTGTTAAAAAAGAAGAAAATAAAGAGTCTATTTTTAAATTCTTTTTACAATATGATACTTTAACATGGTTTTTATTTATTTCTTTTACAGGCCTTGTTTTATTTATTTTATTCAATGCAAGAAGAAAACAAAGAGCAATTCCTATAATAAAACCTTTAGAAAATACTACAGTAGCCTTTACACAAACAATAGCTAGTTTATATTTAAAAGAAAAAAATCATAAGAATTTAGCAGATAAAAAAATAAAATTCTTTTTAGAAAAAGTAAGAACTAAATACCTATTGAATACCAGTCATTTAAATGCAAAATTTATTGAAAAATTAGCGGCTAAATCGGGTAATAGTATACAAAACACTAAGTATTTAATTCATACAATTATAGAGATAGATAAAAAAACTGAATGTTCTGAAGAGCAATTAACGGTTCTTCATAAAATGATTGATAACTTCTTCAATAAATAAAAATGGATATAGAAAATAACGAACAAGAATTTAAAAATATAGAATTTGAAAACAGAATCAACTTATCTGAGTTACAAGAAAGTGCTTATAAAATAAAGCAAGAATTACAGAAAGTTATAGTTGGACAAAAAGAAATGCTAGATTTATTATTAGTATCTCTTTTATCAAATGGACACGTATTAATTGAAGGAGTACCAGGAGTAGCAAAAACAATTACAGCTAAATTATTATCCAAAGCAATAGCCATTGATTTTAGTAGAATTCAGTTTACTCCAGATTTGATGCCGTCTGATATTTTAGGAACTTCAGTATATAATATTCAAACATCCAATTTTGAATTCAAAAAAGGACCTATTTTTTCTAATATGATTTTAATTGATGAAATTAATAGATCTCCAGCCAAAACTCAAGCAGCTTTGTTTGAAGTAATGGAAGAAAAACAAGTTACTATAGATGGTCAAGTATATACAATGGAAGAACCATTTATAGTATTAGCAACACAAAATCCTGTAGAACAAGAAGGTACATATAGGTTGCCAGAAGCACAATTAGACCGTTTTTTATTTAAAATAAATGTTGAGTATCCAAATGCATCAGAAGAATTAGAAATAATTAAAAGAGAACAAGCTTTAGAAAATACTGTTAAAACAAATAAAGTAAACACGTTAATTTCAGCAGAAAAAATTATAGAGTTTAGGAATTTAGTAAAACAAATAACAATAGAAGAAAACTTATTAAAATACATAGCTAATATTGTTGTAAATACCCGTTCAAATACATTTTTGTATTTAGGAGCATCACCAAGAGCTAGCATTGCCATTTTAAATGCATCTAAAGCATTTGCGGCAATTGAAGGTAGAGACTTTGTAACGCCCGAAGATATAAAGAAAGCAACAATACCTGTATTACAACACAGAGTAATTGTAACACCAGAAAGAGAAATGGAAGGATTAACAAGTAAACAAATTATTGAGCAAATTATTGAAGCTGTAGAAATACCAAGATAATTACTTAGATGAAAAACCTTTATCATACATTATTTTTAAACAATAAGTTTTTTTATTACTTAGCAATAATTGCTGCGCTTTTTGTTGTTGGTTTTTTTGTTCCTATATTTTTTGATATTTCTAAAGTTTTAGTATTCATCCTAATATCATTAGTTTTTATTGATATACTTTTATTATATAAATTAAAAAAAGGAATTCAAGTTAAACGGTTTGTACCTGAAAGATTATCTAATGGAGATGATAATAAAATATCACTAGAGCTGAAAAACAGATATAATTTTACAGTTTATTTAACCATTATTGAAGAGTTACCCTTTCAATTTCAAAAAAGGAATTTTTCTTTTTCCGTTAAACTATTAAGTAAAAAAGAAAAAACAATTCACTATAACTTAAAACCAACTGAAAGAGGTATATATGATTTTGGAAATGCAAATGTATATACTTCAACTCCATTACAATTAGTAGCCAAAAAATATATTTTAGAAAAAAAAGAAGAGTTAAAATGCTATCCTTCTTTTTTAAAATTACGAGAATTTGATATTCATAACTATTCTAATTCTTCAACGTACGGAACAAAAAAAGTAAGGAGAATAGGCCACTCCTTAGAGTTTGAACAAATTAAAGAATATATTTCTGGAGATGATATTAGAACTTTAAACTGGAAAGCAACAGCTAAAAGAAATCAATTAATGGTTAACCAGTATGTTGAAGAAAAATCACAATCTGTTTATTCGGTAATTGATAAAGGTAGAGTAATGCAAATGAGCTTTAACAAATTAAGTTTGCTAGACTATGCTATAAACGCAACTCTTGCAGTTAGTAATGCCGTATTAAAAAAGCAAGATAAAGTAGGAATGCTTTCTTTTTCTAATAAATTAGAAGATTGGGTAGTTGCAGAACGTAGAAATTCTCAAATGAATTTAATTTCAGAGAGTTTATATAATTTAAAAACTAATTTTTACGAATCAGACTTCAGTAAGTTATATGCTGTTGTAAAAAGAAAAATTACTCATAGGAGTTTACTTATTATATATACCAATTTTGAAACATTGGATGGACTAAATAGACAATTACCTTACCTACGCGCATTGGCTAAAAATCATTTATTATTAATTGTTTTTTTTAAAAATATAGAGTTAGATACTTTAATACACAAAAAAGTAGAAAACATACAAGATATTTATGATACTATTATTGCTGAAAAATTTATGTTTGAAAAAAAGCAAATAGTAAATGAGTTAAAAAAGTATGGTATTCAAGCTATACTTACGACACCAGACAACCTTACAGGAGATACAATAAATAAATATTTAGAACTTAAATCAAGAGGATTATTTTAAAAAAAAAAGTGGTAATATTGCCCCAACTATTAATAATTTAAACTAAAAACTACAAAAAATGAATTGGTATTTAAAAGTATTAAAACAGTATGCAGATTTTAATGGAAGAGCAAGAAGAAAAGAATATTGGATGTTTACATTATTCCATATAATAATCATATTTCTACTCGTTTTTATAATAGGAATTGGAGGCACAAATGAAAGTTTTAACTCTCCATTATTTTATTTGATTATCATCTATGTATTAGCTACTATCATTCCTACAATTGCTGTTACAGTTAGAAGATTGCATGATATAGGTAAAAGTGGTTATTGGTATTTTATCACATTTATACCTTATATAGGAAGTTTTTGGTTATTGTTTTTAACATGTAAAGACAGTATTACAGGTTCTAATGAATGGGGAGATAATCCAAAAGGAATTGGAAACGATCAAGCGATTAGTGAAATAGGTTTAGAATAGTAGTTATTCTAAAAAAGAAATAAATAAAAAGCGAGGTAATTCCTCGTTTTTTTATGTTGTTAAAATTTTATACACAAATTCTTTCGTCAATGGTTTTCCATTGGCGATTTTTTTAATGTGATCAAACGTAAAAACAAAATCACAACCATTTTTATATTCAGAACAACCGTAAGCTGATTTCCCCTTTAAAACAGTTCCTTTTTTACATTTTGGACAAGCTAAGGTATCTGGAATTTCTTTTTTTACTTTAGTTTTTTTCTCTTCAAGTTTAAGGTTAAAATTATCATCAAAACGGATCAAACCTTCTACTTTATCATTATGCTGTTTAAAACCTTTTAAATTGGTTGTACAACCTTTTTCAAGTAAACGAATTAGCTGATTTGTAGATATTTTTTTGTCAAGAAAACTGAAAGGAAGTGTAAAATCACAACCATTGTTATAATTCGAGCATCCGTAAGCAGAACTTCCTTTTAGTAATTTTCCAGTTTTACATTTTGGACATTCTTTACCTACAATTGTTTTTTTAGACCCTGATTTTTTCTTTTTTTCTACAGATGCTTGTTGCTGCTGTTCATTTTCTGAAAGACGAACCTTTTTTTGGCTTGAACGAACTTCATACACCAATTGATCAACCATTTTTTTCATCTGATTGATAAAAGTAGAAGCATGATACTCACCTCGCTCAATCTCTTTTAAACGTTTTTCCCATAAACCGGTCAATTCCGCAGATTTTAGAAGTTCATTATCAATCAAATCAATTAAGTCAATTCCTGTTTGTGTAGGAATAATTAACTTTTTTTGACGCTCAATATATTTTCTTTTGAACAGAGTTTCTATAATGCTAGCTCTTGTTGACGGTCTTCCAATACCATTTTCTTTCATCAGTTCGCGCATTTCATCATCGTCAACTTGTTTTCCAGCAGTTTCCATAGCGCGTAGGAGAGAGGCTTCGGTATAATTACGAGGTGGTTTGGTTTCTTTTTCTAAAAAACTAGGTTCGTGCGGACCTTTTTCTCCTTTTTCAAAATTAGGTAAAATGCTTTGGTCAGATACTTTTTTTGGCTCCTCTCCAAACTCAAAAACAACACGCCATCCTTTGGTTAGTATTTCTTTTCCGGTAGTTTTAAATGATACTTCATCAGCTTTTCCAATAACTGCTGTATTGGCAATATCACTATCCGGATAAAAAACAGCAATAAATCGTCTGGTAATAATATTGTACACTTGTTGCTGATTGTATTGAAGATTCGTTTGAATTCCTGTAGGAATAATTGCGTGGTGATCTGTTACCTTTTTATCATTGAAAACTTTGGTAGATTTTCTAATCTTTTTACCTAATAAAGGTTGCGTTAACTCTGCATAATTGGTCAACTTTTGTAAAATTCCCGGTACTTTTGGGTAAATATCATTTGGTAAAAAAGTGGTATCAACCCTTGGGTAGGTAACCACTTTCATTTCATATAATTTTTGTACTATTTTTAGTGTTTCATCCGCAGAAAAACCAAATTTATTATTGCAATAAACTTGTAATCCTGTTAAATCGAAAAGCTTAGGAGCATATTCTTTTCCTTTCTTTTTTGTTACAGAAACGATTTCAAACTCACTTTCTTTTACTTTATCTGCAAATGCTTGTCCTTCTTCTTTCTTTAAAAAACGACCTTCTTCACAGTTAAAAATAGTTTCTCTATAGGTGGTTTGAAGTTCCCAATAAGGTTGAGGCTTAAAATTTTGAATTTCTTTATATCTATCAACCAACATAGCCAAGGTAGGAGTTTGCACTCTACCGATAGACAAAACTTGTTTATAACCACCAAATTTTACGGTATATAAGCGAGTTGCATTCAAACCTAATAACCAATCGCCAATAGCTCTTGAGTAGCCTGCGTAGTACAAATTATTGTACTTTTCTTCATCTTTTAAATTGTCAAAACCTTCTTTAATAGCCTCTTCTGTAAGAGAAGATATCCATAAGCGTTGTACTTTACCTGTATATCCAGCCTGATTAATGACCCAACGCTGAATCAATTCTCCTTCTTGACCCGCATCCCCACAATTAATAACCACGTCAGCTTTTTCAAATAAACTTTTAACAATATTGAATTGCTTTTTTATTCCAGAATCGTTGGATACTTTAGTTCCAAACTTTTCAGGAAGCATAGGTAAGTTGTTTAAATCCCAACTTTTCCAGTAGGGTTTATAGTCTTTGGGTTCTAAAAGTGTACATAAATGCCCGAAAGTATACGTAACCGCATAACCATTACCTTCAAAGTATCCATCTCTTTTGGTATTGGCTCCTAAAATGCTGGCAATTTCCCTAGCAACACTTGGCTTTTCGGCTATACAAACTTTCATTAAATGCAAATTGGGAGGTCGAAAATACTAAAAATCTTACGTTTTTAAATTAGTTTTATAATGTTAAATGTATGTCTAAACAAAATCTCTAACATCAATAGTTTCTCCGTTAATAAGTTTATTTTGTTGTTCTAAAGTATAGATAGTTTTAGCAACAAATTCGGCAGAAAAAAGCTGCTTATTTTCTTTTAAATCAATAAAACGTTGCAAGTTTTTAAAATCTTGTGGATCTGTACTTCTAATTTGTGATTGCATATTAGTATCAACTACTCCAGGTCTAATTCCAAAACATTTTACACCGTTTTCTACGTCTTTTTGTTCTTCAGAAATACTTTTAGTCAGCATATCTAAGGCAGCTTTTGAAGTACAATACACACTCCAACCAGCATAAGCATTTACAGCAGCTCCAGATGAGATATTAATAATATGCTTTTTACAAGTAAGTTGTTGTGTTTGTTTAATGAATAAACTTGATAACACAAGTGGAGTAGTGGTGTTTAATTGAATAGATTGTGAAATATCTTCAGAAGAAATATTTTCTAAATTTGAAATAGTACCTAATCTACCAGCATTATTAATTAAGGTTATTGAATGAATTTCTTGCTTTTTAATTTCATCCATTAACATTTTAAAAGAATTATGGGTTTCTTTTAAATTGGACAAATCAACAGATATTTGTGTTACTTCTTGAATATCGGCAATACTTCTGGCCAATGAATATACTTTGTAATTGTTTGAAGCATAATGCAAAGCCAAAGCTTTTCCTATACCTTTGCTTCCTCCGGTAATAATTGCAATATTCATAAGTAGAAATTTATATTTAGAAAGATAAATTTATTTAAAAAAGCTTTTAGATTCTTCCCAGAAAACATCCATTTCAGCTAAGCTCATTTCTGAGATGGGTTTGCCAATTTCGGCAGCTTTTTGTTCAAGGTATTGAAAGCGATTGATAAATTTTTTGTTGGTTTTTTCTAAAGCATTTTCAGGATTTACCTTAATAAAACGAGCATAATTGATCATAGAAAACAATACATCTCCAAATTCTTTTTCAATATTTTGTTGATGTCCGTTTTTAATTTCTTCATTCAATTCAGAAAGTTCTTCTTGTAGTTTTTCCCAAACTTGGTGAGGTTCTTCCCAGTCAAAACCAACTCCGGCTACTTTATCTTGAATTCGATTTGCTTTTACCATAGCAGGTAAACTTTTTGGAACACCTTCTAAAACGGATTTTTTTCCTTCTTTTAGTTTAAGTTTTTCCCAGTTTTGTTTAACCTGTTCTTCATTTTCAACCACAACATCTCCATATATATGTGGATGTCTATCAATCAATTTATCAGAGATGGCATTGGCAATATCAGCAATATCAAAAGCCTTTTTTTCACTTCCGATTTTTGCATAAAAAACGATGTGCAAAAGCACATCGCCTAATTCTTTTTTTAACTCGTCTAAATCATTATCTAGGATAGCATCACCCAATTCATATACTTCTTCAATAGTAAGATGGCGCAAGCTTTCTAGCGTTTGTTTTTTATCCCACGGACACTTTTCTCTAAGGTCATCCATGATGTTTAATAAACGATCAAAAGCTTCTAGTTGTTGTTTACGAGTATTCAAAATTTATTCTTCTGAGGTGGTTTCTTCTTGTACTAAAGTACTAAAATCAAAATTAGCTTTTGCTAAAATGTTATACCACTGAATTACTTTTTTAATGTTTGAAGTATAAACACGCTCATCATCAAAATCTGGTAAAACTTCAGCAAAATAAGAAGTTAATTTATCAGCACTTTCTTTATGAGATATAGCTTCTTTACCATCTTCTTTATCTGCAATATTTTTAAAGACCTGAGCTAATGGTACTTCTTCACTAAAAGTATAAATTGCTATATTTTCTAATAAACTAACATTATGTGTTGCATTAATAGGCATACGTTTTTGGTCTATTAATGATTGTACAATTACTCCTGATTTAGTTTGTGATAAAATTTCAAATAAACCTGGTTTTCCGGTAACGGCAATAATTTTACTAAAATTCATGATTGTTATTTTTTTAATTTAGGAAAACGCATTCTGTATTCTGCTCTTATTTTTCCTTTTGATATATTTTCTAATTTCTTTTTAATTAAACGTTTCTTTAAAGAAGAAAGTTTATCTGTAAATAAAATCCCTTCAATATGATCGTATTCATGTTGAAAAACTCTTGCAGCTAAACCATTTAATGTTTCGGTATGCTTTTTAAAGTTTTCATCTTGATATTCAATGGTAATTTGTTCTTTTCTGTAAACATCTTCTCTAACATCAGGAATACTTAAGCATCCTTCATTAAAGACCCACTCTTCGCCTTCTTCTTCTACTATTTTAGCGTTGATAAAGACTTTATTAAAATCTTTTAATACCTCTTTTTCTTCTTCCTCTAAATCTTCATCCTTTGCAAACGGCGATGCATCAATTACAAAAAGACGAATATCTTTGCCAATTTGAGGAGCAGCCAAACCAACACCAGAGGCATTGTACATGGTTTCCTTCATATCTGCAATTAATTTATCTAATTCCGGATAGTCGGCATTAATTTCTTTTCCAACTTTTCTTAAAACAGGGTCGCCATAAGCAACTATAGGTAAAATCATAAAGATTAATTTTTAATGCTTGCAAAAGTACAAAGTTTGCTTTTTTATCAAAAGTTATTTGTTGTATAAATACGATTGTAAAATGATTGTAGCACTTATTTCATCTATAAGCGCTTTATTTTGACGCTGTTTTCTTTTTAAACCACCATCTATCATAGTTTGAAAAGCCATTTTTGAGGTAAAACGCTCATCGACTCTTTCTATAGGTATATTAGGAATTTCTTTTGCTAATTTTTCGAGGAAAGGAGTGATTAAAATTTCACTTTCACTATCAGAATTATCCATTTGTTTTGGTTTCCCCACCACAAATAATTCTACATTTTCTTTTGAAATATAATCTTTTAAAAAAGAAATAAGTTCATCAGTATTTACTGTAGTTAATCCTGAAGCAATGATTTGTAGTTCATCCGTTACAGCAATTCCTGTTCTCTTTTTTCCAAAATCAATTGCTAAAATTCGCGCCATGTGTTTTTGTTTAATATTTTACAAAAGTACTTTTTATGTTTTTAGTAGACTAAATTTGTGCCAAAACTATTATTGTCATTATTTTTGTTTAAAAAATTAAGAAATAATGACAGAATTACGTTCAATTATAGAAAATGCTTGGGAAAACAGAGAGTTATTAAAACAAGAAGAAACTGTTGCAGCAATTAGAAAAGTTGTCGATTTACTTGATGTAGGAGAATTACGTGTTGCTGAACCCACTAAGGATGGTTGGCAAGTGAATGAATGGGTAAAAAAAGCAGTGGTTTTATATTTTCCAATTCAAAAAATGGAGACTTTAGAAGCTGGTATTTTTGAATACCATGATAAAATTCCATTAAAAAGAAATTATCAAGAAAAAGGAATTCGTGTAGTACCTAATGCAGTGGCACGTCATGGAGCTTACATTTCTGCTGGAACTATTTTAATGCCTAGTTATGTAAATATTGGAGCATATGTTGATGAAGGTACAATGGTAGATACTTGGGCTACTGTGGGATCTTGCGCACAAATTGGTAAAAATGTACATTTATCTGGAGGAGTAGGCATTGGCGGAGTGTTAGAACCATTACAAGCGGCACCAGTAATTATTGAAGATAATGCTTTTATAGGTTCTCGATGCATTGTAGTAGAAGGTGTTAGAGTAGAGAAGGAGGCTGTATTAGGAGCCAATGTTGTTTTAACGGCATCTACAAAAATTATTGATGTAACTGGTAAAGAACCAGTAGAAATGAAAGGAGTTGTTCCAGCTCGCTCTGTTGTAATTCCTGGAAGTTATACTAAAAAATTTGCAGTAGGAGAATATAATGTTCCTTGTGCATTGATTATTGGTAAGCGTAAAGAAAGCACAAATAAGAAGACATCTTTGAATGATGCTCTTCGTGAATACGATGTTGCAGTTTAAATTGGTAATAAAAATATAAAAAAACACGCAAATTTGTTTGCGTGTTTTTTAGTTATGAAACTTATATTTGCTGGAAAATATTTCAGTTGACTAAAATAACAGCTATAATTCCAACTTTTAATGAAGAAGATAATATTCAAAGAGCATTGAATTCAGTTTCTTTTGCTGATGAAATTATAGTTATAGACTCTTTTAGTACAGATAAAACATCTAAAATAGTTAGAGATAATAAAGTAGTTAAATTATTACAACGTAAATTTGATGATTTCTCTTCTCAAAAAAATTTTGCTATTCAACAAGCTACATATAACTGGATTTTTTTATTGGATGCTGATGAAGAAGTTGAAGAAGAATTAAGAAAAGAGATTTTGTCAATAGTCAATAATGCAGAAGATAAATCAGCATATAATATTAATCGAAATTTTTATTTTAAAAGCAAAAAAATAAATTTTGGAGGGTTTCAAAGAAGTAAAGTAACACGCTTGTTTAAAAAAGAGTTTTGCTTTTATAAAGGAAAAGTTCATGAACAACTTGAGGTTAAAGGAAATGTAGGTTTATTAAAAAATAAGCTAAATCATTATTCGTATAAAAGCTATGCTCATTATAAAAACAAGTTGACGAATTATGCTAAATTACAAGCAGAAGAATTGCTTGCAAAAAAACAAATTGTTACTCCCTATCATTTATATATTAAACCTTTGGTAAGGTTTTTTATACATTACTTTATTCGCTTTGGGTTTTTAGATGGTAAAAAAGGGTTAGTATTAGCTTATGTGCATGGTTATGGAGTTAAGAGGAGATATATAGAGTTAAAATTGTTTAAAAATTAGTTATAATTTGTATTATAAAAAGACAAATATTACATGTTTAGAAGATTATTATTGAGAGTATTAAAAAAAATGACTTTTTTACCACAAAAATTATATATCCCTTTTTTATATGAGTATTATACAGGTAAGAAGTTAGATTTGAAAAAACCTGTTGAGTTTAATCAAAAAATACAATGGTTAAAAACGTTTTATCATCCTAATATACTTACAAAGTTAGTAGATAAATATGAAGTGAGAGAATATGTAAAAGAAAAAATTGGTGAAGAATATTTAAATAAACTCTATGGAGTATATGACTCATTTTCTGATATTAATTTTGCAGAACTTCCAAATGAGTTTGTAATCAAAGCTGTTCATGCCAGTAGTTATAACCTTATATGTAAAGATAAATCTAAGTTAAATTTTTCGAAACTTAAAAAACAGTTTAAAAAATGGTTATCCACAAATCAGTATTATCGTACGGGGCAAGAATGGGCATATAAAAATGTAAAGCCAAGGCTTATTGCTGAAAAATTAATTCAAGATGAAGAACGAGATTCGTTAACAGACTATAAATTTTATTGTTTTAATGGAAAAGTAGCACTACTTGAAGTTCATATTGATAGAGCAGAAAAGCATAAAAGAGGTTTTTATGATCTAGAGTTTAAAAAATTACCATTTTCTTATGTGGCAAAGGAAAAGTCTATTCAAGAGAATTTAAAGAAACCTGAAAATTTAGATAAAATGATTAAGCTTTCAGAAATTCTCTCTGCTAACTTTCCTTTTGTAAGAGTAGACTTTTATTCAGTTAAAGATAAAATAATTTTTGGTGAGATGACTTTTTATCCGTCAGATGGAAGAAAAGATTTTTATCCTGATAAATACAATAAAGAATTAGGTGATATGATTAAATTACCAGAACTTAACGATAGAAAGGAAATAACTAATATATAGATACAATGCCTTTTGAATTTACAATAGATGCTGTTATTACATGGGTAGATGGTAAAGATTTACTTCATCAACAAAAAATGTTACCTTATCTTGAGGATAAGAAAATAGTTAGTGATAAATCATTTCGAACCCGTTTTGATCAAGTAGAGGAAATTAAGTTTACTGTTGATTCAATATTAAAATTTGCTCCATTTATAAGAAATATTTTTATTGTAACAGATAATCAGTTCCCCAAATTTATTAAGAATAAGAAAGAGGATTCTTACAAAAATGTTTATATAGTTGATCATGAAGAAATTTTTCAAAAAAATGAAGAATTTTTGCCTGTTTTTAATTGTAGACCAATTGAAACTAAACTTTATTGCATTCCTAATTTATCTGAACATTTTGTGTATTTTAATGATGATATGTTTTTATTAAAAGAGGTTAAACCTTCTGATTTTTTTATTGAAGGAAAACCTGTAATTAGAGGTAAATGGAAAAAATTTAATGAAGATATACTTGTTAAAAAAATTTTTAATTCTGAAAAGAAAAGGAATAAGGCAGGTCATAAAAAAGCTCAGGAAATGAGTGCTAAATTAGTTGGGTTTAAAAAATATTATAAATTTCATCATGCTCCTTACTCTATGAGAAAATCAACACTTGAAAAGTTTTATACTAAAAATCCAGATATAGAAATTCAAAATATTCAACATAAATTTCGAAGCCCAAACCAATATACACCTCAAGGTTTAGCAAATCACATAGAAATAAAGAATAAAACAGGAATTCTAAAAAATGATTATCAATTAGTTTATATACAAAACTATAAAAAGCCTTTTTATTGGTTAAAGTTTAAACTTAATATTATTGCTAATAGAAAGAATAAACTTTTCTTAAATATGCAAAGTTTAGATCAATGTCCAAAGCATAAATTATCATTCATATTAAACTGGTTAGAAAATAGATTTTCTATTTAAAAAGATTATGATTGAATCAATTTTAAACAATTTATTAAAAGGAAAAACAATCCTTTATCCAACAGATACCGTTTGGGGATTAGGATGTGACGCAACTAATGAAGGAACTGTAAAGAAAATCTATCAGATAAAAAACAGAGAAGAAAGTAAAAGCTTAATTATTTTAGTAAGTTCAATAAATATGCTTAAAAAGTACGTTTCTGTACCTAAAAAAGCTCTAGAAATACTTCAAAAAGCAGAAAGACCAACTACTATTATTTATCAAAACCCTAAAGGATTAGCGTCTAATGTAATATCAAAAGAAGACAATTCCGTTGCTATTAGAATTGTTCAAGATGATTTTTGTCGTAAATTAATTAAAAGCTTTAAAAAGCCCATTGTTTCTACTTCAGCTAACATTAGTGGACAACCAACACCAATGTCTTTTTCAGAAATTGATAAAGCAATTTTGCATAGCGTAGATTATGTGGTAAATTTGCATCAAGAAAAAGTAGCAACTAAGTCTTCAACCATATTAAAGATAGTAGGTAAAGATATTGTTGTTTTACGAGAGTAAACCTATGCAAGAGCAATTTTATAAAGAGGCTTTATCAGCCGATATTTTCAAATATATTTCAGAAGCAACCGAAGAATTACAACTAGAAAGTTATGTAATCGGTGGCTATGTACGTGATTTTATTTTACAACGTGGTAACGCTAAAGATATTGATATTGTTACTGTAGGTAGTGGCATTAAATTAGCACAAAAAGTAGCAGATTTATTGCCTAATAAGCCCAAAGTTCAGGTTTTTAAAACCTATGGTACTGCTATGCTACGTTATCAAGATATTGAAGTAGAATTTGTTGGTGCTAGAAAAGAGTCGTATTCTGAAAATAGTAGAAATCCAGAAGTTTCTGAAGGAACTTTACAAGACGATCAAAACAGAAGAGATTTTACCATTAATGCGTTAGCATTAAGTATCAATAAAAACAGTTACGGAAAATTACTTGATCCTTTTAACGGAATTCAAGATTTAGAGAATAAGATTATTAGAACACCGTTAGATCCTGATATTACGTATTCTGATGATCCGTTACGTATGATGCGAGCTATCAGATTTTCTTCTCAATTAAATTTTAAAATTGAAGATAGGTCTTTACAGGCTATTTCTAAAAATTCAGAAAGAATTGATATCATTACAAAAGAAAGAATTGTTGATGAATTAAACAAGATTCTAGCATCTGATAAACCATCAATTGGATTTTTACATTTAGAAAAAACTGGTTTATTAGAAAGAATTTTACCTGAACTTATAGCATTAAAAGGAGTTGAAGAAGTAGAAGGACAAAAGCATAAAGACAATTTTTATCATACATTAGAGGTTGTTGATAATATTTCAGAGAATACAGAAGATGTATGGCTTCGTTGGGCAGCTTTATTGCATGATATAGGGAAAGCGCCTACAAAAAAGTTCCATAAAAAAAATGGCTGGACCTTCCATTCTCATGAGTTTGTGGGCTCAAAGATGGTTTTCAAATTGTTTAAGCGCTTAAAAATGCCACTCAATAACAAGATGAAGTTTGTTCAAAAAATGGTATTGTTAAGCTCTAGACCAATAGTTTTAGCTTCTGAAGTGACAGATTCCGCTGTGAGAAGACTTATTTTTGATGCTGGTGATGATATTGATAGTTTAATGACTTTATGTGAAGCGGATATTACGACTAAAAATCCGAAAAAATTTAAACGATATCATAAAAATTTTGAACTCGTTCGCCAAAAAATAAAAGAAGTTGAAGAGCGTGATCATGTTCGTAACTTTCAACCGCCTATAACTGGTGAAGAAATAATGGAAACCTTTAATTTAAAACCTTGTAGAGAAATAGGTCAAATTAAAGAAGCGATTAAAGAAGCAATTTTAGAAGGTATAATTCCAAATGAATATGAAGCTTCTTATGAATTTATGGTAAAAAAAGGAGAGGAGTTAGGTCTCATAATAGAACAATAAAAAAGAGAAGCAAAAGCTTCTCTTTTTTATTATGCTAATGATTGCATATCAACCAGTTTTTTATATGTTCCTTGTAGAGCAATTAAACTTTCATGTGTACCTTGTTCTACAATATTACCTTTTTGCATGACTACTATTAAATCAGCTTTTTGAATAGTAGATAAACGATGAGCAATAACTACTGATGTTCTGTTTTGCATCATTTTTTCTAATGCTTCTTGCACCAATTTCTCTGATTCTGTATCTAAAGCTGATGTAGCTTCATCTAAAATCATAATAGGTGGATTTTTCAAAACAGCACGTGCAATACTTAAACGTTGTTTTTGTCCGCCCGATAATTTATTTCCTCCGTCACCAATATTAGTGTCGTAGCCATTAGGTAAATCAACAATAAACTCATGAGCATTAGCTACTTTAGCCGCTTCAATGACCTCGTTTTCTGTTTTATTTTTTAAACCTAGAGTAATATTGTTTTTAATAGTATCATTAAATAAAATAGAGTCTTGAGTAACCAAACCTTCTAAATTTCGTAATGATTTCTTTTTGATAGTTTTAATATCTATTCCATCGATTTTGATACTTCCTTTATTAACATCATAAAAACGAGTTAATAAATTAGCTATAGTAGATTTTCCACTCCCTGATTGACCAACCAAAGCAACCATTTTTCCTTTAGGAATGGTTAATGAAAAATCCTTTAAAACATAATCATTTTCATATTTAAAAGAAATATTGTCAAAAACAATTTCAGATTTAAAAGTGTTTTTCTCAATAGCATTTGGGATGTCTTCCAAAGGGTTTTTGGTTTCTAAAATATCCAATACACGTTCTGCAGCTGCGTTTCCTTTTTTAACATTATAAGAAGCTTTAGAAATGGCTTTTGCAGGCGTAAGAATATTGTAGGCTAATCCCATATAAGCTATAAAGTCTTCACCATCTAAAGAGCCATCTACTAAAACTAAACGACCTCCGTACCATAATAAAACAGCAATGACTCCAATACCTAGAAATTCACTTGTTGGACTCGCTAAATTAGTTCTGTTTAATAAAGAATTTGAGTAGGTATAAAATCTATTAGTAGAGCCTTCAAACTTTTCTTCAAAATCTCTTTCGGCATTAAATCCTTTAATTACTTTTAATCCACCTAAAGTTTCTTCTAATAAAGAGAGAAAAAAGCCTTGTTCTTTTTGAACTTTATCAGATTTTCTTTTTAAACTTTTTCCAATTAGAGAGATTGCAAACCCAGAAATAGGAATAAAAATAAAAACAAACAAAGTAAGCTTTATGCTAATTAAAAGCATTGCAGCAATAGTAAAGATAATGGTAAGAGGCTCTCTAACCAACATTTCTAAAATAGATAGAAACGAATGCTGAATTTCTAGCACATCTGTACCAATTCTTGCCATAATATCTCCTTTTCTTTTTTCTGAAAAGAATGAAATAGGAAGATTTATAGTTTTTTTGTATAGATCATTTCTAATATCTTTTAATACTCCATTTCTTAAAAAAGTAATGAAGTACATTGCAAAATAATTGAAGATGTTTTTAAAGAAGAAAGTAAAAATAACTAAAGCCACTACAACCATTAAAGCTTTTGCTTTATCCTCACCAGCTACTTCTGATACGTAATATGAAACAAATTGCTTAAAATATTCAATAATTTTAGATATTCCTTGGTAGGTTGGTTTTACGGTTTGTTTTATAGAATTTGGTTTAAAAATCACTTCTAGCATTGGCATTAATACCAAGAAAGAAAGTGTTGAAAAAATAGCATATAAAATATTGAACAATATATTAAGTGCTCCGTAAGTTTTATAAGGTTTAGCGTAAGCTAAAATCTTTTTAAAATAATTCATTAAATACCTAACTGTTTAACAATTTGTTGAATTTTTGAGTCTAAAACAGGTTCTTTTATGGTTACTTCTTCAACAGAATTTACTTTTGTTTTTACACTGATGTAAAACTTAATTTTTGGTTCTGTACCACTAGGTCTACACGCTACTTTTGTTCCGTTTTCTGTTTCGTAGATTAAAACATTCGATTTTGGAATATCAAGAGTTATTTCTTCTCCAGTAGCTAAATTCTTTCTTACAGAAGATTGATAGTCGTTTAAAAAAGTTACTTTTTCACCATCAATTTCAGAAAGTGGATTGTTACGAAAATCAACCATCATTTGTTTTATTTGCTGAGCGCCTTCCATTCCTTTTTTTACCAAAGCAACCAAATGTTCTTTGTAAAAATGATGATTAACGTATAACTGAAGTAATTCTTCATAAAAAGAACTTCCATTTGCTTTTGCACCAGATGCAATTTCACAAGCTAAAAGGGTAGAGGTAACAGCATCTTTATCGCGCACAAAATCACCTACCATATAACCAAAACTTTCTTCTCCACCACCAATAAAATCAAGCTCAGGAAAATCTTTGATCATTTTGGCAATCCATTTAAAACCAGTTAACCCTACTTTAGTTTCTACACCATAACTATCTGCAATTTCATTAACTAAAGGAGTAGAAACAATGGTTGAACCTACAAATTGTTTTCCGTTTAATCTATCGTTATTTTTCCATTTTTTAATTAAGAAATCTGTCATTAAACTCATGGTTTGATTTCCGTTTAATAACTTTATGTTTCCTTCTAAATCTCTAACAGCAATACCAACACGATCTGAATCTGGATCAGTTCCAATAACAATATCTGCATCAACTTTATTCGCAAGATCTACTGCCATTTGAAGAGCCTCTGGTTCTTCTGGGTTCGGAGAATCAACCGTAGGGAAGTCACCGTTAGGTTCAGCTTGTTCCTCAACAATATGTACTTGAGTATATCCTGCACGTTTTAAAACTTCCGGAATCAATTTAATTGAGGTTCCGTGTAACGAAGTAAAAACTATTTTTAAATTTTCACGACCTTTTACATTAAATGTTCCATTTTTGATAGAAGCATCCCAAAAAGCTTCATCAATTTCACTACCTATATAAGTGATTAACTCATCATTTTTATTGAAATTGATATCTGAAAAATCTAATAAATTTACTTCAGAAATAATCTCTTTATCTTGTGGAGGAACTATTTGTCCGCCATCTGTCCAATACACTTTATAACCATTGTATTCAGGCGGATTATGAGATGCAGTAAGTACAATACCTGCTTGACAATTTAAGTGATTTACAGCAAAAGAAAGCTCTGGAGTAGGACGTAAGTCTTCAAATAAAAAAACTTGAATTTTATTAGCTGTTAATACATCTGCTACAAGTTTTGAAAACTTTTTACTGTTATGTCTACAATCATAAGCTATGGCAACTTTTATTGATTGATTAGGATAAGATTTGTGTAAATAATTGCTTAAACCTTGTGTTGCCTTCCCTAACGTATATTTATTAATTCTATTGGTACCAGCACCCATAATTCCACGCATGCCTCCTGTACCAAATTCTGTGTCTTTATAAAATCTATCAGTTAAATCATCTGACTTAGTTTCTAGTAATTGTTGAATTTCATGTTGAGTTTCAATATCAAATGTGTCAGATAACCAAGCTTGTGCTTTTTCAATAATTTCTTTCATAGAGTAATAAAAATAAGTATGCAAAGATACTGCTTAAAAATTGACTTTCTTTTTGATTTTATAATGTTTTTCGTGCGAATTGGTTTTAATTATCAATTCACCTAAAAAACCAGCTAAAAATAGTAGCGTACCTAAAATCATTGAAGTAAGTGCTATGTAAAACCACGGATTACTGGTAACTAATACAGTTTTTAAGCCTTCAGATAATCTGTATAATTTCATAACTCCAATATATAGAGCAGAGAAAAAACCGAAAATGAACATTAAAGTACCCCACAACCCAAAAAAGTGCATAGGTCTTTTACCAAATTTTGATAAAAAAGAAATAGTAATCAAATCTAAAAAACCATTTATAAAACGGTCTATTCCAAATTTTGTAACTCCGTATTTTCGAGCTTGATGTTGTACTATTTTTTCACCAATCTTATGATAACCTTCGTTTTTTGCTAAAACCGGAATATAACGATGCATTTCACCACTAACTTTTACGGTTTTGATCACTTCATTTTTGTAAGCTTTTAATCCGCAGTTAAAATCGTGTAATTTTAAACCAGATGTTTTTCTAGCAGCCCAATTAAATAGTTTTGAAGGGATATTTTTAGTAACTACATTATCATAACGCTTCTTTTTCCAACCAGATATAAGATCGTAGTCTTCATTTATGATCAATTCATAAAGTTCTGGAATTTCGTCTGGGTTATCTTGTAAATCAGCATCCATGGTAATAACAACATCACCCTGTGCTAAACCAAAACCAGCATCTAAAGCTTGAGATTTTCCGTAGTTTTTTTGAAATTTTATTCCTTTTACAGAAGTATTTTTTTGTGATAATTCTTCAATGATTTTCCAAGAATTATCGGTGCTTCCATCATCAATAAAAATGATTTCGTATATAAACTGATTGGATTGCATAACTTTTGCAATCCAATCATGTAATTCATATAAAGATTCTTCTTCGTTTAAAAGTGGTATTACTACCGATATATTCATAGTTATATCTTAAAATAATAAAAGGCAAATTTACAATTTACCTTTTATTATTACTTTTTAAATCTTTGTTAATATTGTTCTTCTTCAGATTTTTTCATTACAGCACCTGCAATGGCAGATACAATAAATCCACCAATAGCTGAACTAATAATACCCATAGCTGCTGTCATTAAAGGGCCTGAAAATTTACTCATCATCTCTTGAGAAGCTTCAATTTGTTCATCAGACATACCCTGATCTAACCATTTTTGTTGTTGGACTTCTATTAACTGAGTCATGTAATCAGGTTCAATAAAGTTCATAAAAATGTATTGATATATACTACCAACAAGGGCTGATACAATTGCAATTCCTACCCCAATTTTTACGGCTTGCCCAAATGATAAGAAGCCACCGTTAGATTCTTTAAACTTTTTTACACCTAAAACTATTATTGCAATAAAAGCTAAACCTGATACAAGGCTTACTGACCAATGAGGTTCTAAATGATTTCCAGTAGCATAAATTATTAAGCTTAAAAGAATGCTAATACCAGCTAATAAAAGACCATTATTAATAATAATTTTTTTACTGTCTACTTGATTTTCCATGGTTGTAAATGTTGATTAGTTGTTAAACAAATATATAATTTTTAATTAGTGTTAGCTGATTTTAAATTTAATCAATTAACAAATAGTTAGTATTCAAAGAATTAAAAATGTTACAGAAAAAACAAAGAAAATTGTTGCTTTTAACAGAAAAATGGTTGTAAATTTGCAGCGGCAAGTCCTACACAACCAGCTCCCTTTGAATCCCCCAGGGCGGGAACGCAGCAAGGGTATTAGGTCGTAGCGGTGTGATGTAGGTAGCTTGCCTTTTTTTATGCCTAAAAATTACTTCCTTGGGTGATATTTTTCAACAACTTCTTGTAAATAGCTTTTATCTAAGTGTACGTAAATTTCTGTTGTTGTAATACTTTCATGACCTAACAATTGTTGAATAACACGTAAATCTGCTCCGTTTTTTAATAAGTGTGTTGCAAAACTATGACGAAGCGTGTGGGGGCCTATTTTCTTTTTTAAGTTAATTTTTTTACCTAAATCATTTAATATAATGAATACCATTTGGCGTGTCAATTTTTTTCCTCGTCGATTTAAAAAAATAATATCAGCATTTTCAATGTCAGGTGCTATTTGATTTCGGATACTATGAATATACAGATTTAAGTATTTTATGGTTGTTATATGAATAGGAACAAACCTAAATTTATTCCCTTTCCCTAAAACCCTAATAAAACCTTCTTCCAGGAACAAATCAGAAAGTTTAAGATTTATGAGTTCACTTACTCGAAGTCCGCAACCATAAATCATTTCAATGATAGTACGATTACGTTCTCCTTGTGGATGACTTAAATCTATAGCCTGAATAAGTTGGTCTATTTCTTGTTGAGATAACGTGTCAGGAAGTTTTCTACCTATTTTAGGAGCTTCAATTAAGTCTACAGGATTGTCATTTCTGTAATCTTCAAAAACTAAATAATCAAAGAAACTACGCAATCCAGATATAATTCTGGCTTGACTTCTTGGGTTGACTTTTTTTGCTAACCTATAAACAAACTCTTGTATAGTATCTTTTTGAATATAAATAGGACTCTCTTTTAAGTTTATTTCAACTATAAATTGTTGGAGTTTTTTTACATCTCTTTCATAACTCTTTATTGAATTTGCAGAAAGCCCTCTTTCAATTTTAAGGTATAAAGTATAATCGTTTATAAGTTGAGTCCAATTCATAATATTGGTAAAAGTATTTAAAATTTAAATAAGAAAATATCCGCTTTTTTAAACTGTTAATTTTTTAATATTAATAATAACGAATAAAATTTTGTGGATTTGTAAAAACATATATCTTTGGCGACTTAATTTAAAAATCATATTATGAAAAAATTATTACTTACAATTGCTATGGTGGCATTAGGTTTGACTGCTAATGCACAAGAGGCTTCAGGTCAAACTTCAGAAGGAAAATGGTTAATAGAAACTAACACTGGTTTTGGAGGTGGTGGTGGATTGTTTGGTCATTCTTCTAATACAGGTTTTGGTCTAACTTCATTTGATGGTGCTACTATTTGGTCTGTAGGTGGAGAAGCAGGTTATTTTGTAATGGATAATTTAGCTGTTAAAGCTGGATTAGGTTATACAGATTTTGATGGAGATTCAGTGTTTACATATAAATTAGGAGGAAAATATTATGTTAATGGTAACATTCCTTTTCAAGTAGATGTTACTGGGTCAAGTGTTGATGGAGCTGCTGAGAACCCATTATGGTTAGGTTTACAAGGTGGTTATGCTATCTTTTTAGGAGATATGGTAAGTATTGAACCAGGTTTAAGATATAACTTATCTTTAAATGAAGACTTTACTGACGAAGGGATTTTTGAATTTAATGTAGGTTTTGCATTACACTTCTAAATCTTGAGTGTTAGAAATTATTTAAAAGGAAGCCATTGGCTTCCTTTTTGGTTTATATCCAATCAATATTTTTATATATTAGCCGTATAATAATTCAAGTTTATGAGACAAGTTTTTCTAATAATATTTACCTTATTATCATTGACAATTCATGCACAAGATAATTTTAATATAGGAATTAATGGAGGAAAAGTTTTTGGTAACGCTGAAGAATTTTCTAAGCTAGCTTTTGGATTTGATGCTAATTACTTATTTGATATTAGTGAAGATTTTAATGTAGGGCCATTTATAGGATTTGTACATTTTTTACCAGAAGGAGCACAAGAAGCACGCTCTTATGTACCTATAGGAGGCGCTATTCGTTTTCATTCATTAGATGATAATTTTTATGTTGGAGGTGATGTAGGTTTTGCAATAGGTATGTCTCCTGCAGGAGATAATGGAGGTGTATATTTAAAACCTTTATTAGGATATAAAATAACGGAGAGTTTTAAAATAAACCTATTTTATTCAGCAGTTAAAAAGAGGTTGCCAACTTACAGTTATGTTGGTTTAGGTTTAGTATTTGACTTTTTTGGTAGTAATGAATACTATGCTTATTAATACTGAAGTTATTTAAAATAAAAAGTATATTTGAAGGAAGCTTTTGGCTTCCTTTTTTAATTTAGATATGAAACTAATTATAATAAACGGACCTAATTTAAATTTATTAGGAAAAAGAGAACCAGAAATATATGGTTCAGCTACTTTTGAAGATTACTTTGCTGAATTACAACTACAATATTCTGAAATTCAATTATATTATTACCAATCAAACATTGAAGGAGAAATAATTAACAAACTTCATGAAGTTGGTTTTGATTTTGATGGAATTATTTTAAACGCAGCCGCTTATACACATACATCTGTGGGGATTGGAGATGCTGTTAAAGCTATTACAACTTCTGTAATTGAAGTTCATATATCTAATGTACATGCGCGTGAAGATTTTAGACATACAAGTTTTATTGCACCTAATGCTAAAGGAGTAATAGCTGGTTTTGGTTTACAAAGCTATGAGTTAGCTATTCAAAGCTTTTTAATTTAAATAAATACCAATACCTTAATAACAATAAATTCCAAAACGGAATTAATTGCCAAGTAAATAGTTGAATTCCACTTACCCAAACAAAGGGAATTACAGTTAACAGAAGCATTAAAAACAAGACGTATTTAAATACCCATGATTTTAAATTCCTTTTTGTTAAAAAGAAAGAGACAATAAGGTTAGGAGCAAACGCCCATAAAAAGTTGAAGTTATTTGGAGCCGTAGAATGATTGGTGAAAAACCATAAAAATAAAATCAAAGAACCAATTAATCCTGTAATAAAAAATAGGCTCACATCTAACCATCTTGTTCTTTTGTTATTTGTATAATCTTTATAAGTAATAAAGCCTCCAATTATCATTAATATCAAAAAGGTTAAAAATGGACTTAATAAATCGCTCTTAGATTGTTTTTCTTCAAAATCTAGTAATATTTTTGTATTTTTAACTAAATTAACTTCATTTCCTTCTCTTAATATTTTGGCAGAAGCTAATACTTCAAAAACATAATCTGGTAAATACATACGTTCTTCTGGCGAAGTAATTTTATCTAATTTACTTCCTAAAGCTATGTTAATACCAAAGCTTCCCCAGGTACTCATATTAATTTCCTGATTCATTAATTGTCTAAATGATTTTTTTTCTTTGAAAAGGTTATCTTTAATAATTAATTTATCACCTAATATTTTCTGAATAATATCTCTTGGTTTTGTGGCACAATTATTAAAAAATGGATCATAAAAATAACTCGCATTTTCAGGTTGAGCATTGCTTTGTAAAAAATAAAAAATGGCTGTTTTTTCTTCTTGAGTAAGATTTAAAACTTGTTGTTTAACCCAACGTTTATCTTCATTAGCACTTTTTAAAGAATAGTGAAATGGATAACTTGCTAACTTATATTTCATAAACCCTTTTGTAAAATTCAAATAGAAGTTAGGAGCATCAAAATCAAAAATACCGTAATTGTATAAAAGATCTAGGTTTAAAACAGGGTCTTTAACTCTAATAGCAGTATGACCAAACTTTTCATACAAATTATCACCAGGACCAGAAGTTATAATACTTACTTCTGAAAAAACAGATAATTGAACATTTTGTGATTTTACATTGAAAACTAGAAAAAGTAGAGTGAGAGATAGTATTTTTTTTAACATAATTATCTATAAAAACTATAATCAAATTTAATTGAAAAAATATTTGAATATAATGCGTTGCCAACACTACCAATGTTTGTTAAAGCATAATCAATTTGAATTCCTTTGTATTTAAAACCAAGTCCTAAATTTGGTTGAACAGATAGAGTATTACTACCATCAAATTCTGTGTTGTTTTGAAAATTACCAACTCCCAGACGTAAAAAAACAAGATTATCATAATCTAGTTGAAAACCAATAGCAGGATCAACACTTATAAAATTTGTTGAAATAACATCATTTGTTTGAGCAAAACGCATATTTAAATCAATTTCAGAAAGTAAATGGAAATCACGTCCAAAATAAAAAACTCTAGCAATACCTAATTGCACTTTTGGTTTTGTTAATTCGGTAGTTTCAGGTAATTCTTGATTCTCTCCGGGAATAGCATCTCTTATTTTTTCAAATTCAGCTTCATTAATAGCCCAAGTATTGAAAGTAGTAGTAATATCTCTTACCATCAAACCAAATTTCCAATTATTCCTTTCAAATTGAATTCCTGCATCAAAACCAAATCCCCAAGAGGTGGCAAAATCCCCAATAATTCTTCTAATTATTTTAGCATTAACGCCAAATTGAAAGCCATCTAATAACGCTTTACGAGTGTAAGAGACTGTAAATGCATAGTCGGCAGCTGAAAATAAACTAATTCGGTTGTAATCTATATTTCCTTCACTATCAATTAACTCGGTTGTATTTAAAATATCATCAACTCCAAATCGAATCAATGAAAGTCCAACGGCACTTCTATCATCCACAGGCATTGCAAAACCTGCAAAATTGTAGTTAGCTATTCCTGCAAAATATGAAGCATGCATTAAAGAACCTTCATAATCTTTTACATTAATTAAACCGGCAGGATTCCAATAAACCGAGTTAACATTATTTGTTGAGGCAACCACAGCTTTACTCATACCTAGTGCTGCGGCATCTACACCAATATTTAAAAACTCATTTGAGTAGTTTCTAAACTGTGCAACGCTTATGGTACTTATTAGTAAAAGTATATAAGGAATTAGTTTTTTCAAGTTATGAATTTAAAAAGCTACAAATTTTATGATTACTTTTAAAAACACGCAATTTAATGCTTTATTGTTTATTAGAATGAATGTTTAAATATTCTTTAATAAAGTGTACAATTTTATTTTCTAACCATCTGTTTTCTCCAGTAAATGATGAAATAAAGCCCACGTGACCGCCATATTTTGGCATCATCAAGTAGAAATTATCCATATTTTCTGCAAACTTAGTAGGAAAGCATTTTTCCGATAAAAAACTATCATCCAAAGCATTTATCAATAATGCTTTGTGCTGAATTTTAGGAATAAAAGGTTTACAACTAGCTCGTTTCCAGTAATCTTCGGAACTCTTAAATCCAAAAACAGGCACGGTAAATTGTTTCTCTATATGTTTAAATTTTGAAGCTTTAAATAACAATTCTTTATTTAATTCAAAATCGGGAAATTTTTCTGACTTTTCCAATATTTTTAGCTTCATAGTTCTTAAAAACTCTTTCATATAAATTTTGTTTTTAAGTTTTCCCAATTCTGCTTGTGAGCTGGTTAGGTCTATAGGAACAGACACAGCAATTCCGCCTTTTACTTCTGTAGGAATGGAACTATATTCACCTAAATATTTTAATGTAAGGTTTCCACCAAGACTAAAACCACAAATTATAATATTATCATAAGTATAGTTAGAGGTTAAATAGTTTATAACAAAATCTATATCATCTGTTTTCCCACTATGATAAGTGCCTAAAAGCAAGTTGTCTTCACCACTACAACCTCTTAAATTCATGCATACGGCATCATAACAGTGCTTATTTAATTCGTTGGCAGTTGTAATCATGTAATTTGAGTTCGAACTCCCTTCTAAACCATGAATTAGTAATATTAAGGTTTTTGAACCTATACAAGAAAAATCAAGATCGATAAAATCGTTGTCCCATGTAGTAATTCTTTTTCTTGAATAATTACATTCATCTTTCATAAATAAAGGACGGTATAACGTATTAAAATGTGCACTTTTAAAAGGTAAACTAGGGGTGAAGTGAGTAGTTAGTATTGGCATTTTTTTAGAAACTAATTGGTTGAAAATAGTAAAAAAATCAATCAATTTTATATTTTCGTGTAAAATCTATATATAGTATGAAAATTAAAAGCTTAATTCCAAATTTACTTACCTTAGGAAATCTTTTATGTGGTACAATTGCTACTATTTTTGCTGTTAAAGGAGATTATTATGCAACTGCATTATTAGTAGGAGTAGGAATAGGTTTTGATTTTTTTGATGGGTTTGTAGCCCGTTTATTAAAAGTTCAAGGAGAATTAGGTAAACAATTAGATAGTTTGGCAGATATGGTTACCAGTGGTGTAGTACCAGGTATTGTTATGATGCAAATGCTAGTAAATGCTTTGGATGTTGATGCAGTAGGTTATTTTGGTTTTGATAAAGAAGGCGTATCGGGTAGTAATTTTCCGTATTTCGGATTGCTATTAACATTATTCGCTTGTTACAGGTTAGCAAAATTTAATATTGATGAGAGACAATCAGACAGTTTTATAGGATTGCCAACACCTGCAATGAGTTTATTTGTAATTTCATTGCCAATAATTGTTGAATATGCTCCTGAATCGTTTTTTTTAGAGATAGTTCAGAATCAAGTATTTTTGATTATAGTAACCATTTTACTAAGTGTTTTAATGGTTTCTGAATTACCTTTATTTTCGTTAAAGTTCAAAAACTATTCATTTCAAAACAATTGGGTAAAATACATGTTTTTATTGATAGCTGTTGTATTGATTGTATGGTTGAAAGTAGTTGCAATACCACTACTTATTTTAATGTATATTTTATTATCTATTTTAAATAATGTAGCTAAAATATAAGCATAAAAAATCCCACAATTTGCGGGATTTTTATTGTTTAAAATTTCTTCTTTTTTAATTCGAAATCTTTACCTAGATAGACTCTTCTAACCGTTTCATCGGCGGCTAATTCTTCAGGAGTTCCTTCTTTTAAAATACCACCATTATACATTAAATACGTTCTATCGGTAATAGCTAACGTAGCTTGTACATCATGATCGGTAATTAAAATACCAATGTTTTTGTTTTTAAGCTGAGCTACAATCCCTTGAATATCTTCTACAGCAATTGGATCAACACCAGCAAAAGGTTCATCTAATAAAATAAATTTAGGATCAGAAGCTAAACAACGAGCAATTTCTGTACGACGACGCTCACCACCAGAAAGTAAATCACCACGATTTTTACGTACATGACCCAAGCTAAATTCTTCAATTAATTCCTCTAAACGTTGTTTACGTTCCGCTTTGGTTCTATCTGTAAATTCTAAAACCGACATAATATTATCTTCTACCGATAATTTTCTAAAAACAGAAGCTTCTTGAGCTAAATACCCGATACCTTTTTGAGCACGTTTGTACATAGCATCTTCGGTAATTTCTTCATTTTCTAAAAAGATTTTACCATCGTTAGGTTTAATCATCCCCACAATCATGTAAAAAGAAGTGGTTTTTCCAGCTCCATTCGGACCCAATAAACCAATAATTTCTCCTTGCTCTACTTGTAAAGAAATTCCTTTTACAACTTTACGTTTGCCATATATTTTTTGAATATTTTCTGCTCTTAATATCATTTTTGTGGAAATATTGATGCTTTTGCGGTGTAAAGGTATGGATTTGTTGTATTAAAACTTTGTTAATTTGATTGACTTTCTAAGGCTTCCCAAAACTCAACTGCTCTTCGTAAATGTGGAATTACAATAGTACCACCAACTAAAGTTGCAATAGACATAGTTTCCATCATTTCTTCTTTTGTAACACCGTTTTTATAGGCCGTTTCTAAATGATAAGCAATACAATCATCACAGCGTAAAACAGCAGAAGCTACTAAACCTAATAATTCTTTTGTTTTTACGGGTAAATGACCTTCTGCATACGCATTGGTGTCTAAGTTGAAAATTCTTTTAATTACTTTATTATCTGCCGATAAAATTTTCTCATTCATTTTAGAACGATACTCATTAAACTCTTGGACTTTTTTTGACATATTGTTGTTGTTCTTTTTTATTTACATATTTTGAAACATAAATACCTATTTCATATAAAAACATAATAGGTACTGCTACAATTACTTGACTTGCTATATCTGGCGGAGTAATAATTGCTGATAAAATTAAAACCAATACCAATGCATGCTTTCTGTATTTTCTTAAAAATTCTGGAGTTAAAAGACCAATTTTTGATAAAAAATAAATTAAAACAGGTAGTTCAAAAAATATAGCTACACCAATTAGTGTATTTGTAATTAAGCTAATGTAGGCTTCTAATTTAAAGTTATTTTGTACTGCATCTGATATTTGAAAGTTATAAAAGAAATATACCGACATAGGTATAATAACAAAGTAACTAAACAAAATACCTAAAAAGAAAAGGAAAGATGAAATAAATATAAATCCTCTAGATTTTTTTCTTTCAGTTTCGTGTAAACCTGGAGCTACAAATTGCCAAATTTCCCATAAAACATAAGGGAATGCTACAATAAATCCTAAAATTAATGATGACCAAATAGCGGTCATTAATTGCTGTGTAGGATTTAAAGCTTGCAGAGTTTGTTTGAATTGAACTGTACAAAAATCACTATCTATACCAATGCTTCCAAAAATTTTACAAAAAAACTTATAGGTGGCAAAATCGGGCTTTAAATGAGCTAATAAAACATGGTCAAAAATTGTATTTATAAATACAAAAACCACTATAGCTACTAAAAAAATAGCTACAAAACTTCTTACTAAGTGCCATCTTAATTCCTCAAGATGGTCTAAAAAAGACATTTCTTTGGTAGCCATTTTAAAAAATTCCTTCTTTAATTAAATCGTGTAAATGAACTACACCAACGTAATTTTTATTGCTATCAGTTACTAAAATTTGAGTAATACTATTGTTTTCTAAAGTGTCTAACGCATCTACAGCCATGGCGTCTACATCAATAGTTTTAGGATTAGAACTCATAATATCTGCCGCAGTAAGTTCATCAATTTTAGTAGTTTTACTTAACATTCTACGAATATCACCATCTGTAATAATTCCTATAATTTTATTATTATCATCCGTTACAGCAGTTACTCCTAATCGTTTTTCTGAAATTTCAACAATAACTTTTGTCACTTTATCATTAGCAGTAACTTTTGGAAGTTCATTTTTATTAATAAGATCAGATACTCTTAGGTATAAGCGTTTACCTAAAGCACCACCAGGGTGGTATTTAGCAAAATCTTTACTTGTAAAGCCTCTTAATTCTAATAAACAAACAGCTAAAGCATCCCCAATGACTAATTGAGCTGTTGTACTGGTGGTAGGAGCTAAATTATTTGGACACGCTTCTTTTTCAACAAAAGAGTTTAAAACAAAATCAGCATTCGTGCCTAAAAAAGATTCTGGGTTACCAGTAATGGCAATAATTTTATTTTTTGAATTCTTTATTAACGGAACTAAAACCTTAATTTCTGGAGTGTTTCCACTTTTAGAAATACAAATTACCACATCATTTTGTTGTACATTTCCTAAATCGCCATGAATGGCGTCTGCAGCATGCATAAATACAGCTGGAGTACCGGTAGAATTGAACGTAGCTACCATTTTATTGGCAATATTTGCACTTTTACCAATTCCCGTTACAATTACACGTCCATTTGAATTTAATATGAACTTAACAGCTTCTACAAATGAATTATCTAATAAATTTGCTAAATTAGCAATAGAGTTACTCTCTAAAAGTATGGTTTCTTTGGCTGTAGCCAGTATAGAACTCGTATCTTTCAAGTCAATTAATTTTTACGTTTTTTTAGAATTGTAAAAATAGGAATATTTTTGTGTAAGCTAGCTTTATATAAAAAGAAACTTTATTTGAATATGTGTATATATTTTTTTGTAAATTAGTTCGCTTTTTTAAAAACTTTGAGAATAGAAGATGAGTAAAGAAATGGACTTATATAGTGCGTTAAAAAAGTTTTTCGGGTTTGACCAATTTAAAGGTCTTCAAGAAAATGTTGTAAGTAGCATTTTAAACGATGAAAATACTTTTGTAATAATGCCAACAGGAGGAGGAAAGTCGTTATGTTACCAGTTGCCTGCTCTTATGAAAGAAGGAACAGCAATAGTGGTATCCCCATTAATCGCTTTAATGAAAAACCAAGTAGATGCCATAAGAGGAATATCTGAAACCCATGGTATAGCGCATGTTTTGAATTCTTCATTAAACAAATCAGAAGTAAATCAAGTTAAAGAAGATATTACATCTGGTGTTACCAAACTATTATATGTAGCACCTGAATCTTTAATAAAAGAAGAATATGTAGAGTTTTTACGAGAACAAAACATTTCTTTTGTAGCTATTGATGAAGCGCATTGTATTTCTGAATGGGGTCATGATTTTAGGCCAGAATACCGTAACCTTCGTAATATTATCAAGCAAATTGATAATGTTCCTGTAATTGGTTTAACAGCTACGGCAACCGAAAAAGTTCAAGAAGATATTTTGAAAACGTTAGGTATGTCAGATGCAAAAGTATATAAAGCATCATTTAACCGATCAAATTTATTCTATGAAGTAAGGCCTAAAACCAAAGAAGTTGAAAAGGATATCATTCGCTTTATAAAACAACATCAAGGTAAATCAGGTATTGTTTACTGTTTAAGTAGAAAAAAAGTAGAAGAAATAGCTCAAGTGCTTCAAGTTAACGGTATTAATGCAGTACCTTATCATGCAGGGTTAGATGCAAAGACACGTGCAAAACATCAAGATATGTTTTTGATGGAAGATTGTGATGTAGTGGTAGCAACTATAGCTTTTGGTATGGGAATCGATAAACCGGATGTACGTTATGTAATTCATCATGACATACCTAAAAGTTTAGAAAGTTATTATCAAGAAACCGGTAGAGCTGGAAGAGACGGGGGCGAAGGTCATTGTTTGACTTTTTACTCGTATAAAGATATTGAGAAATTAGAGAAGTTTATGGCTAACAAGCCAGTAGCTGAACAAGAAATTGGTCATGCATTATTGCAAGAAGTTGTAGGTTATGCAGAAACTTCAATGAACCGACGTAAATATTTATTACATTACTTTGGAGAAGAGTTTGATGAAGTTAATGGGGATGGAGCGGATATGGATGATAACACTCGAAATCCTAAAAAAAAGCACGAAGCCCAAGAAGATGTAATCACCTTATTAGAAGTAATTGATAAAACCAATGAAATGTACAAGGCAAAAGAAATTGTAAATACCATTACTGGTAAAGAAAACGCCTTGTTAAAATCTCATAAAACCAATGAGCAAAAATATTTTGGCGTAGGTAAAAAGAAAGGAGGTCATTATTGGATGGCTTTAATTCGTCAAACATTAGTAGCCAAATTATTAAAAAAAGAAATTGAACAATACGGTGTTTTAAAGTTAACAAAAGAAGGTAAAGAGTTTATAAAAAAACCAACTTCTTTTATGATGACTGAAGATCATATATATAACACAGATGATGACGGAACCATTATTACTAATGCTAAATCGGCAGGAGGAGATGTTGATAGCAAATTAGTATCAATGTTAAAAGAGTTACGTAAAAAAGTTGGTAAACAACAAAGTGTACCACCTTTTGCTGTTTTCCAGGATCCATCTATTGATGATATGGCATTAAAATACCCAATTACACTTGAAGAATTAGCAAAAGTGCATGGTGTAGGTGAAGGGAAGGCAAAAAAATACGGAAAAGAATTTGTAAAACTCATTACTCAGTATGTAGAAGATAATGATATTATGCGTCCAGATGACTTAATTGTAAAAAGTACAGGAGTTAATTCAGGATTAAAGCTATATATTATTCAAAATACCGATAGAAAACTACCACTAGAAGATATTGCTAGCTCAAAAGGATTAGAAATGGGTGAGTTGATCAAAGAAATGGAAGCAATTGTATATTCAGGTACAAAATTGAATATTGATTATGCTATTGATGATATTCTAGATGAAGATCAGCAAGAAGAAATTCATGATTACTTTATGGATGCAGAAAATGATAGCATACAGGAAGCATTAAACGAATTTGACGGAGATTATGATGATGAGGAATTACGCTTAATGCGGATTAAATTTACTAGTGAAATAGCAAATTAACAAACCAAAAACTTAACATTATGCAAGCTCAAACCTATTTACATTTTAACGGAAATTGCGAAGAAGCTATGACTTTTTATGCCGATGTTTTAGGCGGAGAAATAACACAGCAAATGACTTTTAGTGATGCTCCTGAAAGCTCCTTAACGTTTCCTGAAGAAGTGATGGACTTAATTATGCATTCAACTTTGGTAGCAGGAGATTTGGTTATTATGGCCTCAGATTACTTGAATCAAAAAGAAGAGTTTAATTCTGGAAACAACTTTGCGGTGAGTATCAATTCTTTTGATGAAGATGAAGCAGTTACTGTTTTTAACGGATTGTCTGAAGGAGGAATAATTTTTATGCCTTTTGAAGAAGCCTTTTGGGGCGGTAAATTTGGAATGCTACGTGATAAATACGGAGTTCAATGGATGGTTTCTTTATTAGATGAATCTCATGCCTAATGAATATTAAAGTAACAGAATATATAGATAAACAAGATAAATGGACGCAAGAACTTACACTCTTGCGTTCTGTTTTATTACAACTTTCTTTAGATGAAACTATAAAATGGGGAGCCCCCGTATATGTATACAAAAAGAAAAATGTTTTAGGGTTATCTGCTTTTAAAAATTATTGCGGAATTTGGTTTTTTCAAGGAGGATTGCTTAAAGATAATCAAAAAGTATTAATAAATGCTCAAGAGGGTAAAACACAGGCGATGAGGCAATGGAGATTTTCTTCCATAAAAGAGATTGATATTAATCTAGTCAAAACCTATGTTTTAGAATCGATGGAAAATATTAATCAAGGAAAAGAGATAAAACCTGAAAGAAAAAACAAACCATTGATTATTCCTAAAGAACTACAAGAAGCTTTAACTTCAAATGAAGAACTTCAATTAAAATTCAACGAATTTACTTTAGGTAAAAAACGAGAGTTTACAGATTATATTTCTGAAGCTAAAAGAGATGCAACTAAACTGAGCAGATTAGAAAAAATCATTCCAATGATCTTAAACGGGATAGGTTTGCATGATAAATATAGAAACTGCTAATTCCTTATTTTACAAAGACTTTATCAATGGTTGAAGTACTGTCACATCTAACAACATATAAATCAATATTTTTTCCAGAAATGTAGTATTCTGCACAAGGTTTTTGTCTAGGTTTGCTTTTACCAAAATTTACATCACCATTTTGCAAAATTTTTGAGATTTGAGCAGTATCAATACTATGTAAAGTCATAGTTTCTTTTGCGTTTTCAGAGTAAATGCGTTCACGAATACGAATAGTTTTTAAAGTTCTGGCATCCATTCCGTAGTCAAAAGAAACATCTTTCTTCTTCCAAAAAAATAACACTACAGGAACGCCAATAGCCACACCTAGTAAATAATATCCGAATCGTTTTAATAATTGCATACTTGTAATTTTGGAATGCGAAAATACACAAAAAACAGTTTATAATATTAATAAATTAATATCTCTGTATGGTAAATCAAACCAATCAGCAACCGTTTTATTAGTTAAAATTCCATGGTAAAAATACATTCCGTTTCTTAAACTTCTATCATAGCGTGCAGCATTTTCAAAACCTCCTTCTTCAGCAATATTTAATAAATAAGGAGTAAAAATATTACTGATAGATACGGATGCTGTTCGAGCATATCTTGAAGGAATATTAGGTACGCAATAATGGATTACACCATGCTCTTTAAACGTGGGTTTACTGTGTGTGGTAACTCTTGAAGATTCAAAACACCCACCTCTGTCAATACTTACATCTACAATAACAGCACCATCTTTCATTTGTTCTACCATATTTTCAGTAACTATAATTGGAGTACGATCTTTACCTCTTATAGCACCTATAACCACATCACAACGCATTAATGCTTTTTGAAGTGATTTAGGTTGTACTGTAGAGGTGTAAATTGGGGAGTGCACAAATTGTTGGAGGCGACGTAATTTGGTTATAGAGTTGTCAAAAACTTTAACTCTGGCACCTAAACCAACTGCTGCTTTAGCAGCAAATTCACCAACGGTACCTGCACCTAAAATGACTACACTGCTTGGTGGAACTCCACCTATGTTACCAAGTAACAAACCATTCCCTCCGTTGGCAGTTGTCATTAATTCGGCAGCAATATGCATAGAGGCTATACCTGCAATTTCACTTAGTGATTTTACAATAGGATATACTCCGTGTTCATCTTTAATATAATCAAAAGCAATAGCGGTAATTCTTTTTTTAGCTAAAGCTTCAAAATATTTTTTTTCTTGTGTTTTTAATTGTAAAGCAGAAATTAAAAAAGCCTGAGGATTCATCATTTCTATTTCATCTAAAGAAGGAGGCTCCACTTTTAAAACGATGTTACAACCAAAAACTTCTTCTATATCGTAAGAAATTTTAGCACCAGCTTCAGAATATTCATTGTCTGAATAGTTGGCGCCATCACCGGCTCCGGTTTCTAATACAACTCTGTGTCCGTGAGCCACAAGTGCAGAAACGGCATCGGGTGTTAAACTGATTCTTTTCTCTTCAAAATGAGTTTCTTTGGGTAGTCCTATATATAATTCGCCCTTTTGCTTTTTTATTTCAAGCATTTCAGGTTGTGGTAATAATTGTTCTTTTGTAAAGGGAGAAAGTGAACTCATTAGCTGTTTTTAATTTGAATATTTCTTTGACCGTTGTCTAACATAGTAATATGAACTTCAACAGAATTTAAAGGTAGTAAATTTTTAACATTTTCAGGCCATTCAATCAAGCACCAATTATCACTATAAAAATAGTCTTCTATTCCCATATCATAGGCTTCTTCTTCCTCTTCAATTCTATAAAAATCAAAATGGAAAACTGTTTCTCCTTTGTAAGTTAAATATTCATTTACCAGAGAAAAAGTAGGTGAGTTGGCAACATCTTCAACGCCTAAAACCTTACACAACTCTTTAATAAGCGTTGTTTTACCTACACCCATATCTCCATAAAATAATAAAATTTTATGTTTTGCATTGGCTACTACTTCCTCTGCAATACTAGTGAGTTCGTTTAAAGAATAGTTTTTGTTCATAAATGCAAATATAAAAAAGACCTGATTGATTTTAACAGGTCTTTTTTAGCGTTGTTTTTATATTGTTATTTCGGACTATATACACCACATGGAATAATCATTTCTTCTAATGAAATTCCTCCATGTTGATAGGTGTTTTTATAATATTTCACAAAATGATTATAATTATTTGGATAGGCAAAAAATAAATCTTCTTTAGCAAAAATGAATGGACTATTTATTGATATGGAGGGTAAAAAGACTTCCTTCGGGTTTTTAACTACATATACATCTTTTTCTTCATACGTTAAGCTTTTACCTGTTTTATAACGTAAGTTAGAACTGATGTTTTTATCGCCAATAACTTTTGATGGAGTTTTACAGTTAATAGTTCCGTGATCGGTAGTAATTATTAATTTTTGACCTAATTGATGTGCTTTTTGAATAATTTCAAATAAGGGTGAATTTTTAAACCAACTTACGGTTAAAGATCTATACGCTTTGTCATCACCCGCCAATTCTTTAATTACTTCCATTTCTGTTTTGGCATGTGATATCATATCTACAAAATTATAAACCACAACGGTTAAATCATTTTGTTTAGTGCTGTTGTAATTATCTGCTAAATCTTTACCACTTTTTAATGATACTATTTTATGATATTCATGCTGAATATTTAGGTTTAATCTTTTGATTTGTGTGGTTAAAAATTCGGCTTCAAATAAGTTTTTACCTCCTTCATCTAAATCATTTTTCCAATAATTAGGATATAATTTTTCCATTTCAGAAGGCATTAAGCCAGAAAAAATTGCATTTCTAGCATATTGTGTGGCAGTTGGTAAAATACTGAAATAGGAATGCTCTTTTTCTTTTTTATAAAACTCGTTAATAAAAGGCTCTAAAACTCTGTATTGATCATACCTTAAATTATCAATAACGACCCATAAAACACCTTGATTTTTATTTAAATTGGGGATAACATACTCTTTAAAAAGAGTATGAGATAAGGTAGGTTTTTCGTTGCTATGTAACCAATCTTGATAATTTTTTTTGATAAATTTAAAAAATTGAGAATTTGCTTCTGCTTTTTGACTTTCTAGAATTTCTAACATTCCTGAGTCTTTGATATCCTCAAGTTCTAATTCCCAATGAATTAATTTTTTATATAATTCAACCCATTCTTCATAAGTATTTACCATAGCCAAATCCATAGCTATTTTTCTAAATTCTTGCTGATAATTAGAAGTGGTTTTTTCAGAAACTAAGCGAGAATGGTCTAAATTTTTCTTTAAACTCAGTAATATTTGATTCGGATTTACGGGTTTTATCAAATAATCGGCAATTTTAGATCCAATTGCTTCTTCCATAATATATTCTTCCTCGCTTTTGGTAATCATTACTACCGGAAGATTAGGTTTGAGTTGTTTTATTTGAGTTAAGGTTTCTAAGCCTGTAATTCCAGGCATATTTTCATCTAAAAAAACAATATCAAAATTATCACTTTCAACCATATCAATGGCATCAGCTCCATTTGTACAAGTATCTACTTTATAATTTTTTTTCTCTAAAAAAAGGATGTGCGGCTTCAATAAATCAATCTCATCATCAACCCATAGAATATCTATTTTCTTCATAAAAATTAGTGTGTTTACACAAAATAACGACTAAATAGGTGTTTCGTTGTATTTTGAAAAGCTAAAAATACGTTAATTAAAAAACGTTTTGTTTGGTTTTGTAACTAAATTGCGGTTATTTTTGTTAACAATTTAGAAGATTTATGTATTTTGAGTAAACAAAAAACTAACAAATTAAAGATATTAAACGATCCTATCTACGGATTTATTTCCATACCCAATTCACTCATTTTTGATATTATAGAACATCCCTATTTTCAACGTTTACGACGTGTAACACAGATGGGAATGTCAAATTTAGTGTATCCAGGAGCAAACCATACACGCTTTCATCATGCCATTGGATGCATGCATTTAATGCAAAAAGCAGTACAAGTATTACGTACTAAAAATGTAGAAATTTCAGAAGAAGAAGCCAATGCACTTTATATTGCTATTTTACTACACGATATTGGTCACGGAGCTTTTTCGCATGCTTTAGAGCATAGTATTGTAGAAGGCATTGCTCATGAAGAGATTTCACTAAAGTTCATGCAAAAATTAAATGAAGTTTTTGACGGAAAATTATCATTAGCTATTGAAATTTTTGAAGGAAAATATAAAAGAAAATTTTTCAATCAACTTATATCTAGTCAGTTAGATATTGATAGGTTAGACTATTTAAAACGTGATAGCTTTTTTACAGGAGTTGCAGAAGGAAACATTTCATCAGACAGGATCATTACCATGATGCATGTTAAAGATGATGAATTGGTTATTGAACAAAAAGGGATTTACTCTGTAGAAAAATTTGTCATAGCAAGACGTTTAATGTATTGGCAAGTGTATTTACATAAAACATGTTTATCCGCAGAAGCGTTATTGGTTAAAATCTTACAAAGAGCTAAAGAATTAGCAAAAAATAAAGTTGAATTACCTGCGAGTTCAACACTGCATTACTTTTTATACAATCCTATTACTCATAATAATTTTACAGATGAAACTCTTGATATTTTTTCAAGATTAGATGATTATGATGTTTTAGCAGCAATTAAAGAATGGGTAAACCATAAAGATGTTGTGCTTTCAAAATTAGCTTCAATGATTACGTTTCGTAATTTGCTTAAAATTGAAATTCAAGATAAGCCATTTACTAAAAGAGAAGAACATGAAATTGAAAAAAAACTTAAGAATGACCTAAAAATAAAAGATGAAAACTTACATTATTTTATGTTTTTAGGAAAAGTTTCTAACCAAGCTTATAATATGAATAAACCCATTAAAATTTTAACTAAAAAGGGTAAGCTCAAAGATATAGCTAAGGCCTCAGATCAATTAAACCTTCAAACATTGTCTACTCCTGTAGTGAAATATTATATTTGTTATCCCAAGAAATTTTTGTTGAATTAAAAGGAAACATTATCAATAAGTAAAAATTAGTTACTTTTGCATTCTAATGAAATTTACAGCAAAACAAATAGCCGATATCTTAGAAGGGGAAATTGTAGGAAATCCTGATGTTGAAGTTTCTCAATTGGCAAAGATAGAAGAAGGCAATACAGGTTCTTTAACCTTTTTAGCCAACCCAAAATACAACTCTTTTATTTACATAACAAAGGCATCTGTTGTTATTGTAAACAAGACTTTTACACCTGAAAAAGAAGTAACTTCTACCTTAATAAAGGTTGAAGATGCCTATAAATCATTTTCCACTCTTTTAGAATATTACAATCAAGTCAAAAACAATAAAACTGGAAGAGAAAATCCTCATTTTATTGCCAATTCAGCAAAAATTGGTGTTAATGAATACATTGGTGCTTTTACTTATGTTGGAGAAAATGTAGTATTGGGAGATAATGTAAAGATTTATCCGAATTCATATATTGGAGACAATGTTGTAATAGGTGATAACACTACCATTTTTGCAGGTGTTAAGATATATTCTGAAACCACAATAGGAAAAAACTGTAAGATACACTCAGGAAGTGTGGTTGGTTCTGACGGATTTGGTTTTGCCCCTGATGAAAATGGGGAGTACAAAGCAGTACCACAAACAGGAAATGTTATAATTGAAGATAATGTTGATGTTGGCTCAAATTCAACAATTGACAGAGCTACATTAGGTTCAACAATTATAAGAAAAGGAGTGAAGCTCGATAACCAAATACAAATAGCTCATAACGTTGAAATAGGTAAAAACACAGTTATAGCTTCACAAAGTGGTGTGGCTGGTTCAACAAAAATAGGAGAGAATTGTATGATAGGAGGTCAGGTTGGAATTGTGGGGCATATTTCAATAGGAAATAACGTAAAAATTCAAGCACAATCAGGTATTGGTAGAAACCTAAAAGACAATGATGTAGTTCAAGGTTCACCTGCTTTTGGATATGCTGATTATAATAAATCGTATGTGCATTTTAGAAATTTACCTAAAATTGCATCCTCAATACATAAAATAGAAAAGGAGTTGAATACTCAAAAAACAAGTAATGAGTAAGAAACAAAAAACAATACAAACCGAAGTTTTATTATCTGGTGTAGGACTACACACAGGTAATCAAGTAACCATGAAATTTAAGCCAGCACCAGCTAATCATGGTTTTGCATTTAAACGAATAGATTTAGAAGGTCAGCCAATTATTGAAGCGAAAGCAGATTATGTTGTTACAACCCAACGTAGTACTAATCTTGAAAAGAATGGAGTGCAAATTAACACTTCAGAACACGTTTTAGCAGCAGCAGTTGGCTTAGATATTGATAATTTACTAATAGAAATTGATGCTTCTGAACCACCAATTATGGATGGCTCTTCAAAGTATTTTGTAGAAGCTTTAGAAAAAGCTGGTATACAAGAGTTGGATGAAGAAATAGAAGAATATGTAGTTAAAGATATTATTTCTTACAAAGATGAAAATACAGGTAGTGAAATTATTTTAATGCCTGCAGATGAATATCAAGTTACTACTATGGTTGATTTTGGTACCAAAATTCTAGGTACTCAAAATGCAACTCTTAGCAAAATATCTGATTTTAAAGAAGAAATTTCCTCAGCAAGAACCTTTAGCTTCTTACATGAAATTGAAATGCTTTTAGAGAACGATTTAATAAAAGGAGGTGATTTAAATAATGCAATTGTGTATGTAGATAAAGAGCTTTCAGACAATACTCTTGAAAAGCTTAAAAAAGCCTTTAAAAAAGACGATATAAAAATAAAACCCAACGGAATCTTAGACAATCTCGAATTGCATTGGGCAAATGAAGCAGCACGTCATAAATTACTAGATGTAATAGGAGATTTAGCCTTGGCGGGAACAAGAATTAGAGGTAAAGTTATCGCTAATAAACCAGGTCATTTGGTTAACACCATGTTTGCCAAAAAATTAGCTAAGATTATTAAAGCAGAGAAAAGAAATAATGTCCCTACTTATGATTTGAATGAAACACCTTTAATGGATATTCATAAAATCATGGACATTCTTCCTCACAGACCTCCATTTTTATTAGTAGACAGAATTTTAGAATTGTCTGATACTCATGTAGTAGGTATGAAAAATGTAACTATGAATGAAGATTTTTTCGTAGGACATTTTCCAGGAGCACCAGTTATGCCAGGGGTTTTACAAATTGAAGCTATGGCCCAAGCTGGAGGAGTTCTAGTATTGAGTTCTGTTCCAGATCCAGAAAATTACTTAACATACTTTATGAAAATTGATAATGTTAAGTTCAAACAAAAAGTATTACCAGGAGATACACTAATATTTAAAAGTGAATTAATTACACCAATTCGTCGTGGTATAGCACACATGCAAGCATATGCTTATGCTAATGGTAAGTTAGTTGCTGAGGCAGAACTTATGGCACAAATAAGTAAAGTTAAATAATTATGAATCAACCCTTAGCATACGTACATCCACAAGCAAAAATTGCAAGAAATGTTGTAATTGAACCTTTTACAACTATACATGCAAATGTTGAAATCGGTTCGGGAACATGGATAGGTTCTAACGTAACTATTATGGAAGGTGCAAGAATAGGTAAAAATTGTAGAATTTTTCCGGGAGCAGTAATTTCAGCAATTCCTCAAGATTTAAAGTTTAACGACGAAGAAACTACGGTAGAAATAGGCGATAATGTTACTATAAGAGAATGTGTTACTATTAACCGAGGAACTTCAGATAGAATGAAAACAAAAATAGGTGATAATTGTTTAATTATGGCCTATTGTCATATTGCACACGATAGTATTGTGGGTAACAATTGTATTTTTTCTAATAATTCAACCTTAGCGGGCCATGTTACAGTTGGAGATAATGTTGTTTTAGCAGGTATGGTAGCAGTACATCAATTTGCTTCTATCGGTAACCATGCTTTTGTAACAGGCGGTTCATTAGTTCGTAAAGATGTTCCACCATATGTAAAAGCTGCTCGTGAACCATTATCATATGTAGGTATTAACTCTGTTGGTCTAAGACGCAGAGGCTTTACCACAGAAAAAATTAGAGAAATACAAGATATTTACAGAATCTTATTTCAAAAGAACTATAACTATTCTCAAGCAATAGATATAATTGAAGCTGAAATGGAAGCAACTTCAGAACGTGATGAGATTATACAATTTATAAAAGATTCTCATCGCGGAATTATGAAAGGATATTACAACGCAAATTAACATTTTAAAATGGCAACTACATCAGATATTAAAAAAGGGTTATGCATTCGCTATAACCATGATATTTTCAAAATTATTGAGTTTTTACATGTAAAACCAGGTAAAGGTCCAGCATTTGTTAGAACAAAATTAAAAAGTGTAACATCAGGAAAAGTAATTGATAATACATTTTCTGCAGGTCATAAAATTGAAGATGTTCGTGTTGAAACACGTTCATATCAGTATTTATATCCAGAAGGAGATACTTTTCATTTTATGAATACTGAAGATTATAATCAAATCACATTACAAAAAGATGCGTTAGACAGTCCTGATTTATTAAAAGAAGGAGAGATTGTAACAATAATCTTTAATGCTGAAGATAACTCACCGTTATCAGTAGAAATGCCTTCTCATGTAATTTTAGAAGTAACTCACACAGAGCCAGGAGTTAAAGGAAATACAGCAACCAATGCTACAAAACCTGCAACTGTTGAAACTGGGGCAAGAATCAATGTTCCTTTATTTATAAATGAAGGTGACAAGATTAAAATAGATACAGAAAAAGGAGCTTATACAGAGCGTATTAAAGAATAATTTAATTCCCGCATGTTTTGCGGGATTTTCTTTTCTATGAAATTCAAACAACCACAAACTCTACAACAAATTGCAACATTGTTAAATGTTGATTATGTTGGAAATCCAGATTTTAAAATTACAGGAATCAATGAAATTCATGTAGTTGAAAAAGGAGATATTGTTTTTGTTGATCATCCAAAATATTACGATAAAGCTTTAAATTCTGAGGCAACTACGGTTTTAATCAATAAAAAAGTTGAATGTCCAGAAGGTAAGACTTTATTAATTTCTGATGATCCATTTAGTGATTTTAATAAAATTACCAAACATTTCAATCCTTTTATTGCTTCTAAGCAAAGTATTTCAGAATCTGTAATTATTGGAGAAAATACTACTATCCAACCAAATGTTTTCATTGGAGAGAACGTTATTATTGGTAAAAATTGTGTTATTCATGCAAACGTGACCATTAATAATAGTTGTGTGATTGGCAATAATGTTATTATACAATCAAATACAGTTTTAGGTAGTGATGCTTTTTACTATAAAAATCGTTCAGAAGGCTTTGATAGATTAATTTCTGGAGGAAAAGTGGTTTTAGAGGATAATGTAGAATTGGGAGCTTCTTGTACAATTGACAGAGGAGTAACTGGCGATACTACTATTGGCGCAGGAACCAAAATTGATAACCAAGTTCATGTAGGTCATGATACTATTATTGGCAAAAAATGTTTAATAGCTTCTCAAACAGGAATTGCAGGTTGTGTAGTTATTGAAGATGAAGTTACACTTTGGGGACAAGTAGGTATGACCAGCGGTATTACTATCGGTAAAAAAGCTGTAATTCTAGCTCAATCTGGTATAAGTAAATCTTTAGAAGGAGGAAAAACTTATTTTGGGTATCCTGCAGAAGAGTCAAGAAACAAGCTAAAAGAGTTAGCAGGCATAAAACAAATTTTAAAAGAAAGAAATAACAAAAAATAATTTTATAGTAACATACAAAAAGTTATTTTTGTTTGTCTTAAAAAAATAAAATAAACAACAATGAGTGTTTTAGTAAATAAAGATTCAAAAATTATTGTACAAGGTTTTACAGGTAGCGAAGGAACTTTCCACGCAGGTCAAATGATTGAATATGGTACCAACGTTGTTGGTGGTGTTACTCCAGGTAAAGGAGGTCAAGAACACTTAGGTAAACCAGTATTCAATACAGTTGATGAAGCTGTTCAAAAAGCAGGAGCAGATACCTCTATTATTTTTGTGCCACCAGCATTTGCTGCTGATGCAATTATGGAAGCTGCAGAAGCAGGAATTAAAGTAATTATTTGTATTACAGAAGGAATTCCAACTGCAGATATGGTGAAGGTTAAAGCATATATAGATAATAAAGACTGTACTTTAGTTGGTCCTAACTGTCCGGGAGTAATTACTGCTGAAGAAGCAAAAGTAGGAATTATGCCAGGGTTTATCTTCAAAAAAGGTAAAGTTGGTATTGTATCAAAATCAGGTACATTAACTTATGAAGCAGCAGATCAAGTTGTAAAACAAGGATTTGGAATTACTACTGCAATTGGTATTGGAGGTGATCCAATTATTGGAACAACTACTAAAGAAGCAGTAGAATTATTGATGAATGACCCAGAAACTGAAGCAATTGTAATGATTGGTGAAATCGGAGGAAATCTTGAAGCTGAAGCTGCTCGTTGGATTAAAGCCGATGGAAATCGTAAACCAGTTGTTGGTTTTATTGCAGGACAAACTGCACCAGCAGGTAGAACAATGGGACATGCAGGAGCTATTGTTGGAGGTGCTGACGATACAGCGCAAGCAAAAATGAAAATTTTAGCTGAAAATGGAGTACATGTTGTAGAATCTCCTGCTAAAATTGGAGAAATGGTAGCTAAAGTTTTAGCATAAAATATAACTATTTTCAATAGATATGAATTCCCGTTTCGACGGGAATTTCTTTTTATATTTGAATTTCAAAAAACAACTAATTAATGAAACTACTAGAAAATAAAACAGCAATTATTACCGGTGCAACCAGAGGGATTGGTCGTGGTATTGCTTTAGAGTTTGCAAAACAAGGAGCTAATGTGGCATTTACGTATAATTCATCTGTAGAGGCAGCTAATGAATTGGAAAAAGAATTAACGGCTTTAGGTGTTAAAGCAAAAGGATATCAATCAAACGCTGCTGAATACGAAACTGCACAAGAATTGGTAAAAAATGTTTTAGAAGAATTTGGAGCAGTAGATGTTTTGATTAACAATGCAGGAATTACAAAAGATAATTTATTAATGAGAATCTCTGAAGAGGATTTTGATAAGGTTATTGAAGTAAACTTAAAATCAGTATTTAATTTAACAAAAGCAGTTATTCGCCCAATGATGAAACAACGAGGTGGCTCAATTATTAATATGAGTTCGGTTGTAGGACTAAAAGGAAATGCTGGTCAAGCAAACTATGCAGCATCAAAAGCAGGAATTATTGGTTTCTCAAAATCAGTAGCTTTAGAATTAGGTTCTCGTAATATTCGTAGTAACGTGATTGCTCCTGGATTTATTGAAACTGAAATGACAGCTAAATTAGATGAAAAAGTTGTTGAGGGATGGAGAAATGAAATTCCGTTAAAAAGAGGAGGAACTCCAAAAGATATTGCAGACGCTTGTGTGTTTTTAGGATCTGATATGAGTTCGTATATTACAGGACAAACATTATCGGTTGATGGAGGAATGTTAACTTAGATTTTTTAATTGATAAAATCATATTATTAAAAGCCAACCTTATTTTTAGGTTGGTTTTTTTACTTTTTAATGTTTGCTGAGAATAGCGTATTTTAAAATAGTTCTGATAAAGGTATTATATATTAAATTCTCAAAGAGTCAAGTTTTCAAGATAATTTTAACTTATTATACACAATATATTTAAACTAACAACTTAGTTGTAAAATATTAAATAAGAAATTCTATTTCAAAATACATACTTTTTATTTTAGAGAATTACTTATTATATTCTTCAAAACTTCCATCATCGTATAATAATACAATTTTTAGTAGCTTTTTATCGTTCGATGAGAATCGTGTATTTGAAACTTTTTCGACCTCTGGTTCGTTTATCATATTTTCAGAAAATAGAGTTGGAGTCTCAATTTTATCTTCTTTCTGAATTTCTTCAGATATAGTTTCTATAATTTTCTTTTTTTCTTCTTTTTTCTTCGGAAAAGAACCATCACCATATAATAACCAATACAAATCTACATCCGGAAATTTATTTACAACTTTCATCACAAAGTCCAAACTAGGTTTATTTCTACCTGATAGAAGATGTGATATACTTGAGCGTTGTACATCTATTGTATCTGCAAATGTTGACGATGTTAAACTATAATGTTCTAAAACTTCCTTTAACCTAAAAATTATACCTTCTGAATTCACAATTGTAACTATTAATAATGTATTACAAATGTAAACATTTGATACGAGATTAACAAATACTAAAAAATGAGGAATAATTAACTTTGTCTATTAAATAAAAACTCTAATTAATCACATATAAACACCTGAAAACAATATAATTATCTTTTAATTATAATCAAAATCTATTTAATATTAATATCTGACATTATTGATCCAAGATTTCTAATATCACAAATGTAAATAGTTGCTATGATTAAATAATAAATTTATAAATATCAGTTGATGTTACATTTGTAAATATTACTTTATGCCTATAAATAACAGATTTAATGATGTCTTAATTGACTTTTAGAGCAGGTATGCCTACTTAAAGTATTGATTCTTATTATCTAAAGAACTTAATTAAGAATATTTCTAAGATTTTTCTTTAGTTTACAATTGTAAATTTAAAATTCACGTATAAAAAAAGCACCCGAAAACGAGTGCTTAATAACATAAAGGTGAATTTCTTATTTATTTTTTTGATCTATCCAATTACGAGCGTTTACAAATGCTTCTAACCAAGGAGAAACTTCATCTTTTCGTCCGTCAATATAATTTGCCCAATTCCATTGGAATGTTGATCGCTCAATATGTGGCATAGTAACTAAATGACGACCAGATTTATCACACATCATTGCAGTATTAAAATCTGACCCGTTTGGATTTGAAGGATATTCTGAATATCCATACTTAGCAACAATATCATAATTATCTTCAGAAAGTGGTAAATTGAATTTACCTTCACCGTGAGAAATCCATACTCCTAAAGTACTTCCGGCTAAACTTGATAACATTACTGAGTTATTTTCTTGGATTTTTACAGAAGTAAATGAACTTTCGTGTTTATGAGAATCGTTGTGAATTAATTTACCGTGCACATCATGATCTGGATTGATTAAATCTAATTCCATCCATAACTGTGCACCATTACAAATTCCAACAGATAGAGTGTCTTCACGTTTAAAAAACTTCTTTAACGCTGAATTTGCTTTTTCATTATATAAAAATGCTCCAGCCCAACCTTTAGCAGAACCTAAAACATCAGAATTAGAAAAACCGCCAACAGCTCCAATAAATTGAATATCTTCTAAAGTTTCACGACCAGAAATCAAATCGGTCATATGAACATCTTTTACATCAAAACCAGCTAAATACATAGCATTGGCCATTTCACGTTCTGAGTTAGAACCCTTTTCACGAATAATAGCTGCCTTTGGTCTGTTGGTAACTTTACCAACAGTATCAGACAATTTTCCAGTAAAATGAGTAGGGAAGGTATATTGTAAAGGTTGATTTTTATAGTTATTATAACGATCTTTTGCTAAATTATTAGCAGTTTGCTTTTGATCTAATAAATACGATGTTTTGTACCAAGTGTCTCTTAACTCAGAAATTGATAAAGCGAAAACATCATCACAGTTTTTAATATTTAATCTGTCAGATTCTGTTACAGAACCAATATTGAAGAATTGAATATTATTTTCTGAAAGTATTTTTTCTACAGAATCATCAATAGATTGGAATACAATACCAGCGTTTTCAGCAAATAATAATTTAATACTGTCAGACTCATTTATAGCTGATAGATCAAGGTTTGCTCCAATATTCACATCAGCAAAACACAATTCTAACAATGTAGTTATTAATCCGCCAGAAGCTACATCATGTCCTGCAACAATTTTATCTTCTTTAATTAACTGTTGTATTATGTTAAAAATAGTTTTGAATTGTTTTGCATCAACTACAGAAGGAGCATTGTTACCAATTTTATTTAAAATTTGTGAGAAAGAACTTCCTCCTAAATTAAAATCATCTTGAGAAGCGTTGATGTAATATATATTCCCTTTGTTAGCTTTAAAAACCGGCTCAACAACTTTGGTAATATCGTTACAATTTGCAGCAGCAGAAATAACTACGGTTCCTGGAGAAATAACCTCTTCATTAGGATATTTTTGCTTCATAGATAAGGAATCTTTACCCGTAGGCACATTGATTCCTAAATCAATTACAAATTCTGAAACCGCTTTAACAGCTTCATATAAACGAGCATCTTCACCTTCATTTTTACAAGGCCACATCCAATTGGCAGATAATGAAACCGATTGTAAACCATCTTTTAGTGGTGCCCAAACAATATTGGTTAAGGCTTCTGCAATAGAATTTCTACTTCCTGCAACAGGGTCAATCAATCCTGAAATAGGAGAGTGGCCAATAGAAGTAGCAATTCCTTCTTTTCCTTTATAATCTAAAGCCATAACTCCAACATTATTCAACGGAATTTGTAATGGTCCAACACATTGTTGTTTTGCTACTTTACCACCAACACAACGGTCTACTTTATTGGTTAACCAATCTTTACAAGCAACAGCTTCTAATTGTAGCACTTGTTCTAAATACGTTGTAAAGTTTTCTTTTGAATAGCTTAATTCATTATAATCTCTATTAACAGTTTTATCTGTCATAATAGTTTTAGGAGAGCTACCAAACATATCTTCTAAAGCTAAATCCATAGGTTTATTCCCTTTAGTTTTAGATTCAAAAGTAAAACGATGATCTCCGGTAACATTACCTACGGTGTACATTGGCGAACGCTCACGCTCAGCTATTTTATTAAGCGTATCTATATGTTTTTCGGCAATTACTAATCCCATACGTTCTTGAGATTCATTACCGATGATTTCTTTATCAGATAAAGTAGGATCACCCACCGGAAGTTTGTCTAAATCAATTTTTCCGCCAGTATCTTCAACTAGCTCAGATAAACAATTTAAGTGTCCGCCCGCACCGTGATCGTGAATGGAAACAATGTAGTTCTCATCGCTTTCTACCATTCCGCGAACAGCATTCGCAGCACGTTTTTGCATTTCCGGATTTGAACGTTGTACTGCGTTTAACTCAATTCCTGTTGAAAACTCACCGGTATCAGCAGAAGAAACTGCAGCTCCTCCCATACCAATACGGTAGTTTTCACCACCAAGAATTACAATTTTATCTCCTTCTTTTGGAGTATCTTTTATAGCCTGATCAGCTTTTCCATATCCAATTCCGCCAGCTTGCATAATCACTTTATCAAAACCTAATTTGCGAGCGTCTTCTTCATGTTCGAAGGTTAATACAGAACCACAAATTAAAGGTTGACCGAATTTATTTCCGAAGTCAGAAGCACCGTTAGAAGCTTTAATTAGAATATCCATTGGAGTTTGATACAACCATTTACGCTCATCCATAGCTTGTTCCCAAGGACGATTTTCTTCTAAACGAGAATACGAAGTCATATATACAGCGGTCCCCGCTAAAGGTAAAGAACCTTTTCCGCCTGCTAAACGATCACGAATTTCTCCTCCAGATCCTGTGGCAGCACCGTTAAAAGGTTCAACAGTAGTAGGGAAGTTGTGAGTTTCTGCCTTTAAAGAAATTACAGCCTCAAACTCTTTAGTTTCATAAAAGTCGGGTTTGTCAGCCGATTTTGGAGCAAATTGCTCCACTTTAGGACCTTTGATAAATGCAACATTGTCTTTATAAGCAGAAACAATATCGTTTGGATGTTGTTTCGATGTTTCCTTGATCATTTTGAATAGGGAAGTAGGTTGCTCTTCACCATCAATAACAAAAGTCCCGTTAAAAATTTTATGACGACAGTGTTCTGAATTTACTTGCGAAAACCCGAAAACTTCTGAATCGGTTAATTTTCTTCCTATTTTTTTAGAGACCCCTTCTAAATATTCAATTTCTTCACTGCTTAACGCTAAACCCTCTTGTTCATTGTAAGTTGCAATATCTTCAATTTCTAAAATTGGTTCTGGGGTAATATTTATGGTGAATAATTTTTGATCAAGACCATTGAATTTTTCTGAAATCATTGGATCATAATCAGAGAAATTTTCTGCAATAGCTTTAAATTCTTCAATTCTGATAATATCTTCAATCCCCATGTTTTGCGTGATTTCCACAGCATTAGTACTCCAAGGAGTAATCATTGCTTTTCGTGGACCAACAAAAAAAGCGTCGATAGACGCCGTGTTTATTTTTGGTTCGTTACCAAATAACCATGTTAGTTTTGAAGTCGTTTCAGTTGATAATTCTTTTGTTGCTTGAACAGCAAATACCTTACTGTTTTGGTTTCCGAAGAAATGAATCATTATGTTTAGTTGTGTTTGTGTTGTTGTTTTTAAAGAAACAAATTTACTTTTTTACTTGGATTTAGAGCATAAAAAACAAATTAATCTTCATTTAACTTTTCAGGAATTCTATCTCTTTCAATTTTTCCTTTCTTTAAAGCTTTATAATTTTCGTAACAATTTAAAACAGCTTCAATCATTTGTAAATCACTAGCTTTTTTAATAAAATAATCAGAATAATTACAGTCAGACAATAATTTAGTTAATTGCTGTTTATCCATTTCTAGATATTCCATCATTACTTCACGATCAAATTTACCAGCTAGCATTTTTCGTAAATCATCCTCTTTTTTTAATTTTTGAAGCTTTTTAAGTTGTTTTGGTTTTTTTCCGAAAAGATTATACACCAAATCTACTGGATTCATAAGTTTCGCAATGGGAGATGATATTTTTTGAGGACGACCTACTTCATAGGTTTGAGGTAAACCATTAATATGAATACGAGTAAATTTATCTTTTGGAACTTGTTTAACATCTACTTCTAAAACACCTATTAATTGGGTAGATTTAATGACAACTTCTTTAACTTCTTCTGGTTTTTCATTTAAAGCAATAACTAATTCATTTCCCTTTAATAAATCATTTGTTACTTTTAATTTTATAGATTCAAAACCCAAATAAGAAACTAAAACAGTATCATTTGCTTGTGCGGTAAGTTCAAACATACCGTTTTCATTAGTAATGGTACCTATAACAGAATTTAAGTTAAGAATATGAGCGGCACTAAGAGCTTCCTTAGTTTCTTCATTTACAATTTGTCCTTTTAATTTTTCTTCTTGAGAAAAAATAGCAGTGCTTATTAGTAAGGATATTAAAAAGTATATTTTTTTTTGCATAGTGCAATTATACATATAATTAAGTGGATAACAGTTAATAATTTGTGAAAGAAGATACAAAATATTATACAAAAAAACACTTCTAAAAAGAAGTGTTTGTGCGCGTAACTGGAGTCGAACCAGCACGTCCAAACGGACACAAAGCCCTCAACCTTGCGCGTCTACCAATTCCGCCATACGCGCGTAAACTAAAAAAGTTAAGCATTTGTGCTTAACTTTTCTGTGACCGGGCTGGGGCTCGAACCCAGGACCCTCTCCTTAAAAGGGAGATGCTCTACCAACTGAGCTACCCGGTCATTGCTTCCTTGTAAAAGCGAGTGCAAATATACTATGGTTAATTAAAATATTAAAATTTTTTTTAATTTTTTTACTGATATTTGTCTTGACTAAATTAAAAGTATGAAAATTGTTTTGTTAGGATATATGGCCAGCGGTAAATCGACAATAGGTAAGTATTTGTCTGCTAGATTGTTTTTGCCTTTTATTGATTTGGATGATTATATAGAACAAAGAGAAGAGAAAAGCATTTCAGAGATTTTTAAAGATGAAGGTGAAATTTATTTTAGGAATAAAGAACATCAATATTTAAAAGAATTATTAGAAAAAAAGGAAGATTTTATTCTTTCATTAGGAGGAGGAACTCCGTGTTATGGAGGGAATATGGATTTAATTATACAAACTAAAGATGTAAAATCAGTTTACTTACAAGCAAGTATAAAAACTCTACAAGATAGGATAGAAGCTCAAAAAAATAAACGTCCGTTAGTAGCTAATCTGTCTGATAATGATTTGACAGAGTTCATAGCAAAACATTTATTTGAGCGTCGCTATTTTTATGATAAAGCTGATTTTAAAATAGTTATTGACGATAAAGAAATGACAGAAATAGTAGCTGAAATAAGAATATTACTACATTAAATAAGCAATAGTTTCATCTTTTTTAAATTCTACAACCACGTGTTCCTTTATAGAGGTAGATAATGAAATTCCTTTAAAATCTGCTTTAACAGGATATTTTTTATGATTTCTATTAACTAATACAGCTGTTTTAAAACGTTTTAAAGGGACTTCTAAAAAGTGTTTAATTCCGTAAATTAAAGTTGTTCCTGAGTTTAACACATCATCTACCAATACCAATGATTTATTTTTGTATTCATTAGAAGGAATAGAAGTTGTGATTTCTTTTAGAGGATTCTTCTTATCAATGAATACTTTACATAATACTATTTTAATATCAGAAATTTCATTGACTTTTTCTGCTAATTTTTCTGCAAAAATGTATCCATTATCAGCAATACCCGCAATTACTACTTCCTTTTCTTTAGGATTGGTTTCATAAATTTGATACGCAATTCTTCTTATTTTATGATTTACTTGAGTAGTATCAAGTATAATATTGTTAATTGTTGTCATATAGCAAATTTAAACATCTTCTTCGGTTGAGTCATGATAATCTTCAATATCTCTTCTGTCTTTTTTAGTGGGTCTCCCTGTTCCTTTCTTTCTATAATAGTCTTTTGCAAACTTTAGTAATTCAGTTTTTTCAAACTCTTCTTTTGGAGTAAGGTCTTTTCTATACAAATCAACCAACTTAGCACCAACCCGGTTAGTAGGAATATCTAATACTTTAATTTTATAATTAATTTGATTCTTTCGTATAATGATAGCTTCACTACCAAAAATTTCTTTTGATGGTTTAACATTTAAATCATTAATTTTTACATGTCCTTTTTTACATGCTTCTGTAGCTAAATTCCTGGTTTTAAACAATCTTATACACCACAAATATTTATCTATTCTCATACAAATAGTTAAAATTTATTCTTTCACTTTTAGCAAAGGTATAAAAATGGTAAATTGCGGCGTAAAATTTAATGATTAATGATAAAATTTAGGTATCTTTTTTTAATAGCAATAGCTTCTTTAGTTGTTGCGTGTGGTGGAGATGATAATGGATCTTCAGTTGATAATTTTGATCATACGGCTCAAGCTTTAAAGGATAATGATTCTTTAGTAAGTTTTCTTAAAAAACATTTTTATGATGTAAATGATTCTATTGTAAAGCCACTAACGACAGGTCAAACTGCATTATTTGATGATGTCAATTTAAAAGTTGATGAAATTACAGAAACGATAAATGACGTAGATATTAATTACAAATTATATTACTACGTGGTAAGGGAAGGAGAAAATAATGATAAAGGAAATCCTTCAGTAATAGATTCTGTTTTTGTAAATTATGCTGGACAAAGAATTGTTGCTACTGATAGTTTAAGTACTACTTTTGATTCTAACAATAAAACTTGGTTTGCTCTAAGTAATGTTATCAGAGGATGGTCTTATGGTTTTACTCATTTTAAAGGAGGAGAAAATGTAACAGGGAATGGTCCTATTACTTATGTGAATGGTGGTAAAGGAGTTTTGTTTATACCATCAGGTTTATCATATAGAAATTATGGAGCAGGCTCTATTTTACCAAATGAACCTTTAATGTTTTATATTGATTTGTTAGATTTAGTTCCAGAAACAGATACAGACCAAGATGGTATACCTTCTATATATGAAGATATAGACGGAGATGGCAAACCATGGAATGATGATACAGATGGAGATTCAACTCCTGATTTTGCAGATACTGATGATGATGGTGATTTGATTTTAACAAAATATGAAGATGCTAATAAAGATGGTGATCCTAGAAATGATTTTAGTGATCCAGATAATCCTACCATACCTGATTATTTAAACAGAAATGTTAGAAAAAGTAATCAATAAATAAAATAACAACCAATAAAAAATCCCACTGAAAAGTGGGATTTTTTTATTATTTGCAAATTACATGTAACTTAGAATCTATAAGATAAACCAACAATAATTTGGTTAACACGTGTGTCAAAAGTAGTTGTTGTTCCAGTATTGTTGTTAATGAATTTAGATTCTGTATCTGAAAAAGCTCTTTCCCAACGTAAATCTAAACCTAGTTTTCCTAATTCTATTCCACCACCCATTTGTAGTCCAACTGTAAAACCATCTGCTTTAATATCTCTAACTTCATCCCAGTCTAAATCGCCATCAACAATATATTGGAATGATGGGCCAATATGAACATAGGCAATTTTTAAAAACTTTTTTCCAAGTAAAACAGGAATGTCAATTTTTTGGAAATCATACGATGTTTTTGCTCCTGTAGAATTTAAGGTAACATCACTTTTAAGAGAAGTATAAACCAGTTCTGGTCTAAGATATAAACCAATAGCAGGAATTTTAGCTCTTAACCAAATACCAGCATGGTAACCAGTTTTGCTTTCTGCACCGCCATCAATAACATCTTCTTGAACTTCCCTAAAAGAATCAGAGTTGTAGTTAATACCAGCTTTAATACCAAATTGAAGCTGTGCCTGTGATAACTGAGTTGCTCCAAACACTAAGAATAACATTAAAATTAGTTTCTTCATAATTTATTAATTTAAATTGCTTTCAAATAAGAAAACGGCTTTTTAAGCCGTTTATTTTCTTTTAATAACTTTCTTAACAGCTTCAATAACTGCTTCGTCATTAATTTTATATTTTTTCATCAGTTCTGCTGGGGTTGCTGATTCTCCAAATGTATCGTTAACAGCTACAAATTCCTGAGGAGTAGGGGTGTTAAGAGCTAAACAACGTGCTACACTTTCTCCTAAACCTCCAAACTTATTATGTTCTTCAGCAGTAACTATACAACCTGTTTTAGCTACTGAAGCTAAAATAGCTTCTTCATCTAAAGGTTTAATAGTATGTATATTGATAACTTCTGCAGAAATGCCTTCTTCTTCTAGTTTTTCAGCAGCTTGTAATGATTCCCATACTAAATGACCAGTAGCAACAATAGTAACGTCTGATCCTTCAGTTAATTTCATTGCTTTTCCAATTTTAAATTCCCCTGTTGGCATAAATACAGGTACAGATGGACGACCAAAACGTAAATAAACTGGTCCTTGATGGTCTGCGATAGCAATTGTAGCTTCTTTAGTTTGATTGTAATCACAGGTATTAATAACGGTCATACCTGGTAACATTTTCATTAAACCAATATCTTCTAAAATTTGATGTGTTGCTCCATCTTCACCCAAAGTTAATCCTGCATGAGAAGCACAAATTTTTACGTTTTTATTAGAATAGGCAATAGATTGACGGATTTGATCGTAAACACGACCTGTTGAAAAGTTTGCAAAAGTACCTGTAAAAGGAATTTTACCTCCAATGGTTAAACCTGCAGCAATTCCCATCATGTTTGCTTCTGCAATACCTACTTGAAAAAATCTTTCTGGATGATTTTTTTCAAAGGCATTCATTTTTAAAGAACCGGTTAAATCAGCACAAAGTGCTACTACATTAGGATTTTTTTTACCTAATTCTGTTAAACCGTCTCCAAAACCTGACCTCGTGTCTTTTTTTTCTGTGTATGTGTATTTTTTCATTGTTGTGTTGTAAAAAATCAGTCAAAAATAAACTTTTTAAAATGACTGTAAATTATAATTTCATCAATTCTTCATATAATTTATGAACAGGTAACCCCACTACGTTAAAATAGCTTCCTTTTATAGTTTTAATTCCTATTTTTCCTATCCATTCTTGTATGCCATAAGCACCAGCTTTGTCATAGGGTCTATAATTAGTAATATAATAATCTATTTCTTCTTTACTTAGTTTTTTAAATTCTACAATTGTAGTATCGTTTACTATTTTTTGAAAGTTCTTATTTTTAATACAGACAGATGTAATAACTTCATGAGTTTTGCCTGATAATTGCCATAGCATTTCAAAAGCTTCATCATAGTCTTTTGGTTTTCCTAATGCTTTGTTTTGATGCCAAACAATAGTATCAGAGGTTATAAGGATATCTTTTTCGGTAAGTTCATTTTCAAAAGGTTTAGACTTTAATGTGGCTAAATAATCAGTAATTTCTATACCTTTTAAATGATTTGGATAGATTTCATCAACTTCTTTTACTCGAATTTCAAAATCAATATGTAAGTCTTTTAAAAAATGCTGCCTTCTTGGAGAACCAGAGGCTAGAATAATATTATAATTAGCTAATTTAGAGGATAACATCTTTTATAAAATATGAAATTAAAGGAATAGCTAAAACACCTAATAAGAGTATAATACTTAATCCTTTTATTAGTTTAGAATAATCTTTTTCGGTTTTTGATTTGATTAGTTTTCTTATGCATAAAGTTTGAGGAACTATCATAAAAATAAAAATAACTAATGCAGAAAATATACTTTTTCTTAAATATAAGATTAAGGCTAGAGTTAAAAAAGTAACACTATAAGCCATAACTATAATAATTTTTTTTGCGGCTTTCTCTCCAAAAACTACAGGTAAGGTTTCTTCATTCTTTTTCCTATTAAACTTAAAATTTTTCAAGTCGATAATGACACTACGAATAAAATTCCCTATAAATGAAATAGCTATAAAATAAATGATTAAAACCTCTATTTTTAAAAATATTTCCCATTGTACCATATTTAATGAAATAGGAGAATCCATCCACCAGATTAATATAAAACTACTAGATTTTATAAAAGATGGAAAAATATTATTTAAAATGGTTTTTGGGTATGAATTTTTAGCAAACCAAACAGTGCTAACAGTTGCAAAAAAGAAAACTAATATAAAAAAAGGTTTATCAATATTTAAAGATATATAGCTTCCAAGTAAAACTCCTGCAGATGCTAAGATAAAGTATGCATATAGAAGTTGTTTTTTGCTGAAAAAAGTAAGGTCTTTTACTTTTTTATAATAGTAGTTAATGAAAGAACCTGCAGATACAATAAAAGTACAAGCTATTATTAATATGAATAAACCATAATAAGTTAGAGAGGTTTCAAAAGCAAAGCTTTCTAGAAAACTTATCTTTATAAAAAAAAGGATTAAAATTATAGATATTAAGTCTTGCCAAGCTATAATTTTACGAAGGTCTTTAAGCATTTGCTTTATTTGAATTGCTTTTTTATTCTATCTAAATTACGCTTACTATCTCTATCTTTAATTGTTTGGCGTTTATCATGAGTTTTTTTCCCTTTACCTAAGGCTATTTCTAATTTTGCCCAACCGTTTTCATTGATAAATAAACGTAAAGGTACAATGGTATTTCCTTTTGATTCTACTTCCTTTTCTAACTTTTTAAGTTCTCTTTTATTTAATAGTAATCTACGTTCACTTTTTGGTTTGTGATTGTAATGATGGCCAAAAGCATATTCTTCAATATACATGTTAACCACAAAAAGTTCTCCACGATCATTAAACTCGCAAAAACTTTCTGTAATTCTGGCCTTACTTTGACGTATAGATTTTATTTCGGTTCCGGTTAACTGAATGCCTGCTACGTATTTATCTAAAATCTCGTATTCAAAACGAGCTTTTTTATTTTGTATGTTAATGTTCTTTTGCATAAATATTGACAAAAATACACTTTAAGAAATTATTATGAAACTCTTAGTTCTACAAATAACAAAAGTTAGAAACTATGACTTTTATCACCATTTTCAGAGAAATGAACTCATAATTTTGCTAAGTAATTATAAACAAACGTAAATAAAAAAACATGAAAAAAATTATACTAGGTTTAGCATTAGGGTTCGCTTTTTTTAATAGTGGTTTTGCTCAAGAAAAAGAATCTACAGATTTCAATAAATGGCAGGCGCGCTTTAGATTTGTTACCGTTCTACCACAAGAATCAGCAACTATTGAAGCTATTGGTGGAGACATTGAAATTAGTGATCGTTTAATTCCAGAATTAGATTTCACCTATTTTTTTACTGAAAACATTGCTGCAGAATTAATTTTAGGTACTACCAAACATGACGTAAAAGCAGTGCAAACAGCTTTAGGTGATATAGATTTAGGTTCTGTTTGGTTATTACCTCCAACATTAACGTTGCAATACCATTTTAATATAAATGATTTTAGACCGTATGTAGGAGCAGGGGTTAATTATACAATATTTTATGATGTGGATCCGGGAGCGGTAGTTGATGTTGAATACGACAATGCCTTTGGATATGCTTTTCAATTAGGCTTTGATTATGATTTAGATGATACCTGGTTTTTAAACCTTGACGCTAAGTATGTAATGCTAACTACAGATGTTACCGTAGATGCTGGAGCAGTAGTGCCTGCAGATGTAGACATTAATCCTCTTTTAATTGGTTTTGGTGTAGGTATGAAATTCTAGCAACACTTTTTTTTCATTCATTGTACTAAAGTAAAAAGACCGCTCTAGAGCGGTCTTTTTTAATTATAAAAACTTTATTAATTTATTTTTAATAATAAACTAGTGGTACGTTCTTTTGTAACAGTAATAATATATAAATTACCATAATTATTCTCATCAATATTAGGAAATTCTTCTTTTCCTAAAATCATGTTAGCTAATTGTGGAGTAGTGTTACTGTGTCCTACTACTAAAACAGCAGAACCGGTAGTGTTATACTTAAAAGCCGGATCATACATTTTAGTTTCATCAAATTTAAAAACGGGTAACTTTTTACTATCTGCAGTTGGTTTTGCTGTTTGTTTTGTTCTGTTATAATCAGTAGAGTATACTGCATCTAACTTAACATGAGCAAAAACATCAGCCCATTTTTTTGCACGATTAATTCCTTCTGAACTCAATACTGGATTGGTATCATTAGGATTAAAAGTAGATTTTTCTGCGTGACGAATTAAGTAATAAGTGGTTACTTGATCATTGTCTTGTGCAAAAGTTGTTATTGAACAAAACAACACGCATAGGATAAAGCAAAAATTCTTCATATTAATATTAATTTTCGACAAAAATAAAAAACGATGCGAAACGGCATCGTTTTTTATTTAGAAATTTATAATAAATTATTCGTTTTCTACTAAATTAGATGGATTTCTAAAAACTAACTCTCCATCAAAGGCATCTAATAGTATAATACTATCATTTGTTACTTTTCCAGCTAAGATCTCTTTAGAAAGCTGATTAAGCACTTCTTTTTGAATTACCCTTTTTACAGGTCTAGCACCAAATTCGGGTTGATAACCTCTTTCGGCTAAGTGTTCAATTGCTTGATCTGTAGCTTCTAAAGTGATGTTCTGTTTAGCGATCATCTTTTTAACACTATTTAATTGTAATTCTACAATTTGTTTGATGTTATCTTCAGACAACGGAGTAAACATGATTATATCATCAATTCTATTTAAAAACTCAGGTCTTACACTTTGTTTTAATAAGCCTAAAACTTCAGTTTTAGCCATTTCCATGGTGGTATGGATATCTGCTTTTAAATTTTCAAACTTCTCTTGAATAATATGGCTTCCCATATTTGAAGTCATGATAATAATAGTATTCTTAAAATCAGCTAATCTACCTTTATTGTCGGTTAAATGGCCTTCATCTAATACTTGTAATAAGATATTGAATGTATCTGGATGTGCTTTTTCAATTTCATCTAACAATACTACTGAATACGGTTTTCTTCTAACAGACTCAGTTAATTGTCCGCCTTCGTCATAACCAACATATCCTGGAGGAGCACCTACTAGTCTGCTTACTGCATGACGTTCTTGGTATTCACTCATATCAATTCGAGTCATGGCATTTTCATCGTCAAATAAATATTCTGCCAACGCTTTTGCTAACTCTGTTTTACCAACACCGGTTGTACCTAAGAATAAGAACGAACCAATTGGTTTTTTTGCATTTTGTAATCCAGCTCTTGAACGACGAACAGCATCTGCAACAGCTTCAATAGCTTCTTCTTGACCCACAACACGTTTGTGTAGTTCATCTTCTAAGCGGAGTAATTTTTCACGTTCAGATTGTAACATTTTAGTTACAGGAATCCCTGTCCATTTAGCAACAACTTCTGCAATATCATCATAGGTAACTTCTTCTTTTATTAAAGAATGCTCTTGTTGATTTGCTAACAATTCTTGTTGCTTTTCTAATTCTTCTTGAGCATCTTTTATTTTACCGTAGCGTAACTCAGCAACCTTTCCGTAATCACCATTCCTTTCCGCTTTATCAGCTTCTAACTTGTAATTCTCGATATCAGTTTTTAGTTGCTGAATGGTATCTACCACGTTTTTCTCTGATTGCCATTTAGCATTGATTTCATTACGTTCTTCTTTTAAGTTAGCTAAATCTGCATTTAAAGATTTTACTTTAACTTCATCATTTTCACGTTTAATAGCTTCAATTTCAATTTCTAACTGCATTATTTTACGATCTAAAACATCTAAATCTTCAGGTTTAGAGTTGATTTCCATACGTAATTTAGAGGCAGCTTCATCCATTAAATCGATGGCCTTATCTGGTAAAAAACGACTGGTTATGTAACGTTGCGACAATTCCACCGCGCCAATAATAGCTTCGTCTTTAATACGTACTTTGTGGTGAGCTTCGTATTTTTCCTTTATACCACGTAAAATTGAAATTGCACTTTCGGTATCGGGTTCATCAACCATTACTTTTTGAAAACGACGCTCTAATGCTTTGTCTTTTTCAAAGTATTTTTGATACTCATCTAGAGTAGTGGCACCAATAGCTCTTAACTCACCACGAGCTAAAGCAGGTTTTAAAATATTGGCCGCATCCATAGCGCCTTGACCACCTCCAGCACCTACTAAAGTGTGAATTTCATCAATAAAAAGTACAATGTCGCCTTCAGAAGTAGTAACTTCTTTAACTACCGATTTTAAACGCTCTTCAAATTCACCTTTATATTTTGCACCCGCAATTAAAGCTCCCATATCTAATGAGTAAATTTGTTTTTGCTTCAAATTTTCGGGTACATCACCTCTAATAATACGATGCGCTAATCCTTCAGCAATAGCTGTTTTACCAGTACCGGGTTCACCTACTAAAATAGGGTTGTTTTTGGTTCTTCTAGATAAAATTTGAAGCAAACGTCTAATTTCTTCATCTCTACCAATAACCGGATCTAATTTTCCGTCTAATGCTAATTGGTTTAGGTTTTTAGCATATTTATTTAACGCATTATAGGTTTCTTCTGCACTTTGAGAAGTAACTCTGTCACCTTTTCTAAGCTCTGAAATAGCGCTCTCAACACCTTTTTCTGTAGCTCCTTGGTCTTTTAAAGCTTGTGAAATAGCACTTTTTGATTTTATAATTGCTAAAATGATATGTTCCGTAGAAACATATTCATCTTTCATTTTTTTAGCAATAATTGAAGCTTCTGTTAATGTTTTGTTAGCCTCTCTCGACAACATTATTTCAGCTCCAGAAACTTTAGAATAACTTTCTAATTGCTTGTCTAGAATTTGCTGAATAATTTCTATATTTATGTTTAACTTTTTCAATATAAAAGGAAGAACATTCTCATCAACCTGCAGCAAAGCTTTGAAAATGTGTTCATTTTCTATTTGATTGTGACTATAACCTTGCGCTAATTGCTGCGCCATTTGTATAGTTTCTTGCGATTTTATGGTAAAATTGTTAAAATTCATATTAATTTTATTTTTTATTTGATAAGAGTCAAATTCAATACCATGTAGTATAAGGTTTGTAAAACAGTCAAATTGTCTTTAATTTAAGGTTGTTTGCTGACTTTTTGACTTGTTTGAAAGTAAATTGTAATCATAACGACAGATAACGAAATATAATTAAAAGTATGTTTAAAAATATATTTAAAAAAGGAGAGAAGCAACAGGAAATACCTGAAAATACAGTTAAAGTTAACTGGGTTAAGTTAACAGATGTGGCTCAATTAGAAAAAGTGGATCAAGATTCACAAAATAATTTGGTGGGAATATTTAAACATTCAACCAGGTGTATTATTAGTAAAACTGTACTGTCTAACTTTGAAAAAATGGTTTCTAATAATCAATTAAGTAATACATTTTACTATTTAGATTTGCTTAATTACAGAGATATTTCTAATAAAATTGAAGAGAAATATCAGGTAATGCATCAATCACCTCAATTATTACTTATTAAAAATGGAGAAGTGGTTGAACATGCTTCTCATTATGATATTTCACAACTTAATGTGGATAAGTTTGGAAAATAATCTTAGATTTTCTCAGGCTTTTCCTTAAATAGGTCGTATTTTTGTATTCTTCAAAAAAGAATTGATTTGAGCACCAATACAGTAGCAAAAAACAAACCAGGAAAAAGTTTATACGATTATCAAAAGGAAGCATTGAACAAAATTTTTAAGAGTTTTGAAGATGCCCCTGAAGACTACCATCTATTATTTCAACTTCCAACGGGAGGAGGTAAAACCGTTATTTTCTCTGAAATTGCACGTCAGTATTTAAAACACTATAATAAGAAGGTGTTAATAATGACGCACAGGATTGAGTTGTGTAAGCAAACAGCGAAAATGCTTAGAGAATTCAATGTTGAAAACAAAATTATTGATAGTAAAGCAAGTTTAGATGATCAAGATCAATTTGATTGTTTTGTAGCCATGGTAGAAACACTAAACAACCGTTTAAATGATGATAAATTAGATATTTCTGATGTTGGTTTAGTAATTATTGATGAGGCACATTACAATTCTTTTACCAAGCTTTTTAAATTTTTTGATAAATCTTTCATTTTAGGAGTAACGGCAACACCGTTGAGCTCTAATATTAAATTACCAATGAAAGATAATTATAATCAATTAATTGTTGGAGAGACTATTAATGCTTTAATAGAAAATGAGTATTTGGCAAAAGCTAATATTTATTCTTATAATGTAGGTTTAACTTCTTTAGAAGTAGGGGCAAATGGAGATTATACAGTTAAATCTTCAGAAGATTTGTATACAAATACAGATATGCTTTCTAAACTTTTACAAGCTTATGAAGAAAGAGCAAAAGGAACTAAAACCCTTATTTTTAATAATGGTATCAATACCTCATTACACGTATTTGACACATTTAAACGTGCAGGCTACCCAATAGCGCATTTAGATAATACAAATACAAAAAAAGAGCGTGATTTAATTTTAAAATGGTTCAAAAAAACACCAAATGCCATCATAACTTCGGTAAGTATTTTAACTACTGGGTTTGATGAACCTTCGGTAAAATCAATCATTTTAAATAGAGCAACAAAATCTTTAACGCTATATTACCAGATGATTGGTAGGGGATCAAGAATTCTACCAGGAAAATCTGAGTTTAATGTAATTGATTTAGGAAATAATTTTCACAGATTTGGACCGTGGGGAGCTGATTTAGATTGGCAACGTATGTTTAGAGCACCAAATTTCTATTTAGATAATTTATTGTCAGATGATGAAATTGAATCTAATTTTAGATATGAGCTTCCTGCTGATGTAAAAGAAGAGTTTGCCAACACTAAAGAAGAAGATTTATACTTTGATGTTAAAAAAGTATACATTGATGCCATTCAATCAGGTGAAAGTTCAAAAAAAGTATTAGAAAGATCTATAGAGCATCATGCTAAAATGTGTATAGAAAATAGTGAAGATGTATTTGATGCTTTAATTTTAGCAAAAAAACTAGGAGGTGATATAGATGATAGAATTCATAGATATTCCAAGTGCATTTGTAAATCAACACATAATTTTATAGACTGGTTACAGGATGATTACCGAAAAAAATTACATTCTTATTTAAGAAATAATTTTGACGAGGTTTATGAAGAAATATTTGGACATCCTCCTATAGAAGAATAATAAAAAGTGGTTTTAAAACCACTTTTTATATTTAAAGTATCCAAGCATTGTTAAAGCAATAGCAATAATAAAACCCCACATAATAAAATAACCATTTTTAGCTTTTAGTTCAGGAATATATTCAAAATTGGTACCATAAATACCTGCAATAAAAGTAATAGGAATGAATACTGCTGAAAATATGGTTAATATCTTCATAATGTCATTTAACCTGTTATTGACGTTTGTAGAATATACAATTAACTGTTCGCTTAGCATGTTTTTATAACTTTCCACCGAATCATGTGCACGCTGACTAGAGTCGTTCAAATCATTAAAAAATAATTGCTCTTCCTTGTTAATTAAATCTGTTTTGAAATGCTTAAAAGATAAAATAGCTTCTTTTGCAGGTCTAATAGCTTTTCTAAAAAAGTTAAGTTCTATTTTATTTCTATTAATTTCTTTTAGAATTCTTTTATTTGGTTGTAATAAAATCTTATCTTCTAATTCTTCAACATTTGCCCCAAATATCTCCATTAAAAAATTATAATTATCTACAATGTTATCTAATAAAGAGTATTTAAGATAAGTTAAGCCAAATTTTCTTACTCTGCCCTTATTGTTTCTGATTCTATCCCTAACGGGTTCAAAAACATCTCCATCTTTTTCTTGAAATGTAAGAAGGAAGTCTTTGGTTAAAAACATAGAAATTTGCTCAGCATTTAGCTCATGAGTATGTTTGCTTAAACTTAGCATTTTAATAACCGTAAAAATATAGTTCTCTTCAATATCAACTCGCGGTATTTGACCTGTATGAACAATATCTTCCAATAATAATGTGTGAATGCTAAAAAGAGCTCCTATATTATTAATTAGCTTAGTATCGTGTAAACCATCAATATTTATCCAAACATTTTTAAACTTTTCTTTATACTGAAAAGCTTCTTCAATTGAAGTTAATGAAGTTTCTACATAATCCTTTTCATTATAGGCTATTAATTCTATAAATACTTTTTCTTGTTTTTGTTCTCCAACAAAAATAAGCTTACCAGGTACTTGACCTGCAGTGTTAGATTGTTTTATAAAAAAACGAGGTTTTTTTAGTGTTTGCATATTATGCGCCGTTGGTAAGTAACAATTTATGAATTTTAGCCAGCAATATTAATTCTGATTTATTTTTATTAGCAAAAGACTCACATATACTATGAGAGGCTTTGATAATTCTTTTTGATAAATCGTTTGTAAAAAGTTCTTTATTTGCTGTTACGTATAATTTAAATTTGTTAAAAGCTTCTTCAGATGAAACATGCTCTTGTATTAACTCTCTAATAGTTTGGTAAATTGCTTCTTTATTTTGTTGATTGTTGGTGTTATCAATCCAGTTTTTTTCTACTATAGACACAATTTTTTTCTTTTCATCAGTATCCATTCTTTTATCTGCCATAGCTACAGCATAAAACAAATGAGCTAAATTTTCATTGAATAATTTCTTATTTGCTAATGGAATCATGAAATGAATATTTAAATGATTTTTAATATTGCTTTATACTCTTCAAAATCTATTTTACCGCTAAATAATTTAACAGATTTCTGAATTAATTCATTTGCGCGTTCCTCTGGGTAACCTAATTGAATAGCATATTTCTGAATTAATTTCAATTCAGTATCATCCATAGTATGATCTGAATAAACGGTTTTAAAAAGATCTAACAATCTTTCTAATCTATTATCAGAAGTGTTTTGCGGTATAACCGGATATTTTTTAGGGTTTTTAATAATTTCATCATATTCGGTAGGTGTTATATCAAGTTTTTTTACAAACTTATCTATTACTTTTTGTTCTTCTTCATTAATTTGACCATCAATAGTAGCTAAACATACAATTGCTGAAAAATGAGCAACATTATTACGATGTTTGCTAGATTCATATAAGTCTACAATACTCATAATTAAAAGTTTTAAATTTTATGATTTTATATTGAAAATTGAAGTAAATACTTAGGCTAAAGGTACTCAATTTTTTAATACAATAAGACAAGATATTTATTTTTAAATTTGCTATTGATGTTGGTTTTAGTACTACATTTGCTTAAAAAGATTAAATAATGTTAGAAGTTATAGCACATAAATATGCATTTGTTTTTTACTTGTTTGTTTGTTTAATTGTAGCCATAAACTTAACTAAAAGAATAACAAAATCTTACATTGTTAAGAATGCTATTGAACCACATAGAAGAAGGCTTATATTAAACATTTGCTATTTGTTTTACTACACTATTTTTTTACTAACCATACCAGTAATTTTAGGTGTTAGTGTAAAAGAATTAACAGTTTTTGCTTCTTCAATATTAGCTGTATTAGGTGTGGGTTTTTTTGCACAATGGTCTATTCTATCTAATTTAACAGCAAGCATTATTTTATTTTTTTATCACCCTGTAAGAATAGGTGATACTATTAGAATCTTAGATAAAGAATTTGATTTAACAGGAGAAGTAAAAAATATTACAGGGTTTTATGTTTTGCTAAGAGTAACAGAAGGAAATAGAGAGATTACCATACCTAATACTATTATTTTATACAAAGGAGTAGAGCTAATAAAAACCAAAAAGTAATTTAAGTAACTTATATTCAGTTAATTATTTTTTTTATTTTTTTTTTCAAAAAAAATAATTGTTTTAAAAAATAGTTTACATTTACGCCATCTTATTATATAAGTTGAATGTTAGGTTTTACTTATTTCGTAAACAGCTTTCAAGGGAAGATAGAGAGTTGTTTAGTGTTTTGGAAACACAACGAAAAAATTAAGGTTTCTTCCTTTACTTACACTTTTAGCTCACTACTGCTTAATTTTTACAAGCAGTGCGGAGATTGCTTAGCTCTTAGAGTCTAAATTATTCATTTTATTTATAAAACCATACTATAAAAATTATAGTAAATTTAATATTTAAAAAGGTAGAATAGTATTTCTATCACTTTTTAGAATAAATTCTTGTATATAATAAAAAATGAATACTAAATATAAAGATTTAATAGAGCAAACTTTTGATTTTCCTCAAGAAGAGTTTGAAACCAACAACGGTAATTTATTTTTCCATGATATTGATTTAATGGAATTGGTAGAACAATACGGAACTCCACTTAAGTTTACATACTTACCAAAGATATCAGAAAATATAAACAGAGCTAAAAACTGGTTTAACACAGCCATTGAAAAGCTTGATTATAAAGGAAAATATCATTATTCTTACTGTACAAAAAGTTCTCATTTTAAATATGTTTTAGAAGAGGCTTTAAAAAATGATATTCATATAGAAACATCATCAGCATTTGATATTGATATTGTAAAATCCTTAAAAAAATCAGGTAAACTTAAAGATGATGCCTATGTTTTATGTAACGGATTTAAACGTGATCAATACATAGCAAACATTGCAAGTTTAATTGATGGAGGGCATACAAACTGTATTCCAATTATAGATAACTATGAAGAACTAAATTTGCTTTTAGATGAGACAAAAAGTAAATTTAAAGTTGGAATTAGAATTGCCTCTGAAGAGGAGCCAAAATTTGAATTCTATACCAGCAGACTAGGAATTGGATATAAAAACATTGTCTCTTTTTACGAAAGAGAAATAGCAGAAAATCCACAAGTAGAGCTTAAAATGCTTCACTTTTTCATCAATACTGGTATTAAAGATAATGCATATTATTGGAGTGAATTATTAAAATGTTTAAAGGTATATATCAGCCTTAAAAAAATATGTCCAACATTAGATAGTTTAAATATAGGTGGAGGATTTCCAATCAAAAACTCACTAGCATTTAACTATGATTATGAGTATATGGTTGAAGAAATTATCAATCAAATTAATACTGCTTGTCAAACTGCCGAAGTAGATGTGCCAAATATTTTTACAGAGTTTGGAAGCTTTACAGTAGGAGAGTCGGGTGGGGCTGTTTACGAAGTTTTGTATCAGAAAAAACAAAACGACCGTGAAAAATGGAATATGATTAACTCATCGTTCATTACCACTTTACCAGATTCTTGGGCAATTAACAAACGTTTTATTATGCTTCCAGTTAATAAATGGAATAGACAATATGAACGTGTTTTGTTAGGTGGTTTAACTTGCGATAGTGATGATTATTACAATTCAGAACAACACATTAATGCAATTTATTTGCCTGTTTACGAGAAAGATAAACCATTGTATATTGGTTTTTTTAATACAGGTGCATACCAAGAAACAATAGGAGGTTTTGGAGGTTTACAACACTGTTTAATACCAAATCCAAAACACATTTTAATAGATAAAAACGAAAACGGAGAAATTACAACCAAATTATTTAAAGAACAACAAAAAAGTGAAGAATTACTTTCAATTTTAGGTTATGAAAACGAGTAAAACTTACGCAGGAATTCCTGAAAAATACGCAAAATTAGAAACTGCAAAAGTAGTTTTAATTCCAGTTCCTTATGACGGAACAAGCACTTGGCAAAAAGGAGCAGATAAAGGACCAGAAGCTTTTTTAAACGCTTCTGAAAACATGGAACTTTACGATATAGAAACAAAATCAGAAGTATACAAAGAAGGAGTTTATTTAGCTGATGCAGTTACAGAGAATTCATCACCAGAAGCAATGGTAGAAGCTGTACATCAAACAACTAAAAAGTATATTAACAAAAATAAATTTGTAACACTTTTTGGAGGTGAACATTCTATTTCTATTGGAAGTATTAGAGCGTTTAATGAGTGTTTTCAAAACCTAACCGTTTTACATATTGATGCACATGCAGATTTACGTAAAGAGTATGAAGGCACAAAATGCAATCATGCTTGTGCGGTATATGAAGCAAGTCAAAACACAAATTTAGTTCAAGTAGGCATTCGCAGTATGGATGCATCTGAAAGAACTGTAATGAATGAAGATAAAGTGTTTTTTGCACATGATATGGCTGTAAATGAAGATTGGATAGATGATGTCTTAGATCAAGTTACAGGCAATGTATTTATTACGTTTGATTTAGATGCGTTAGACCCTTCAATTATGCCAAGTACAGGTACTCCAGAACCAGGAGGATTATTTTGGTATGAAACTTTAGAGTTTTTACGTAAAGTTTTTACTGAAAGAAACGTAGTTGGATTTGATATAGTTGAACTTTGTCCTAATGAACAAGAAAAATCATCAGATTTTTTAGCAGCAAAATTATACTATAAAATGCTTAGCTATAAGTTTTTATCTGAAAATGATGAAGATTTTGACGAAGATGAAGACGATTCACCTTTTAGTCAACTATCTAAATTTAAAAATGATTTAGACGAAGATTATTAATATGATTTTATCGGCTAAAGCATATCATTTAGAAACAAGATTACAGTTAAATTTAATCCGAAAGAAATTTGATAAACATACGTTAATAAAACGTGAACATTCGTTTTTACTATATTTAATTAATGAACAATCATATTTATATATTAAAGATTACGGAAGTTTAGTATTTATTAACTGTGAAGATAATTTTATTTCTGAAACCATTCATTTTTTATTAGAAACACCAAAGTCTTTAAATGATTTACCATCAGAAAGTTATAAGATTATAATTGATACAAAAATAGAAGTTGATTTTGGAGTTATTCATGTAACAACCTTAGATGATAATATAGCACACATAATCATGTTAAATTTAGCACAGTCTGTTGCTTTGATGAACTATGTTAACAAAACATCAGACTTGCATGACAAAACATTGGTATATTCAAAACAATTAGAAAAAACAGGTAGCTTTAAACTTTCTAAACTACAAATGAGAAAGTTTATTGGTAGAACTATGAATTTAAAAAATAACATAGCAGAAGATCTATTTGTATTTGATTCGCCAGATTTAGCTTGGAGCAATAAAGATTTGTCTGCCTTAGATTATAAATTAAAAGATGAGTTAGATGTAGTAAAAAGACATCAAGGTATAGAAAACAGTTTAAACATTATCAAAGAAAACCTAGATCTTTTTAATGACATTATGCAGCACAAATACAGCAGTATGCTAGAATGGATTATCATTATTTTAATCCTTTTTGAAGTGGTTCAAGTAATTATTGAAAAATTAATTTAAAAAATACCCATCAAGGGAAAACATACTAGAAAGAAAATGGAAAAGCCAATTTCAAATTTTATAGAAAAATACTTTTTGCACTTTAATGCAGCAGCATTAGTAGATGCTGCAAAAGGTTATGAAGCACAGCTAGAACAAGGTTCTAAAATGTTAGTTTCATTAGCAGGAGCTATGAGTACTGCAGAGTTAGGTAAAATCTTTGCAGAAATGATTCGTCAAGATAAAGTACATATCATATCATGTACAGGTGCTAATTTAGAAGAAGATATCATGAATTTAGTAGCGCACAGTCATTATAAAAGAGTACCTAATTATAGAGATTTAACACCTCAAGATGAATGGGATCTTTTATTAAAAGGATTAAACCGTGTAACAGATACTTGTATTCCTGAAGAAGAAGCTTTTAGAAGATTACAAAAGCATATTCTTAAAATTTGGAAAGATGCAGAAGAAAGTGGGGAACGTTATTTTCCGCATGAATTCATGTATAAATTATTATTATCAGGTGTTTTAGAAGAGCATTACGAAATAGATATTAAAAACTCTTGGATGTATGCAGCAGCAGAAAAAAACTTACCAATAGTAGTTCCAGGTTGGGAAGACAGTACAATGGGTAACATTTTTGCATCGTATGTATTAAAAGGAGAATTAAAGGCATCTACTATGAAGTCGGGTATTGAATACATGACTTTTTTAGCAGATTGGTATACAGATAATTCGGAAAAAGGAATCGGATTCTTCCAAATAGGAGGTGGGATTGCAGGAGATTTTCCAATTTGTGTAGTACCAATGTTATATCAAGATATGGAAAGAGAAGATACTCCTTTTTGGAGTTATTTCTGTCAAATTTCAGATTCTACAACCAGTTACGGATCATATTCTGGAGCTGTACCAAATGAAAAAATTACTTGGGGTAAATTAGATATTGATACTCCTAAATTTATTATTGAAAGTGATGCAACTATAGTAGCGCCATTAATTTTTGCCTATTTATTAAACATGTAATTTCATGAAAAGAGTTATTGTTGATTATTCGAAGCTAACTACAGATATTTTAGATCTATTAGTAGAAAAATATCCAGACGGGTATGATTATGACGATATCATTGCATTTCAAAATGCTAAAGGAGAAACTATTAAAGCTATAGAAGTTAAAACAGATGAGACCATTTATTTAGTTAAAATTAGCACTAAATTAGAAAAAACAATGGAAGATTATTCAGATGATGAAAGTAGTTTTGATAATAATGATGATGATTTCAGTTATTCTGATGATATAAATGATGAGGATGATGACTTTTAAATAGTTGTATTATGAGTTTTTATAATGAAAATCAATCAGTTACAACAATTGGTGTTTTTAAAGAATACACTAATGGTTATTTTACATTTGAGTTAGAAAGTGGAGATTTAATTGATTTTGAACAGATTAATAAAAATGTATTAGCAGAATTTGACTTGAAAACAACTCAATTTAAAAATCAAAGATTTGAAATTATATACAAAGAAATCATGGACGATTTAGATGATGAAGACTTTGTGGTATTTAAAATTGATAAATTATCAAAAATTTAAAAAAAATCCCATTTCAACTGAAATGGGATTTTTAATTCTAAATAACTTAGTTTATTTTCTTAATAGCCTTTAAAATTGCCTTTTCTACTGTGGTTTCTTCATCCTCGTCTTCAACAGTAATATATTCATAAGTAATTTCAAATTGCTCTCCTTTAAGTGTTTCATCTTTTAAGTTGTAAGTCTTTAAAATTTCTGCAGAAATAGTTTCAAAACTTACAATTTCCTCTTCATCTTCATCATTGGTAAATAAAAAGTTATATCCAAACTCATCATAACCGTCAAAAGTAGCTATTACAGTAATTGGATTTGCTGTTGTTTGAATTGCAGAATTAATTGTAAATCCTGTAGTAATAAATAATATAAAAATTGATTTTAAAATTAACGTTCTCATTTTCTTTAAATTTAATTGTGATTTAATTTTTTTTGGAAGTTTTCCACAACAAGTCCAAAGAGCTTTTAGCAAAAAACCATCCCTAGTTTTTGCTCGTGGATTTAAAGAAAAAGATGTTACATAGGCAACCAAAAATTAATAATATACTAAAGTTAAATAAAAGTAATTTATTTTTGAATTGGTTGTATAAAAATCTTGAAAAATAATGCATAAAAAATCCCTTTCAATTTGAAAGGGATTGTATATTGTTTTTATAAAAAATGATTTATTGTTTTGTAGGTAATATTTTACCAACACATTCACCAAAACCAATACGTACATTATCATTTTCACAGTAACCACGCATAATTACAGTATCATTATCATTGATAAATTTACGTTCGCTACCATCTTTCATTTTTAACGGATTTTGACCTCTCCATGTCAATTCTAACATAGAGCCAAAACTGTCTTTAGTAGGTCCAGAAATAGTACCGCTCCCCATCATATCTCCAGCTTCAACAGGGCAACCATTTACTGTATGATGAGCAAGTTGTTGCGCCATAGTCCAATACATATACTTGAAGTTTGAATTACAAACTACAGTTTCTTCACTTCCTTCTGGTTGAATAGCCATTTGCAAATTAATATCAAAACTATGTTTTCCTTTTTGTTGAAGGTATGGTAAAGGCTTAGGGTTTTGTTTTGGGTTATCAACTCTAAAAGGTTCTAAAGCATCTAAAGTAACAATCCAAGGAGAAATAGTTGATGCAAAGTTTTTACCTAAAAATGGTCCTAAAGGTTGGTATTCCCAAGCTTGAATATCTCGTGCAGACCAATCGTTGAATAAAACCAATCCAAAAATATGCTCTTCAGCTTCTTCAATAGGGATTCTATCTCCTAAATCATTTGCATCAGTGGTGATAAAAGCCATTTCTAATTCAAAATCTAATAATTTTGAAGGTCCAAAACCAGGAGTATCACTTCCTTCTTCTGGTCTTGTTTGTCCTAAAGGTCTTCTAATTGGTGTTCCTGATGGTACTATTGAAGAGCTTCTTCCATGGTAACCAATGGGAATATGCAACCAGTTTGGTAATAATGCATTTTTAGGGTCTCTAAATAAAGAACCCACATTTGTAGCATGTTCTTTACTTGCATAAAAATCGGTATAATCTCCAACGCTTACTGGTAACAACATTTCAATTTCATCCATTCTAAAGATGATTTTATCCTTATGTTCGGCGTTATCACGTAATTTACCATTTGTTACATCAAAAATATCTGCAATTCTATTTCTTACTAAACGCCAAGTTTTGCGTCCATCAGCAATAAAATCATTTAAAGTATCTTGTAAAAAAATATCGTCGGTTAACGGAATACCTTCAAAATAACCAAGTTGATGTAAAGCTCCTAAATCTATAGCAAAATCTCCAATCCTTGTTCCAATAGTAATAATATCATCACGTGTTAAAAACACTCCAAACGGAATGTTTTGTATAGGGAAATCTGAGTTTTGTTTAATTTTTAACCAAGATTTTCTATTAGGATTATTAGCGGTAATTTTCATTTAAAATTTGTTTATTTTTTTCAAACCTACATATTTTTTCAATGCATCACAAACTTGTTCAATAAAAAAAGGAAAAATTAATTATAAGTTCTAATCCATCACAATCAAATGATGATATTATTTATTTAAACACCTGATTATCAATATTATTTATTGTTTTTATAAAGGTATAAATAATTGTAACTTAATTAGTTCATATCAATTCGAAACACTAATTTTGCGCCAAATTTAACGAAGCACTTATGCAATCTATTAGAAACATAGCAATTATAGCACACGTTGACCACGGAAAGACTACGTTAGTAGACAAAATTATAGATCAAGCAAAAATTTTGGACGAGCGTAAAGAACGTACAGATTTATTGTTAGATAACAATGATCTAGAACGTGAGCGTGGTATTACCATTTTATCTAAAAACGTATCTGTAAACTACAAGGGTGTAAAAATTAATGTAATTGATACTCCTGGACACGCCGATTTTGGTGGAGAAGTAGAACGTGTATTAAAAATGGCAGATGGTGTTTTATTATTGGTAGATGCTTTTGAAGGACCAATGCCACAAACTCGTTTTGTATTAGGGAAGGCATTAGAATTAGGATTAACCCCAATAGTAGTTGTAAATAAAGTAGATAAAGAAAACTGTACACCAGATTTAGTACATGAAAAAGTTTTCGATTTAATGTTTGCTTTAGATGCTACTGAAGAGCAGTTAGAGTTCAAGACAGTGTATGGATCTGCTAAAAACGGTTGGATGAGTGAAGATTGGCAACAACCAACAGATAATATAGTTCCGTTGTTAGATGCTGTTTTAGAAACAATTCCTGAAGCACCCTACAGAGAAGGAACACCTCAAATGCAAATTACTTCGTTAGATTACTCTTCTTTTAAAGGAAGAATTGCCATCGGACGTGTGTACAGAGGTGATTTAGAAAAGAACAAAGATTATATGCTTTGTAAAGCAGATGGTTCTACTAAAAAAGTTCGTATTAAAGAGTTACACGTTTTTGAAGGAATGGGTAAAGCTGAAACGGATAAAGTACGTAGTGGAGATATTTGTGCAGTTACTGGTATTGATGATTTTGAAATTGGTGATACTATTGCCGATTTAGAAAATCCAGAAGCATTACCTCGTATTGAAGTTGATAAGCCTACAATGAGTATGTTATTTACTATTAATAACTCACCATTTTACGGTAAAGAAGGTAAATTTGTAACATCTCGTCACTTACGTGATCGTCTATATAAAGAAACAGAGAAAAACTTAGCGTTACGTGTAGAGGATACTGATACAGAGGACAAATTCAATGTTTTCGGTCGTGGAATTCTACATTTATCAGTATTGATTGAAACTATGCGTCGTGAAGGATATGAATTACAAGTTGGTCGTCCACAAGTAATTTTAAAAGAAATTGATGGTGTTAAGTGTGAACCTTATGAAACCTTAGTTATTGATGTTCCAGAAGAGTTAGCTTCAAAAGCCATTAACTTAGTAACCATGCGTAAAGGAGATTTATTGGTAATGGAACCAAAAGGAGATTTACAGCATTTAGAGTTTGATATTCCTTCTCGCGGATTAATTGGTTTACGTAACAAATTATTAACAGCTACTCAAGGAGAAGCTATTATCAACCACCGTTTACGTGGATATGATAAATACAAAGGAGAATTCTCTGACTTAGTGAACGGAGCTATTGTTTCTTCAGAATCTGGTAAAGCAACTGCATATGCAATTGATAGATTACAAGATAGAGGTAAGTTCTTCATCGATCCTAACCAAGAAATTTATAAAGGTCAGGTAGTAGGTGAAAATGCTAAACAAGATGATTTAGCTGTAAACTTAATTAAAGGTAAAAAATTAACGAATGTACGTGCATCTGGTTCTGATGACGGAGTAAAAATTGCTCCAAAAATTGATATGTCATTAGAAGAATATATGGAATATATCAAAGATGATGAGTACTTAGAAGTAACTCCTGAAAGCTTACGTATGCGTAAGATTGATTTTAGATAAAATTATATCAAAATAAAATTATAAAGCCCACCAATACGGTGGGTTTTCTTTTATATTTTTGCAACATGAATGAGTTACAGCAATTATTTGACGAGTTAAAAAAGAGTATCAAAGAAGATAATTTTGTAAAACTAACCCTAAGCAAACCAGTTAGTAAAAGCTTTGAATTACCGAATGTATATGTGCGTCAAATCCAATTGAAAGGAGAAACTTCTTATCAGTTTTTATACAGATATACTACGAATGATCAAGTTAAAAACTATTCCTTAGAGGAAACTATACACGAATTAGAAAATCTGTTATCTGAAAAGTTCAGAGCAGCAACTTTGTTCACGTTAGGTAAAGACTTTTTAGTTTTTGTTTCAAAAAAGAAAAAAGTAAGTTATAAAACTTCAGCTCCTAGTTTTAAAAACAAATTACCTGAAGCACACGACAAGCCCAAAGAAAAAAGAGCTGAAAATAGTCCGTATTTACATTTTTTAGGAATTACAGATAAACAAGGAAATGTAATACCTAAAATGGCAGATAAATACCGTCAAATCAATAAATATCTGGAAATTATTGAAGCTCAATTGTCTACAGTTAAACTTCCTAATCAAATCCAAATTGTAGATATGGGATCTGGTAAAGGATATTTAACCTTTGCTTTGTATGATTATTTAGTTAATCAAAAAAGATTTAATGCCACAGTAACAGGTATTGAATTAAGAGAAAACCTGGTGAATTATTGCAATGATATTGCTGATAGATGCTCATTTACAAACTTACATTTTGTAGCGCAACCTATTCAAGAATATGACAATGATAAAATTGATATTCTTATTGCGTTACATGCTTGTGACACTGCTACAGATGATGCTATTTACAAAGGGTTGGTTTCTAAAGCTGAATTGATAATTTGTGCTCCGTGTTGTCATAAACAAATTCGTCAACAAGTAAAAGGAGTAGAGCAGGAGAGTCCGCTGTTGAAATATGGAATTTTTAAAGAGCGCCAGTTTGAAATGGTTACCGATACCATTAGAGCGTTAATCCTTGAAAAACATAGTTATAATACTAAAGTCTTTGAGTTTATCAGTAATGAACACACACGTAAAAACGTAATGTTAATCGGTTCAAAATCAAATAAGAAAAAAGACACAGAGCAAATTGATAAAAAGATCAATGATCTAAAGGAAATCTATCATATTGATGAACATTATTTAGAAACTTTGATTTAGGTTTTTTAATCAAATAAAAGTTTAGTTAATTAAAAAAACCACTAGAGAAAAAACTCTAGTGGTTTTTTACACTATTTAATAGAATACACACCAATTATCTATACATCTATCAGTTCTATCACCTGTTGCTAGGAAGCAATCTCTATCTGTATTACACCTTGGGCGTGCTCCTCCACTGATTTTCTGTTGTGCTTTTTTGTTTAAAATAATTCCTGAATTTTTGATGTTTGATAACATAATTGCGATTTTAAATAGTTAATAGTCAGTAATGTAGCAATAAAATAAATATTCTAAAAGTTATTTTGTATAAATTTTTTGTGAAACAATTTGGATATTAAAAAAATAATCGCATAAATTTGCATCAAACAATTACAAGAAATGATATTCATTCAATTACATCATCATCATTCTCATATTTGCACTCAAGCGAATTAAGAATGTTATGTATGTAATTAAAACCATAAAATTTAAAATCCGTTTGAGTAGATCAAACGGATTTTTTTATTCTTCTGTATAAGGATTTTCTTTCCCAAGGTTTACTCAAACATTAACAAAACAACCAAAAATGAGTAAACTAAAACTAGCAGTTCAAAAATCAGGGAGACTCAATGAAGACTCCTTACAAATTCTAAAAGCCATTGGAATTTCTATTGATAATGGTAAAGATCAATTAAAAGCCTCAGCAAGAAATTTTCCGTTAGAAGTTTTCTTTTTACGTAACGGAGATATTCCTCAGTATTTACGAGATGGAGTAGTAGATGTGGCCATAATTGGCGAGAATGTTCTGGTTGAAAAAGGAAATAACATTGAGGTTGTAGAAAAACTAGGTTTCTCAAAATGTAGAGTTTCCATAGCTGTTCCTAAAGGTTCAAAAGCTAAAGGTTTAAAAGATTTAGAAGGAAAAAAAATTGCGACTTCATACCCTAATACCGTTCAAAAGTTTTTAACCAAAGCGAATATTGAAGCCAATTTACACATCATTAATGGTTCAGTAGAAATAGCACCAAATATTGGTTTAGCAGATGCGATTTGCGATATCGTTTCAAGTGGGAGTACACTATTCAAGAATAATTTAAAGGAAATAGAAGTCTTACTAACCTCAGAAGCAGCTTTGGTAAAATCACCAAAAATATCTGCCGAAAATCAAAAGATTTTAGATAAGGTTCAATTTAGATTACAATCAGTTTTAGCAGGGAGAGAAAACAAATATGTACTGTTGAATGCTCCAAATAATAAAATTGATGATATCATAAAAATTCTTCCCGGTATTAAAAGTCCTACCATTTTACCTTTAGCTGAAGAGGGGTGGAGCTCGTTACATTCAGTTATCAATAAAAATGATTTTTGGAATATCATTGATGAGTTAAAACTTGCCGGTGCTGAAGGAATATTAGTTTGTCCAATTGAAAACATGATACAATAATGAAAACATTTATCAACCCAAATACAACAGAATGGACATCACTTTGTGAGCGTTCACAAATTGAAAAATCACAATTAAATGAAGCGGTTACTACTATTTTAACTGATGTACAACGCAATAAAGATAAAGCCTTATTAAAATATGCTCAGTTATTAGATAATGTAAGTTTAGATAGTTTGGAAGTTTCTCAAGAAGAAATAGAAAAAGCTAAAAATCAAGTTGATGAAAGTTTACAATCAGCTATTAAACTTGCCAAAAAAAATATTGAAGTTTTTCATAAATCTCAACAAGAAGAAACAAAGATTGTTGAAACCACCAAAGGTGTTGAATGTTGGCGAAAAAGTGTTGGTATTGAAAAAGTTGGTTTATATATACCTGGAGGAAGCGCTCCTTTGTTTTCAACCATTTTAATGCTAGGTGTGCCTGCACAAATTGCAGGTTGTAAGGAAGTTGTTTTGTGTACACCACCTAATAAAGAAGGAAAGATCAATCCTGCAATTTTATATACAGCAAACTTGGTAGGAATCACCAAAATTTACAAAGTTGGTGGCGCACAAGCGATTGGAGCGATGGCTTACGGAACAGAAACCATCCCACAGGTATATAAAATTTTCGGACCCGGAAATCAGTACGTAACCAAAGCCAAAGAAATGGTTCAATTACAAGGAATTGCTATTGACATGCCTGCAGGCCCAAGCGAATTGTTAGTTATTGCCGATAAAACTTCAAATCCGAGTTTTGTAGCTGCCGATTTACTGTCACAAGCGGAACATGGTCCCGATAGTCAGGTGATTTTAGCAACCGATGATCAGTTGGTTTTAAATAAAGTGTTACAAGAATTACAAAATCAATTACAAGAATTACCACGAAAAGAAATCGCTCAAAAAGCTTTAGAAAATAGTCGAGCTATTCTCTTGAATTCTATAGAAGAATGTATCAATTTTAGTAACAAATATGCACCAGAACATCTAATTATAGCTTCTGAAAAAGCAAATGATTATATAGATGAAATAACCAATGCTGGTTCAGTTTTCTTGGGAAATTATAGTTGTGAAAGCGCTGGAGATTATGCTTCAGGTACCAATCATACGTTGCCAACTTATGGGTATGCAAAAAACTACAGCGGAGTTTCATTAGACAGTTTTGTGAAAAAAATCACGTTTCAGAAATTATCAAAACAAGGAATTCAAAATATAGGAAATGCTATTGAATTGATGGCGGAAGCAGAAGGTTTACAAGCGCATAAAAATGCAGTTACAATCAGATTAAAATCACTTCAAAATGACTGATTTAAAAAACATAGTTAGAAAGAACATTTGGAATTTAGCTCCATATTCTTCGGCACGAGATGAGTTCAAAGGAACTGCGGATGTGTTTTTAGATGCAAATGAAAATCCGTATGGAGAATTAAATCGATATCCAGATCCACAGCAAAAAGCTATTAAACAAAGGCTTTCTAAGCTAAAAAATGTTAAAACAGATCAAATTTTTGTAGGAAACGGTAGCGATGAAGTAATCGATTTGGCTTTCAGAATTTTTTGTGAACCAGGAAAAGATATAGCGTTGACTTTTACTCCAACCTATGGTATGTATGAAGTGTCGGCTAATATCAATGATGTTGACCTAATTAAATTACCGTTAGTTGATGATTTTCAAATAAATACTAGTCAGTTACAAACGTATTTTAGTGATGAAAACTTAAAACTCATTTTTATTTGCTCTCCTAATAACCCGACAGGAAACAATATCAATATTCAAAATATAGAGTTTATTCTCAACAATTTTAACGGAATTGTAATTGTTGACGAAGCATATATCGATTTCAGTTCTCAAGCTTCATTCATCAATAAAATCAATACATACAACAACTTAATTGTATGTCAAACCTTTAGTAAAGCTTGGGGCTTAGCAGCGGTTAGAGTGGGAATTGCCTATGCAAATTCACAAATAATTCAACTTTTTAACAAAGTAAAACATCCTTACAACGTAGGTACTATTAATCAAAATGCAGTATTAAATGCTTTGGATAATCAAGTTGAAGTGAAGCAAAGGATTAATCAACTTATTGCGGAAAGAAAACGCTTACGAGAACGATTAACATCTATTAAAAAAGTAAACAAAGTGTATCCATCTGAGGCTAATTTTTTATTGGTAGATATTGATAATGCCACGGAAGTTTATGAGTATTTAATTCAGCAAAAAATTATTATTAGAAACCGAACTACACAGGTAAAAAACTGTATCCGAATTACTGTTGGCACACCAGAAGAAAATGAAAAACTAATCAACACTTTACAAAACCTAACATGAAGCAAAAAGTATTATTTATAGACAGAGACGGAACATTGGTAATTGAGCCACTATCTGATTATCAATTAGATAGTTTTGAGAAATTAGAGTTTTATCCACAAGTATTTCAATACTTGAGTAAAATCTCAAAAGAGCTTGATTATCAATTAGTAATGGTTACCAATCAAGATGGATTAGGAACGGATAGTTTTCCTGAAAATACTTTTTGGCCGGTGCAAAATTTTATTATGCAGTCCTTTAAAAATGAAGGTATTGAGTTTGAGGAAGTAGTAATAGATAAAACTTTTGCTGCGGATAATGCACCAACCAGAAAACCTAATACTGGCTTGTTGACTCACTATTTTTCTAAGGATTATGATTTAGAAAATTCATTGGTGATTGGAGATCGATTAACAGATATAGAATTGGCGAAAAACTTGGGAGCAAAAGGAATTTTGATTACTGCGGAAAATAGAATTGGTGATGAAGAAATTTCAGTAAAAAATGAAGAATTACAACCTTTTATTTCTTTAGAAACTACTGATTGGAAAGAAATCTATGAATTTTTAAAATTACAAGACAGAACAGCTTCTATTGAAAGAAATACCAATGAAACTCAAATAAAAATCGATTTGAATTTAGATGGTACAGGTAAAAGTTCTATAGATACAGGAATTGCTTTTTTTGATCATATGTTAGATCAAATTGCACGACACGGTCAGTTAGATCTTATTGTTCAAGTAAAAGGCGATTTAGAAGTAGATGAGCACCACACTATTGAAGATACCGCAATAGCTTTAGGAGAGGTTTTTTATAAAGCTTTGGGTAATAAATTAGGTATAGAGCGCTATGGTTTTTGTTTACCAATGGATGATTGTTTAGCGCAAGTAGCTATTGATTTTGGAGGAAGAAACTGGTTGGTTTGGGAAGCTGATTTTAAACGAGAAATGATTGGTAAAATGCCAACAGAAATGTTTTTTCACTTCTTTAAATCTTTTACCGACGGAGCAAAATGTAACTTAAATATAAAGGCAGAAGGAACTAATGAACACCATAAAATAGAAGCAGTTTTTAAAGCATTTGCTAAGGCAATAAAAGCCGCTGTTAAAAGAGATGCAGAAAAAATGATTTTACCATCAACCAAAGGAATGTTATAAATGAAGGTAGTTATTATTAAATACAATGCTGGTAATATAAAATCAGTTCAAAATGCAGTTGAAAGATTGGGTTTTGAATGCGAAATAACGGATGATATTGAGCAAATTAAAAAGGCTGATAAAGTTATTTTTCCAGGAGTTGGAGAGGCAAGTTCTGCAATGAAATACCTCAAAGAAAAAGAATTAGATGTTGTTATAAAACAACTAAAACAACCTGTTTTAGGTATTTGTTTGGGATTGCAATTGCTATGTAAATCATCTGAAGAAAATAACACCCAATGCCTTGGTATTTTTGATTCGGAAGTGAAGTTGTTCCCTCCAAAAGATAAAGTCCCACATATTGGTTGGAATGATTTTGATTACATATCTGGTAGTTTATTTAAAGGGGTAAATGCTTATAATGATGTGTATTATGTACACAGTTATTACGCACAAATTTGTAAACAAACAGTAGCCGTTTGTAATTACATTTTACCGTTTAGTGCAGCAATTCAGCAAAACAATTTTTATGCAACACAGTTTCACCCAGAAAAATCAGCAAGTGTGGGTGAGCAAATCTTAAAAAACTTTTTAGAATTATGAGAATTATACCTGCTATAGATATCATTGACGGTAAGTGTGTTCGACTTACCAAAGGAGATTTTAATACTAAAAAAGTATATAATGAAAATCCGTTAGAAGTAGCTAAACAGTTTGAAGACAACGGAATTCAATTTTTGCATTTAGTAGATTTAGATGGAGCAAAATCTAAACACATTGTAAACTACAATGTTTTAGCAGAAATAGCTTCAAAAACCAACTTAAAAATAGATTTTGGAGGTGGATTAAAATCAGATGAAGATTTAAAAATAGCTTTTGAAAGTGGAGCCAATCAAATTACCGGTGGAAGTATAGCAGTTAAAAACCCTGAAATGTTTATGAGTTGGTTGAAAAAGTATGGAACTAATAAGATCATTTTAGGAGCCGATTGTAAAGACCGAAAAATAGCAACTCAAGGTTGGCAAGAAACATCTTTTATAGATGTAATTGATTTTATTACTGATTATGAAGAAATAGGTATAAAAAACGTGATTTGTACAGATGTTGCAAAAGATGGTATGCTTCAAGGAACATCCAATACTTTATATAAAGAAATCCTCCAAAAAACAGATGTAAATCTCATTGCTAGCGGTGGCGTATCATCTTTAGAAGATTTACAAAAATTAAAAGAAATTGGTTGCGAAGGTGTTATTATTGGTAAAGCTATTTATGAAGGGAAAATAACGTTAAAACAATTGCAGAAATTATGTTAAAGAAGAGAATAATTCCTTGTTTAGATATCAAAAATGGAAGAACGGTAAAAGGCGTAAATTTTGTAGATATTATTGATGCAGGAGATCCTATAGGATTGGCAAAATCTTATGTGAAACAAGGGGCTGATGAGTTGGTGTTTTTAGATATTACAGCCACTATTGAAAACAGAAAAACTCTAATTAATTTAGTAGAAAGGATTTCCAAAGAAATTAATATTCCGTTTACGGTTGGAGGTGGAATTAATTCCGTTGATGATGTTTCTAAACTCATAAAAGCGGGAGCAGATAAAATCAGTATTAATTCATCAGCAGTAAAAAGACCTGAGTTAATTTCAGGATTAGCTAATGAGTTTGGAAGCCAGTGTATTGTTGTTGCTATTGATACCAAGTTTGTAAATGGAGAATGGAAAGTATTTGTGAAAGGAGGAAGAGAAGAAACCGCATTAAAAACAATAGATTGGGCAATAAAAGTAGAAGAACTAGGTGCAGGAGAGGTTCTGTTGACTTCTATGAATAACGACGGAACAAAAGCAGGATTTGCTTTAGATATTACAAATGAAGTTAGTAAAGAAATTAATATTCCTATTATAGCTTCTGGAGGAGCTGGAAAAGAAGAGCATTTTACAGATGTTTTCAACAAAACTGAAGCAAGTGCAGCTTTAGCAGCTAGTATTTTTCACTTTGGAGAAATTCCTATCCCAGACTTAAAAAATTATTTAAAAACACAAAATATAGCCATACGATGAATATAGATTTTTCAAAAAATAAAGACGGATTAGTTCCTGTCATCATTCAAAACTACTTCACATTACAAGTGTTGATGTTGGGGTATATGAATAAAGAAGCCTTTGAAAAAACGCAATCTGAACAAAGAGTAACTTTTTTTAGCAGAAGTAAAAACAGGCTGTGGACAAAAGGCGAGGAAAGTGGTAATTTTTTAGTTGTTAAAGATATTTTGATTGATTGTGATCAGGATACTATTCTCATTAAAGCAGATCCTAAAGGCCCAACATGTCACAAAGGAACGACTTCTTGTTTTCCAGAAGAAACTTCAAAAGGATTTGTATATGAATTAGAAAAAACCATATCAAATCGTATTGATTCTAATGCAGAAAACTCATATACAAATCAGCTTTTTAAAAAAGGGATCAATAAAGTAGCACAAAAAGTAGGAGAGGAAGCTGTAGAATTAGTTATTGAAGCAAAAGATGATGATATCGACTTATTTAAAAACGAAGCTGCGGATTTATTATACCATTATTTAATTTTACTAAAAGCGAAAGGATTTTCTTTCTCACAAATTGAAGAAGTTTTAAAAGGAAGAAGGTAACTTTACCTATATTTGTTTTGAAAATCGATAGTAGACAATGTTTGTTTGCTATCGGTTATTTTTTTAATCAACCAAACTTAAAAAACAAATTACATGAGAGAATCCAAACTCTTAATTGTTATAGCATTTTTCTCAATTTATGTAATTTGGGGATCTACTTACTTGTTGAATAAAATTGTAGTTTCTGAGGTATCACCGTTGTCATTAGCTTCAATTAGGTTTTTTATATCAGGGTCTTTAATTTTATTAATAGCCAGATTATTACAGTTTTCAATCAAAATAACCAAACAACAACTTATAAACTCTGCTGTGGCAGGATTTTTATTCTTAGTGTATGGGAATGGTGTTTTTGTTTGGGCTCTCAAGTATGTTGATAGTGGTTTTGCTGCTTTATTAGCCTCTACACAGCCTCTTTTTATTTTATTATTAATGCGATTGATTGATCGAAAAAAAATGCAAAAAAAGTCTATAATTGGAGTGGTTTTAGGCTTTGTAGGAATGTATTTATTGGTTAGTCAAAATGATATTGTTGCTTCCGAAGGAACACTATTAGGAACCTTTATGATTTTTACATGCTTGCTTAGTTGGAGTTATGGAAGTGTATTTGTAGCAAAAGCAAATTTGCATAAAAACTTTTTTGTAAGTACCGGATATCAAATGGTTATAGGTGGTGTTTTACTGTCAATTAGCTCATTATTATTTAATGAAAGTTGGTCATCTCCGTTAGAATGGTCGTCAAAAGCACAATTATCTATGGTATTATTAATACTTTTTGGAAGTATTGTAGCATTTACAGCGTTTAATTATTTGTTAAAAGTAGTTTCGCCTGAAAAAGTATCAACCAATGCGTATGTAAATCCGGTTGTAGCTTTGCTTTTAGGATGGTATTTTTTAGATGAGCAATTAACACTTCAATCTATAATTGCTTCAATTGTTTTATTATCAGGAGTTTATTTTATCACTTCTCGAAAGAGAAAAACAAACCTAACGGTACCTGAATCCGATAATTTAGGCTAGTTTAAATGCCTTTAAAACCTACTTGTAAATGAATAGTTCCATCATCGGATAAAATAGTAACCGATGCTGTTTTGTTTCCTTTGGTTTGAGGTGTAGACACTAAATTAAAGTTTAATGTTCCCGTAATTTTAGTTCCTTTACTAATTCCTTCTAAACGAAACTCATTATTAGTATCGTTATCAATTTCAGCTTCAAATATTTCGATAGGAAATTTACAGCTATTACTAATCGTACAAGCTATTTTTTTAGTTGTGTACACTTCAGCCTCAATAGGACCAATAGTACTTTGTTTTTCCACATTTAAATCTAGGCAAGAAGGAATAGGCTCATCTTTTAAGCAAGAAGAAAAGCTTAATAGAATAAGTAAATATAAAACATGAAACTTTTTCATAATAATATCATTTTATTTAGACCACCAAACTACAAAAAACTTCATCATTTCTCCGTTTGGCTTTTTTACCCAACAAAGTGGACTGTTTTCTTCAGCTAAAAATATTGAAAGTTTTGATTTGAAATCGTTATAGTTCAGCCAATGTATTTGAGTAAAAGGTTTTATTAACCAATTGTGCTTTGTGGGTATATAAAACTTACAATTTGAAAACTGTTCTAATTCTTCTTCATAAATATAAAAACCTTCAATACAGCTGTTGTTAATAAGTTCAAACTCTTTTCCGAAGTCTTGTAACGGAACAAAAAGTTGTGCCTTAAAATATACTTGTTGCTTTATTTTATCTGAAGACAACTTTAACTCATCTAAAATCGGTTTTGTTAAAGGATGGTAGAGTAGTGGAAGTTGTTTTTCTTTAAGTTTAGTTAGTTTTTCAATTAAACTATCACGCCTATTAGGACCTATCCAATGTTCAACTTCTGTGTCTCCAACCGATTCATCATATAAATAAAATTTGTAAATTATTTCTAAATGAATAGGTTTACTATCTTTTACTAATAAACAATCTATTTCACCCAACGTTATTTTTCCGTTTTGAATTTGAATGTTTTCAGCTAAAGTTTTAATTGAATTATCTTGATTTAATTGATGAAAAACAAACTGTTCAACCAGTTTTCCTAATCTAGTTTCACGTTTAATCTCTTTTATAAGTAAACTAACATGAGTACATTGTAAATCAAACTGTTGTAGATTTTCAACTATAGAACTATGCCATAAAAAAGGAGTTTGTAAAAAACCTTGATATTGGAGCTGTAACGCTTTGTTTAAAGGTATTGACACTATAATTTTTCTTCAATTGTTTTTATGATGTTTTTTGCATCATCAGCATAATCAAACCAAATAATATCCTCGTCTTTTCTAAACCAAGTTAATTGACGCTTGGCAAAACGACGTGTGTTTTTTTTGATTTCTGATACTGCAAAATCTAAATCGAACTTACCATCAAAAAAATCAAATAACTCACGATAACCTACTGTTTGTAGAGCATTAAGCTGTTTATGAGGATGTAATGTTCTGGCTTCTTCTAATAAACCATTTTCCATCATTATATCAACTCTACGATTAATTCTATCATAAATGATTTCCCTGTCAGCGTTTAGTCCAATTTTTATGATGTTAAAGTTACGAGGATCTTTGGGTTTGTTTTTAAAAGAAGAATAGGTTTTACCAGTACCAATGCAAATTTCTAATGCTCTGATAACTCTATGAGGATTATCTAATGCAATGGTTGAAAAAGTTTTAGGATCAAGTTGTTTTAATTGCAGCTGAAGATGTTCAATTCCTTTTTCTTCCAGTTGTTGTGTCAAATTTACTCGTATTTCAGGATCTACATCAGGAAAGAAATCTAATCCTTTTACAACAGCATCAACATATAATCCGCTACCACCCACCATAATTTGTATAGGATTCTTTTGAAAAAGTTCATTTAGCTTTGTTAAAGCATCTTTTTCAAAACTTCCGACGCTATATTCCTCAAAAATACTTCTGTTTTGAATAAAATGATGTGTTGCTGAGGCTAATTCGTCTTTATCAGGAACGGCGGTACCAATTGTCATTTCTTTAAAAAACTGTCTTGAATCACAAGAAATGATATTACAATGAAAATGCTGAGCTAGTTTGATACTTAATGCAGTTTTACCAATAGCAGTAGTACCTACAATAACAATTAATGTGTTCATTGTTAATTTAATTTTGTGCCACAATGGTAGCAATATTCAGCATCATCTCTATGTTTATCATAAGAACAGTTAGGACAAGATTGTGTGTTAAGGTTGACTTTATTCTTCGTCATTTCAGAGCTTACAATTCCTGTAGGTATAGCAATAATAGCATAACCAATAATTACCGTAATACTTGCTATAAATTGTCCTAATGCTGTTTGCGGAGCAATGTCTCCATATCCTACAGTTGTCAATGTTACAATAGACCAGTAAATACTTCTGGGAATGCTTGTAAAACCATTGTCTGCACCTTCAATTAGATACATAACTGTACCTAAAATAATACACACAATTAATACAAAGTATAAAAAAACACCAATTTTAGCCTTACTTGCATTGAGAGCAACCATTAATTGATTAGATTCCCCTATGAATCGAGAAAGTTTTAGAATTCTAAACACCCTTAACAATCGTAAAGCTCTAAGTGCTACCAAGCTATGTGTTCCTACAAACAGCATTGATAAATACATTGGTATAGTTGATAAAAAATCAATGATACCATAAAAGCTAAAAATGTATTTAGACGGTCTTCTTATAGATATGATCCTTACAATGTATTCTAAAGAAAAAATAATGGTAACCACCCATTCTGCAATGTATAATTGATCATGATATTTATCATCAATATCGTTTATACTTTCAAGCATTACCAGTAAAATACTGATCAATATCATTCCTAGTAAGATAATATCAAATAGTTTACCTTGACGGGTATCTGCTTCGTAAATTACTTCGTGTAAAATCTCACGCCAAGTACGATTTTTTGTCTCTAATTTTTTCAAAAAAGATAAGTTTTACACAATATTACAAATTATTTTCTACTTGAAATCGGATGATTTTTTCAACCTTATTTTTTAATAAATAATTTTTTACTATGTTTTTTGCAAGTACTTTATTTTCAATTGGGGTAAGCATATTTTTTAACACATCTAAATGATTTTCTTGATAAGCAAGATTGGTATAGGTATAACCTATAACTTCACCATTTTCAATGAGTACTATTGAGTTCTCTTCAGGAATTCTACCTTTATCAACTAAAATTAGATGATGATGACTAAAAGTTTTTTCTGATAATTTTCTTTTTCTAATTAAATTATATCTTGGTTTTAAAGCTTCTAATTCAATATAATATTTTAACCGGGTTATTAGTTGATTTCCAGTTTCTTCATAAGTTAGCATTTTTACCTTGTCGCTTATTTTCTGAGCCCTTTTTGAGCTTTTTAAAAATAATTTACTAACTTCTTTTTTTATGTTTTTGCCCCTGCCTAAATATATAACATTACCATGTTCATTATGTAGGTAAAACACACCTTCTGTTTCTGGTGCAGTATCTAAAATAGCTGTTAATTTCTTTTTATGATTTCTATTATCAATATACTTTATAGAAGCTTGAATAATTTCTTTTTCCAAATCCTTTTCTAACAACATTTTAAAAAGTTGTACAGTGGCTAATGCATCGCCCGTAGCTCTATGTCTATCAGAAAGAGGTATTCCTAAATTTCTACATAACTTACCTAGACTGTACGAAGGTTGTTCTGGAATTAGTTTTTTACTTAAATTAACGGTGCATAGAGAATTGCGCTGATAGTTATATCCTAATCTTTTATATTCTGTTTTCAAAATACGATAATCAAAAGATGAGTTATGAGCTACAATAACACATCCTTCGGTAATTTCTATGATTCGTTTAGCAACTTCATGAAACTTTGGTGCATTACGAAGCATTTTGTTGTTAATGCCTGTGAGTTTAACAACAAATTCTTGAATTTCCCTTTCAGGATTTACTAAACTTATAAATTGGTCAACTACTTGGTGTCCGTCAAATTTATAAATAGCAATTTCTGTTATGCCTTCTTCATTGAACTTCCCACCAGTAGTTTCGATATCTAAAATCGCATACATACAGACGTATCCTGAATTAAAAATTATACTAAAAAAATAGGGGAGTGATTAATTCTTTTTCTGTCGCAAAGATAATAAAATTAACTGTAAATGAGCATGGTATTTATACAATGTAATTTCTGCTACCAAAAATGGAACTGCCTATTCTAACCATAGTACTACCACAATCTATTGCTATTTGATAATCTCCGCTCATTCCCATTGATAAAACGGTTAGGTTTGAATCATTATTTCTTATCTCGTCAAAAAGATTTTTTAATGCTAAAAATTCATTTTTAAGCTGAGTTTCATTATCAGTAAAAGTAGCCATTCCCATCAGGCCAATAATATTTACATTTTTTAATTCTGATAACTCATCAGAAGCTAAAATTTCTTTAATTTCTGAAAAAGATAAACCAAATTTGGTTTCTTCTTCCGCAATATGAGCTTGTAATAAACAATTAATAATTCGGTTGTGTTTCTTTGCTTGTTTATCTATTTCTTTCAAGGTTTTAAAACTATCCACCCCGTGAATTAAATCAACAAAATGAGCCATGTATTTTACCTTATTTCTTTGTAAATGACCAATCATATGCCATTGAATATCTTTAGGTAAGACATCATATTTCTCCACCATTTCCTGAATTTTATTTTCTCCAAACACACGCTGTCCAGCATCATAAGCCTCTTGAATATCAGCTACAGGTTTGGTTTTAGAAACCGCAACTAAGGTTACGTTTTCTGGTAATTCAGATTTGATTTGGTTTATTTTTTCTTTGATTCCTTTAAACATATTAAAATTCATAAATGGTTAAGGCACTTCGTAATTTAGGTTCTATATAGGTGGTTTTTGGTGGCATCATTAAGCCATTGCCCACAATTTCTTTAATATCATTGACACTTACGGGAAGCATTCCAAAAGATACTTTAAAATCACCACTATCTACTTTGGTTTTGAGTTCTAAACCGTCCGATTTATCTTGTGAATACATGATTTTAGAGGCATTTCTAATATCATTGATACCTAAAATAGGTTTTAAAACCGTTTGATATAAGATTTCTGAATCTAATGAACTCAAAATATCGGTAAATTCATAGGCAGTTTTACGCAGATACAAGGCATAAAACTCACCATTTAAATACATTGAAAAACAATGCTTTTGTTTGGGTTTGAATAATTCTTGACCGCGTTTTTCAATGCGATAAAAAGCATCTAGTTCAATTAAAAACTCATCAGGAGTTAAACCATTTAAATCTTTAATAAATCGGTTGAACTCATAAATACTTAACTGACTTTCAGGTAGATAATAGCTCATAAAGAAATTGTAATCTTCCTCTCCGGTATGATTTGGGTTTTCTTTAGCTAAATTTTGCGCTAGCAAACATGAAGAAGTCGAACGATGATGTCCGTCAGCAATATATAAGGTATCAACTTGTTTAAAGGCATTGGTTATTTTTTGCACATCTTCTTCATCAGTAACTACCCATAACAAGTGAAAATCTTTATCTGAAGTACTGAATTCATACTCAGCTCTTTGATCTTTATATTTATTGATGATATTGGTGATTTCATCATTATCTGCATAGGTGAGGAGTACAGGTTCAGCATTGAAACCGGTGTTTTTCAAATAATTTTCAAACAACAACTCCCTTGATTGTAACGTGCCTTCGTGCTTTTTGATAACATCATTATGATAATCTTCCACCGAAGACGCAGCTATGATACCACAGAATGACTTAGTTTGTGTTGTTTTTTGATAAATATAAAAAGCAGGTTTTTCTTCTTGGGTAAAAATCCCTTCTTCTTTAAACTCTAAATATCGGTTATGCACTAATTTAAAGCGTTGTTCACCAGAAACTTCCTTTTTATGATATTTAAACCCCGGATTAATTACATGTAAAAATGTAAACGGATTGTAACTTAATTTTGCTTCTAGTTCGTTTGAAGAATAAATATCATACGATTTAGAAGAAACTAAGGCTACTTTATCTCGAGTAGGACGTACTGCTTTAAATGGTTTTACAATTGCCATAAATTGATTTTATAAGGATTTAGAATTGATCTTTAAGTAATTCTATTACCTTTTTAGCTAGCTCCATACCAATTCTTTCTTGTGCTTCAATAGTAGAAGCACCAATATGTGGCGAAAGTGATAAACTAGGATTCATTAATAATTGCACCTCAGGGTTTGGTTCATTTTCAAAAACATCCAAACCTGCAAATCTAACCTTCTCGCTATCAATAGCATTTATAAGAGCAACTTCATCAATAATTCCACCACGAGAAGCATTGATAATTCCTACACCATCTTTCATTTTATTGAATTCTGTTTCAGTAACTACATATTCTTTTTGAGTAGGAATATGGTAGGTAACAAAATCAGATTGTTGGTACAATTCGTTAATATCAGTAGAAGCTAAGGTAAAATGAAGTTTTTGACCATCAAAAAACTCTAAATCAACTGTTACCTCATCAGTAGAATCGTCTGTCATTATCACTTGCATACCTAAACCGATTGCTATTTTTGCCACAGCAATTCCAACACGTCCCATACCTACAATCCCTAAAGTTTTACCTCTTAATTCGGTTCCTAGATATAGTTTTTTAAGTGTTTTGAAATTGCTATCACCTTCTAAAGGCATTTCTCTGTTAGACTGATGTAAATTACGCACCATACCTAATAAATGCGCAAAAACTAATTCAGCAACACTTTCAGCAGACGCTTCTGGAGTGTTTACAACGTGTAAACCTTGGTCTATGGCGTATTCAACATCAATATTCTCCATTCCAACACCACCACGACCAATTAATTTTAAGCTAGGACAAGCATCAATTAATTCTTCTCTAACTTGAGTAGCACTTCTAACTAAAAGTGCATCAATATGATTGTCGTTGATATAATTTTCTAATTGGTTTTGAGCTACTTTTACATTCAATACTTCAAATCCTGATTCTTGTAAAAGGAGTTCTCCGCTTTTCGATATTCCGTCGTTTATTAATATTTTCATTTAATATAATATTGTCATTGCGAGGAGTGAAATGAAGCGGCAATCTTTTGAAAGATTACTTCTCTTTGTTCGTAATGACGTGAATTTTTAACTTGTTCTTTCTAATTCTTGCATTACATCTACTAAAGCCTGTACACTATATAAAGGTAATGCGTTGTACATACTTGCTCTATATCCCCCCACTGATCTATGCCCATGTAAACCATTGATTCGTGCTTCTTTCCACATAGCATCAAACTTCGTTTCTAAAGCTTTATCAACTAAATTAAAGGTAGCATTCATAACACTACGATCTTCTTTGGCGGCAAATCCTTTAAACAGGGGATTTCTATCAATTTCAGTATATAATAATTCTGCTTTTTGGTTGTTTACTTTTTCAATAAATTCAATTCCGCCTAGATCTTTTAGCCATTGTAGGGTCAGCATTGACACATACACAGGAAAAACAGGAGGGGTGTTAAACATACTGTCCTTTTCAATATGAACTTGATAGTTTAACATTGATGGGATTTGACGTTGTACTTTACCCAAAATTTCATCCTTCACAACTACTAAAGTTGTACCTGCAGGCCCCATGTTTTTTTGCGCTCCGGCATAAATCAAATCAAATTTTGAAAAATCTATTCTTTTCGAAAAAATATCAGAACTCATATCACATACCATCGGTACAGAAGTTTCTGGGAAACTCATCATTTGAGTTCCGTAGATAGTATTATTACTGGTGCAGTGGAAATAATCAGCATCCGCAGGAATTTCATAATTCTTTGGAATATAAGAGAAATCTTTATCCTTTGAAGAAGCTACTTCAACCAAATCACCAAACAATTTAGCTTCTTTTATGGCTTTGCTACTCCAAGTACCTGTATTTAAATAAGCCGCTTTTTTGTTTAATAAGTTGTATGCAACCATTAAAAATTGCATGCTGGCACCACCTTGTAAAAACAATGCAGAGTAGCCTTTATCTTGTAAATTAAGATGTTCTAAGGCTAAGTTACGAGCATTTTCAATTACCTCAACAAAAGGTGCGCTTCTGTGCGATATTTCAATTAATGATAAATCATTATTATTAAAATTAATAACAGCTTCTGAAGCTTTTTGCAAAACTTCTTCAGGTAAAATACAAGGTCCTGCGCTAAAATTGTGTTTTTTCATACAAGTAGTTATTTGCTATACAAAGATGCAATTTTAATAGTGTAACAATTTAAATTTTGGCTAAAAATTCTAAGGTATTTACGCTATCAGCATAATCCCACAACTGCGGATGTTGCGTTTGACCAAAAGGAATTTCATTTTCATGAAAACCGTTAGCAACAATACACTGAATTTTCTCACGATCTTCATATAATTTGATCTTCAAATTATCCAAATCATCATAATATTCATAAAAAACAGAGGCAATAGGAGAGGCGTAGCTATCATCTTCTTTAATCATTAAAAATCCGTTTTCTAAAATATCAAACTCGCTCATTAAATACACAGCCTTATTATAGTCGTAGTTGTTAGCATATTTAACATTGTTGATAATCTCTTGTTTGTTAAACATCCCTCTAAAGAAATCATCAAAATTATAATCCTTCGGAACAAATAGCTTAGAAACAGAACGACATCCTAAGCCAAAATATTGAAACACATCATTACTTAGCTTTTCAAAATCTTCAGTGGTTTCATTTCCTGTTAAAACAGCCACGGAATTTCTGTTCTTACGGATGATATTTGGTTTGTCTTTGAAATAGTATTCAAAATAACGCGCTGTATTATCACTTCCTGTGGCAATTACAGCATCAAAACCTTCTAATTTGCCTTCAGTAAAACTTATTTTCCCTTTAAAATCTTCATAAACATACTCTAAATACTTAGCTAAAAAAGGTAGTAAATGCTTATCGTTTGAAGAAAGTTTTGCCAACACAGAATGACCAGAAATTAATACCGATAAAAAATCATGAAAACCTACCAATGGAATATTTCCTGCCATAATTACGGCAACTGTTTTAGGCTTATTCTTACCTAAGTTCTCTTTAGAAACCCAATTTTTGATATTTTCTTCGGATAAAGCTTCTGACCAATTCTCACACGCAAACAATAAATTATCTTTGGTAAACCATGAGTTGTTTTCTTCTGCTATTTTTAGTTGATGTTTAAATCCGTCAAAAAACAAATCGTTATAAGGAATAGCATCTTTTTTCTGAATTGATTTTCTACTAAACTGACTTAAAAAATCTCCTAATTTTGTAAAAGCTTGTATGCGTTGTTGGATTTTGTCCATTTAAATTGGTTATAAATTATTTTGGCTCTATTTTTGCAATCGCAAAGTTACAAAACTGAAAGAGATAAATTATGGCAATTATAATAACAGATGAATGTATAAATTGTGGTGCTTGTGAACCTGAGTGCCCAAATACTGCTATATATGAAGGTGCTGAAGAGTGGAAATATTCTGATGGAACAGATTTAAGTGGAAATATTGTATTACCTAACGGGAATTCAGCGAATGCAGATGAAGATCAAGAGCCGATTTCTGACGAAATATATTACATTGTAGCAGATAAATGTACTGAGTGTAAGGGGTTTCATGAAGAACCACAATGTGCTGCTGTTTGTCCGGTAGATTGTTGTGTACCAGATGAAGATCATGTAGAAACAGAAGAAGAATTATTAGCAAAGCAAAGTTTTATGCATAACGAATAAACTTTTCTTTTAATGAAATAAAAAATCCCGAGTTTATAGCTCGGGATTTTTGTTTGTAAAAAAGTTATTTTATAATTTAAATCCTAATCTGGTAAAGAAATAAGCACCGTCTGATCCCATTTGAACAGAATCTGCTAAACCTCCTTGGTCTGTCCAACCATCAAATTGAGGAGTAGGGTATACGTTAAAAATATTATTTCCCCCAATAGTTAATTTAATTTTATCTGTAAAAGCGTAGCTTAAGCTTAAATCGGCAGTAATTTTACTCTCATATACATCTGTAGCTACAGCATATAAAGCATCTGCTTCTGCTTGGGTAGTTGCTGGAGTATCTACCCATTGAAAGTCTTGTAATTGTACTTCACTAAACTTTGTAAAGTTTAAAGAAAGATCAAATTTTTTGTAACCATAACCTAAATTCAAACCAAATTTATGATCTGGAGCTGCTGCTTTTAGATATGCTTCAGAAAAAGGGCTAAAGAATGTAAATCTATTCAAACTACCATTATGAATTTCTTTAATTTCAGTATCATTAATATTACCAACTAAACCAAGATCTAACCTATGGTTATCAAAGTTTTTCTTATAATTTAAAACAATATCTATACCTTGTGTTTTAGTATCAACTCCATTGGCAAAGAATTGTGCTGCGTCTACACCTAGGTTTAATCCAGAAGCATCAAAGTTATCAGTTAAAATAATACGATCATCTACCGTTATAGAATACGCATCTACAGTTGCTGTAAATCCATCAGCCTTAAAAGTAAAACCTAAACTAGCATTAAAAGCGGTTTCTTCTTTTAGTGGGCCTATACCAAAGGCTCTTGTTACAGTACTATTATTAGCGGATAATAATGACGGTAAAGATTCTCCATTAACAATATTTGTAAACTTTAAGTTGTAATATAATTGTGCTAAAGAAGGTGCTCTAAATCCAGAAGAAACAGATCCTCTCAATGTTAAGTTGTCCGTAGCTTTAAATCTAGAAGCCAGTTTAAAATTAAATGTACTACCAAAATCACTATAATCTTCAAAACGAAGTGCTGTGCCAACCAATAGTTTTTCTGTAAAATTAAATTCAGCATCAGCATATAACCCAACATTAGTCCTACTTCTGTCAACTTCATTGTCTGGACCATACCCAGGGAATCCCTGAGAACCTCCTGGAACAGGAATTGTTTGTCCATCATCATTTAAAACAGGATCTCCGTTTTCATCACGAAAAATAATTATATCAGATTCAGGAGTATTGTTATTTATCGGAACCCCATTAATATCATAGGTCGTATATGATGATTCTTCTCCAGCAAAAATGGTGAAGTTTTCAGTTCTATACTCTAAACCAAAAGCAAAATTCACTCCACTCATTATGTCTTCATAATATTTGCTAAAATCCAATCCGGTAGTATTTTGTGACAAACTGTGCCCTCCAGCATTAAAATCAGTTGGCGAAGCATCTTGTAACGATGCATTATTAGAATCTTTGATAAAATAATGAAATTTATTTTCTCCAAATGAGTTATTAAAATCTAATACCCAACCATTGTCTAATTTGTGTTTAACACCTGCAGAAATAGAAGCATCTGTAATGTTAGAAGTAATTCTTGGTGTAAAACCATTAGGATATAAACTAGGTACAGTTCTTTCATCTACATAAGCATCGTCTCTAGAGAAAGCATAGGCATCTGTATCTCTGTAATTTCTACCACCAAAAGCATATACTTCTGTATTGTCATTAACAGGCAAGCTAGCGTTTATCATAAAGTTAAAACCATCAACACCTGCGCTACCATATCCTTTTCTCCAAGAAAAACCTGGCCTTAAAGTTCTTTCTTTTGACAATAATTCAGTAGTGAAATTAATAAAACCTCCTTTATCATTTAATTTAGCGCCATAATTAAGATCTAATTTAGTGGTTGCTCCATCAAAGCTTTTATCTTTGCCATCTAATCTATTTTTTCCTTCAACATTCCATAGAGTTTCTCCAGTTGCATCTTCCCAACCATCACCAACAGCTGTACTATATGCTCCGTACCCTATACTACCAGAAACTCCATCTGTATCATCTTTTAAAACAATATTTATGACTCCCGCAATGGCATCAGAACCATATTGTGCTGAAGCTCCATCACGTAAAACCTCAATACGTTTGATAGCAGCAGAAGGAATTGCATTTAAGTCGGTACCTGAATTTCCTCTACCTCTTGTACCAAAAATATTTACTAAAGAAGATTGATGTCTACGTTTACCATTAATTAATACTAAAGTTTGATCAGGACCTAAACCACGAAGAGAAGCAGGTACAATATGGTCTGCACCATCGGAACCTGATTGTTTAGTTGCGTTAAAAGAAGGAGCAGCGTATTGTAAGATGTCATTTACTTCTACTTTTCCATTTTTTGCAGCTAAATCCTGTACATCAATTACATCAATGGGTACAGGTGTATCAATTATGGTACGCTTTACGTTTCTTGATCCTACAATTACAACTTCATCCAGCTGTAAGCCTTCTTTTAAAACTACATCTAAAGTAGTTTTACCATTAACAGCTACTTCTTGGGTTTCATAACCCGCAAAACTAACCACTAAGGTAGCATCTTCGGCTACTTTTAAAGAAAAAAGCCCATCAAAATCTGATGTAGTACCATTTGAAGTCCCTTTTTCAACAACATTCGCACCTGGTAAGGGGTCATTGTTGGCATCTTTAATAGTTCCTTTAACTAAAATTTGTGCACTTGCAGAATATGCACAAATAAAAATAAGAAAAGTAAGTAATAAGTTTCTTTTCATGTGTTTAATCAATTTAATTATTATCAATGTAAATGTAATTAAAATATATATAATCATACCAAAAAGCTAAAAACAATAATAATTCACTAATAAAAATGTTAAAAATTAGCTTTTATTTTTAATAAATAAAATTCAGAAACAATACATTATATTTGCACCGCTAAATTTTTATTTATGAAAGCTGGAATTGTAGGATTACCAAACGTAGGTAAATCAACGTTATTTAACTGTTTATCGAATGCCAAAGCACAGAGTGCTAATTTTCCTTTTTGTACTATTGAACCTAACTTAGGTGTGGTAAACGTACCAGACACAAGATTACAGAAGTTAGAAGAACTAGTGAATCCAGAAAGAGTATTACCAGCAACTGTAGAAATTGTTGATATTGCAGGATTAGTTCGAGGAGCTAGTAAAGGAGAAGGATTAGGCAACCAATTCTTAGCAAATATTAGAGAAACAGATGCTATTTTACACGTATTACGTTGTTTTGATAATGATAATATTGTACATGTTGATGGTTCTGTTGATCCTATTAGAGATAAAGAAACTATAGATATTGAGCTACAATTAAAAGATTTAGAAGCGGTTGAAAAACGTCTTGATAAAGTTAAGCGTGCTGCTAAAACGGGTAATAAAGAAGCTCAAAAGGAATTAGAGATTTTAGAAAGAATTCAAACGACTTTATTAAGCGGACAATCAGTTAGAACCATTGAATTTACTGAAAAAGAAGAAGAATTGGTAAAATCAATGCAATTCATTACAGCTAAACCTGTATTATATGTTTGTAATGTAGATGAATCTTCTGCAAAAGAAGGTAATGCTTATGTTGATAAAGTTCGTGAAGCAGTTGCTTCTGAAGATGCTGAAATCATTGTTTTAGCAGTGGCTACTGAGGCAGATATTACTGAATTAGAAGACTATGAAGAGCGCCAAATGTTCTTAGCAGATATAGGATTAGAAGAACCTGGAGTATCGCGTTTAATTCGTTCTGCTTATAAATTATTGAACTTACAAACCTATTTTACTGCTGGTGTTAAAGAAGTAAGAGCATGGACAATTCCTGTGGGTGCTACAGCTCCTCAAGCAGCCGGAGTAATTCACACCGACTTTGAAAAAGGATTTATTAGAGCCGAAGTAATTTCTTACAATGATTATGTAACTTTTGGTACTGAAGCTAAGGTTAAAGAAGCTGGAAAAATGCGTGTAGAAGGGAAGGAGTATGTTGTTGCTGATGGTGATGTAATGCACTTCCGTTTTAACGTTTAAGACCTAAACATAAAACAAACTTAAAGCTCCATTGAAACTTATCGATGGAGTTTTTTTGTATCTTCACTTTTCCAAAACTACTACACCATGCAACTTGAAAAATCAACACTTCAATTCTTACTTGAGCTAAAAGAAAACAATACCAGAGAATGGTTTACTGAACATAAAGCTGATTTTACCAAAGCTCAAGACAATGCCAAGGCTGTTTATGCGGCTATTCAGGTGAATTTAAATAAACATGATGAAGTAGATAAGCACAAATTATTTAGAATTTACAGAGATGTACGTTTTTCTAAAGATAAAACTCCTTATAAATCGCATTTTGGAGGTTCTTTTCATAGGAAAAAACCTGAACTGAGAGGAGGGTACTATTTGCATATTGCACCCGGTGATAGCTTTTTAGCGGGTGGTTTTTGGGAGCCAAACAAGGAAGATTTATTCAGAATTCGTAAAGAATTAGAAATGGACGCTTCTGAAATCAGAGATATTTTAAAAGACAAGGAGTTTATAAAGCATTTTGGAGGTAAGTTTGAAGGCGATGAGTTAAAAACAGCTCCCAAAGGGTTTGATAAAGATCACCCCGATATTGATTTGATTCGTAAAAAGGCCTATGTAGCTATTAAACGTTATTCTGACAAAGAAGTACTTGCTCCTGATTTTTTAGATGAAGTAGATATTGCTTTTAAAGCCTTACGTCCATTTTTCAACTTAATGAGTGATATTTTAACTACTAATTTAAACGGAGAAAGCATTTTATAAATGAATCATATATTTACTACACAACGTGTTGTTACCAGTGAGGAAATTGACCAATTAAACCATGTAAATAACGTAGTATATTTACAATGGGTACAAGATATTGCGGAGCAACATTGGGCGGAATTATCCAAAAACAATCCGCAACCAGACTATATTTGGGTGGTTATCAGGCATGAAATAGATTACTTACAGCAAGCCGTTTTAGGAGATACTATAACTTTAAAAACATGGGTTGGAGAAACCCAAGGAGTAAAATCGGTACGTCATGTAGAGATCTATAAAGATGCTGTTTTACTGGTCAAGGCACAAACTACTTGGTGTTTACTACATGCTAAAACGTTACGTCCAACCCGTATTACAGAAAGTGTTATAAACACGCTTCTTCCGCAGAAATAAAAGTATCTTTGCAACTTATTTAAAATATATATGTCAACATTTTTAGATTTAGGCGTTCGCAAAGATTTTATCAAAGGATTAAAAGAATTAGGAATTCAACATCCTACAGAAATACAAGAAAAAACTATTCCTGTTTTATTGGAAAACAAAACTGATTTTATTGGTTTAGCACAAACAGGGACAGGTAAAACAGCCGCTTTTGGCTTGCCTATATTACATCAAATCGATCCTAAAAAGGATCATGTTCAAGCGTTAATTTTATCACCTACGCGTGAGTTGGTTCAGCAAATAAAAAAGCAACTATTTAAGTTTACAAAGTATGTAGATGGTAAAATCTTTATTGAAGATGTATATGGAGGTGAAAAAATTGAGCGTCAAATTAAGAACTTACAAAGAACTACGCACATTATTGTAGCTACTCCCGGGCGTTTAATTGATTTAATTGAACGAGGAGAAGTCGACTTAAAAAACATCAAAACGTTGGTGTTAGATGAAGCTGATGAAATGCTAAGCATGGGCTTTAAATTGGATATTAACCGTATTTTAAAATATACTTCTGGCGATAGAAATACCTGGTTATTTTCGGCAACAATGCCCGAAGAAATAAAACGAATTGTAAAAACATACATGAACATTAATGCGAAGCGTGTAGAAATTAATCCGGAATCGGTGGTTAATGAAAACATTACACATTTGTACGTAAAAACCTCTTTAAAAGAGAAGACAGATGATATTATTTCATTTCTAGAAAAAAGAAGTAGCCAAAGAGGTATTATTTTCTGTAGAACAAAAGCAGGAGCACGTAAGTTAAATTCTGAATTGCAAGAGGAAGGATTCTCTGTTGATGTTTTAGAGGGAGATATGAAACAAATTGAACGCGATAAGGTAATGCGTGCTTTTAAAAATGAAAGTTTACAATATTTAATTTCTACCGATGTAGCTGCACGTGGTATTGATGTACGTGATTTGAACTTTGTAGTGCATCATCAACTACCTGAACAAATTGAATACTTTACACATCGTAGTGGTCGTACAGCCAGAGCAGGAAAAACTGGAGTTTCAATAGCATTTGTATTGCCTAATGAATTAGAAAAAATTCATCAGATTCAAAAACAACTGCATATTACTTTTACAGAAACTTCTTTATAGTTAATGAACATCATTTACGTATTAGATATTATTGGAACCTTTGCTTTTGCTATTAGTGGTACTTTGGTTGCTTCTAAAAAACAGTTTGATATTTTTGGTGTAATTATTATTGCTTTTGTTACTGCTGTGGGAGGCGGAATGTTACGCGATATTATGATCAATGCACATCCAATTAATTGGATTGGAGATTTAAATTACATCTGGACGATCTTAATAGCTGTAATTTTCACTTTTTTATTCAAAAGTAAAATTGAACCATTACGTAAAACGTTTTTTTTATTTGATACTATCGGTATTGGTGTTTTTACACTTTTAGGTTTACAAAAAGGGTTAAACTATGAATTACATCCTTTTGTAGCCTTGGTTATGGGAATGGTGTCCGCAGTTTTTGGAGGTGTAATTAGAGATGTATTAACGAGCAAAGTTCCGTTAATATTTAAAAAAGAAATTTATGCATCTGCTTGTTTAGCGGGAGGAGTTGTATATTTATTGTTATATTATTTTCAGATAAATGAAAGTATTCAATTTATTTTATCGGTTATGGTAATAGTAGTTATCAGACTGATAGCTGCAAAATACCATTTACAATTACCTAAAATAAAGGACGATTTATTCAGTAAAAACAATTAAATATGAGTCAGCTAATTTTTAAAAGCATTGATGATTTTCGTCCTATGGAAGGAAAATCGTTACCAGATGGAAAATGGTTTACTATTACACAGCAAATGATCAATGATTTTGCGAATGCAACGTTAGATAAACAATGGATTCATATTGATGAAAAAAGAGCAGAGAAGGAGTCGCCATTTAAAACCACAGTTGCTCACGGATTCATGTCTGTTTCTATGCTACCTAGGTTATTACAAGATATTTTTACTGTAAAAAGCATAAAAGTAGCTTTAAATTATGGATTAGAAAAAGTTAGATTTCCAAATCCTGTACCTGTTAACAGTCAATTGCGATTGATAAGTTCAGTTAAAAAGATTGAAAATATAGGCAACAAAGGCGTTAAAGTAACTTTTGTATGTACAGTAGAAATTAAAGGACAAGACAAACCCGCTTGTGTAGCTGAATTTATTACAGCTGTTTTTGAATAAAAAAATCACTGTCCTTAAGCAGTGTTTGAGCTTATAATAACCATCCTTTGGCTTCAGCTTTTTGACTGTACCATACCAAAAAGATTCCAATAATTAATACCATTATAGGCATAATAGCAGCACCGGGACCGTATACTTCCATCGCTTTACTAATAAATAAATTGTAAATCAATTGCACTATAATACCTAACAAAGAAATCATAAATACAGGCTTAGCAAACTTTCTTCTCAACAATAATAGAACGCTTCCTAACAACCCTCCAAATACTGCTAAAGCAAAAGCTCCCATTGCCCAAGTTGGGGTGTTGTTAATTAATTCTAAAGCTTTTTCATCATTGTACATGGCTTTAAAACTATCTGTTTTGTAGGCTTGCTGTAAATACATGTTAACACCAGTAGCATTCCAAATTAATGCCACAATACTTATTATCCAATAAGCAACTGTAGGCTTGTTTACGTTTGACATACATTTAAGTTTTAGTTAATATGAACTAAATTTAAAAAATTATTAAACGTTATTTTTTAATTCTGACGTATAATTTTTTATTTTGTTGGTAATTAAAGTTATATAAAATGAAAAGAGGGATTATTTTATTGGGGCTTTTAATCAGTTTTAGCAGTGCTTTTTCGCAAGAAAAACAGCTTCCAGAAGGATGGGATAAAATATTATTAGAAGGTAAAATAGCTTATATGAATTTAGTTACAGGAGATGTATCAACTACTTTTCCTACTAAGGCAGCCTTAAAACCTGAAAAAGTGAAAGAATTTGATCCTACTATAATTCATAAAGTAGAAAAAGGAGAAACTTTAAGTACGATAGCTCGAAAATATAATATGAATTTAGCAGAGCTTTACCGACTAAATAGTTTAACAGATTTTGATAAAATAGAGGTAGGAGATGAGATTGTCATAGGATACAGAAGTAAAAATCAACCTTCAGAAGATATATCAGATAACACAAATAAAAATAATGTTACTCACATAGTTGAAACTGGTGATACTCTTTTTAAGATATCTAAAAAACATAATGTTTCTGTGGGTAAAATAAAAGAGTTGAATAGTTTAACTTCCAATAGTATTTTTGTAGGTCAAAAATTAAGAATTAAATAAAAAAAGAGTAGTTTTTAACTACTCTTTTTATTGTTTTCTGTTTTTACGGTAACAGGTATACTGTCTTGAGAACCGTAAAGTTTAATCTCTTTAATGTCTGCAGGCATATTTAAACCGTTTTCAATAATTACGTTTTTAACGTTTTTAATAGCATCACTTTTGGTTTCTAAAGCTCCGCGTTTGTATTCTTTAGTTTTAGTCCAAAAAATCACTTTTAAATTTACAGTACTTACCCCTAAGGAATCAACTGTAACAAAACATTGATGTTCTGCTGTGTTTATAACTCCTACAGTGTTTACCACAGCATTGATAATTACTTTTTTTGCCAAATCAATGTCATCATCATAATCTATACCAACCACGAAATCTAGTCGGTAATAACCATCTTCTGTGTAATTATACACTGCTTTTTTAATAATATCGCTATTAGGAATATACACATCTCTACCATCAAAAGTTTTTAGTTTGGTATATCTAAATTCAAGAGCTTTTACTTTTCCAAAAATATCATCTACTAAAATGGTATCATCCAAGTCAAAAGGGCGTTTAAAAGAGAGTATAACGCCTGAAATAAAATTTTCACCAATATCTTTGAAAGCAAAACCAATAATAACAGCAGAAGCGCCTGCGGCTGTTAATAAACCTGTGGCAACTCCTGATAGACCTGCAATTTTTAACGCAAACATTATAACCAATAATATGATTCCGAATTTTACAACTTTTGTTAAAAAATTGGTCATTAACGGATCTTTTGATTTAGACGCTATAGTTTTTTTAAATACTTTTGAAATAAAATTGGCAGCTAAAAACCCAATAGTAACAATAAGAATGGCTACGATAATTTCTGGAACTTGATCTATAATTTTTAGCCAAAAGCTTTCTATAGAGTTTTTGAGTTTAATTAATGTGTCGCTAAAAGTCATTTTTTAATAAAATGTATTGAGTTGATTAGTGTATTTAAGATAAAATAATTTCTTCATTTAATTGCTCTACGGTACTTTTAGACCATGCATTAAGCATCCAACTGGTTTTTTCTAAGCTGCTTATGTAACCAGATATTAAATCAGGAGTACCTTCGTCTTCAGCTTTTTTAGCTTTTTCAAGAACTCTATACATTTGTTTTAAAAGAGTCTTATGGTCTTTAAGTATAGATTCTATCATATCAGTATCAGTTTGTAAAGGAGATTCTTCACTTATTGATGACATTTTTAAATACATACTGTATCTGCTAGTAGGATGGTATTGTAAGGTTAAAATTCTTTCGGCAATTTCATCAATCTTAGTTCTAGCATCTGTATACATAGTTTCAAAAATTTCATGCAAATCAAAGAAGTTCTTTCCTGTTACATTCCAATGAAAATTTCTTAATTTTTGGTAATAAATATGATAGTCAGCTAATAATTGATTTAATTCTTTGGCAACGGGTAGTATATTATCTGTTCTTACGTTTAAATAATTCATGTCTTGTTTTTTTAGTTATTTTAAAATTTGTAGCAAAAAAGAGTGGTTGCTTAACCACTCTTATGTTTTAATTGTGTAACTTTAATTACATTTTAAAAGTATCAAAAACAGCTACTTCTAAAGTGTTTGATTTTTCATCATAATATTCAATTACAAAGTTGCTATTTGTATCAAAATATCCAACACCATTAAACTCTGAACCTTTTACTAAATAATAGTTTTTGTTTTGAGATCTCATTGCTCTAGCAGAGTTAATATCTTTCTCATTCATTGTATACGAAATCTTAAAATCTTTTCTATTGTCATCTACATAAAAACCATATTTTTTACCATTTAAAGTGTAATAAACAACTTTAGTTTTTTCATCATAAAATGGATCAACATCATTATCTACCATTACTGTTTTGGTTACAGCTACAGGTGTTTCTACCAAGTCTTGATTTAATTTATGTTTTTGTGCCGGATCAAACATGGTGTTCTTCGTTTTTTCAGTAACTACTTTTACTTTTGTATTATATACTACACCATTTTCTGTTACTTCTGGCTTAGATTTTACTTCTGTAGTTTTGATTACTTCTGTCTGTGCATTTACAAGTGCGATTGATCCTAAAAAAAGGATACTAAACATTAATTTTTTCATAATATATACGTTTTTTTATTAGCAGTAATTTGTTTATTGTATAAGATGCTTACTGTTTAACATCTTTAAATAAGTACACTACAAAATTACATGCATTTTACATGAGTCTTTTGCTCATTTAGTTTTAAGATTGACTCATATAGTGTTGTATAACAATTGATTAAACAATAAAAGGACAGCTAATGCTGTCCTTTTATATCCCCCCAAAATAATTATCACATTGATAATTAATTTACTAAATTTTTCTTCTTCCTGTTATTAATGAAATTACAAATAGTATTAAAAAGATAAAAAATAGAATTTTAGCAAATCCAGCGGCTGCCCCTGCAATTCCTGTAAATCCTAATATACCTGCAACTAATGCTATTATAATAAATGTGATTGTCCAACGTAACATAATATTGTGTTTTAAAGTTAATAATTCAGTTTTGATTACAATGCAAAGTTATAAGAGAAGAAGACTTGTTATTAGCTCATTTAAAATCATTATTAACTCATTTAAAAATAGCAAATGAGCAAAAATTCAAATGATTTGCATTAATAGGAATGATAGATTGACAGTACTTTTGTTATATATAAATATTAAAGTAAGTATTATGGAAAAAAGAAATAAAAAAACAGATTTCAAATTAGTTAAAGACAATCCTGAGAGTCCGAATAAGAACTACATATTTCAAAATAATAAAATTACGCGTGTAGGTTTTTATATAATTTTGATACTGTTAGTTATTGGAGCCATTATGGTTTTTGTTCAGGGTTTACCATTAGCATAATAAATTAAAATAAACTTAAAATGAAATATAAATTATCTAACATAGCAAGCAAAACTTTAATTGAAGATTTTACTAAGCTAAAACTTAAGTATCCTAATATATATAAACCAAAAAGAAATATAGACGGATTAAAAGAGCAAAGTGTTAGCATAATTACTATGGAAAATCCAAATATAATATCTCAAGGTATTTGGGGTATTTTACCTCATAATTTTAAAGATTCATGGGGAGCCTTTCAAAAAATAAAAAATACCATTCATACTAATAAAAATGAATTATTTAACAACATACTTTACAAAGAAGCATTGTTTAAAAGACGTTGTTTAATATTAGCAACAGGGTTTTACATTTATAAAATTAAAAACAATAAAATTATTAGATATTTGGTAGAAAAAAAGAATAGAGAACCTTTTTATTTAGCTGGTATATATAATGTTACTGATGATGGTTTTAAAACTTGCACAATTATTAACACAGAAACTGAAGATGTCTTAGACGCTTATGATAATATTTATAACTGCATGCCATTACAAATACCAAAAATTTTTAAGAATATTTGGTTAGATAACACAACGAAGTTAGATAATTTAAAATATATGATTTCAAAACCTTATCTTTCTAATCTTATTGTACAAAAAATAGCATCATAATGCAAAATGTTTTTATAGCGTTATATATTGTCACTTCGTTATGGGCATTCTTTAGTATTATTCTTTATGGTAATAGACCTGCCAGATCTATTAGCTGGATAATAATTACTATAGTTTTACCTTTTATTGGTGTTTTTTTTTACATCCTCTTTGGTATCAATAGAAAAAGATTCAAGTTTTTTAGCCTAAATTTCAATGCTAAAAGAAAACTATATAGCCTTAACCATAGCAGTAAAACCATTGATGAATTTGCTCATAAATTTAATGCTGATAAATATGGAGCAGTAGGTAAGTTACTGCAAAAAAGTTCAGGATTTCCTGCTGTAGATGGTAATAAAATTACTCTTCTAATGGATGGTAAATCTAACTTCGATGCTATTTTTGAAGCTTTTAGTAAGGCAGAAAAATTTATTCACATACAATATTATATTTTGGAAGAAGGTGAATTATTAGACAAACTATTAGCTCTCTTTCAAGAAAAAATTAAAAAAGGAGTAGAAATCCGTATTTTATATGATGCTTTTGGTAGCTATGGATGGAAAAATAAATCCGTTAAAAAATTAAAACAATTAGGTGCTGAAATACACCCTATACTGCCTTTAAAAATTGGAACCATTCTTTCTACTTTAAATTATAGAAATCATAGAAAAATAGCCATTGTTGATGGGGTGGTAGGTTTTACTGGAGGTATGAATGTATCTGATAAATACATTAAAAAGAAAACAAGATTAGGTATTTGGGATGATTTACATTTAAAACTAGAAGGAGCCATTGTAGATCATTTGCATAGAGTATTTATTAAAGATTATTTTTTTGCGAATAACAATACATTAATTTCATCCAAAAAATACTTACCAAATCAATCAAAAAAAGGAGATTCTTTAGTTCAATTAATAACAGGTGGTCCTGACCATAATTACCTATCTATTCTTCATCAATACACTATGATGATTAATACAGCTCAAAAATCAATTTTTATAGAAAACCCATATTTTATTCCTAATAAATCACTTTTAGAAGCTTTAAAAATGGCTGTTTTGAGAGGTGTAGATGTTAAAATAATGGTACCTAAAAATAATGATAGCAAAATAGCAAAATATAGTATGTTTGGTAATTTTGAAGACTTACTTAAAACCGGAGCTAATATTTATATACTAAAAGACAGATTTTCTCATAGTAAGCTTATGATAGTAGATGAAGAAATAGCCTCAGTAGGATCAGGAAACTTTGATTTTAGAAGCTTTGAACACAATTATGAAGTAAATACTTTAATGTATGATACTGCTATTGCTAAAGAGCTAGCTAAAGATTTTATTAAGAATATAGATGATTGCAACATTCTTGATTATAATTCTTTTGTAAACAGATCTTTAAAAACAAAATTACTAGAAGGTTTTTCTAAAATTTTAAGTCCGCTATTATAATTAAAATTCTCTAATTTCTCCTTTTTTCTTATTTGCTAAAAATTTGCTTGGACTTATTCCATATTTTCTTTTAAAAATTTTTGAAAAATAACTTCTACTACTAAAACCAATAGAATAAACCACTTGTGATATATTATAATCTGTATTATTTAATAAATCTCTTGCTTCTTCTAATCTAACATGTCTTAAATACTCTATAACAGTTCTGGCGTATAAAGTTTTAAACCCCTCTTGTAGTTTAGCTTGAGAAATTGCACATTGCAATGCTAAGTCATCTACATTATAGTCTTTAGATACATCTTTTAAAATATCCTGACTAATTTTTCTAACTTTATTAAGTTCTTTTTTAGTTAAAGAGCTTTTAGCTTCCTTTTTTCTTTTTAAATCTTTAGTATGCTGAATCATATGAGCAGATAAGATTTGATAAACGATTCCTTCTTTCATCATAATTCTAATCATACCTTTTTGTTTAATGACATTCAATTGCTTAATTAAATTGGCAATTTTTAAATTAAAAGTACCTATATAAGCAAAAACCTTTTCATGATGTTCATCATGAAAAACTTTATATAAACTTTGATTTAATATGGAAGCATCGTTAAGACGTTTTTTTAAAAATTTTATTCTGTTTATTTGAATTGAGTTAACGTGTGTTTTAATGTGCTTATCAAAATAAGTATAATTATAACCCTCTTCTTTACTAGTAATAATAGCTGGTTGAAACTGCTCTATTTTTCTTTTCTTTCTTTCTTTTTTAAACTTATGATAAAAATGACCCTCAGTAGCATACATAAAGTGTATTGGATTAAATTGGGTAGCATCTATTATAAGTTCAATATCTTCAAAAAAAACAATATTGTATATTAATAAGCTTCCTCCCCAATCAAACATTATATATGTAATAGTGCCTTTTGCATTATCATTGTTAATAGATAAAACATGCTCACCCCATCTTTCAGAAAAGGTACCTCCTATGATTTGCTGAATTTGTTCTACAAACCCCTTAGTACTTTGAGTTACTATATTAATTGTTTTCATAGGCATGTTAAACTATAAATATAATCAATTAATTATTTAACCACTAAATGGTAAATGAGCAAACATCTAATTGTATTGAGCTAACTACCATGAAGCTATACCAGTAACTTTGTATCATAATTAAAAATTAGAACATTATGAAAAACATAAAATCAGTATTATTTGGTGGTTTATTATTGTTAACTAGTATAGCATACTCACAAAGTATTTCTAAAAATGCATTAGGTATTAGAGTAGGTGATAATGACGGATTTGGAGGTGAAATATCATACCAACGGTATTTAAATGATAATAATCGCTTAGAATTTGACTTAGGTTTTAGAAACTCAAATGAAGTTGATGCATTTAAGCTTGTAGGTTTATACCAGTGGGTTAATGCTTTAGATGAAAACTTTAACTGGTTTGTGGGTGCTGGTGCAGGAGTAGGATCTTATGATGCCCCTTCAGGTGATGGAGCTTTTGCTTTAGTGGCTGCCGATTTAGGTATTGAGTATAATTTTAACATACCACTAGTAATGTCTTTAGATATTAGACCTGAGCTAGGTTTTAATGATGACTATAGTGATGATCTGGATCTTGATATTGCTTTAGGAATCAGGTATCAATTTTAATACATATTAACTAATCTTAAAACACAACTATTATGAATCAAACAATAAAATTAATACTAATAATAGCTGGTATAGCTTTATTGGCATATGGCGGATATGAACTAGTAACACCTGAAGCATCTGTTGATCTTGGTATTGCTGAATTTGAATCGCAAAACAACGATAATGCATACATAAGCTTAGGCTTAGGTGTTGTAGTATTATTAGCGGGTTTATTTACGCCCAAAAAATAATTTTATGAAATACGATGTTAAATAGTAAGCATCTTTAAAGAAGTTACTTGTTAACCTTAAAGTAAAAAATTATGTATAGTTACACAGAAGCAGTAAGTAATCAATTAAACGGATTATTAGAGAAGAATTATGATGCAGAAAAAGGCTACAGAACAGCCTCTGAAAATGCAAAAGGAAATGCTTTAACTCAATTTTTTGAAAAAAAAGCAAGAGAACGTAGAAACTTTGCAGATCAATTAAAAACAGAAATTAGAACATTTGGTAAAACTCCGGATGAAGGGGGTAGTATTAAAGGTGCTGCGCACAGAGCATGGATGAATACAAAAGCTCTTTTTTCTTCAGACAATGATGAAGTTATGTTAGAAGAAGCAATTAGAGGAGAAAAAGCATCTATTGAAGAGTACAATGAAGTAATCAATTCTGATGAGCATTTACCTCAATCTACAGCTAATTTATTAAAAAACCAAAGAGATCAGATTATAAGTGATACGGTTTTAATTCATAAATTAGAAGATATTAAATCTTAGAACCAAATTTAATAGCTAAACTATAACTCCAATCAATAAGATTGGAGTTTTTTTATGAAAAATACAAAAAGTATTACCTAACAATGCTTTACACTCAATAAAGCTTAAAAACACACCTATACAAAAACCATACATTAATAGTTTTTCACCTTAACAACGTATAAAAAAGCTACATTAGTAAACTACAAACAAACTCACTAATGTTAGGTATTTTATCATTTATTGCATTTACAGTTGTTGTGGCAGTAATTGCATACACTTCAACAAGAAAAACAAATGAAAAAACCTCTGATGGTTATTTTTTAGGAGGCAGAAGTCTAACCGCAGGCGTCATTGCTGGTTCTTTGCTTCTAACTAATTTATCAACAGAACAAATTGTAGGTTTAAATGGAGCAGCCTATTCAGAAGGAATATTGGTCATGGCATGGGAAACATTTGCAGCTATAGCCATGATATTGACAGCCATATATTTATTACCCAAATATTTAAAAAGTGGATTAACTACCATACCTCAATTTTTAGAAGATCGATTTGACACTACAACCAAAACATTAACTTCTGTTCTATTTTTAACTGGATATGTAGTAGTGCTTTTACCAACTATATTGTATTCAGGTTCATTGGCAATTAGCGGAATGTTCAACATTCCAGAAGTGTTCAATATTTCAAAAAATGCTGCTTTATGGCTTTGTATTTGGGCTATTGGAATTATAGGAGCAATATATGCCGTTTTTGGAGGTTTAAAAGCAGTTGCTGTGTCCGATTCAATAAATGCAATTGGACTTCTTTTAGGTGGATTGTTAATTCCTATTTTTGGCTTAGTAGTTATTGGAGAAGGAAATTTAATTAATGGAGTACAAACATTACAAGCCAGCATTCCTGAAAAATTTAACGCACTAGGTAATAAAACAGCTTCTGTTCCTTTTGCAACTATTTTTACGGGTATGATGCTTGTTCAGATATTTTACTGGGGAACCAACCAGCAAATAATTCAAAGAGCATTAGGAGCTAAAAACTTAAAAGAAGGTCAAAAAGGACTTTTATTAGGCGCTTTTATTAAAATACTCGGGCCAATTATAGTGGTGCTTCCAGGTATGATTGCTTTTTACATGCACAGTAAAGGAATGTTAAATGTTAATTCTGCAGATGAATCTTATGGAGAATTGGTTAAAAATGTGCTTCCTAAAGAGTTTATTGGCTTTTTTGCTGCAGTGCTTTTTGGAGCTATTTTAAGTTCATTTAATAGTGTATTAAATAGCTCTGTAACATTATTTGGGGTTGATATTTACAAAACCCATATCAATAAAAATGCTACTGAAAAAACCATAGTTAAATACGGAAAGCTATTTGGTGTTACTTTGGCCTTTTTCGCTATGTTAATTGCACCTTTTTTAGCTAGCTTAGAAAGTATTTTTGCATACTTACAGAGAATAAACGGAATATATAGTATTCCTATTTTAACAATAATTTTTGTCGGTTTGCTTACTAAAAAAGTACCTGCTATTGCTGCTAAAATTGGTTTGTTATCCGGATCTTTTTTATATGTTATTAGCGAATTTTTTGTTAGACCATACCTAGTTAACAAAGCATTACACAACATACAAACGGCAAAAAATGTAACTCCTGAAGATATAAAAATAATTACAGCACAAGCTTACCCTCATTTTTTACATATTATGGCTGTTTTATTTTTATTAAATATTCTTATTATGCTAGCTATAGGTAAACTATATCCTCAAAAAGAAGCATATAAACAAGCTTTTACAAATAATGTAGATATTACTCCGTGGAAATACACTAAGCTTATTGGTTTGATAATTTGTATAATTGTAATTGTAATCTATATATATTTCTCATAATTGAAAACTAAAAACCTATTTTACCTTTGTTTATTATCTTTTTGGTGTATTCATTTATCTGCGCAGGAGTTACCACCAATCAATACGTTTTTATCAGAAAGTTATAAGGCTGAATCTCAAAATTGGGCAATATCTCAGTCAGATAAAGGCGAAACATATTTAGCAAATAATAAAGGTTTATTAGAGTTTAATGGTGCTGAGTGGAAACTATACCCAACACCCAATGAAACTATAATGAGATCTGTAAAAGTTATTAAAGATAAAATTTTTACAGGATTTCACATGAATTTTGGATACTGGGTTAAAGACAACTCAGGGAGTTTACACTATACTTCATTAACAGAAAAATTGCAGATACCTCTTTTAGAAGATGAACAGTTTTGGAATATTATTACACTTGATGATTGGGTTTTATTTCAATCATTACAAAGAATTTATCTTCTAAACTTAAAATCAAATAAGGTTAAAACAATTAATGCAGAAACTTCCATAACAAAAATTTTCAAAATAGATGATACTATATATTTCCATCAAATAAACAAAGGAATTTTTAAAATAGAACAAGGTAAAGCTTCATTAGTATGGGATTATGATGTTTTAAAAAGCAACAATGTAGTAGATATTGTTAAAACAGAAAACTCATTTTTATTTGTAACGGCTATTGATGGTGTTTTTGAACTTAAAGATAAAGCTTTAATTCAGTGGAAACAGAAGTTAAACACCTTTCTTAAAGGAAAAACTATTTACAATGCAATTCAACTCTCTAACAAAGATTTAGTGCTCGGAACTATATCGCATGGTGCTATATATGTAAACAAAACAGGAGAAATAGAGTTTGAATTGAATAAAAAAAACGGATTAAATAATAATACTGTTTTATCAATTTATGAAGATATTGACAAAAATGTTTGGTTAGGATTAGACAATGGAGTAGGAGTGGTTAATATTAATTCTCCATTTAAGATTTTTAAAGATTTAAAAGGTAATGTAGGTACGGTATATACTTCAATCATTCATCAAAATAATTTATACTTAGGCACAAATCAAGGTTTATTCTTTAAAAAATATAATTCAGGTTCAGATTTTAGTTTTATTGAAGGCAGCCAAGGACAAGTATGGTCTTTAAAAGTAATTGATGATGAGCTTTTTTGCGGACATAATTCAGGTACTTACGTTGTTAAAAACAACAAAATAATTAAAATTGCAAATGAACAAGGTGCGTGGGATTTTCAAAAAGTAGATAAAAATACTCTTTTACAAGGGAATTATAATGGATTGCACATACTCAAAAAGTATCATAAAACATGGGAATATTCACATAAAATTGAAGGTTTTGATATTTCTAGCAGATATTTTGTATTTAAAAAACCTAATAAAATATTTGTTAATCATGAGTATAAAGGCCTTTTTAAATTACAAATTACAGAAGATCTTAAGCAAATAACATCTGTAACAAGAGATTCTTTAATGGGTAAGGGGTTGCACTCAAGTCTAATTTCTTACAATAAAAACGTTTTATATACCTCAAAAAAAGGGATTTATAAATATGATAATGATCAAAACACCTTTATAAAAGACACACTATTAAGCAAACTTATAACTAAAAAAAACTACACCTCCGGTAAGTTAATTTTTGATAACCAAACAAATAAACTTTGGAGCTTTTCTAAAAACAATATTCACTCTTTATCCCCAGGAAACTTAAGCTCTCAATTTAAACTAAGATCCATACATGTGTCTAACAACTTAATAAAAAAACCTTTAGGATATGAAAACATTAATAAGTTAGAAGATAATAAATACTTAATTGGGGGATTGGATGGATATGTAATTGCTGATTTAGATAGATTGAATGGCGATAGTAATTATACTGTAAAACTCCATTCAATAGTAAAAAGTTCCTTAAATGGAGAAAAATCACTACTTAATTTCCATGAAAACTCTACACTAAAATATGAGCATAATAATATTAACTTTTTCTATAGTATACCCTATTTTGGAAAAGATCTAACAGTATATTATCAATATAAATTAATAGGACATAATGAGCATTGGTCACCTTGGTCCACCAATCCATCTGTGTTGTTTAAAAATTTATCTTTTGGAAATTATACTTTAAAGGTAAGAGGCAAAGTAGGTAACACTATTAGCACTAACGAAATTAGTTACACATTTACTGTATTACGCCCATGGTATTTATCAAATATAATGCTAATTGGTTATTTTTTAATCATCCTGTTATTTTCAATATTTATGCATAATTTTTATAAAAAACACTATGAAGATCAACGTGAAAAATTATTAGAAAAGCAAAAAAAGGATTTCGAGTTCAAATCATTAGCTAATGAAAAAGAGCTTATGAAAATAAAAAATGAACAGTTAAAAGCAGATGTAGAAAGTAAAAATAGAGAACTGGCAATTTCAACTATGAGTATTATTAAAAAGAATGAATTTTTAAGCTCAATTAAAAATGAATTAAAGCCAGGAGATGAAAAGAGCACAAAAAAAGTAATACGAATTATAAATCAAAATCTTAATAATACCGATGATTGGCAAATGTTTAAAGAAGCCTTTAATAATGCTGATAAAGACTTTATAAAAAAAATAAAGAATTTGCATCCATCACTTACTCCAAACGACCTTAGACTTTGTGCTTATTTACGTTTAAATCTATCTTCCAAAGAAATAGCACCACTTTTAAATATTTCACCCAAAAGTGTAGAAGTTAAACGATATCGATTGCGTAAAAAGATGAATTTACCCCATGATATCAATCTAACCACTTATATTTTAGAAATAAAATAACACTACACTAACAAATAACAACCAAACATCAACACTACATGTAGGTTTTTTAACATAAAAAAAAACAATCAAACCTATTGATTTTTATAGGCTTTACGAGAACTAAAATTAAGATGTATGTTTTTTGTAGTGTGTTTTTTTAAACATTTAACAAAAAACTAACCTAATTTTAATGAAAAATCAAAACTTACTATATATGAGAAAACTATTGCTATTAGTATTTTCAATTTTATCAACTACAATTTGTGTTTCACAAACCAAAACTGTTGTTGGTATTATAACTGAAAAATCTACAGGAGATCCTTTACCAGGTGTAGCGGTAATTGTTAAAGGCACAACCACAGGAACCGAAACAGATTTTGATGGAAATTATCAACTTAAAAACATAAAACCAACCGATGTTCTTGTATTTTCTTTTGTAGGAATGAAAACAAAGGAAGTAACTGTAGGAACTCAAAAAACAATTTCGGTAGCGCTAGAACAAGGTGACCAAGTTTTAGAAGAAGTGGTGGTTGTTGGTTATGGTACACAACGAAAAGAATTGGTATCTGGTGCTTTTTCTAGTTTAACTGCAGAAAAAATAACAGAAAACAACCCAACAAGAATAGAAGAAGCTTTAGTAGGTAATGCTGCCGGTGTTCAAGTTTCTGCTAATTCGGGTTCTCCTGGTTCTTCTTTAAATATTAGAATACGTGGTGTTACAACTAATGGTAATAACAATCCATTAGTTATTGTTGACGGTATTAATATTGGTGAAGATTTAAGTGTAATTAATCCAGATGATATTGAAAGAATGGACATTATTAAAGATGCCAGTTCTGCTATTTATGGTGTGCAAGCCGCAAATGGTGTAATTTTAATTACCACTAAAAGTGGTAAGAAAGATAGAAAGACAAGATTTGGTTATAATACATATGTTTCATTACAAGAAGCATCAAATCAACTAGATTTAATGAATGCAAGTGAATATGCTATTTATGTTAATGAATCTGAAATAGCTAATGGTAATCCAATACCTTACACTAACATTGGTAATTTAGGAGTGGGTACTAATTGGCAGAAAGAACTATTTACTACCTCTCCAATAATTAGTCATAGCTTAAGTGCTAGTGGTGGTTCTGAAAATATAACTCATAATACCAGTGTAGGTTACTTTTCTCAAGAAGGTATTATTGCACCAGATAAATCTTATTTTAACAGATTAACAATCAAAAACAATTTAGGTATTGATCTAACAGATAAGTTAAAATTAAATACCTTATTATTATATACCAATAATAAAAGAAGAAGAATTAATGAAAACGGTAGAGGCTCTACTTTATATTACGCATTGAATGCTTCTCCATTAACTTCTATTTATGACGGAACTGATGGTACAGGACCTTCAAGAGGTTTCACTTATATTGGGGATGAGCAGGGATCGGAAATAGTAAACCCTTTTGCTGTAATCAATAATACTTATAATGAAGAGAAAACAAATAGATTTACTGGAAAATTAGAATTACAATATGATGTAATTGAAAATTTAAAAGCTACTAGCCGCTTTAATTTCAATTACGCCAATGTATACCAAAGAGAGTACTTTCCATTAAGCTATTATGGGTCTGGTAAAGTAGTCAATAATATAGATTTAGATGGTAATCAATTTGATTTAGATAGAAATGACAATGGTACTACAGATGTTTTTAGTACTGTAAACGAAAACAGACATACTTATTTTGACTTTACTTTTGAAAACTTTTTAGAATACAAAACTTCATTTGATAAACATAACATTACTGCCTTAGCAGGTATTTCTATACGAAGTGAAAAGAAAAATGAAAATTGGGTTTCAGGTTTTTTAACCGTAAGTCCAGATAGAGACAATTGGAGTAACGCTTATATATTTAATACTAGCTCTTTTATCTACGATGAAGTAAGAGATGAAGATAATAATATAACATCTGATACAGTAAATCAAAATGTAAGTCCAGCACAGTACATTAATGAAGATAGATGGTTTTCCCTTTTTGGAAGATTACAATATGATTACGATGGTAAATATCTTTTCTCTGCAATGCTAAGAAGAGATGCTTCAACAAGATTTGGACCTAACAACCGCATAGGGTATTTTCCTTCATTATCTGCAGGTTGGGTTATTAATAAAGAAGAATTTTATGAGTCTGAAACCATTTCAAATTTAAAATTAAGAGGAAGTTGGGGTATAACAGGTAATGATAAAATAGGAAGCTACAGATGGATTGGTTTTTTACAAGGAACCAATGGAACTGAAGCATCTTATTCATTTGGAGACAATTTATACTATGGAAATGCCCTTGGAGAACTAGCTAATCCTGATCTGCAATGGGAAACCAATGAACAATTAAATATAGGTTTTGATGCCAGTTTATTTAATGGTGATTTAAACGTAACTTTTGATTATTATAAAAAGAGAACTGAAGATTTATTAACAGTAGCCGAAATATCAGGTGTGGTAGGAAGTGCAGCTCCAGGAAGCAACCCTCCAATTGTTAATGCCGGTACTGTTGAAAATAAAGGTGTAGATTTATCTATTAATTATAACCATCAATTCACGCAAGATTTAAGAATAGGTGTAGGTGTAAATTTGACTACTGTTAACAATAACACCATAAAAGTGAATAACTCTGCTGGTTTTATTAGTACAGGTGTATTTGATCTATCTCAAACTACTTCTAGATTTCAAAGTGGTTTACCTATGGGAGCTTTTTACGGATTAAAAACCGATGGTGTTTTTCAAAACCAAGCAGAAATAGATGCCTTGAATGTTGACGCTAACAATGACGGGGTAATTAGTACAGATGAAGAATATCAAACTGGAGCACAACCTGGAGATTTAAAATTTAAAGATATAAACGGAGATGGAAAAATAGAGTATGGTAGTGAAGATGATTTAACTATGATAGGTAATCCAATTCCAGATTTTACAATGGGAATGAATTTTAATATAGAATACAAAAATGTAGATTTTTCAACATCTTTATATGCATCTGTAGGTAATGATGTAGTAAGAAGCTATGAGCGTTTTTTAAGCTACAGTAACAAACCTAGACTTTATTTAGATAGATGGACTGGAGAAGGAACTTCTAATTCAGTTCCAAGAGCTACAACCAGTTCTTCAGGAAATACACTGTTTTCAGATTTTTATGTAGAAGATGGTTCTTTTCTAAGAATTCAAAACGTACAAATAGGTTATACTTTACCTAATAGCTTACTAAATAAAATAAAAGCAGATAAAATAAGACTCTATTTTGCTGTTAATAATTTATACACTTTTACAAAATATAGTGGTTATAATCCAGATGTTTCTAACGCAGATCCTTTAGCTGCAGGTGTTGACTTGGGTCAATATCCTCAAACAAGAACATTTACAACAGGTGTTAATATTTCATTTTAAAATTACTCATTATGAAAAATAAATTTAAAAACATATCAGTAATTGTACTTGTAATAATTTCAATTATTTCTTGTGATGATTACTTAGAAATAACTCCAGAAGGAAAACAAAATTCAGAAAATTACTTTAATTCTCAACAAGACTATGAAGATGCTCTTATAGGAGTTTATGACCTTTTAGGAACCAATTACCTAAATCATATTTTAGGTGAAATAGCATCAGATAATAGCCTTTGTGGTGGCGAAAGAGCCAATGATGTTATAGAGTGGCAACAAATAGATGACATGATACATACGCCCGATAATAACGCCCTAAGAAACGTTTGGAAATGGATGTATGCAGGTATCAGTAGAGCTAATTATATCGTAGAATTTCAAAATAAAACAACTTTTGATAGAAAACAAGAATTGTTAGCTGAAAACTTATTTTTAAGATCATATTATTATTTTCAATTGGTTAAATTCTTTGGAGATGTACCTTTATATGTAGATAGAAGAATTACGGTGCCAGAATCTCAATCTATTGATAGAGCACCAAAATCAGAAGTATATACTCAAATAGAAGCTGATTTAAATACAGCTATTAACAATTTGCCTTGGCAACAATCACAACCAGGTAGAGCTACCAAAGGAGCTGCTTTAGCTTTGTTAGGTAAAATTTATCTATATCAAGAAAAATATAATGAAGCGGCCAATGCTTTTAACAAAGTTATTTCATCAGGTCAATATGAATTAGTATCAGATTTTAGTACAATTTTCTTAAATAACAATGAAAACAACAAAGAATCTGTATTTGAAATTCAATATTCTATTGGTGTTGAAGGAGGAGATTACGGTCAGCTAGAATACTCTGAAGGAAATGTAGCTGCAGGTTTTATGTCTCCAAGATTTACAGGAGATAAGGAGCTTTGGGGTCCGTATGATGATGGTAATACTTTTAGTCCTGTTGTACAATTACTTGTTGATCTATATCAACCAGGAGATACAAGACTAGAACCTACTATTTTTGATATAGAAGCTTACGCTGATGCTCATCCGGGGCTAACATATGCTACAAGAAACGAATATACAGGGTATTACAATCATAAATATATGGTATACCAAGAAGCTAATTTACCAGATCTCCGAATTACACATGGTAATAATTATAGAGCTATACGTTATTCAGATGTTTTATTAATGGCTGCAGAAGCCAATTTATTAGCTACAACACCATTAAATAACCCACAAGACTTATTAGATTTAGTAAGAGATAGAGCTTTTGGAGATACTAACCATAGAATTCCCGCTAATTTAGAAAATGTATGGGCTGAAAGAAGATTAGAACTAGCAGGAGAAGGACATCGCTTTTTTGATCAAGTTAGAACAGGTAAAACCAGTACAATTCCTGGTTTCCAATCTGGTAAAAATGAAGTATTTCCAATTCCAAGAATTGAAATCGAATTGGCAGGTAATAGATGGTGCCAAAATAAAGGTTACGCTACATCTACATGTTCAACAGAATAAAACTTTATCATGAAAAAAATTAAAACAATATATAAAGCACTAATCATTCTGATGATTTTTAGTGCTTGTACAGATGAAAATAATTTAAGTTTTTTAGATTCAGTTCCTGTACCTTCAAATGTCTCTGCCGCTTATAACGTAACGCAAGACAATACAGGTGTAGTTACCATATCTCCAACAGCAGAAGGAGCTACACAGTTTGATATTTATTTTGGAGATGACACAACAAATTCAGCAAAAGTTAAAGCAGGTCAAAGTGTTAACCATGTATATTTAGAAGGAACCTATGATGTAAAAATTATAGCCTATAATATTAAAGGAGACACAGCAGAAGCAACACAACCATTAGTAGTTTCTTTTAAAGCACCAGAAAACCTAGTAGTTAATATTACTAACGATGAAGCAGTTTCTAAACAAGTAAATATAAAAGCTACTGCAGACTTTGCAACCATTTTTGAATTTTATTCTGGTGAGAGCGGAGTAGATCAACCTGTAGCAACAGCCAATATAGGCGAAACAATATCTTATCAATATCAAACTCCAGGTACTTATGATGTTAAAGTTGTAGCTAAAGGTGCTGCTATAGAAACAGCTGAATATTCAGAAAATTTTGAAGTAACTGAAATTTTACAGCCTATTCAATCTGCACCAACACCTCCAACAAGAAATGAAGAAGATGTTATTTCTATTTTTAGTGATGTTTATACAAATGTAACTTTAGATGAATTACCTACAACTTGGTCTTCATTAGGCAGTTTTGAAACTATAACTATAGATAACAATAACGTTTGGAAGTTAACTAATTTAGACTTTTTAGGAATGGTAACCAATTATGCAAACGGTATAGATGTTTCATCTATGGAAAAACTACATATAGACTATTGGGTGCCTTCTGGAACAACCAATGAGTTATTAGTAAAAATAGTAAATACAATAGATGGAGGAGAAGATGAAGAGTCTTTAGGAACTACTGTTTCTGGTTCATGGCAAAGTATAGATTTAGATATGTCAGGTTTTGATGGAGGAGACTTAGCTAACAAAAATAAAATAACACAATTACTAATAGATTCTGATGGAGCTGCAGGAGTGGTTTATATAGATAACTTCTATTTCTACAAAATCCCTGCACAAACAGGAGTACCTATTCTTTTTGATGATTTTGAAGGCAATGGAAATATTACCACTTGGGCAGGTGATGCTGCAGGATTAAACACAGCCTTTGCAAACCCTTTTATAGATGCAAATAATGAATCTGCTACAGTTTTAGAATATAATGATACCGGAGGTCAATATGCAAATATTCGTTTTGATAATGCAACTAATTTTGACCTATCAGGGGGAAATAGCATATTTAAATTAAAAATTTATGTACCCTCGTCAAGTATTTCAGGAAGCCAACCCAATCAAATTTCTTTAAAGTTACAAGATGGTACAGCTGCTGAACCATGGGTTCTACAAACAGAAATTATTAAACCTATAGCTTTAGATACTTGGCAAGAAGTTACCTTTGATTTTGCTAACGACGTTTCAGTAGGACAACCAAATCCAGTTGATAGAACAGATTTTAACAGAGTAGTTATTCAAGTTAATTCTGAGAACAATACAGATACAGTTATAGCCTACATTGATGATTTTTCTTATGGAAACACAATAGTAGACACACCTCCATTTGCAACAGATGATTTTGAAGGCAATGGGACTATTACAACTTGGGCAGGAGATAGTTGTGGAATGGATAACATGTTTGCAAATCCACATATAGATGCAAACAACCAATCTGCAACAGTTTTAGAATATAACGATACAGGAGGTCAGTATGCAAATATCCGTTTTGATGTTACTCCTAATTTTGATTTAACAGCAAAAGCTAAATTTACACTAAAAATTTATGTGCCTTCATCAAGTATTACTGGTAGTCAGCCCAATCAAATTTCATTAAAATTACAAGACGGTACAGCTGCAGAACCTTGGGTTTTACAAACAGAAATTATTAAACCTTTAGTTTTAGATACTTGGCAAGAAATTACGTTTGATTTTGCAAATGATGTTTCAGTAGGGCAACCCAATCCAATTGATAGAACAGATTTTAATAGAGTTGTACTTCAAGTTAATTCAGAGAACAATACAGACACTGTAATTGCTTATATAGATGACTTTAATTACCATAATTAAAATATAAAAAATGAAAAAAAGTATATATAGTTTAATCATTTTGATCATTACAGCAAGTTTTATTAAAAGCTGTCAAAAAAATGATTATGAAGTAGGAGACATTGTAGTTCCAAAAAATGTAAGTATAACAGCTGAAGTTTTAGGTGTAGATGAAAACAACCCTCACGGAGACGGTTCTGGATTCGTAGTATTTAAAGCAACAGCAGATAATGAAATTAATTTTCAGTTTGATTTTGGTGATGGAAAAAGAGAAGTAGCTCCATCAGGAGTTATTAAGCACAGGTATACAAAAGTAGGTATTAACACATTCTCTGTAATAGTAAATGCTACTGGTACAGGAGGTGTTGGTTCTAGCTCATCTATAGAAGTTACTGTTTATAGTTCTTTTTCTGATGTAGAAGCTGAATCTTTTTTAACAGGAGCACAAACCACGGTAGAGGATGGAGAATTAGTAATAGATCAAAATCAACTCCCATCTTTTAAAAAATGGTATTGGCAAGCAGATAAATCATTACATGTAGGATTAGGACCTGTAGAAGGTGATGGGTTTGATTTTGAAGCTTGGTGGAGTGGTATTGGTCCATGGGATGAAGAAAAAGCCTGTATGTATGATAATGAATTTGTATTTACAAGAACAGCAGAAGGAGTTACCTTTGAACAAACTGTGGGACCTGCTTTTGTACCGGGTACTTATGCAGGTAAAATTGGAGTTGACGGAGACCAATGTCATGATGAAACTGTAGCAATAAATATGTTTGGTGTTAAAGACGTTACCATAACCCCATCAGAATCTACAGCTGCTTTAGAAGGGCAGTATAACGGTTCTCCATACAGACAAACAAGCTTTGAAATCTCAGACGGAGGTTTTATGGGGTGGTACGTTGGAGCTAGTACTTATGATATTATATCTATAACTAATGATGAATTAATTGTAAGAATTGTAGAAAGCGGAAATGACTTTGCGTGGTATCATAAATTTACTTCAACAAAACCATCTCAAGATGCAGATTATACTTATGACAATTTAGTTTGGGAAGATGATTTTAATACAGATGGAGCGCCAGATGCTTCAAAATGGACCTATGATATAGGAACAGGAGATAACGGATGGGGAAATAGTGAAGTTCAGTACTATACAGACAGAGCTGAAAATGCAAAAGTAGAAGGAGGAAATCTTGTAATAACTGCTAAAAGAGAAGATTTTTCAGGAAGCCAATACACTTCAGCTAGATTAAAAACAGAAGGATTATACGATTTTCAATATGGAAGAGTAGAAATCAGAGCGCAACTACCACAATCCGCAGGAACATGGCCTGCCTTATGGATGTTAGGCTCTAACTATACTACGGTAGGTTGGCCAGATAGCGGAGAAATAGATATTATGGAACAAACAGGTTCAAATAAAACTTCGACATCATCTACGTTGCATTACCCTGGTAATTCTGGAGGAAATGGACCTACAACTTCAACTACAGTAAATACTTCAACCACAGAGTTTCATACATATACTGTAGAATGGAAACCAGAAGAAATAATTTTTGCTGTAGATGATCAAGTGTTTTTCACTTTTACAAATGAAGCATCATTACCTTTTAATCAAAACTTCTTTTTAATATTTAATGTAGCTATGGGAGGTACTCTTGGAGGTACCATAGATTCTTCTTTCACAGAAGACTCTATGCTTGTAGATTATGTTAAAGTATACCAATAATTTGAATTGATTATTTAGCAATAGGATCAAGGGTTACCTTGATCCTATTGCTTAATCATTTTTATGTATGAAAAAACTAATTACCACTTGGGTATTATTGTCTTTTATTGCCTGTAATTCAGTAAAGAAAGATAATGAACCTTCAGAAATAGATAAAAAAACAGACTCCATTTTGTCTTTAATGACACTTGAAGAGAAAATCGGACAAATGAACCAATACAATGGTTTTTGGAATGTAACAGGACCAGCGCCTAGTGAAGGAGATGCTGGTAAAAAATATGAACATTTACAAAAAGGTTGGGTAGGTTCAATGCTTAATGTAAGAGGAGTTGAGGAAGTAAAAAAAGTTCAAAAAATAGCAGTTGAAGAAAGCCGATTAGGTATTCCACTAATCATTGGTTTTGATGTTATTCATGGCTATGAAACGCAAAGTCCAATTCCGTTAGCAGAAGCCGCTAGTTGGGATTTACAAGCGATTAAAAAATCAGCAGAAATGGCAGCCAAAGAAGCTTCTGCAGCAGGAATTAACTGGACGTTTGCACCGATGGTAGATATTTCTAGAGATGCTCGTTGGGGGCGTGTCATGGAAGGAGCAGGAGAGGATCCGTATTTAGGAAGCTTAATAGCTAAAGCGCGTGTAAAAGGTTTCCAAGGAGAAGATTTGTCTGACCCAAATACCATCATTGCCTGTGCTAAACATTTTGCTGGATATGGTTTTGCTGAAGCAGGAAAAGATTATAACACCGTAGATGTAGGTACATCTACCTTACATAATATTATCTTTCCTCCATTTAAAGCCACTATTGAAGCTGATGTAAAAACCTTTATGAATTCCTTTAATGAGTTAAACGGAGTACCGGCAACGGGTAATAAATATTTGCAAAGAGATATTTTAAAAGGCGATTGGAACTTTGAAGGATTTATGGTGTCCGATTGGGGGTCAATCATGGAAATGACCTATCATCGATATGCAAAAGACTTAAAAGAAGCGGCTGCATTAGCTGCTAACGCGGGTTGTGATATGGATATGGAATCCTATGCATATGTAAATGAATTAGCTTCTTTAGTAAAAGAAGGAAAAGTAGATGTAAAGTTTATAGAGGATGCTGCTAAAAGAATTTTAAAAGTAAAATTTGAATTAGGCTTGTTTGATGATCCGTATAAATATTGCGATACAGCAAAAGAAAAAGAAGTTATAGGTAGTAAAGAAATCCACGAAGCTGCTTTAGATATGGCAAAAAAATCTATTGTTTTGCTTAAGAATGAAAACAACTTATTGCCTTTACAAAAAACAGGTCAAAAAATAGCATTAATAGGGGCTTTAGCTTCCGATAAAAACAGTCCGTTAGGCAATTGGCGTATTGCAGCTAAAGATCATTCTGCAATCTCTATTTTGGAAGGAATGCAGCAATACAACGGAAATAAGGTAACATATGCAAAAGGAGCTGATTTGTATTCAGGTGAAACTAATTTTGCAAGTGAACTTGTTATCAATACTACAGATACTTCAGGTTTTTCTGAGGCTATTGCTACAGCCAAAAAAGCAGATGTAGTAGTAATGGTATTAGGTGAAGTAGGGTATCAAAGTGGTGAGGGTAGAAGTAGAGCTAAACTAGATCTTCCCGGAGTACAACAGCAACTATTAGAAGCCGTTTACAAAGTAAACAAAAACATTGTATTGGTACTAAATAATGGTAGACCATTAGCTATTAATTGGGCAAATGAACATATTCCGGCAATTGTTGAAGGTTGGCAATTAGGCTCTCAAGCGGGTAATGCTATTGCACAAGTGTTGTATGGAGATTATAACCCAAGCGGAAAATTACCGATGACTTTTCCAAAAAATGTAGGGCAAGTCCCTCTTTATTACAATTATAAAAGTACAGGAAGACCCGGACCTAAAAATGAAGTGTTTTGGTCTCATTATCAAGATGAAAGTAACGAACCATTATATCCGTTTGGTTATGGTTTAAGTTATGCTACTTTTGAATATAAAGATGTAAAAGTTAACGCCATAACTTCAGATCAAGTTACTGTAGAAGTTGCTGTTAGCAATACGGGGAAAGTTGATGGAAAAGAAGTTGTGCAATTATATCTTCAAGATGTTTCAGCAAGTATTACTCGCCCTGTAAAAGAACTAAAAGGTTTTGAATTGATTAAATTAAATGCAGGAGAAACCAAAACAGTTCAGTTTACATTAACGCCAAAAGAGCTTGGTTTTTATGATAATACAGGAAAGTTTCTGGTTGAACCAGGTGATTTTAATGTATTTATAGGAGGAAGCTCTGTAACCACTTTACAAACCAAATTTACCTTACCATGAAAAAAATTATAATCATTATAATAGGTTTTGCGTTGTTTTCTTGTCAAAACGAGACTAAAAAACTGGTTTTTGAAGAAAATTTTGATGGAAATACTTTAAATGAAAAACATTGGAATTACGATTTAGGTAATGGTTGTCCGTCTATATGCGGATGGGGAAATAACGAATTAGAGTACTATACTAAAGAAAATGCAGAGTTAAAAAATGGTCATTTGGTAATAACAGCCACCAAAAATGATACTATTTATCAATCAGGAAAAATTCATACCCAACAAAAGTTTGAATTTCAGTATGGTACTATTGAAGTACGCGCAAAATTACCGAAAGGAAACGGATTATGGCCAGCAATTTGGATGTTAGGCAACGATATTAATGAAAAAGGATGGCCTGCATGCGGAGAAATTGATATTATGGAATATGTGGGTAGGGAACCTCACACCATATACACATCGCTTCATACACCAGATAGCCATGGCAATACCATAAATTCTAAGAAAACAGTCATCAATGATATTGAAGAGGATTTTCATGTATATAAAACAACATGGACTAAAGATGCTATTGAGTTTTATATAGACAATACTAAAGTCTATACATTTTCTCCAGAAGAAAAGAACGATCAAACATGGCCATATAACAAACCTTTTTACATCATTCTAAACCTTGCTATAGGTGGTGATTTTGGAGGTAAAGTAACAGATGATGCTATTTTTCCACAAGAATTTATAATCGATTACGTAAAAGTTTATCAGTAAAAAATACAGTTATATAAATGAAAATTAGAAGGGGTTTTCATTTTAAGTAATACAAGCAAGTTCTTTCAAAATTTGCAACCACATAATTTATATAAGTATGTAAACAAGTATTAATTAATTAATCAATAAAAATCATTAAGATGAAAACCCCGAATCTAAAAACAATTTTAAATTGGAAGACGGTCATTTTTATAATCGTTTTTCTCTTTAATGCCGAATTGTATGCACAAGGTGCAATCCCTTTTGAAATTAAAAACACATCTACGTTTAGTGACGCCGAAATTTATGTTGCCATTGTTGGAAAAGAACTTGGTACTGGTAATCATATATGGATTGATCCCAAAACCAGTCAAATTTTACCAATGGATTCCTCTTACAATACTGTAACAGGGCCATCTATTGGTGGAAATACAGGACCAGGAGGCGATTCTAAGTACGCAAATTGTTTTGCAAAACTGAGTGAAATCCCTAACAAAACATTCTCCCTACCACTTATTCAAGGGTGTAGAGTGTTTATTGCACAAGGATCTCAGTTGTATTTATATTTTCATGGTTCTACAGGTGCTCCTTCAGGTTACGCAGGAGTTAATCCTTTAAATCCAACCGATCCTAATACAGGAATTTTATATGAAATGATCGAGCTCACCAACGATTTAGGTGGTTTCTTTGGAAATACCACTCGTGTAGATTCGTATAAATATCCTATGGGATTAGAATTATATGGAGCTAACGGTTATTATCAACAGGTAGGAGAGCTTCTTAAACATGAAGAAATTGTTGCTGCTTTTAAAGCAAATGTACCTAATGAATTTCAAGGATGTGTAAATGATGAAAGCGGAGAAATCACAGCTCCGTCTAAAACTTCTCCTTTTGCTGATGGAAGTGACGGTAGACCAGTGGGTCCGTACGCAAACTACTTAAGCTCTTATATTGATGCTATTTGGAACAAATACAAAAATCAAGATTTGATTTTTTATGCAGGAGAAGCAGGAGTGTTTAAAGGACGTGTTATTGGTGAACAGCTAGAAGTTGTGGGGCAATCAGGCGCGTTTGTTGGACGTACAGGACGTGTACAAAATCGTCCCACCACACAAGAAGCTCTTGAAGGAAAAGGTGTATTAGATAGAAGATTGGTTGATGGAGATTTAGATTTGGTAATCCAATCGCAGTTGACTGCTGCTATTAACAGACACATGGTTGATGTTACTTCTGCAAATCCCGGAGAACAGAATTGGCATAATATATCTGCTTTCTATCAAGGAAATCCGATGAATCATTACTCTAAATTTTGGCATTTACCAGGTATTTGTATCAATAATTTAGCCTACGGTTTTGCGTATGATGATGTAGCAGATCATTCACCTTCTTTACATTCGCCTCAACCCACAAAAGCAGTAGCGGTTTTTGGAGGTTATGGATATTCAAATCCGCCTTCATCTTCAGAAGCCACGGTATATAAACATTGTAATTATGATGGATATGCTGTAAACTTACCACTAGGCAATTACACTTTAGGTCAATTACAGGCTAGAGGAGTGGTTGATAACGATATTTCTTCAATCAAAGTACAAAGTGGATATGAAGTAGTGTTATACGATGGCGATAATTTTACAGGTAATGTTGTAACCATCACTTCGGATGTTTCTTGCTTGGTAGATTATAGTTTTAACGATTTAGCCACTTCTGTACGTGTACAACTTGCAGGAAGTGCTCCAAGTACATTAATTCAGGCAGAAGATTATTTTGCAATGAACGGCATTGAAACAGAACCAACTACCGATGTAGGCGGAGGCTTAAATGTAGGGTATGCAGACACAGGCGATTGGATGGCGTATGAAAATATCAACTTTCCATCAACTGGTTCGTATGTAATTGAATACAGAGTAGCCAGTGCCGTTAACGGAGCACAAATTTCAAGCGATTTAAATGCAGGTAACATTCAGCTAGGAGTTTTGGATGTTTCTAATACAGGTGGATGGCAAAATTGGCAAACCATTTCACACACGGTAAATGTGAATGCAGGTACGTACAACTTCGGAATTTTCATTCAAAACTCTGGTGTAAATCTAAACTGGATTCGTATTACCAAAGTTAATACTCTAGCTGCTAGAGTAGCAGAGGAGACTAAAGAAAAAGAAGAGGAGTTGATTTTGTATCCAAATCCTGTAATAACTACGTTACAATTCAATACAAACTTGGAAAAAAGTAATGTGCAAATCTTTAATCTTCAATCAGGAACAGTTACTGGTAAAAGAAAAGTGAACAACAATAGTATTGATGTATCTGATTTAAAATCGGGTGTCTACAGTATAATTATTGAAAGAGATGGAAGAAGAATTGAGAAAAGATTCATCAAAAAATAATTTGAAGGAATCTGATTTTAAAGTTCACTAAATTTAAATGCAATCAATATGAAAAATAATAATATTCTTGAGGTTTTAAAAAACAAGAAAACCTCTACCATACATAATATAATGAGGAGTTTTAGCCTTTTTATACTCTTTTTTTTAACCTCGTTAACTTTTCAAGCTCAGGTAGGAGAAGTTATTTGGGAAGATAATTTCAATACTTTTAACAACCAACAATGGACCAAGGATGTGGGCGATGGTTGTAACGTGGGTCTATGCGGTTGGGGAAATCAAGAACTTCAATCTTATGAAGAAAACAACGTGTATGTTGCTGACATCCCAGGGGAAGCTGGTAATAAAGCTTTGGTCATTGAAGCTAAAAGAGAAAATTCAGGTTCAAGAGCTTATACTTCTGGTAAAGTAATTACAGAAGATAAAGTAGCTATTCATTATGGTATGATAGAAGCCCGTGTGCGTGTACCCAATCTAGAACAAGGGTTATGGCCTGCGGTTTGGATGCTAGGTACTGCCAACTTAACGTGGCCTTCTAAAGGAGAAATTGATATCATGGAAATGGGCTTTAGTAAAGCTGGTAGAGATCACCAAGGAGAAACATCCTCTACAGTAAACAATTATGTAGGAGCTAATACTTTCTTTCCAATCCCGGGAGGTGGTGTAGGAAACATAGCGTATGATGTAGATTATAACAAACCTTATGTGGCTAGTACACCTTTAAATGATCGATTTGTAAAATACAGAATTTATTGGGAGCCTACTCAAATTCGATTTACCGTAATTGATGGAGGTACAGAATATGATTTGTACGAAAATCCGTTTCCTATAGATGCTGAAAACCCAAATACAGCACCGTTTACAAAACCATTTTATATGTTGTTAAATATGGCTGTTGGTGGTACGTTACCGGGAGTAGCATCTAACGACGGAATCACAGCGCCATTACCAGGTAAAATGTATGTAGATTATGTGCGTGTGCATAAGTGGAATGGTCATGGAAGTGTAAGTTTTTCTGACGGTACAATTGCTGCTGAAAATGGCACTTTTGGCGTGTTTACAGATACTACACCATCTACAAATAGTTTAAATTTTGGAGTAGATTCTGAGTTTTACATTTTTGACGGAACACTAGTAGAAAACACAGATATCGCTCCTTATGAAGGTGATAACGTGCTTTCATTTACCAATGTTAAAGAAAAAGGTTGGTTTGGAGCAGGAATTATAAGTCTGTATGGTAAAAACATGTCGAATTATACCGAAAACGGATCACTGAAATTTAAAATTAAAATTCCTGCGGATGTTTCATTTATCATAGGAGTAAATGATAATTATACCAATGCCGCAGAAGTTAAATTTCCAGCAGGAGAGACAAAATATGGTTTGGTTAGAAATGGAGAATGGGGACAAGTAACCATACCTATAAGTGATTTAGGTGGTTTAGTAGCGTTTCAAGACATGTCATATATGATACGTATTGGAAATGATGGTGCGATACCAGATAGAAATTTTCAGTTCGCAATGGATGATATTGTGTGGGAAGATGGAAACACAACTGTTTGTCAACCTTCCGCTGTTACACCATATTATAATGTAAATAGCCAAGGGTGGGCATCTAATACATCTGTTTCTCTTCAAACAGGAGATAGTGTTAGTTTTGGTCCACAACCTGCTTCTGATGGTAATTGGACATGGACTGGGCCTAATGGGTTTTCTGCCAATACAAGAGAAATTACCGTTTCTAACGCTCAAACAAGTAATTCGGGTAACTACGTGGCTACTTTTACCAACAATTGCGGAGCTTCCAGCAACCTTATTTTTAATGTTTCAGTAGCATCTGTTAATACGTTTGTTCCTGATCCTAATAAAGTGTATTATATTGATAATTCGTTTCATAATAAAAGAGTAGGGGCCAATGGTTCAGAAGATCCGTTTAGTACTTCTACAACTGCAACCGGAGCTACTGTAGAATGGAAATTTACCGCTACTGCTAATAACAGTTATTTTATTGATTGTGTTGGCGGACAAGGAAATGCAAGACTTCGTTCTGATAATACTGATTTTACCGATATGCAACCCACAAGTTACGCAGGTACTTGGGAAAGTTGGCAAATTACTCCGGCAGGAAATGGAACGTTTTACTTAACTACTTTAGAAAGTAATTTACGAAGATTACAAATGAATAGCGAAGGTGTTTTAAAACAAGTAGGAACAGACTCTCAAGATACGTGGGAGCAATTTACATTTACCGATGCAACCACAGTAACTCCGCCACCCACAAATGGATGTATCCAAGCTGCTGCAAACGGACAATTTACTGTGCAAATTTCTACAACTTCTGAAGGTTCTTTTTTAACATTTGTACCACAAACAGCAGGTGTAGGAGATACAACCCTTATTTTATACTATAGTACTGCTGAAAATGCAACCTATCCGGGGTATTTAGCGCAACCTAATGTTCCGTATGCTATCAATGCAACTACAGGAGACACCGTGTATTTTTATTATACGTATAGCTTGCCAACAGGCGGAGAAAACACCACTATAAACAGTAAAATGAATTTTGTATCAGGTAGCTGTGGTAGCAGTAGTGCAAGTGCAAGAGTTACAGAAACTCAACAATTAGAGATTTATCCAAATCCTGCAGAAACAATTGTGAATTTTAACACAGATTTAAAAGATTCTAAAATTAGTATCTATAATTTGCAAACTGGAAGTTTGCAAAAGGTCACTATTAAGAACAATAAAACTATAGATGTTTCTGGATTACCATCAGGAGTATATTCTATAATTATTGAAAAAGACGGAAAACGAATCAACAAACGATTCATTAAAAAATAACAACTTAAGAAAAAGCTCTAGTAGCTCTACTATTACTAGAGCTTTTTCTTTTATATACTACTATTTTAAACTTGTATGGTAACATTAAAAGATTTAGCAAAAGAGTTAAATGTTTCGGTATCAACCGTTTCTAAAGCATTGAGTGACAGTCATGAAATCAGCAAAGAAACCAAACAAAAAATACTAACATTAGCTCAAGAAAAGCAATATACCCCTAATAATATTGCTATTAATTTACGTAGAAAAGAAACAAAAACGTTGGGAGTGATCATTCCTAATATTTTTAATCATTTTTACACTAAAATTCTATACGGAATAGAGTCGGAAGCACGTAAAAATGGCTATAAAACCATTATTTCTATCTCCAATGAAACGTTTATTGCCGAAAAAGAAGGACTATCGTATTTTTCTAATGGTTGTGTAGACGGAGTGTTAATGGCACCGTCTGAAGAGTCGGAAATGCTAAATCAAACCAAACATATTTTAGAATTACGTAAAAAAGAGATTCCGTTTGTGTTCTTTGATCGTTATTTTGATGGTTTAGATGTGGATAAAGTGGTGATTGACGATTATGATGCTGCAAAAAATGCTATTGAATACTTTACCAACAGTGGCAAAAAGAATATTTTAGTGGTTTCTATGCTTAAAAACCTGTGGATAGGGAAGTTACGTAGAGAAGGAGCCTTAACTGCGGAAGGAATTGATATTATTGAGTCAGAATCTGAGGAAGAAATTGAATTTCAATTAAACAGAAAGCTGTTAACACAAAATGTGGATGCCATTTTAGCGTTGGATGAACTTTCAGGAATTATATCGTTGAATTTGGTACGCACGTTAACATTTGAAGTGCCTAAAGATGTTTCTATTATTAGTTTTAGTCAGGGAATCTTATCGGAGTATTCGCATCCAAAATTATCTACGGTAAACCAACACGCACAGTTAATTGGAGCCAATGCGGTAAAATTATTATTACGTAGATTAAAAAACAGAAACCCAGATCCGGTAACTAATGTGGTAAAAAGTACATTAGAGATTCACGGAACCTAGAGCAGGGTTCTGAAATATTCTATTTAACATAATATTAATTATAGTGCAAATATATAGTAATTTCTGTATAGCCGCATTTCAGGCTATTTAGCATAATATCAGATATAACGTCTTTAGACTTATATCAGCAGATATTATGTTAAAAGAAATTACGGCTAATTAACTTGTCTTTATTAATTCTTTTAAAATATTCAGTAAATTTGGTCAAGAAAATTTTAAATACGCGATTCTCGTGGATTTGAATTCTATTTTTAAAAGGAAAGTCATTTGTAACTATAATTTGCCGTTATGTAAAATAGCCGCTACCAAAGCGCTCGATTGTTTTATAAAATCAAATTGTTATCACAATTTATTTTACACACAATTATCCATCGCTTGCCAACGCCATATAAAAGCTTCACTTTTTGCTCTGTTTTAAAATTCGCGTATTTGATAAAATGTACGTCAAAAAAATTTTTAAGCAATTCTCGTCAAGTTGCCACAAGAGTATAAAATTTCTCTGCGAGCAAATTTCTATACACTTGTTCTATATAGAACTCCAATTAAAGTTTTCTTTTTGTGCGCTATCTTTTGCCTTGATGCAAAAAGAAATCGAGCCTGTGAGATTCACGAGTACCACAATATTAAATATGTAGCGAGTAAACAAAAAATCAAGGCTGCATATAATTTTGAAAACAATTAACGGCTCGCTTCACTATATTTTAGGAAAGCCTATAATTATTAAAATTATGTAGATATATTATGTAAAATAGAAATAATTAAGAAACTGTAATGCTAAAACCCTAAAATATGGTCGTTCTGCTCGTCTATTGTTTTAATCAAAATTTTATGAGGCCAAATTTCACATCGTGTTTACATTATATAGGTAATCATAGATTTTTCCTATTCTTGTGAAAAGTACTTATTCGACCTGTTGGTTCTATATGTATTGTATAATAGTCTCCTTGAAAATATATACTTTTTTCTCCATATCTACTATATCTTTTACCAGGATTCAGCTTAAAAAATTCTTGAACTTCATCATTAATCTCATTTACAACTTCTTTCATTACGAACGTTACATTTTCTTCATCCCATTGGAAATTATCTTTATGTTCAAAATGCTTATTTACTTGCATTTCTTCTACATGTCGCATATATACATGTAAGTATCTTTCAATATCCAAATATATTGGAACTAGTCCCATTACATTTAGTTTTATATCCTTAAAATGCTCAACTTTTATGAGTAATTCAGCAGCTTGTTCAATATTATCTGCAATTAGTTTTTTTAAACTACTTCCAGATTCATTTAAATACTTATTTAAAATGATCTTTGATTCCTCTTGTTTTTGCCTATACATTAAAGTACATTTCTTTTTTTCTTCCTGCGTTAATTCTTCCTTTTGATATTTAATTTTAAATAACTCCCACTCTATTTCCTCTTTCATTATTAAATCACCATTTGGATAGATTTCTTGAACTTCTTCATTAGATAAATTATCAGGCTCAAAATAAAATTTAAGCGCTAAATAAAAATGTCTATCCATTGGAGTAAAACCTACACCATCATTAATAAGTTTTTTCTGGAAACCATAAATCCAATTATAATCTCCACCTTTTGGAGATGTCCTCATAGGAATATTAAGAGTCTTAACTGTTCGTTTTTCTTTAGAGTGATAAGTGTTTTTTGGGTCGTGAACAAAATAATTTATGCAAGCAATATCATTTGAATTAATTCCTTCAAGTTCTAATTTTTTTATTTGCTCTTTAGATAAATTTCCAGCTAAATATCTCACTTTTAAAATTCCATGCTTGGAAAATGGACTTGTTTTTACTAATTCATCAAGTTCTTCTCTTTCTTTTTGAGTGTATAAAAAAACAACAGTTACAAATTGGCCATAAATTTTTACTGATTCACTATTATATTTGAATGTTATTCCAGCAGTTTTATCTTTCTTGCCTACTAACTTATATATTTCTTCATGAGTATAATCTTCCATAATCAGTTTAATTCGAAATCGTCATCACCTTCTGGTAATTCCAATGCTTTCACAGATTGTATTGCATTACCAGCAATTCCTTTTATTGAACCATACATATCAATCGTGTTGGTTACAACCTTTTCAATTTGCTTTTCTCTTTGTTTCCAAATTCTTTGCATTGAACGTTTCTCACTATCTAAATCTGATTTCATTTGTGTAAATCCTTCAACAATAGCTTCTATTTGCATTCTGAATGTACTACTTGTTAAATAGTCATAAAGCAAATCCATTTTATCTCCTTTATTTTCTTGAGTTATAACAGCATTATTTACCTGTATAATACCTTCTCTTAAAACAACACAAAGCCCTTTAATTCTTCATAATTGCATATCCAAATACCATCTTTCAATCCCATTCTATCCATATCAGATGGCATAACCTCTGTTACCAAAACTCCAATATTTGCTCCTCTATCTCTTATGTCAGCTTTAAATTTTTCAATCCAACTCGGTTGAAAGTCTTTAGTTCTCTTACTTTCATAATATATCGAACCACAATTTTGTTCTGTTCTTGTATGGACAATTTGAATACAATCTCCTCCTCTAACTCCTTTTTTTATTTCCTCAATTGTATCTAATGGGAATTTTGATTCTAACCACTCTTCTATTGCTAACTCTTGAACTTCTCCTTGAAGTTGCATCGAACCTTGCTCCTGCTTACGTTTCATCTCTTCAGTAAGCTTTTTCTGGTCTTCCAGTTGCTTTTGCATTTCTTTGAAACGTAATTCATTCTTTTCTTCTTCAGATTTTTTAATCTTCTCCTTTTCAGCAATTAGTATTTCATTTAGCTTCTTTTGTGCTTCTGCTTCAGCGGCTTCTTTTAGTTCATTTTTTTCACGCTTTAACTTTTCAATCTCTGCTTTAGAACGATTCAATTCTTTTACTTGATCTGACTTTTCATTCAATTCTTTTTGTAAAGCATCAAATTGTTCAGATTGTTCTTCTTTTAATTTAAGTTTTAGTTTTAATTCTATTTCTTTCTTTTCTTCTTTTAACTGATTTTCTAATCGTTCTTGAAATAGCTCATTTTCTTGTTTTTTCTTTTTTTCAAACTCAAGTTTATCTTCATTTAACTTTTTTTGTTCTGCTTCATATTTCTTTTTTTCTTCAGCAATTTGAGTTTGATATTTTTGTTTTATTTCTTCTTCAAGTTGATGAGTTAAAATATCTTGTACATCTATTGATGTTCCACAGTTTGGGCATTTTATTTGAGTTTCGTTTTTCATGCTACTTAAGTTTTTATTCTTCTCATCATATTATAATGACTTTCATGTCCCATTTTATTAAATATGTCTCTAAATACTTTTAGATACTTTTCTATACTTTCTGGTTCCACAAACACAACCAAATCATCATTAATAAAATGCGATCCATCATTTATCCATGAAACCAACGATTTACATATTATTAGTTCTTCCCCTTCAAATTTACTTATTGCGTCCTCATAACCTAACCCTCCAAGAATGTTAAAATAATATTCTAAAATTCTTCGTAAAGTATTAAAAATTGTTGCTGTATTGATGTTCTCTAAATCATCTAATTCTCTCCATAATAATTCATATGTTGTTTGAATTGGGTTTTCTGGATGCTTAATTATTTTGGTTTGATTGTCTAACTTTCGAACTATCCAAAAAGAAACCTTATTTGAATGACTATACCTACTTCCTAAAAATGTTACTTCCTTATAAAAATATACATTATGTGTTAAAACAAAAATCTGTTTAACTCCATGTTTACCTTTCTTTACATCTTCGACAACTTCTTTAATTAAGTTGCTCACAACAAACAATATATTACTATCAAGACTTGAAATTGGGTCATCAATTACAACTACTTTATTTGTTGCAATTCCTGTTTCAGATTTACTTCCTTTTAATAGATGATAGAAATATAAAAAAGTAATAAATGTATACTCTCCTTCACTTAACGATTCGTTGACTTCAGTTCCATCTTCTCTGACAATTTTATAAAATCCTTTAGTTTCTGATTCGTCAAGCTTAAAATTTGTAAATCCAAAAAGAGTAAGAATTTTATTTATTTCATTGACTGTTGGAAGTACACTTGTGATTTCAGACTCTTTTAAATTCACTTGCTTCTGGAGTTCAAGCCTTTTATCAGTTTTTTCTTTTTTAGACTTATTCATTCCTCCTTTTGCCTTTTCTACATCTTCTTTAGTCTTTGTATATGTTCTTAAATCTAACTTTAATTCATTTAATACAAATTGCCATATTTCAGATTTTAAATCATCCTTTTCTTTCGTAATGTTTTTTACAGTCTTATTATTTGCTTCTATTTCCTCTCTAAACTTTTTAATAATACTTGCAATACTTTTTAAAACAGGTTCTAAAGATTTTAATTCTATTTCAATACTTGGCGTTTTTTGTTTTGATTGAAGTATAATAACATTTGACTTATACTGTTCTTCTAAAAGTTCTATTTTATTTTTTAAATCATCAAATTCAAGAATAATTATGTCTTCTTCTAATATGGATTTGGCGTTTGTAATCAGTTCATTAACATACCTTTTATATTCTTGTATAAAATCATTTAATTCTAACTTTTTATTCTCGTAAGTTTCATCAAAAAATGATTCTATTTCATTTTTCAACGATTTACTAACTTCTTGTTGACAAAAAGGACATTGATTTTCTGTAATTTTTAAGTAATCCACTCCATCTTTAATCCAGTCACTATTATCAAGCTTTTTAATTAACTTCCCAATCTCAACATCTTCTTTTCCAATAATTTTTGTCGAAAGAATTTTGGAATTTTCTTTAATAGTTAATTCAGGATATTCAAACTGTTTGATTTGATTAAATGACTTCAAATCATCATTAAAAACTTTTCTGCATTTATCTTTGATATCATCTTCATTTAATAAAACAGAAGTATTACCAATTTCACTAATACACTTATTGAAAAAGGCTTCTCCACTTCCCATAAACCCTTGGTAAGCAGGTCTGAAAAACTCTTCATATTTAAGCTTAATTTGCCATGCTTTGTTAATGGTTTCTCTTTTCTTTTTAGCTAAAATTGACTCTTGCTTTTCAATAGCTTCTATTAATCCGTCAATACTTTTAGTTAAGCTATCTATTTCAATATTAGACTCTTTGATGAAGGTTTGTGCATTTGTCTCATCTTTTCCGAGAGTAAAAATCCCTTCAATTGCATTACTTTGATTAAAGCTCGAGTTAACAAAATTTTTATTATAAACCAAAGTTTCAATTGTACTTGATTCCCAATCTAATGAACAATCTTCATAAGAACTACAATCATCTATTACATTACCCAATGAGGTTTTGCCTGTTCCATTACTTCCGTAAAAATAATTCACTTCAGATGGTTCAATTTCAACCATCTCCATATATGAAGCAGTTTTATGTATTTTAATTTTATTAATCATATCTGGTAGTTTTATATAGCAATTGACTATGTCGTATTAATCGACATTGCTATTATGTAATTAAAAATTGTTAATTAAGGGAGATTTTAAATCTACGAAATATTGTAGGAATTAACGTGAGGGAAAACCGTAAAGTAAATAAAGTTTTTAACACAAATTATCATTCCACACACATTACACTACTCTCCTATCGTCGTTTCGTGTAAAGAGTGTTCCATTAACTGTATTAAAGAAACTTTTGGAGTAAAATTTTTTCAGAAACTTTAGAAAGGACTTTCGCTTTTATCCAAAGCTCAAGTTACATAACGCGAGAACATTATAGTACAAATATAATATATGAGCAAAACGACGAATACCACGTATTTGATATAATATCAGATATAATTACGCACCAGCGTATTATATCGACGGATATTATATTAAACAACAAATTGTTTTAAGGTATTCATTGTTAAGTAATGTACATTTCAACAAAATAATTTAGATTATATTCGAAACCGTAAATCAAACATTTAGAGAATCAAAAAGCATATGTTGTTTTTTTATTATTTAATTTTCTTATTGCTATTTATTACGGTGTTAAGACCTTTTTCTACTTTAATTCATGAGTTAGGTCATGGTATTCCTGCTCTGATATTTACAGATAAAAAAGTAACTCTATATTTAGGTTCTCATGGAGATCCAACAAAAAGTTTTAGAATCCAAATTGGAAGATTAGAACTTTTTTTTAACAATAATCCTTTTCATTGGAAAATTGGCCTTTGTGTATTAGAGCAAAAAACACTTTCAATAAACAAGCAAATATTTATTGATTTAATGGGACCTTTGGCATCATTGAGTTTATCAATGATTTTAAGTTATTTAGTTTTCTTTAGTAATTTTAATGACAATGTTAAAATTGTTCTATTTTTTTTCAATATATCTACATATTACGACTTCTATATAAACATAGTCCCAAGTAAAAATCCTATAGAGCTTTATGATGGAACTACCGTGTTTAATGATGGTAAACAAATAATGGATTTGTTGAAGTATAAAAATATTTCTGATGGATATATTTTAGGAGCTAAACATTACAACAATCAAGACTATGAACTAGCTGCTTTAGAATTAGAAAAAGTTCTTGATAAAGGTTATCAGGAAAATATTATCTATCAATTATTAATAAGTGCATATTTACAGATAAAGGATAACACCAATGCTGCAAGAATAAATAATTTATACAGTAATAGGTCTAAAAAAACATTCAACTCAAATGATTTTTCAAATTCAGGATTAATAAAATCATTTTTTGGTAATTACGATGGGGCAATTAAAGACTATGACGAAGCAATTAAAATTGATCCTAATAATAGTAACGCATTAAATAATCGTGGTTATACATACAATCTTATAGGAGATTATAAAAGTGCTATAAAAGATTTTGAGAAAGCTATATTGTTAGAAGACAGTTTTGCTTACGCACTCAATAATAGAGGATTTGCTAAAATTAAACTTGGTTTAAAAGAAGAAGGACTCAAAGACCTTGAAAAATCAATGACATTAGATGGAACAAATTCCTATTGCTATTTTAATTTTGGTATGTATCATTATTATAATTTTGAATATGAACAAGCTCTAGAGTACTTTACTAAAGCTAAAGAATTAGATTCAACAACCTATAAACTTGATAGTTATTTAAAAAAAGTTACGGACAAATTAAGTTTATAACTTACTAATTCATTTCACACACATTACATTCCCCTATCGTCATTTCAGGCAAAAGGTATTCTGATAGACTCCAAAATATCCAATTAAAACCATATTCGTTTACGGTTTTCCGTAATATGCCTTCCCACCTATGTTTTTAAGTAAAAAACAACGCAACGCATAAAAAAATCCCATGGGTTGCCATGGGATCTTTATGAAAATAATTCAATAATCTATACATAAAAGTTTACGCAGGTACTTCCATCGCTACTTTGCGTCGTTCCCAATTACGGTGTTGTGCAATGGCATCTCTAAACTGTTTTGGTTTTTCATTAATACATACAGCTGCATCGTCTTTATAATCGGCTACAAAGGTTGTATCTAACAGCTCCTCTCCTTCTCCGTCTGCCGCTATGGCTTTGCAATGCTTAAAAGCTTCGTTAATGAACTTTTTTATTTTTGCTTCTTTCTGTAACGCTTTTACGGCTTTTTTCCCTCCGGGAATGTATACCGCATCAAACAATACACTTTCGGTAGTGGCAATAGCAGCATCTACTTCATGCTCCATGTTATCGCTACAGGTTACGGTACCGCCATGAGGCGCTACCAATTTTACCATAGCGCCTTCTTTTTCAAGCGTAGAGGTCATTTTTTTAAAGGCTTTCATGTCAAATCCGTCGGCTACCAATACCGCTATTTGTCGCGTTTCAATAGTGTCAAACTTTGTGTTCGCTTGACTCAACGCAGGATCTTCGTCTAAGTAATTTTTAGGATCTTGCGGTTGGTGTTCTTTTACATTAGCATCTGCTCCAATAGCTTGGTTGATAGGTTTGTTAATACTTTTAGGTACTTTCATTCCTAAATTTTCAGCCACAGTTTTAGCCAGATTTTTATCTATTTTGTTGATAAGCCATAGCATACGCTCTTTAATATGTTTTTGGGTACATTTTCCTAATTCAAAAGAATAAGCTTGTGCCACGTGCTCTTTTTCCCAATCGGATAAACTGCGGTAAAATAATGCGGGTTGCGAAAAATGATCGCTAAAACTTTCACTTCTGCCTCTAATTTTTTTCGCATCTATACGCTCTTCATAATGCGTAAAGCCTCCTTCTTTCATTTTACTAAGGTGCGGACATCCACCCATTAACGTATTAGGAAAATACGCTCCTTGTCCTTTTGGTATATCCATTTGCATGTGTCCGTCACGCTCATTGTTATACACCTTGGTAATAGGTTTGTTAATAGGTATTTGATGGAAGTTAGGCGATCCTAAACGAGAAAGTTGTGTATCTCGGTACGAAAACAAACGCCCTTGTAGTAACGGATCGTTGGTAAAATCTATACCCGGTACAATATGTCCTGGTAAAAATGCAACTTGCTCTGTTTCTGCAAAGAAATTATCCGGGTTTCGATTCAATACCATTTTACCAATAATTTCTACCGGAACCAGCTCTTCAGGAATCAATTTAGTAGGGTCTAACAGGTCAAATTCATATTTGTGTTCGTCTTTTTCAGGAACTACTTGTATCCCCAATTCCCACTCCGGATAATGTCCTGCTTCAATAGCATCCCATAAATCGCGACGATGAAAATCGGCATCAGCACCGTTAATTTTAACAGCTTCGTCCCAAGTTACAGAATGCACTCCTAATTTGGGTTTCCAATGGAATTTTACAAAATGAGATTCGTTTTTATCATTGATCAATCTAAAGGTATGAATACCAAAACCTTCCATCATTCTTAAACTACGCGGAATGGCTCTGTCGCTCATGGCCCAAATATGATTGTGTAAGGTTTCTGTAGTATGCGAAACAAAATCATAAAAAGTATCATGAGCCGAGGCTGCTTGCGGAATTTCATTATTCGGTTCTGGTTTTACAGAATGGATTAGATCTGGAAACTTCATAGCATCTTGAATAAAGAAAATAGGCATGTTGTTTCCCACCAAATCCCATGTGCCTTCTTCGGTATAGAATTTTACAGCAAAGCCTCTTACATCTCTCGCTAAATCAGGAGAGCCTTTTGAACCTGCTACGGTTGAAAAACGAACAAAAACAGGTGTTTTGCGTTTGGTATCGGTAAAAATACCTGCTTTACTGTATTTTTTTATGCTTTTGGTCAGCTGAAAATAACCATGTGCTCCACTACCCCTAGCATGTACAATGCGTTCTGGAATGCGTTCGTGATCAAAATGGGTAATTTTTTCACGCAGTAAAAAGTCTTCTAATAAGGTAGCTCCTCGTACGCCTGCTTTTAAAGAGTTGTTAGTGTCGTTTACTTTTAATCCTTGATTGGTGGTCATAGGATTGTTTTCATAGTCCACTTTGTGTGTTTCTAAATCTTGTATTTTTTTAGATTCGGAGGTTTTTTCTATATTTTTTTTTGCCATGATATAATGAGTTGTAATTAGTAAATAATATAGCATCTAAATTACTTATATTACTACATTTCAACAACTTACAACATCATATGAGTTAAAGAAAATACGATATCAGTTCATATTTGTTCTTGAGTGAGAAATAAACTAATTTTTTTAAGTTTTATCTTTCTCTATGTATTCTTGTAATTTACCTCTATACTCTATAGAGGTTCTATGAGAACTGGTAATATGAATGCTTGTGGTTAAATTAGGAAAAATACGTACTGTAACACGGTAACTTTCTGAGTTAGAATTGTCATCTTTAGCAGAAAATGTTATTGTGTAATTACCTTTATCCGTTTTTGTTATTTGATAATCTTTTGGTTGCCCATTAAACTCAATTCCTATTTTATTGCTATTGGAATACCCTCCCATTTGTCGTTCTCCAAAATATGGTAGGTAGCCTGAAACGGAATCGTTTTTAATAATTAAATAGTTGGTATTACCGGTTATATCTATCATACCCGCTGTACTTCCTAAAGGAAATAACCGTGCATTTTGTAAACTCATTAAAGCATTACTGGCTCTTGGGTATGCCCAACTTGATTCAATTTTATAAGATTTACTGTTCATTATATTATCAAAGGCTGCTTGTTGTTGCGGCGTTATTTCTTTTTTTGAAGCACAGCTTGTTACCACAACAATAAAAAATAGAAAGACTATATTTTTCATCTCTTAAATACTTATACATTAGGCTTAAATTTACATTTTTTTAAGCTAACCTAATGATTTTTAACACTTTTTAGTTATCACTATTTGCTCTATCTTTCTTTGTGTATATAATTATGAAACTTACTGAACTAATAGTACCAGATTAAAAATGTGTTGTAAGAATGAATATCAACACCCTAAAAATTTAAACAAAAAAAATGCTTGTTTAACACAAGCATTTTCTTATCGGAAATAATGACTATGAATTATATTTTTTGAACTTTAACCGCGTTCATTCCTTTTAGGCCTTTTTCTAATTCAAAAGATACTTTATCATTCTCAGCAATTTCATCTATAATGCCGCTAACATGGGTAAAGTATTTTTCTTGGTTTTCGGCATCTATAATAAACCCAAAACCTTTAGAGGCATCAAAGAAAGATACCTTCCCTTTTCGTACCGCATCCTCTTCCTCTACGTCTTCTTTTTTTGGAATACCAATTACAATGCTTTCTGCATCTACTTTAACTTTCATTGTTGGATCTGGCGGAGTATCAGTTAAATTTCCATTATGATCTACATAGGCAAACTGAATACCTTGCCCTGGAATTTTCTCTGCTTTTTGAGCTTCTTTTTTCTTTCTTTTTTCTTCACGTTTTTTTAAACGCTTTTTTTCTTTTTCACTTTTATTAAATGTTTGTTGTGATTTTGCCATTCATTTGTTTTAATAGAATTATACTTGGTGGTCTGTAAGAAGAATGTTGAAAGAAGTATTAAACGGTTGGTTATGAAAAGATAAATGAATATTTATCTGAAAATTTGCCAGAGCGATTATATAAGTCAATGCTCTTCTTTTTAAACGATTACAAATATACTGTTAATATTTTGATTTTAAACTATTAAATGATTTTCAATTATTAATAACCATACTAAATCACTATACTACAAACTTAATAAGAGTAAAACGTTGTTAATCCTCATCTGAATAAACTTTAAAAGGATTTGAGAATGTTTGTATTGTTTCATTACCCACAGAAATGCTCTTAAAAACCTCTCTATCAGTAACATGTTGGTATTGTAAAACTTCTCTTTGAGATAACACCGGAGATAAGCATATATCATAGTTTTGAGCCATTGCTACCCATTCATCTCTTGTTTTTTGACCAAAAAGTTGCTCTAAATCTTCTTTTTTACAAACGCCTTGTATCAATTCGACTTCATTAGTAGCCTTCCACTCAGGTTTCTGAACCATATCACAGAAATTATTCCAAAATTTAGGTTCTAAAGGCGCAAAAACAATCCATTGTGAATCTTTGCATTCATACACGTTGTAATTCATTAATCCGCCACTTAATATGGGTAATTCTTTATACGAAATACCTCCTTGCTCAATTCCGTGAGGGACTGTACCTAACGGAATAACAGCGTCTAACAACGATAGATCAATATACTGCGCTTTTTGTTCTCGTTGCTGCGCTAACAAGCCGCTTGTGCAAGCTGCTAACAACATATAAGATCCACCGGCAATGTCAGCGATTTGAAATCCTGGTATTACCGGTTTCCCTCTTTCGTCTTTATTCAAATCTAACAAGCCCGAAAGCGCTACATAATTTAAATCATGTCCTGCTTTGTCTTTGAGCGCTCCGGTTTGTCCATATCCTGTGATGGAAATGTATACGATCTTCGGATTAATCTTTTTAACATCCTCAAAAGAGAGACCAAAACTTGCCATTGCACCGGGTCTGAATTGTTCTATTAAAACATCGGTCTCTTTAATTTTTTGATGCATCAATTTTTTTCCTTCGGAAGATTCGTAATCGATGAGTAAAGATTCTTTAGTACTATTCATTACATGAAACAAAACCGAATTCTCACCCATTTTAGGTTGATAAAAACGCGTAGAATCTAATCGTTTCGGACTTTCAACCTTGGTTACTTCGGCGCCCATTTCGCTTAAAAAATGCGTTCCTAAGGGTCCTGGAAGTAATCGCGTAAAATCTAAAACCTTTACTTCTTTTAAAATTTTTATTTGTTTCATTTACAATATATTAAATACTATTACCTAATATTTAACTTTAATATGTGTTTTTATTGTTTTTTAGCTTTTCTCATGGCTTTCATTTGCTGAAATAATTCTTTAAACATTCCACGAGCAATTAACAATTTCATGATTTCATTTGATCCTGCATAAATTCTTGCTACACGGTTATCAGCATACATTTTTGCAATTGGATATTCCCACATATACCCATACCCACCAAATAATTGTAAGCACTCATCCACTACTTTTCCGCACATATCCGTTGCTGAAAATTTAGCCATAGAAGCACTTTCTGCTGTTAATTTATGTTCTGCTAATAACAATGAACAACGATCTACAAAGGTTTGATGAATTTGCAATTGAGTAGCGCATTCAGCTAATTTAAACTGTGTGTTTTGGAAACCGGCAATCGGTTGTTTAAATGCGGTTCTTGTAGAAGTATAAGCAATGGTTTCTTCAATAGCTCCTTCTGCTATAGCAATACCACTAATGGCCACAGACAAACGCTCTCTAGCTAATTCGGTCATCATAATTTTAAACCCTTCTCCTTCGTTGCCTAACGAGTTCTCTTTTGGCACTTTTACATTATCAAAGAATAACTCACAGGTATCTTGTGCTTTCATCCCTATTTTCTTAAAAGGAACTCCTTTTTCAAATCCATCTAAAGCACTTTCCATAATTAAAAGAGAAATCCCTTGTTTTTCTGTACCTGGATTGGTTTTAACGGCTACAATGGCCATGTCTGACATGTATCCGTTGGTAATAAACGTTTTTTGTCCGTTTACTAAGTAATGATCGCCTTTATCTACCGCTGTAGTTCGTAAGGCTTGTAAATCACTACCACAGTTAGGTTCTGTCATACCAATAGCGGTAATCATTTTACCTGAAGCCATTTGTGGTAAATACTTTTGTTTCTGGGCTTCTGTACCGTATTTTAAAAGATACGGAGCTACAATATCTGAGTGTAATGAAAACCCCGGACCGCTAATACCTTTTTTGGAAAACTCTTCAATTAATAAGGCATTAAAAGTAAAGTCTAAACCACTACCTCCATACTCAACCGGCATATCTAAACATAACAACCCTAACTCTCCTGCTCTTTCCCAAATTTCACGACTTACCATACCGTTTTTTTCCCATTTTTCAGTTTGTGGTAACACTTCATTGTTAATGAAATCTTGAATCATTTGTTGCATCATCTTATGCTCTTCTGATGCGTAAATTTCTCTTTCTAGTAAAACGTTTTGTAACATGTTTCTTTATTTTTTATTTGTTTGTTTAATTTTTGTAGAATACTCTATTGTTTTCTGCTTTTTCTATCAATTCTTTAAGGCTCTTTGGTAATTGGAAACGCTCGCCATATTGGCTCGCTAGTTTTTCACTGTACGCAGCAAATTCAGAAGCGCCTATATAATCGATATAAGACATGACCCCTCCTGTGTGAATTGGAAACCCTAAACCTAAAATAGAACCCACATCGGCATCTTTTGGTTCTCTTAAAACCCCTGAATCAATACACTTATAGGCATCTATAACCATAGCAAAAAGTAATCTTCTTCCTACTTCTTCTTCATCATAATCTTCTTTTACAGGGAATATGTTACTCCATTCTGACCACAGATATTTTTTAGCTCCATCAGGATATTCATAAAAACCTGCGCCTTCTTTCTTTCCTTTTCTTCCGTGAACTTCAACGATATTAGCGATGATTTTTTCTAACTGCTTTTCGTGCTCAGTAAGCGTAGGATCTTCACCCATAATGTCTAACATCAGCTTTAAATTCACCTCGTCTGAAATGGCTAAGGGACCTACAGGCATACCAATTTTCTTAGCCACATTTTCAATGACTGCCGGTGGAATTCCTTCGGAAAGCATTGAAATTCCTTCGTTTACGAATTTTCCGAAAACTCGAGAAGTGAAGAATCCGCGTCCGTCATTAACCACAATAGGCACTTTTTTAATTCTGATCACATAATCTATAGCCGCAGCTAAGGTTTCTTCAGAAGTTTCTTTTCCTACAATTACTTCTACTAATGGCATTTTATCTACCGGAGAGAAAAAGTGTAACCCAATGTATTTATCTGGCTTAGACGAAGCTTTTGCCAATGTGGTAATTGGAATACTTGATGTATTGGAAGCATAGATAACTTCGTCTTTAATTACCGCTTCCGTTTCTTTAGTTACGGTATTTTTAAGTTTTTCATTCTCAAAAACAGCTTCAATAATTAAATCGCAATCTTTTAAATCGTTAACATCATCTGACGGATGAATATTCTCTAAAAGAACATCTATCTTTTCTTGAGTAGTATACCCTTTTTCTAGTTTCTTGTTTTCAACGATTTGAGAATAGTTCTTCCCTTTTTCAGCGCCTTCCTTAGTTACATCTTTTAAAACAACCTCTAATCCGGCTTTTGCGCTTACATAAGCAATTCCTGCACCCATCATACCCGCACCTAAAACGCCAATTTTGTTATAAGTAGCTTTTTCAAATCCTTTAGGTTTTGCTTTTCCTTTAGCAGCATCTCCAATAAAAATAAATGAAGAACGGATGATGTTTTTACTCTCTTTAGTGAACAAAGTATCTGTAAAATATCTTGCCTCTATTTCTAACGCATTGTCAATTCCACAAGAAGCTCCGTAATAAATAGCGCTTAAAACGTTTTTTATATGAGGCATGTTCCCATGCGTATTTTTGAAAGCCATGGCGTTAGACACACTGAAGAATTCTGTTATACCAGATAATTGTCCGACACCCACAGGAGTTCCCGGTACTTGGAATCGTTTGTTATCCCAAGGTTGTTGTGTCTTTTCATTGGCCAAGATCCATTCTTTAGCCTTCGCATTGATATCTTCTTCTGGAGTACAAAGTTCACTTACAATTCCTTCTTTTAAAGCCTGTGCTGCATTAAATTTTTTAGATTGTGTAATGTACTGAATTGTTTTTTGCGGACCTAACATTCTTAAGTAACGTTGTGTTCCTCCCGCTCCCGGGAATAATCCCACAGAACATTCCACCAATCCTGTTTTATTTTTTGGATGCGTAGTCATAATCCTATGATTACACGCCAAGGCAAGCTCTAATCCGCCACCCAGCGCTAATCCGTTCATAGCAGCAACAATAGGTTTTTCACTCAACTCCATTCTACGCATAGCTCTATGCGTTTCTAAAAGCATATTATAGCAATCTTCTTTAGATTTATCGTAGTTTAAAAACCATTTCAAATCTCCTCCTGCGATAAAATCGTTTTTTGCTGAATTGATGACAACTCCTTTCACCGTAGCATCTTCCAACGCTTGATCCATCGTACTGAAAAAAGCTGGCATGGTTACCGCATTCATGATATTAACCGGAGAGTTTGCTACATCCCAAGTAATAAAAGCAATACCGTCTGCGTCTATCGTATAGTTTATATGTTCCATTTTAATACTTTCTTTTATAGTTGATTAAACGCGTTCTATTATAGTGGCAATACCCATTCCTCCACCTACACAAAGGGTAGCTAAGGCTGTACTTTTATCTTGACGCTCTAACTCGTCTAAAGCAGTTCCTAAAATCATACATCCTGTTGCTCCCAGAGGATGTCCCATAGCAATGGCTCCCCCATTCACATTTACTTTAGAATGATCTACCTTCATGTTTTCCATTAATCGTAAAGGAACCACTGCAAAAGCTTCGTTAACTTCCCATAGATCAATATCAGAAGCATTCATACCCGCCATGTGAAGTGCTTTTTGAGTAGCAGGAGTTGGTCCTTCCAACATAATTAAAGGCTCCGAACCAATAACAGTTCCCATTTTAATTACAGCTCTTGGTTTTAAACCTAACTTTTCTCCTACCTCTTTATTTCCAATCAACATCAATGCTGCGCCATCTACTAAACCAGAGGAATTTCCTGCATGATGTACGTGATTGATGCGTTCTACTTCAACATATTTATCTATTGCTGTTTGATCAAACAACTGCCCTCCCATACCAGCAAAAGAAGGTCTCAAACCTGCTAATGCTTCTATGGTCGTGTTTGATCTGATATATTCATCGTATGCTAAATGAGTGAATCCGTTGATATCTTTCACCGGAATAAGTGATTTATTAAAATATCCAGCGTCTCTAGCTTTGGTAGCTCGCTGTTGAGAAGCAACCGCAAATGCATCTACATCATTTCTACTATATCCGTATTTAGATGCGATTAAATCTGCTGAAATACCTTGTGGTACAAATTTTCCGAAAGCCGCTTCAGGCTCCATGATCCACGCAGAACCATCAATTCCCATTGGGATTCTGGACATCGACTCTACGCCTCCGGCAATGATTAAATTAGACCAACCCGATCGTACTCTAGCTGCAGCTTGGTTTACCGCTTCTAAACCTGAGGCACAATACCTGTTTAAAGATACTGCCGCAAGATGATCACCATATTCAGCACATTGTGCCGCTACTTTAGCCACGTTACCCCCTTGTTCACCTGCTTGCGTAACACATCCCATAACTAAATCTTCTACCAATGGTGTATCTAAATTGTTACGTTCTTTTAATGCCTTTAGAAGTGTAGTAGTAAGCTGTACAGGACTTACCTGAGCTAAACTCCCTGTTTTTTTACCTATTCCCCTAGGTGTTCTAACGGCATCATAAATGTATGCTTCCATAAAGTTGTTTGTTTAAAGTTACTAGTTGGTAACATATATCATAAAAAAATATTGTGACCGTATAGTTACAAATTTAATTAAATATTTATATTTACCAAACGAAAGTAAATATACAAAAATAAACCGCTAAAAATCAGTCGTCTAAAAATGGTTTTAAAAAACAAATACACTCACTATAATTTTGATTTTGACTCAGATGAAATAAAAAATCATTTAGAAAAAATTGATTTAAAGGGTTTATCTGAAAAAGAAATTGTCATTAAATTATACAAACATGTAAGAGATAATTGGCACTACTCCCCTTATAAATTCAGTTTAAAAAAATCGGATTGGAAGGCCTCAAAAATTGTAAACTATAAAAAAGGACATTGTTTAGATAAAGCGGTTTTGTTAATCACTTTTTTAAGAGCTCATAATATACCTGCAAAGTTAGGTTTGGCAAAAGTTAAAAATCATATTGCCGTGGATGATATTGTTGAAAAATTTGGTTCGGAAGAATTGGTGCCTCACGGTTATGTAGATGTATTTTTAAATGGTAAATGGGTAAAAGCTACTCCGGCTTTTAATAAGGAGCTATGTGAGATGTTAGGAGTTGCTGTATTGGAATTTGATGGAGAGAATGACTCTTTATTTCAAGAGTTTGATACAACCGGAACTAAAAATTTCATGGAATATTTAGACGATTATGGGACTTTTAACGAGGTTCCGTTAGAGTTTATGTTGGAATTATTGTTAAAACATTACCCGAATATTCAAAAAAAGAACGTAAAATTGGGCGACGTTTTAGATTTAGCCCAATTATAATGAAGAAAGACCGAGCAGCCACCGAAGAAAAAATATATAATGCTTTTTTATCTATTTTAAAAGAAAAAGGACCGCAGGGTGTGGGTATTAATGCCATTGCCAAAGAAGCCGGTGTTTCTAAAGAATTGATTTATCGTTATTTTGGTGGTTTGAAGGGCTTGCTTTTACAATATGCGCAAAAAGGAGATTTCTTTAAATCGTTACTGGTTTTAGACAATAAGGAACAAAGTAGTGTTAAGGATTTAAAAAAATTCGCTAAAGAAGGAACCAAAGAATTACGAGATAATAAACTTACTCAAGAAATTTTACGCTGGCAACTATTAGAAAATAATAGCGAAACCAAAGATCTATTTAAATACACCAACTCTCAAATTAGCAAAATTTTTGCTATTAGCGATAAAGACACTTCTCTTAATCATGCCTTTCAGTTAATGATTGGTGGTTATGTTTATTTTATACTCCTTTCTAAATTTCATAAAAAGTTTATTGATACAGACTTGACCAAAGAAGAAACTTGGGATAATTTTGATAAAGCTTTAGAAAAAACTATTGAGTTATTTAATAAAAAATAACTCATAAACATTAAAATACGTATTAAACTGAAACTAAAAACTACCTTTTAATACCGTATACAATTACGCAAAGTTTTCGCACAGAAATTTAATTTTCTATTTTTACCACAAAATTAAAAACATGAAACTTAAACAACGGTTTTTTAACCTTGTTTCTGCTTATACAAAAGACCAAGATCTAATAGATTCTTTATGGAAAGATATTAGCAAGCATTATTCTGAAAAGCATAGAGCATATCATAACATACAACATATAACAGAGCTGTTTAAGTATTATGATATTTATAAAGAACACATAAAAAAACCAGATTTATTAGCTTTTTCTATATTTTATCATGATATCATTTATAATATCTGGAAGAAAAATAATGAAGAAAAAAGTGCCGATTTTGCAGTTGAAAAGCTCTCTAAATTAATTTCTTCTAAGAATTTGAACATTATTAAAAATCACATTATAGCTACAAAAGCACACCATACTGAAGATAACGACACAAAATGGATGATAGATTTTGATCTGGCTATTTTAGGACAGTCTTCTCATACATATAAAAACTATACGCAACTTATAAAAGAAGAATATCAATTAGTGCCTTCTATCATTTATAAAAAAGGAAGAAAAAAAGTATTACAACATTTTTTAGATAAGCCTTTTATTTATGCTACTGAACTGTTTAGAGAACTGTACGAAATGAAAGCAAGAGAAAACTTAAAAAACGAATTAATAAATATTTAATACCCCAATTTTTGAACACACTTTTTCTATGAAAAAATTATTAATCCTCATTACTTTTTTTAACATACAACTATTATTTTCTCAAATGTCAGCTACTGAAGAAGCCTCTTTGGCTGAAATGATGGTTAAAAAAGTAAACCTCCTTAGAAAGAAAAAAGGAATTCATCCTTTAAAGAGAAATGCTCATTTAGCAGAAGCCGCAAAATTTCATGCAGATTTTATGTCTTCTAACACCACTGCAACACATCTTCAAGAAGAAGAATTGTATAAAACACCCTTAAAAAGAGTACAGTACTTTACTACAGATTTTGAAGAGGTAGAAGAAAATATAATAAGTACCAGAAGAATTAATCCGCCTTTTGTAAAGAAAAGACTTGATTTTATAGCCAACATGATCTTTAATTCATGGAAAAAATCTCCAGAGAATTATAAAAACATGATCTCTAGCTCGTTTGGTTATACCGATTTTGGTTTTACATACAACCCCTCATCAAAACAAGTGTATGCAACCCAGGTTTTAGGTAACAAAAAATACAAAGTCCCTAATCAATTATCAGAATATGCTTTTGGTATAAAATCAGACACTACTAACTGTAGCAATCATACACATTTAACAGCTAACTTAGCAAATTACCTTAGCATTGAAAACAATGAAATTGTATTTGCATATAATGATATTAATCACATATCAAAAATCATAACTGGTGCTAATGATGGTTTTGCTATTGATTTAGTTACAAGAGAACAATTACAATGTAACACTCCAAATAAATTAGATGCATCAGATATTTATGACGGAATTCTATTAAAACCTATTTACAAAAATGAGCTGTTTGCCAACAATAAAGCTGAAAATGATCAAAAACTTGTTGTTTCATTAGGCAAGGTTCCAGCATTTTTAAAAGATCAGGAACTAAGTGCGAACCTTATTGTTTTAAAAGAAAACACAAAATGTAGCTATAGTGTTCCTACAGCTACCATAGCAGGCAAACGTTTTCAATTACTGCATATTGAACCTAAATTAGAAGTTCCTTATATAGATTTAAGAAATCAAGGTATTTACATTGCTAAAGAAATATTTTTCGACTTTGAAACTTCAAAAACAACAACTGATAAATATACACAAGCAAATTTTGATTTAGATAAAGTACATTCTTTTGATATAAAAAGCTATACATCTATAGATGGAAGTGAAAAAGCTAATGAACTCATTCAAAACAAACGTGCTGCCTTTATTAAAAAACATATTGGTGATGTTTTAGGCTTTAGCTTAGACTTTACAAAGGTGAATATTGATGCTCGAGCTAATTGGCCTTTGTTTGATTATCAGCTAGAATTGTATGGTTATAAAGATAAATTAAACCTGTCTAAAGCTGCTAAAAGAGCGTTTGCTAATGGAACGCTTAAAAATACTTGGGAAAAACAATTTGCGCAACAAAGAAAATCAAAACTTATTGCTTTTCAACATGGCTATTGGAACAGAAATAATAAACAACACGGTTTTTATAACTTGTTAAACGGTTTAATTACAGATAATGTGCACCTGGTAAATAAATCTCTAACACTACTTTACAACAAAGAAGTAAATTATGATTTAGACAAAGATTTTATTTTAGATAAGTTGTTAAGAAATAAAGATTTAGTGCAAAATGTATCTGCTTTGTTTACCAAACACTTAGATGCTTATAATATTGATTATGTAGTATATTTTATCAATTATTGGTTAACAAGATCTGAATCTTTAAACGCAGAGGCTCAAAAAAACTTATTAAACCTATATACCCATACTACTTTTAAAGTATTACAAAACTGGAATGAAGACAGTAAAAATGCAGCTAGAATATTACATCCAGACAATGTAGAAACTTTATTTAAAGTGTACAAAGCCAAAAATACGGTAGATGCCCTTTATGTAAATTATCATATGACCAAAATTGAATATTTCAATAAGCTAGATCAAAAAGATAGAATTCAAGAATCTTTTGATTTTGTGACTGCGAATTATAAAAACAATGCAAAAACAATTGATGATAAAATAGCTTTGGCTTCTTTTTTTAAAGTTTGGCATGCTTCTGATGCTGCCAAAGAATTGTTATTAGAAGAATATGCTACTAACAGTTTAAATGAAGAGGGTACTTTTATGCTGATTAAAATTTTACTTGTAAATGCTACTAAAAATCAAGAAGTGTTAGCTAAACTTCAAGAAAAAGCTATACAGTTTAATAAAGAAAGATGGTGTAATTGGATGACGAAAGATTTTCAAAACCTACGATTAAAATCTATAAAAAAGTGGTACTGCTTAACGTGTAATAAGTAATGTAAATTATTAAAAAAGTAGCAAGCCTTTCCAAAAAGTAGTAAACTTTGAATTGGAAAGGCTTGTGTTTTTTTAAACCCCTTTCAGGTAAGGATTAAGTAACCTGCTTATGCATTAAACTGTTTCAATGCTTCCATGGCTTCACAACCATACACTACAGATGGTCCACCTCCCATTAATATAGCAACACCAATGGTTTCCATAATTTCTTCATTGGTTGCTCCAGCCTTTAGCGCATCATGCACATGAAAAGCAATACACCCATCACAACGTACAGTAATAGCTATACCCAGCGCTATTAATTCTTTTACCTTAGAGCTTAAAACACCTTGGGTAATTGTTTTTTCATGCAACTCCCCAAAAGAAGTCATGGTGTTAGGTATCTTTCCTCCTAGTTCTTCCATAGCATTAGCTATGAATTCGTAATGCTTTACATAGTTTTTCATCAGTAATCCGTTAGTTTGTAAGTAAATGCTCTAGCTTTTCTAATTCTACCACATGTTCAGTTATTTTAAACGTTTCCATTCTGTTACTTCTAAAATTTTTAACAAAGTCAACAATATCATCTTCCAAAGTCTCATGTTCCTTTCTAAATAAATCAGAATCATAGGTAAAAGGATCTTTACTTAAAGCTGATAAATGTGTTAGGTGTTTGTCTACCCTTTTTAGCAATTCTTTTACTTCTTCTTTAAGTTTATACAGCTTATGAGCTATTGTTTTAACTTCTTCGGTGTTTTGTTTGTTAATAATCCAAATAAAATATTTCTCAATAAGATGATGGAGAAATGTTAAATCTCCCTTGTAAAATTCTAGATCAGATTTCCAATGTTCTGCCAGTAAATACAACTGACTCCATTCTGCTTTCCAAAGGTAATTGCCTTTTGGTCTTTGTCTTATACTTTCCATGGCTATGGTTTTTAAATTAACAGCCTTAAAATTAACCATTCAAAACACTGTTTAAAATGATAATTATCAGATAATTATAAAAAACCTTATTTAATTTAATTTAATTTTTATATGGCTAATTAAAGGAAAGGATATTTCATTACGCTGTAGTAATGGTATGACAAGGAAAAATAGGCAGGAACCATGTGTTTGTCTGTCAATTAGAATGTAAGCGTCATTACGAGAGAGGCACGAACGAAGTAATCTCACTATTTATAACTCTAAATTCAAAGATTGCTTCGTTCCTCGCAATGACGTAATACAACGTTATTACGAAGGAGGAACGAGTGAAGTAATCTATTTATCATTGTCATTTCGACCACTGACGAGAAATCACATGGGGCATATCTTAATGATACACTTCCATTACTTTGAGATTCCTGCCTTCGCAGGAATGACATGCATTAATAAAAGTTGATGAGACCCTTCGGACTAATGTCAGTTAGAATGTAGGCGTCATTACGAGTGAGGCACGAACGAAGTAATCTCTTAATTCATAACTCTAAACTTAAAGATTGCTTCGTTCCTCGCAATGACGTAATACAACGTTATTACGAAGGAGGAACGAGTGAAGTAATCTATTTATCATTGTCATTTCGACCACTGACGAGAAATCACATGGGGCATATCTTAATGATACACTTCCATTACTTTGAGATTCCTGCCTTCGCAGGAATGACATGCATTAATAAAAGTTGATGAGACCCTTCGGACTAATGTCAATTAGAATGTAGGCGTCATTACGAGAGAGGCACGAACGAAGTAATCTATTTATCACTGTCATTTCGAGCACAGACGAGAAATCACATGAGGCATATCTTAATGATACACTTCCATTACTTTGAGATTCCTGTCTCCGCAGGAATAACAAATATTTTAAAAAAGAGAATGTTACACACCAAAACTTAGTATGACTCTTTTTGTGGTGCAGGTAGATTTATTAACATAAGGGCACAAAAAAAGCTCAGAAACTAGTTAGCAAGGTGTTTTGAGCTTTTACATGACTTAGGCTTAAAAGTTCCCGCTTTTAAATCTAATCTGTAGCTAAAGTACTAATAAATTGATGAATATGTATGTTAAATTTTTCTTTTTCTAATAGTTATTCGATTTTTATGAGGGTTTGCTGTCTACATTTCTCTTGTTAATACAACATTTATAACGGGCGGTATTCATAAAAAATGGGACAGCCTTAGCTATCCCATTACTCAACTCAAATAATTTAAAAAATTACTTTGTTAAAATCTTAAACTCCCAAGGCTGTAATGTCAATTGCTCCTCATTGAAATCTACCAAAGAGTGGTTGATATAATCTGTATAAGTACCCTTAACTGTATTTTCAATGGTTTGTGGTTCTTTAGACAAGTTTGCAATATAGGTTACTCTATTATCTCCCTTAGCTCTTTCAAAAGCTAAAACATTCTCGTTTTTAGTATCTATTTTTGTATAGGAAGCAGCATTTTTACCTCCGTGTAATGCTTCATTTTCATTCTTTAACTTCCCCAATTTTTGAAGAAGTGCCCACTCCTCTCCTTTCGTTTTCGGAATAGAATCTTTTTCAAAGAACTTCAAACGATGTTTTAATCCGTATTCTTGACCCGAATAAATTAATGGCATTCCCGGAGCTACATAACTTAACGCTGTAAAAGCTTTCCATGAATCTCCCATACGCTCTTCAATAGTTCCACTCCATGAATTTTCATCATGGTTGGTAACAAAGGTCATTAAAATATCATCACCTTCATAACGAGCAGTATCTTTACTATACGTCTCATCCCAATGTGCTACTTTGTGTTCTCCTTTAGCTATATGATTCATTGCATGGTGGCGATCCCATCCGTAAGCCATATCAAACAAGTTGTCTTTTAACAATTCCGGTTCCCAAGCCTCAGCTAACATAAAAATATCTTTTTGAGCGCGTAATTGCGGAATTGCTTCCTGCCAGAAATCTGTAGGAACAGAACCCGCAACATCGCAACGGAAACCATCTACACCTTCTTTAGTAATCCAATAGCTCATGTCTTTTACCATTTGAGTTCTTAACCCTTTGCTATCGTAATTTAAATCAGCAACATCTGCCCAACCTACAGGCGTACCGTCTTCATTCAACGGATCTGTAATTTCTCCTTTGGCATTTTTAGTGTAGAATTCAGGATTGGTTTTTAACCATGTGTGATCCCATCCTGTGTGGTTTGGAACCCAGTCTAAAATCACATACATATCATTATCGTGTGCAGTTTTCACCAATTCACGGAAATCTTCGATCGTACCAAATTCCGAATTGATCTTCGTAAAATCAGACACCGCATAATAGCTTCCTAACATACGATTGCGTATTTCCGGATCTTCAATTTCACTAGCAAATTCACCTCCAGTAGCTTTACGTTTGGTTTGTGAAATAGGAAAAACCGGCATTAACCAAATGATTTTCACTCCCAATTCTTTTAACTGCGGAATGTCTTTCGTAAAAGCATCAAAAGTTCCTTCTTTTGAATATTGACGGATGTTTGCCTCGTAAATAACTGCATTTTCCATCATTGCAGCAGAAACAGGAACAATGGTTTTAACTTCTTCTGTTTTTGTTTCTTTTTGTTCAGTTTTACAAGCAAAAACTAATGCAGATAATGCTATCAGGGATAAAATTCTTCTCATAATAGTTGTTTTATTGTTTTTGTAGACTTATTGCTACTCCACCACCTTCAGCAAGTCTTAAAGTAAGCTTAGAGTCTTTAGTTATCGTTTGTGTTTCTATAGCTAACGCTGTTGGATTATCATTCCAATGTGCGTCTTTCGCATCTTTATAAATTGTAGCTGTGTAGGTAGCCTTATCATCAAGGAAATCAAAATCAATCGTAATTTCTCTTGCGTTTTCATCGGTAATACTTCCTACAAACCAATTTTCAGTATTTCTTTCTTTACGAGCTATGGTTACATAATCACCAATTTCGCCATTTAATACCTTGGTTTTCTCCCAATCTACCCCTACATCTTTGATAAATTGAAGCGGTTTTGGGTTGGCTTCATAATGCTCTACCAAGTCAGCTGCCATTTGCACAGGACTGTAAATAACCACATACAACGCCAATTGTTGTGCTAACGTAGTGTTTACCTGATTGTCCTTTTTGTATTTGTCGAATTTGATATCAAAAATACCTGGGGTAAAATCGATCGGACCCGCTAACATACGTGTAAAAGCAACAATGGGTAAATGTTCTGGTGGATTACCTCCATCTGGAGACCACGCATTGAATTCTTGTCCGCGTAACCCTTCTCTTGAAATGATATTCGGATACGTACGTCTTAATCCTGTAGCTTTAATAGGCTCATGTGCATTTACAGCAACCTGATATTTTGCTGCTTTAATAGCGGCATTATTATATTGATTGACCATGTATTGCCCATGATGATATTCTCCTTTCGGAATAATTTTACCCACATACCCCGATTTTACAGCGTGCATTCTGTATTTCTGCATCAAAGCATAGGCAGTGTCTTGTTGCTTTTCATAGGTTTGTGTTGCTGCAGATGTTTCATGATGCATAATAATTTCTACCCCTTTTTCTTTAGCATAACGCGTAACTTCGTCTAGATTGTAATCAGGATATGGCGTTACAAAATCGAACACTCCTTCCCTATCTTCAAAACCAATCCAACGTTCCCAACCGGTATTCCAACCTTCTACTAAAACACCTTTGATGTTATTTTTTGCTGAAAAATCAATGAAACGTTTTACATTTTCGGTAGTTGCACCATGACGTCCGTGAGCTTTTCCGGTATCTTTCCATTGTCCATCTACCTGCTCCATTCCGTAATCCCAAGACGATTTTCCTAAGTGCATTTCCCACCAAACACCAGTGTATTTCATCGGTGTAAACCAAGAAACATCTCCTAATTTGTTAGGTTCATTCAAATTAACAATTAGGTTAGATTCGATCAAATCAGGTGCATTATCAGTAATCTGGATCGTTCTCCAAGGCGTGTTGAACGGTACTGTTTGTTTTACTTTGTAATCTTGATTGTCAGAACCTACTAAAATACTTTTTAAAGACAATTTTTCAGTATCCACTCCCAAGGTCATTCCTGAATAATCTACCAAAGCAGCCTCATGAAAGCTTAAGTGTAACCCATCTTTACCCACCATAGTTACCGGTGTGTTTACTGCTTTGTTTGGAATAGATGTTTGTGCCAACGCACTATTTACCTTGTAGTTTTCAGTATCGATTTCTGAAAGTTTTGTAGTACTGTACAAGTGCTCGTAAATATCCCAATCACCCGGAATCCAAAACGTTTTATAATCTTCTGTCAAATTGAATTCTGTGTTTTCTTCGGTAATGAAAACCTCTTTTAAACCCGGTTGTTCAGGAAACTCATATCGGAAACCAATTCCGTCATCATACACCCTAAAAACTACATTTAGTTTTCTTTTTTCTTCGGATGTTTCTTCTAACTCAACTTTTAATTCATTGTAATGGTTTACCACATCCAACTGTTCTCCCCAAGGCATTTGCCAAGTTTCATTGAATGTATTTGTAATGGTTTTTACAATTTTAAAATTATCGTTTAACGCTTCAACGTTTTTAAAATCAAATCCTAAAAAAGAAGGAGCAATCACGGTTTTATTATTGAATGTTACTTGATACAACGGCTTACCTTTTTCGTTGATATCAACATCAACTTTTATGGCAGAATTTGGCGAAGCTACAGATGTTGTTAAAGATTCGGTTTTACACGATACCAAACCCATCAAAAGAAAAACGGCTGCTATTTTTGCTATAAATTTCATCACTTATTTCTTTTCTAGTAATACAATATCGAATGCTGAATTTACAGCAACCTTTCCTTCTTTTACTTCAACATCTTGATTAGAATACGCATCATGAAGCGTTGTACCCTCTTCAAATACTTTTGAAACATCTACCGTCTTCTCTCCTTCTGCTAAATCCAACCCGATCACAACTTCATCTGTAAAATCTCCTTTAGCATACACTCTTGAAAACACATATGGTTTTTCAGAAAGCATTTGGTGCACTCCTGCTCCAACAGCTGGATGATTTTTTCTAAACTGACCTAATTTTTGCCAATACGCTAACACTTTTTGAGTTTCAACATTGCTAGTTATATCATTCCAGTTCATGTTTGAACGTAAGGTCGCATCCCCTACCGTTCCTTCAATAACTAAACTTCTTGCGGTTTCATCTCCGTAATATACTTGTGAAGTTCCTGGAGATAATAATAATTTTGTAGCAGTTTCAAATGGCTTCTCACGTTTTGGATCAAATGGTTGTCCGTCATCATGAGATGATAAATAATTCAAAATTCCGTAACCTTTTAAATTCGTATGCAGGCTATCAGAATAACGCTTAAACATTGTTTCTTTGTCTTGTTGAGCAGAATTCCACTTGATTTCAAAATTGATCAAACTATTAAAACTTTTATCAAAATAGTTCACCTTTTTATCACCAAAATCAAAAGCTTTTCCAGCACTAATTCCGTAGTTATAAACTTCTCCCACTAAATAGAAACCGTTGTCATCTAACACCTTATCAGCATTGTTTTCTTTCCATTTAGCAAAGGCGTAATCACATTCTTTTCTAAATTCTTGCCACACGCTCTCTTCAGTATGCTTTACCGTATCTACACGGTAACCGTCAATTCCGAATTCGGTGATATAATCGGTCAACCACTTCATAATGTAAAAACGTGGTGCTCTTGGATACCCAGTTCTTGTGAAAAATTCATCTAACTCAGCTATTTCTTGCTCATATCTACCCTCAGCCTTCCATTTTTCAACCAATTGAGGAGGTAAATCAACAGCTTCGTTGCTTTCTGTTAATATATCCGGTAGGTTTTTAACCAAAGTACAAGTTACCGTGGTTTCATAGTTTTGATAGGTACATTGAGGTTCTGTACGTACCCAATCACTTGGCCAAACAGGATCTTTCTCTGTAACCGGACCGGTATGATTAATTACTGCATCTAATAAAATACGGATTCCTTTTTTGTGAGCAGCAGCCACCAATTCGTGTAAATCTTCTTTGGTTCCATAATTTGGGTCGATAGCTGTCCAGTCTTTCGTCCAATATCCGTGAAAACCATAGGTTAATCCGGTACTTTCGTCCGTTCCATCATGGATTTGCTCAACAATTGGTGTCATCCAAATAGCGTTGATCCCTAAATCGGTAAAATACCCTTCATTGATCTTTTGAGTGATTCCTTTAATGTCTCCTCCTTCAAATCCACGAAGTTTACCAGTTTCTTTAGTTCTGTCGAAGTTTACGTCGTTCGATGCATCTCCGTTATTGAATCTATCAGTTAATAAGAAGTATAAATTCGCTCCTTCCCAAACAAAAGGAACTTCTTTTTTTACTACTGCTGGCTTTTCTTTTGTATCACAACTTACAATAAGTATTGTAACAATGATGAGTGTTAGTAATCGTTTCACGATCTAAAATTTTATGGTTAGTTGTTTCTTTTTATAGGTATTCCATTGAATTGGAATGAATAGTTTGTTATCCTTCTCACTCCAAGCAAAATCGAGTGTTTTTTTACCAAACTTTACTTTTTTAGGCTGTTTCTGAACATTATGAACAATAACATTGATGTTCTTCGTTTCAGTTTTATACTTCGCCCCTGTTTGTGCTGTAAAATCTATTTCAATACACTTTTTACTGGTTTCAGCTTCAAATTTTAATAATTCAAACTGTCCCTTTTCAAAAGCGTCGGCTGTAAGTCCGTCATCATTGTATAACTTTCCTGTACTTTTTGAAACGGAAGTATCATGGTAATAATGTACATCAAATGTTGAAGCTGAATACTCATCGGTAGTTTGTACTAATTTAGCTATCGGAATAAACGCTCCTGCTCTTACAAATGTTGGAATTGAGTTTTCCTTTACAGTTACTGACTTCGTTTGTCCGCCTGCAAATTTTTCATCAGAATAAAAATCAAACCAAGTACTGTTTTCCGGAAAAATCACCTCTTTTTTTGTGACACCAGCTTCTAAAATCGGAGCCACTAAAAAATCATTTCCCCATAAATAGCTTGATGATTTCTCAACTAATTTTTCATCTTCAAAGAATAACGGACGCATCAATGGTGCTCCAGTTTGATTATTTTCAAACGCTAAGGTGTAGTTATAAGGCAATAATTGATAACGTAATTCAATAGCTTCTTTGGCTAATTGTTTTGCTTTTTCAGCTCTAAACACAGGTTCACTAGGAACTTCTTCTTGTGCATGCGGACGGTAAATAGGTTGAAAAACACCGTATTGTAACCAACGTACATACAATTCATCATCTAAATTAGCTCCTGCAAATCCGCCTAAATCACTATGCATATAGGCTAAACCTTGCATTCCCATTTGTAAGGCAATTTCTGGTTGACTTTGCAATCCACCCCAAGTTCTGTTTACATCTCCAGACCACGGAATAAAACCAAAACGTTGTGATCCTGAATAACCTGCACGCATTAAAATGAATGGTCTGGTTTCTGGAAAGTCTTTTTTGTAACCTTCATACACCAATTTAGCCCATTCATGTCCATAGGTATTATGAACTTCATTAGCAGCCCCTGTATGATGTTGCACCCAAGACGGATGCACTTCTGGCTCTCCTAAATCACCCCAAATACCTGTAACACCTTTGTTGGCTAAATCTTTATAAATACCCCAAAACCATTCTTTAGCTTCAGGCTTGTAAATATCAATAATACCCGTGTTTCCAAAGAAGAAATCGTAGCGGGCTGGATTCCCAATAGAATCTTTTGCTAGCACATCCTTATCAACCGCTTCTTGCCATCTTTTGGAAGAACTTAACACAAAAGGTTCTGTAATGGTTACGGTTTTAACTCCTTTATCTTTTAAACGTTGAACCATTCCTTCAAAATCCGGGAAAGAATCTTTAAAAACTTCTAAATTTCCCATGGTTTTCTTAATGCCTTTTCCAAACCAATACAAGTCCAGAATAATAGCATCTACAGGAATGTTCTCTTCTTTAAATTTTTGAATTGTATGTTCGGTTTCCTCTTGAGAATGGTACCCAAATCGACTAGAAAAATTACCCAAAGCCCAACGTGGTGGCATAGGCTGTTTTCCTGTTAAATAGGTATAATTATCAATAAGATCTAACCAGGAGTCACCCACAATAACTTGGTACGTTTTACGACCAGAAATGGTTTCGTAGGTAAGTGTATTATCTTTTCTGCTGTCTAAATCTAAATACCCAATGGGTGCATTGTCAAAATGGATCATGTATTTCTTTGAAGAAGCTACTATTGGCAAGGTAAAGTTCATTAACTCAGAATGCGTTTCGTAACCATAATGTGCACGATTGTATAGTCGCAATCGATTACCACGCCTATTCATGTCTAACGCTCTGGCTCCTCCTCCATATAACACTTCATCCTCAGTTACACTAAATTGAATGGTTTCAAAATCATCATTTTTTTGATACCCATTTCTCTCTGAGGTAATTGGTTTTCCTTTGTAAGAATATGAAATTTGAAACGGTTCTTTTTGAATAGTAACCGTTAATCCTGAGGTTTTTAACGTTGCTTTATCAACTTTGTTTGTAAACGTTGAAGAAATAGCATTTGGCTCTAAAACAACAGCATGTGAGGTGTTTTTGAACGTTTCTCCGTTGGGAATAAAAGTCGTTTCTATAATTTTAGAAGCATATGGTGTAATTTTATAGACACCATCACTCACTTTTACTTCAACAAATTGATTGTCTATGAATTCAGCGCTGATAAACTCACGTTTTTTAACTTCTTCAGGAAACAACCAAAGTATGGCTTCTTCATAGTTGGTTCGCCATAATTCTTCATTGTGTTGACCTTCAGGAACTACTTTTGATTGTATATTTTTAGCAGGAAATTGCTGTGCTTTTAGAATAGTTATCATACTATTCATATCCTTAACAGTCTGACTAATTTCTTGTCGTGAAGTATTTGTACCTTCTTTTCCGCCTGCTAAAAAATACATTTTTGTGTCTTGAATATTTCCTTTTTCTTTTGAAAAAGCATTCACTTCCGGCGCAAACCAAAATGCTGGTGAAAACACACCAATTTTCCCAAAAACATTAGGGTATTTCAAAGCTGCATAATGCGAAATTAAGCCACCCATTGAGCTTCCAATAATCGCTGTACTATTTTTATCTGTTTGAGTTTTATACTTTGTATCGATATATGGTTTTAAGGTTTTAACGATAAATTCCATATACGCTTCACCTTCTCCTCCACCATATTTTGAATGCTTCCAAGGTGAATATTCATCTAACCGTTTATCACCTCCGTTGTCTATTCCAACAACAATAAAACTCATGTTTTTATCTCTAAAAAGCTTATTTAAAGTCTCATCAACTTCCCATTCTCCTGAAAAGGATGTGCTTTTGTCAAAAATATTTTGACCATCGTGCATGTAAATTACCGGAAACGATCTATTTGCAGTCTCATAATTTGGCGGTAGATACACCCAAACACGACGTTCTCTGTTTAATTGCGGAATTTTAAAGGTTTCTGAAATAACAGATACATTTTTAGCCGCTGATGATTTATTGGCAACATCTTCTCCTTGCCAACTTGCAATTTTTACAAAAACAGTGTCCTTCTCTTTTGTTTTCTTATAAACACGATTATCTATTTGAGCCCCGTTTTTATCACGTTCAACCGTTTGCCAATTTCCTAAAGTGAATTTGAATAAAGTAGTTTCTTCTTTAAACGGAACTGTAATTGTGTAAGTTTTATCAACTTTTTTAAGCTTGTAAGCATCAGTCCCACCTGTCCAACCTTCAAATTCTCCAGAGATGTAAATTGAGTCCTCAAAATTATGATTATCCGGTAGTTCATTAACAACAAACGTTACTTGACTGTTTATTGTAGTTGCTAGGAAAAAGCTAAAAAGTATAAAAAGTAAGTTTCTCATTTTAAAGTTTTGTTGTGAGTAATAAACAACCTTTTTTGTCTAACTTAATATCATCTCCCCAAATTATTGACTCACCTGTAACTATATTTTTAAGCTGTTTTCCTGATAAGTCCATTTCAGCATAGCGTTTTAGATCAATGGTTATAGGTTTATCATTTTTGTTTAGAATTAGCATCACTGTTTCATCATTAGTAACTCTGAACAAGAAATAGGTATTCATAAACGGAGCAAAATGAATTGTTTTCCCATCATGAATAGCTTTGCTATTTTTTCTGTGATTCAATACTTTTTTAAGGAAAGATTGCATTTCTTTTTGATCAGTATTCAATCCTTCACCGTTAAACGCATTGGTTATATCTCCTTCCCAACCACCAGGGAAATCGGTACGGATTAAACCATGATCGTGAGGTTTTGCGGTATTTTGAATCAACACTTCTGTTCCGTAATAAATTTGCGCAACTCTAGGAATTGTTAACATGTAACTCAACGCCATTTTGGTAAGTGTAAGATCTTCATTTAACTGCGTAAAAATGCGATCCATATCGTGATTATCAGGGAAAATCATCAGTTTTTCAGGATCAGCATACGCAAAATCGTTCGCTAAACCTTCGTAAACTTTTACCAAACCTTTATCCCAAGACTCTTTTTCTTTTAAAGCCTGTACAATATTACTTTGCATAGGAAAATCCATTGCAGAAGTTAAATGAGATTCGTATCCGTCTTTATTATCAGCTCCTTTTTGCCAATAACGAATTAATAACGGATTTAAGCTCCACTCCTCACCTACAATACTAAAGTTTGGATATTCTTCCATAATAGCACCAGACCAATCACTCATAAAGTTTTTATCTGGATACGGATACGTATCTTGACGAATTCCTCCTAATTGCAAGGTTTCTATCCACCAAATACTATTTTGGATAATGTATTTAGCCATAAACGGATTACGCTGATTCAAATCGGGCATTGCTGCGACAAACCATCCTTCTGAAAATCCTTTTTTATCATTTTCAGAAGCATATAAATCTTGATTTGTGGTTCTTCTATGATTAGAATTTATATTCTTCTCCCATGTCCAGTTATCAATATTGTCTTCGTAATTCTTTTGGTTATTCACCCAATCATTAAAAGGTAAATCTTTCATCCACCAATGTTCCAAACCACAGTGATTTGCAACCTGATCCATGATGAGCTTCATCCCTTTTTTCTTCATTTCAGAAGATAAATTCTTGTACTCTTCTAAAGTTCCGAAACGAGAATCTACTTGATAAAAATCGGTAATTGCATAACCATGGTAAGACGATTCCGGCATGTCGTTAATTAACACAGGAGTTGGCCAAATGGCTGTAAAGCCCATATCATTTATATAATCTAAATGATTGGTAATACCGGTGATATCACCTCCATGTCTGCTATAATCGTTTTTTCTATTAAGTTTTTTCTCTTTTAAAGATGCAAACTCGTCATTGGAAGTATCTCCATTCGCAAAACGATCTGGAGTAATTAAATATACAGCATCCGAACTATTGAAACCTACATACGCATCCGCAGATTTTTCACGAGCTTTTAACTCGTAAGTATGCTGTTTTTTAGTTCCGTTTTCAAAGGTAAAAACAATGTCAAACTTTCCTGCTTTGGTATGTTCAGCAATGTTTACATCAATAAAAAGGTAGTTTGGACTGGTTCCTTTTGATACTTTTTCAATAGAAACTCCGCTATAAGAAATTTCAGGTTTTGCCTCACTAATACCATCTTCTTTTACTAACAACTGTAATTTGGTGTTTTTAAAACCAATCCACCAATGTGGTGGCTCAACACGTTCTAACGTAGAGTTTGATACTTCTACAATAGCATTATCAGTATGTTTTTCCTCTTTTTTACAAGAGGTAAAAGCAATTAAAAAAAGACATAGTAGTGAGACGGAACCTTTCATTTGATTAAATTGTAACTAAACTATGAGGTTTTACAGTTACTTTATTGTTATTTACTAAAATTTCTAAATCATTATTACCTTCTAGCTCAAATTGTGTTTCTGAATGAGAAACCTTTACTTTTACAATTTGACCTCTGAAGTTTACTTTGAATGAATAGCCATCCCATTGTTCTGGAATTCTTGGTTCAAAACTTAAGGTGTCATTTTTAACACGCATTCCTCCAAAACCTTCCACAATACTCATCCATGTTCCTGCCATTGAAGTGATGTGTAAACCTTCCTCAACCTCTTTGTTATAATCATCCAGATCTAAACGAGAGGTACGTAAATAGAACGTGTATGCTTGTTCCATTCTACCTAACTTCGCCGCTTGAATACTGTGTACACAAGGGGACAATGAACTTTCATGTACTGTAAATGGCTCGTAGAAATCGAAATGACGCTCTAATTCTTCTTGCGAGAAGTGATCTTCAAAGAAGTAGAAACCTTGTAAGGTATCTGCTTGTTTGATGTATGGTGAACGTAAAATACGATCCCAAGACCATTTTTGATTGATCGGACGCTGAGATGGATCTAAATCAGCAACTGAAATCAATTCTTTATCTAAGAAACCATCTTGTTGTAAAAACACGTTGTGCTCTTCTGAATACGGAAAATACATATTATCAGCCACTTTTTTCATCGACTGCATTTCATCTTCAGAAAGAGATACTTTACTCATAATACGCTCATAATCTGAAGCGTATTCAGTTTTTACCTTTTCAATATTTTCTAAAGCATAATCAATACACCATTTTGCAATATAGTTGGTATACCAGTTGTTATTTATGTTGTTTTCGTACTCGTTAGGACCTGTAACTCCTAACATTACGTATTTATTCTTTGCGGTTGAAAAATTCACACGCTGATGCCAAAAACGTGCAATACCAATTAACACTTCCAATCCTTTTTCTGGAATGTAGCTGTAATCGTTTGTATAACGATGATAATTATAAATGGCAAACGCGATAGCTCCGTTACGGTGAATTTCTTCAAAAGTGATTTCCCACTCGTTGTGGCATTCTTCACCATTCATAGTTACCATTGGATATAAAGCTGCTCCGTTCGAAAAACCTAATTTCTCAGCATTTTCAATAGCTCTATCTAACTGATTGTAACGATACGTTAATAAATTTCTCGCAACTTGTTGATCTTTAGTAGCCATGTAAAAAGGAATACAATAGGCTTCGGTATCCCAATAGGTGCTTCCTCCGTACTTTTCTCCAGTAAATCCTTTTGGACCAATATTTAAGCGAGCATCTTTACCTAAATAGGTGTGATTTAATTGTAAGATATTAAAACGTATTCCTTGTTGTGCTTTTACATCACCATCAATAGTGATATCTGCCATTTCCCAAATCTTCGCCCAAGCTTGTTTTTGTTGTTCAAGTAAGGCGTTAAATCCATGAGAAATTCCTTCTTTCAAAACATTTTTAGCTGCAGTAACTAATTCATCAATCTCATGATTTCTATCTACTGTATATCCTCCAAACTTATGAATGGTAAACGTTTCATTTTCTTTTACATTTGCTGAGTACGAAAACGAAATTTTATTTTCTAATTGCTTAACTTCTGGTTGAATAGCTTGTTTTTCTGAGTTGATAAAAACTTCAGACTGCATGAAGGTACACGTATGGAAATACGTTTTCATGGTGTGTGCTTCAATAAACGCTTGTTCACCGTCTTGAGCAACTTTTAAAGTATTCCAGAATTGATCATCCCAGTTACTATCTTCGTTGTGAATGCCACTATCTAAATAGGGCTGAAAAGTGATTTTTGCACCAGAAGAAACAGGTGTAACACTGTATTGTATTGCTCCTAACGCATCTAAATCTAAACTTAAAAAACGTTTCGTTTCTACTTTAACTTCAATATTATTTGGTAAGGTAGCTTTAAAACTTCTTGACAACCATCCTTCTTGCATATTCAACTCACGACGGAAATCTTCTACTTTTTTACAGGTATTTAAGTCTAATGCTTCATCATTAACAAAAACATTAATCCCAATCCAATTGGGTGCGTTTAATACTTTTGCAAAATACTCCGGATAACCATTTTTCCACCAACCCACTCTGGTTTTATCTGGGTAATACACTCCGGCAATATAACTACCTTGAAAAGTGCTTCCGCTGTAGGTTTCTTCAAAATTAGCACGCTGCCCCATGGCACCGTTACCTATACTAAATAAACTTTCGGATGATTTTACTCTTGTAGCATCAAATCCTTCTTCAATAATCGACCACTCGTTTGGTATAATATAATCTTGATTCATTTTTAGTTGTTTGATTAAGCTTACGCTTACTAATTTTTAATTTTTTAGTTGATAAGAAAGAGGGGACTTCTATCTAGGTATAATTATTTTTCTATTAACTGCTGAATAAACTCTGTTGAAATTTCTGTAAAGTCTTTGAAAACATAGTCAGCTTCATGTAATACAGATGCTTCTCCAATACCAATAGAAATCATATTGGCGTTGTTGGCAGCTTGTACGCCCGCAACGCTATCTTCAAAAACAATACAATCCTCAGGATTCATTTTTAATTCTTTTGCTGCGTTTAAGAATACTTCAGGGTCTGGTTTTGCTTTTGACACATTTGTACCATCTACAATAGCATCAAACGTATCAAACAAGTTTACTTTTTTTAGAATAGCTCTTGCATTTTTACTTGCTGAACCTAATGAAATGGGTTGTTTACTTTCAACTAAGTAGTTTAGAATTTTAGGAACATCAGGTAAAATTTCTGAATCATCCATTTTATTAATATAACTAAGATATTCTTGATTTTTTCTAGCCATATTTTCCATGAATTCATCTTCAGAAAGCGTTTTATTGCCCCATTGTAATATTTTTTCTAGCGACTTAACACGACTTACTCCTTTGAGCTGCTCGTTTTCTTTTTCAGTGAAATCAATACCTAAACTATTGGCTAAATTTCTCCACGCCAAAAAATGATATTTAGCGGTATCTACGATAACTCCATCTAAATCAAATATAAATCCTTTCTTTATCATTATAATTCTTCTTTTTGGTAGGTTATAGCCTTGGGGTTGATAATTAAAAAATTTGCTAATCCTGCTAATACTAAACTGATTCCAGCCACAGTCATGGCATTGATGGCATCTGTACCAAATAAACTTGACACATAATTTACTCCTCCTAAAGCAGCAACAATTTGAGGAATTACAATGAACATGTTAAAAATACCCATGATTACTCCCATTTTCTTCGGATCAACAGAACTCGATAACATGGCATACGGCATAGATAAAATACTACCCCAAGCGAGTCCTATTAAAACAAATGATATGGTTAAATATTCATGAGAAGGAATGTGTTTCATTATTAAAAAACCTATACCTCCTAAAATTAAAGCCACCATGTGCACATATTTTCTATTGATTCTTCTTTTAGAAGTATAAAATGCTAATAACAACGCAAAAACCATTGATGATAATCCGTAAGTTCCCATATAAGAACCCACTAAATTTGAAGATTTTTGAAAGGCAGTATTGGCAGTGTTATAGGCATCTAACTGTTCTGGAATTTCCATATTGTAGTTTGCTTCAACAGGAACAGGTGTTTTAAAAACATGTTCAGTTAAAGCAGGGTTTGCCATACTCCACATAGTAAAGAAAGCAAACCAGCTAAAAAATTGAATAATACCTAGTTTTTTCATGGTAGTAGGCATACTACCTATGTTGTTTATAATGTCTGGTATAAATTGATTTTTCTTTGCTTTTTCACGTTCAAACTCTTCCATATCTTCAGGAGGATATTCAGTGGTAGTGAAAACCGTGTATAAAATACTTGCTAGAAATACAAATGCACCAATAGCAAAAGCTATTTTTACGGACATTGGCACTACTCCTAAAGCTGCAGAATCACTAACTCCAAGTTGAGATACCATCCAAGGTAAATTACTTGCAATCCATGTACCAATTCCAATAATTAAGGTTTGTACTACAAACCCGTAAGAACGTTGAGATTCTGGAAGTTTATCAGCTACTAGCGCTCTAAATGGTTCCATTGACACATTGATTGAGGCGTCTAAAACCCATAAAAAACCTGCTGCAATCCATAATGCTGGTGAATGTGGTACTAAAAATAGTGCAATAGAGCTTAGAATAGCTCCTACTAAAAAGTAAGGTCTTCTTCTTCCCCACTTTGAGCTCCATGTTCGATCACTCATATAACCTATAATAGGTTGTACTAACAATCCTGTTAAAGGTGCTGCGATCCATAAGAGCGGAATTTCATCTTTTGCTGCTCCTAAAGTTTGAAAGATTCTTGACATAAATCCACCTTGTAAGGCGAATCCAAATTGAATCCCTAGAAATCCAAAACTCATGTTCCAGATTTGCCAGAAATTTAGTTTACGCTTTTCCATTATCGTAATTTAATTGGTTACTAAATACGATAAGCGCTACGACTTATCTTAATTTTTAATTTGTGGAATATAAATTATTGATAAGTCTATATGGGTGGTAAAGATAGTTTTTTTTATAAAAGTTCCTTAAAAATTAACAATTAACTTTTACTAGACTGTCTTATTTTTAAATTACTTGAAATAACCTTAGTTTGAGGTAACTTATTATCTTTCTCATTTTCAATACGATCAATTAATAGTTCTGCCGCTTGCTCTCCCATGGTAAATCCGTGTTGCACAATAGTTGTGATTGACGGCGATGAATATTCAGATATTAATCCGTCTGTAAAACCTACCACAGATAGTTCATTAGGAATTTCTATTCCTTTATCTTTTGCCACTCTAATGGCTAAAGCCGCGTAGATTTCATTCACAGCAAAAACAGCATCTACTTTTTCAGCGAACATTTCTTTAATTTGACGGTAAATTTCTGTGTCATCATCATCATCAACATTCACAATCAACTTCTTATTTAATGAAATACCTGAATCTTTTAGAGCTTTTTCATATCCTTGATATCTATTAAACCCTACTGTTACATGCTCGGGTGTGGTAATAATTGCTATATTTTTGCAACCTATATCTATTAAATGTTTTGTAGCCTTATAGCCCGCTCCAATATCATCTACAATAACTTTATCGCAATTTAATGAGCTATGAACTCTATCAAATAAAACAATAGGTATTTCATCTTGTATTAATTTATGAAAATGGCCAAGTTCATTATTTCTAAGACTTTCTTTTGCTATAGATACAATCAGTCCATCCACACTTCCATTGGTAAGCACATTAATAGTTTCTACTTCTTTATCTTGCTGTTCATTAGAAAAGCAAACCATTATGTTATACCCTCTTTCATTAGCTACTCTTTCTACACCACTAATAACAGTTGAAAAGAAATGATGTACAATTTTAGGCAATACAATACCAATTACTTTAGTTTTTTGATTCCTAAGTTGTAATGCTAAATTATTAGGTCTGAAATTGTATAATTTTGCATAGGCTTTTATCTTATTTTTAGTCTCTTGACTAATTTCATGACTATCTCTCAAGGCTTTTGAAACTGTGGATGGTGAAACCCCTAATTCTTTAGCTATTATTTTAATAGTAATTTTTGACTTCATATTTTACAAAACTCCTAAAATTTTCACGTAATATTATGAATATGTTAAGTTAAAGTTAAAAAGTTATCAACACGAAAACGTTTTCGTAAGGTTATCAATGCTTTGCGAGGCATTTTAATACCTATATTCACGACGTGGAATGTAAAATTATTGATTAAACAAACAAATCAAATTTACAGTTATTTTAACAAATTTATACATGAAAAATTTAAAATTATTGTTTTGTGGATTTCTGATACTTAACTCTTTAAGCTTGTTTGCACAGCAAACAATTAAAGGAACTGTAACAGAAAAAGCTACAGGCGAACCCTTACCGGGTGTTAGCGTTATAATTAAGGGAACCACTTCTGGTACTGAAACTGATTTTGACGGTAACTATGAATTAAAGAATGTAAAATCAACAAATACATTAATATATTCATTTATTGGTTTACAAACTCAAGAAATTGTTGTAGGTTCTAAAACAACCATTTCGGTTGCATTAGAAGAAGGAGAGCAAGTATTAGATGAAGTTGTAGTTGTAGGTTATGGTAGTGTTAAAAAAGAAGATGCAACAGGTTCTGTTACCTCTATATCATCTAAAGATTTTAACACAACTCCTGCTGTTGGTGCTGAACAGTTATTACAAGGTAAAGTACCAGGTCTTAAAATAACAACTGCAGGTGGGCAACCAGATGCTGCGCCTAATATTAGAATACGCGGTGGTTCATCATTAAATGCAAATAACAACCCGTTAATTGTAATAGATGGAGTTCCTGTTGATAATACAAATCCTGCAGGAGTTAGTAACCCTTTATCACTTGTTAATCCTAACGACATTGAAAACTTTTCTATTTTAAAAGATGCATCTGCTACCGCAATTTATGGTTCTCGTGCTTCTAATGGTGTAATTATTATTACCACTAAAAAAGGAACATCTGGAACACCTAAATTTAATTTTTCTTCAAGTGTAGCTATAGGTAAAGTTTCTCAGAAGTTAGATATAATGAATGGTCCGGAATTTACAAGGTTTATTACTGAATACCACCCTTCTTTTGCTGGAAATTTAGGTATTGATGATCCTAACAGTACTCTTGAAGATGATCCTACTACGCCAGAAATTGAAGGTAGAATTTTATATAATACTGATTGGCAAGACGCAATCTTTAGAACATCAGTATCTACAAACAACAATTTTAGTATGCGTGCCTCTTTATTTGATGAAGTTCCTTTTAGGTTTTCTGTTGGTCATACTAAAAGTGAAGGCTTGGTTAAAACCAATGATTATGAAAGACTTTCTTATTCATTAAAACTTACCCCAAAATTCATTAATGACAGATTAAAGGTAGATATTAATGCAAAAGGAATTTATGCCGAAAAAAATGCAGTAGATGAAGGAGGAGTTTTAGGCGGAGTAATAAATATGGATCCAACCAAGCCAATTTATGATTTAACCAATCCAAAATTTGGTGGATACTATCAAACAGAAAGTATAGATCCTAATACTCCTGCTAAATTAGATGGTCAATATAATCCTTTAGCATTATTAGAGCAAAGAACAAGACCTGAAGAAGTTTACAAGTTTTTAGGTAATGTTGAGTTTGATTACACTACTTCGTTTCTCCCTGAACTTAGTGCTGTACTTAATTTAGGTGTTGAGTATTCAGATGCTAAAATTGAAGAAGTTTTTACGGAAAATGCATTGGCAACTTATCAAGTTATTAATAATGGAACTGTAGGAGTTTTTAACCCAGGTGTTAATTATGCTGAAAATCAGGAAATTATTAACACTACAATGGATGCTTATTTAAAATATACGAAAACGTTTGAGGGATTTTTAGCTAAAATAGATGCACAAACAGGCTATTCATACCAAAATTTTCAAAATGATGGAACCAAAGATTTATATAGATATAATGTTGGTGTAGATGGAGAAACTGGTTTAAGAGAAGCTTTTATTGAAAATGATTTAAATCCAACAAACCGTTATTTTAATGAGTTAAATTTACAATCATTTTTTGGTAGAGCTAATTTAGATTTTGCTAATAAATATTTATTAACTTTATCTTTAAGGGTAGATGGTTCTTCTTTATTTCGTCCAGAAAAAAGATGGGGGTACTTCCCTGCTGCAGCCTTAGCTTGGAAAGTTACTGATGAAAAGTTTATGGAAAATATTAATTTCATAAACAACTTAAAACTTCGTTTAGGATGGGGTAAAACAGGACAACAAGATATAACAGGAGCAGTTGGTTTCTATCCTTCACTGCCATTACTAATTTCAGGAACCAATACCAGCCAATATCTATCAGGTGTTAATGTGTATTCTGCTGTTGCTTATAATGAAGACCTTACTTGGGAAAAGGCAACAACCTATAACATAGGATTAGATTATACAATATTTAACAATATAATTTCTGGTTCTTTTGACGTATTTAAAAGAGAAACAAAAGATTTATTAGCCAGAACGCCTATACCTCCTGGTCAAGGTTTAGGAAGTTCATTTGTAAAAAATGTAGGTGAAACTTCTAGCGAAGGGTTTGAATTAAATGTAAACATTAATCCAATAAAAAATGAGAATTTCTCATTTGATATTAATACCAATTTAGCCTATAATAAAACAACAATAGACAATTTAAAAGATGTTACTGTAATTCCATCTTCTGATGGTGGTTTACCTGTAGGAACAGGAGTTAATTTAGCTTATAATGCAGTAGGTTATCAACCACATTCTGCTTGGGTTTTTAAACAACTATATGATGTAGATGGAAATCCTATTTGGGGAGCGCATGCAGATTTAAATGAAGATAATGTAATAGACAATGATGACCGAGTTTACAAAGCTTTACGTCCTAACTGGACCTATGGTTTTGGTTTAAATTTTAACTATAAGAATTGGGACCTAAGTTCTAATTTTAGAGGTCAAATTGGAGGTTTAGTTTACAATTCAAGAAAGTTAACTTCAGGTTGGAGAGATAGATCTATTCCTATTAACTCTTCAAGTTTAGGAAATGTTTTAGATTTTTATAACGGAGCAGCAGATATAAACTTTATAAACACTAATGGTAATGTAAGGTTTTCTGATTATTATTTAGAAGATGCTACATTTTTACGTTGTGAAAACATTACGTTAGGATATCGTTTTGATGAACTAATTAAAAATTCAACACTACGTTTTTACACATCTGTATCTAACTTATTCTTAATAACTGATTATACAGGGCAAGATCCTGAAAATTTCAACGGAATTGATACAAATTTTTACCCAAGACCTAGAACATATACTTTAGGTATTAATTTTGACTTTTAATTAAATTAATCATGAAAAAAATATTTTATATATCATTTTTAACAATCATATTATTTTCTTTTAGTAGTTGTTTAAATGATTTAAACACAAAACCAGAAGTTGAACTCTCTCTTGAAGAGCTATTACAACAAGATCCTAATGCTATATCTGGTATTGTATCTAGGCTGTATGCTTCATTTGCATTGTCAAGTGTTACAGGACCTGATAATTCTGATATTGATGATAATGCAGGAGAATCTCCATTTTTAAGAGGAATTGTAAACTTACAAGATTTCACTGCAGATGGAATGAAAAACCGTTGGGGAGATGATGGATTAGACCAATTAACCACAACCTCCAACTGGGATGAAAACAATAAGTTTTTTAGATATTTGTACAATAGAATTTATTACACCATTCCACAAGCTAATAACCTTTTAGCAATTCTAAAAATTGTTTCTGTAGAAGATCAAGATAATATTACTAGTGAGGTACGTTTTTTACGTGCATTAGCTTATTATTATTTGATTGATGCTTTTGGTAAAGGAGTATTAGCAACTGAAGATAATCTTGGTTCTTCTGAGCCTCTTCCAGAAGCTACAAGAATAGAGCTATTTAACTTTGTAGAAACTGAATTATTAGCTATTGAAAATAAAATAGCCGATACAAATGGATATGGAAGAGCTAATAAAGCTGTAGTAAGAATGCTATTAGCCAAATTATATCTGAACGCTAAAGTATATACAGGTATAGAAAGATTTGAAGAAGCTGGCGCATACACTAAAAAAGTTATAGATGAAGGTGGTTATACTTTAGCTACTAATTATGTAAGCATTTTCTCTGGAGATAATGAAACATCAACCGAAATTATTTTCCCTTTAATAGCAGATGCTATCACCAGTCAAAGTTATGGTAATACCACGTATATTATTAACGGAAGTTTATCTGTTGACACCATGACTCCTGAAGATTTTCATTCTAAACAAGGTTGGACGGGTCATAGAGCAACAAAAGCTTGGTATGGCCTTTATGAAGGAGGTATTTCAAGTGGCGATGAATTAAGAAATGCTGTTGACGAAAGAGCACAATTATTTTGGATTGGAAAAGACGAAGATGATAATGACATTCATAATTTTGAAATGACAGATTATAAAGAATGGACAGATGGTTATCCTTCTATAAAATTTAGAAATACAAACTTTAACGGTACTTCTGTTGCAACCGATTTTTCAAGTACAGATTTTCCTTTGTTCAGATTAGCCGATGCCTACCTAATGTATGCCGAATGTGCCTTAAGAGGCTCATCAGCAACAGACCTAGCAACAGCTTTAGGCTATGTAAACTCTATAAGAACCCGATCTAATGCTACAACCATTTCACAAAATGAGTTAACGTTAGATTTTATCTTAGATGAAAGAGCTAGAGAATTAAATCTTGAAGGACATAGAAGAAGTGATTTAATTAGATTTGAAAAGTTTACAGGAGCTAGTTACTTATGGCCTTGGAAAGGAAATACTGTAAATGGAACTGCAATCCCTGAAACTTATAAACTTTTTCCAATACCACTTACAGCTTTAGGAGCAAACCCTAATTTAAAACAAAATCCAGGATATTAATTTTAAGACTAATACCATGAAAAAAACATTAATTTTAACAACATTAGTCATAATTTTGGGATTAATAGGATGTCAAAATAATGAAAATTTAGATTATATTGTAGATGCTGATCCTAACGGAATTGAACTAACAAATACACTAGCTACCGAATATACTTTATCTAAAAGTGATGGTGAACTTGTAATAGAAAGTTTTAGCTGGAATGCTGTTAACTTTTTAGGAACCCCTACGGTAGTTGGATATGAAATTCAATATGCAACTACAGAAGATTTTGCATCTCCATTTTCTTTAGTAAAAACTACAGAAACCACTATTGATGTAACAGTAAATGATTTTATTACCGCAGCTGAATATATTGGTTTAGATGCTGATCCAAATACTGAGGAAAAACCCAATACAGGGAACCTATATTTTAGAGTTAGAGCATATGTAGGTAATGGCGGTAACGATTCACCTGAAAACGTTTCAAGCTCACAACAAGTTACATTTATATTGCCAGAAGTGGTAGGTTCAGGAATAGAAATTTCTACTTGGGGAATTGTAGGTTCTGGTTATAACAATTGGGGAGCTACTCCAGATGCTCCATTTTATACCACCGATCAAGAAGGTATAATAGTATCTTACGTTACCCTAATTGATGGTGAAATTAAATTTAGAGAAAATAACGATTGGGCTAATAATTATGGTGATACAGGTGCCGATGGAACTTTAGAAGTAGGTGGCGACAACCTAGTTGTTACTGCAGGTTCATACAAAATTACATTAAACCTAAATGACCTTACTTATACAATGGAACCTTTCTCTATTGGAATAGTAGGTTCGGCTTATAACGACTGGGGTGCAACTCCAGACTTTATGTTAGAATATGATTATTATTCAGATGTATTTAGAGGTATAGTAACTTTATTAGACGGAGAAATGAAGTTTAGAATGAATAATGCTTGGGATATAAATTATGGTGATACAGGTGCCGATGGAACCTTAGAAATTGGTGGCGATAACATTATCACTACAAATGGTATTTATATTGTAACCGTCGATTTAAATAACAATTTATATACTCTTGAAGAAATTGATAATGTTTGGGGGTTAGTAGGTAGTGCTTATAATGATTGGGGAGCAACTCCAGATGCTCAATTTACCAGAGATTGGTCTCAACCTAATGATGAAATTTGGATTTTAAAAGATGTTACTTTGCTAGATGGTGAGTATAAATTTAGAGCTAATAATGCTTGGGATGTAAATTATGGTGATACCGGTGCCGATGGAACCTTAGAAGTTGGTGGCGATAACCTTATATCAACCGCAGGAACATACACAATAACATTAAACTTTTCTGATCCTGATAACCCTACTTATACAATAGAATAATCTATTAATAAGATCTTAAATTTTAAGGCTGTTCATAATGAGCAGCCTTTTTAAATCACAATTATGAAAAAAAACTTCCTTTTACTCTTATTCCTTTTTTGTAGCTTATCCTTTTACGCTCAACAACAAAATGTAACATTTTCAGTATCTCCTGCTAGTTTTAATGAAAATGATGAGATAACTATAACTGTTACCAATATAAATACAACAACATGGAGTGTTTCAGATATTTATTTATGGTCTTGGTCTTATGACCTGAATGATGAAAACTCAATGGACTCACCAAATAATGGAACCTGGACAAACTCTAACGAGGCTCAAAAACTAACAAACAACGGTGATGGAAGCTATTCTATAACCTTTACCCCTACTACCTTTTATAACAGAACCAATATAGGTAGTATTGGAATGTTGGTCAAAGCAAAAGATGGTACAGGCGACAAAAAAACTCAAGATCAAATTTATGAAGTTGATGGATTTCAACTTAACGTAACATCACCAACTAACAATGTAACTATCATTAATTCTGGTGAAAACATTTCTATAACAGCAACTACAAGTATAACTGCAGATTTCAATCTAATAGCTAATGAAACTTCTATAAATACTACATCAGCTTCTACCTCGTATAATTTTACAGTTGCTCCCACAGAAACAACCGATTATATATTAGAGGCAACAGACGGAACTACTACTCTTTCTCAAAGCTTTCAAGTAGTAGTAACGCCAACAGTTATAGAAGAAACTTTACCTACCGGATTGCAAGATGGAATAAACTTTAATCCTAATGACCCTACAAAAGCTACCTTAGTTTTATATGCACCCAATAAAGAGTTTGCACACGTTATAGGAGATTTTAATAACTGGACTGTAGATGATGCTTATTTAATGAAAAAAGATATATCTAATAATCGTTTTTGGATTGAATTAACAGAATTAACACCTCAAGCAAACCACACCTATCAATATTTAGTAAACGGTACCTTAAGAATAGCGGACCCCTACTCTACACTTATTTTATCAGAAAGTAACGATCAATTCATAAACAGTACAACCTATCCAAATTTACCAGCATATCCAACAGGACAAACAAATCATGCGGTAACGGTTTTAAAAACTGGAGAAACTGAATTTACTTGGGAAGCGACAAATTATAGTAGACCAGCAAAAACTGACTTAGTTATTTATGAATTATTAATCCGTGATTTTGACGAACTGCACAGTTTTGATGCTGTTAAAGCACGTTTAGATTATTTGGAAGGATTAGGCATCAATGCAATAGAATTAATGCCTGTTAGTGAGTTTGACGGAAACGAATCTTGGGGTTACAACCCATCTTTCCATATGGCTTTAGATAAATATTATGGAACAAAAGATGCTTTTAAACGCTTTATTGATGAATGCCATAAACGTGGTATCGCAATAATTTTAGACGTGGTATACAACCATGCTTCTGGTCAAAACCCATATTATAGAATGTGGAATACAGATAATGGTGGTTATGGCGGACAAGCATCTGCTGATAGTCCATTTTTTAATCCAGTAGCAACACATACGTATAGCGTTTTTAACGATCTAAATCATAGTCAACAAGCTACTAAAGATTATGTAAAAAGAACCGTACAATATTGGATTGAAGAATATAAAATTGATGGTTTCCGTTGGGATTTAACCAAAGGATTTACACAAAACTGTACCGCTTCTGATGAAAGTTGTACGGGGGCATATCAAGCAGACAGAGTAGCTGTTTTAAAAGAATATGCAGATTATCAATGGGAAATTGATCCCAACTTTTACATAATTTTTGAGCATTTAGGTGGGAATACCGAGGAAACAGAATGGGCAAATTATCGTCTTTCCGAAGGAAAAGGCATAATGCTATGGAGTAACTTAAATGGTGCTTATAATGAAGCAACCATGGGATATCATGAAAGTGGGAAATCTGATTTCTCATGGATTGATTATAAAAATAGAGGTTGGTCTGTACCCGCAAACGTTTCTTATATGGAAAGTCATGATGAAGAAAGATTGATGTATAAAAATATTGAATTTGGTAATTCTAGTGGTACTTATGATGTTACTGAGCTTCCTACCTCTTTAGAAAGGAGTAAAACTGTAGGGGCATTTTATTTTACTGTTCCCGGACCAAAAATGATTTGGCAGTTTGGTGAATTGGGTTATGACATCAGTATTAATTTCAATGGAAGAACGGGTAAAAAACCTATTCTATGGAATTATTATGAAGAACCTAACAGAAAGGATATTTATGATACTTGGTCACAATTAATTGCTTTAAAAAAGCAAGAAAATATTTTCAAAACTTCTAATTTTACTTTAGATGTAAGTAGCTCAACAGGATTAAAGAAAATTCATTTAACTAATAACAATACTTCAGATGACTTACAATATGTGACCATTATCGGTAATTTTGGAGTAACTGCTCAAAGCATTGATCCTGCTTTTCAACAAACAGGTACTTGGTTTGATTTATTAAATGATAATACTACTAGAAATGTTAGCGATGTTAATGCAACCTTAACTTTACAGGCCGGTGAATTTAAAATTTACGGAAGTTCGTCTGTAACCTTATCTAATGATGATGTTATTTTATCTTCTGAAAGTTTGATTATTTACCCTAATCCAACAGAGAACTACTTTAGTATAAATAAAGATGTTAAAAATGTAAAAATATATGACTTAACAGGTAAAGAAGTAGTTAATTTTAAGGGTAAATTTTTGAAAAATAAAAGATTTAACATCCATGAATTACCTCAAGGTTTTTATATTGTAAAAGGTCAAAATAATACAGCACATTTCAGTAAAAAACTTATAGTAAAATAATAAACTTCAAAACTCTAATTGTGAATATATAGTGTTATTTTTGCGTAATGCAATTAAAACAGCAATCACAATTAGAGTTTATCGCTTTAATGGCCTCTTTAATGTCATTAGTAGCTTTATCTATAGATGCATTACTTCCCGCACTTGAACAAATAGGTATTTCTATAGGAATAGTCAATACAACTGATAATCAATTACTCATAACCATGATCTTTTTAGGTCTTGGTTTTGGTCAATTAATTTTTGGTCCTCTTTCTGACAGTTTTGGTAGAAAACCTATGATATATACTGGATTTATAATTTTTATTATAGCTAGTTTAATATGTGTTTCGTCTACATCTTTAGAAATAATGATTTTAGGGCGTATCTTACAAGGAATTGGTTTGTCTGCTCCTAGAACTATTAGTATAGCTATGGTTAGAGATAGTTTTAGTGGTGATTACATGGCCAAAATAATGTCATTTATTGTCGTTATTTTCATTCTTGTACCGGTAGTAGCTCCTGCTATTGGAAAATTAATGTTAGATGCTTACGGGTGGAAATTTATTTTTAATAGCCAATTAATTTACGGAGTTATTGTTATTTTATGGTTATGGTTAAGACAACCAGAAACCCTAGATGAAGATAGCAGAATAAAATTTTCTTTTCGTTTGTTTATCAATGGAATCAAAGAATTTATTAAATATAAAGAGGCTATTATTTTTACGTTAATTTCTGGTTTTATAACAGGTTCTTTTATGGTATATTTAAGTTCTTCTGAACATATTTTTAGAGAGCAATATAACCTATCTGAAGAATTTCCTTTCATATTTGCTGGATTAGCCATATCTGTTGGTTTTGCTACTTTTTTAAATGGAACTTTTGTTGTAAGATTTGGTATGAAAAACATGGTTAAAACATTTACTGCTTTATTTGCACTAGTATCTTTATTTTACATTCTTCTTTTCTTTCAAAAACAAAATCCTAGTATTATAGTTTTAATCATATTTTTTGGTTTGCAATTTTTTTGTATTGGGTTTTTATTTGGAAATTTAAGAGCTCTTGCTATGCAGCCTATTGGTCATATAGCAGGTGTTGGTGCAGCTATTAACGGATTTGTATCTACCATTATGGCAGTGCCTATAGCAACTTACATTGGCAAATTTGTTACTGTAACTTCATTACCCGTTTTTATTGGTTTCTTTGTTTGTGGTACCTTATCATTATTATTGTTAGCATCATTAAATATTAAATGGTTAAAAAGCTAGGATATTTATTTGCTAAGGCAATTAAATATATTTTTAAATAAATTTTTCATAGCAAATATTTTTTAATAGTGAATTTAACTCTTATTTATCAAGACGAATATATTGTATGTGTATCAAAACCAAACGATGTTGTTGTACACCATGCACACCACTCTCGTAATGTTGCCGAGGAAGAATCTTTATTACAATTACTTTATAAAGATTACAATCAAAAATTCTATCCGATTCATAGACTTGACAGAAGAACTTCTGGTATTATATTACTAGCAAAAGAAACTCGTTACGTAGCTGAATTTCAAAAGTTATTTACCAATGACTTAATTCAAAAAACCTATTTAGGTGTGGTTCGGGGTCATGCTCCAGAATCAAAAATCATTGATTCTCCTGTAAAAGGTAGAGATAGTAAAGTGTATAAAGAAGCAGAAACACATTTAAAGACTCTTGAAAAAATCACTTTAAATATACCTGTAAATCCTTATGATTCTTCACGTTATAGTTTGGTTGAATTACAACCCAAAACAGGACGCTTACATCAATTAAGAATTCATATGAACAAAATAAGTCATCCATTAATTGGAGATGGAAAATATGGAGACAAAAATCATAATATAATGTTTGAACAAAACTTTGAATGCTGTAACCTGTTTTTACATGCTTATTCATTAAATTTTATTCATCCTTTTACACAGCAAGCCCTAAATTTAAAAGCTAATTTGCCTCAAAATTGGGAACACCTTTTTAAGAGATTTGATTGGAATATATAAACGATAAAATCCTCACAATTGTGAGGATTTTATCGTTTAAAATAATATTTTTATTATTATAGATCTTGAAAAATAGCGTGCATCATACGCTTTTTATCATTAATGCTTTCCTCTAGAGAAATCATTGTTTCTGTACGACTCACTCCATGAATTTCATCAATCTTATAAATAACTTCTTTCGCGTCATTAGTATCTTTAGCACGTACTTTGCAGAATATATTGTATTTACCTGCTGTTACATAAGCTACCGTTACATTAGGTATTAAGCGTAAATTTTCTATTACATGCTGTGTCATAGATGTTTTCTCTAAAAACACACCTACGTGAGCAATAAAAGAATATCCCATTTTTTCATAGTCTAAAGTTAAGGTAGATCCTTGTATAATTCCTTCATCTTCCATTTTCTTAACACGAACGTGGATTGTACCTGCAGATACTAATAATTTTTTTGCAATATCTGTAAAAGGGGTACGAGCATTTTCTATTAAAATGTCTAAGATTTGATGATCAATTTCATCTAATACGAATTTCTTCATTTTTATATTTTATTCACAATATGACACAAAAATATAAATAAAATTAATTCGAAATGTTGTTTTTGTGTTAAATATTTAAGATTTCTTAATATTTTTCTTTACGAAAACGTTTTCGATATGACCAATATAATCGCTCAAATCTCCTACCTTTTTTTGTACTAAAGTGGAAGTGAATTGATTGTCTATTATTTTATCTTCATATTGGTATGCTTCCTCTTTTTCTTTGTCAATTCTATTAATTACATCAAAAAATATTTTGGCATTGTTAGGTATTAAAAAATAATCTTTATACTCTGTATAATCAACTGTTAAAGCGATGTGATAAAGACCTTGTAACAATGCATAAAAATTAAATTTTCTTACTTCTTCTCTTTCATAATCATTTGGGTAATGACCTGCTTCAATTAAAATAGTATTGTGCCCTAATTTTTGAAAATTATCTCCAGTAGCTGTTGGATAAAACTCATCTGTATAACGCCCTACATGATTTGGAATAGCTTGTTGCAATAGCAAATTCATAGCTACAATTACATTCATTGTTTGCTTTCTTCCTTTGGTAAGCTTACGTGTTTCTTCCTCTGATGGGGCTAAAAATGAAATAGTTGCTGGGTTTTGAGTTCCTTCTACTCCAAAAATAGTACGTTGATCATGTAAATTGAAACAAAACTGCGGATTAAAGGTATCTAAAGCACTACGAAGCAATTTACTCTCTTTTGCCTTTTTATCAACTGCATCACGATTCAAGTCAATATCATGAGCATTTACACGTGTATATGCTATAGCTCCATCTGGATTTAACATCGGAATGATTTGAATGGTACATTCTTTTAGTATTGATTGTACAATATCATCATCTTCATGCTTTTTAACAAAGTTTAAAAAATCAAATACTGCTTTTGTACCTGTACTTTCATTACCATGCATTTGACTCCAAATAAGTATTTTCTTGGCTCCTGTACCTAATTTTAATTTGTAAATAGATCGGTTTTCTTCGGAAGTTCCTAGTATTTCATATGAAACAACCTCAGATAAATTTTTAAATAAAGGTTGAATATCAGGAAAAGTAATCCATCTTCCAAAAAGTGATTTCTCTTTAATATTTGGATATATTTCTTTTAAAAATGAAAGGTTTAATATGTTCATAAACTGTTTAAATAGTTATGTTTATACAGCAAACCAATTGGCTACTAATTTCTTTTCAACTGGTTCTGCAGATTTATGAACATAATCATTTTTAATCATATCATATGTATAATCCTTACTCCAATCTTTAATATTAGCATGTAATTCTTTTAATGATTTACAGATAAAATCAATTTCATCATTGGTAATTGTTGGATGTACTGACAAACGAACCCAACCTGGTTTTTCTGTATTACAACCCACTAAAATTTGACTTTCTATAGCTTCTGAAGTTTCTTTATCTACATTTAATAAAAAATGGCCATATGTACCTGCACAAGAGCATCCTCCTCTCGTTTGTATTCCAAATCGGTCGTTTAAAAGTTTAACCACTAAATTAAAGTGATAATTTTCAAAATAAAATGAGAAAATACTTAACCTGTCTTTATGGTTTGGAGCTAGAATATGTACTCCATCCAACCTTTCTAAACAATCAAATAAAACCGTGTTAATTTCATCTTCTCTTTTCTTCATGTTTTCTGTTCCCATTTGATCTTTTAACTGAATAGCCAACGCAATTCGTATAGTTTGTAAAAACCCCGGTGTTCCTCCATCTTCTCTTGTTTCTACATCATCAATATAATCATGCTTACCCCAAGGATTGGTATACATTACGGTTCCTCCTCCTGGGTTATCTGGTATCGTATTTTTGTAAAGCTTCTTATTGAAGATTAAAACACCAGAACTTCCTGGTCCTCCTAAAAATTTATGTGGAGAAAAGAAGATAGCATCTAAATATTCATCTTCTTTCTCTGGATGCATATCAATGTTTACATACGGGGCAGAACAAGCAAAATCAACAAAGCATAATCCGTTATATTTATGAATTAAAGAAGCTACCTTATGGTACTCTGTCTTAATACCTGTTACATTAGAGCCTGCAATGATAGAAGCTATTTTAATGGGTCTGTCTTGATATTGCTTGATAACATTTTCAAACATATCTAAACAAATCAAACCTTTATTATTACATGGAACTACTACTACATCTGCAATCGTTTCATACCAAGATGTTTGATTTGAATGATGTTCCATATGCGAAACAAAAACAATAGGCTTTTTCTCTTGAGGAACAACTGTATGATCTTTTAAGTTTTCAGAAACCTTTAATCCTAAAATACGTTGAAACTTATTAACAACACCTGTCATACCAGATCCTTCTGTAATTAAAACATCATCTTTTGATGCATTTACATGTCGCTTTATAATATTACGTGCTTCATGATATGCCAATGTCATAGCAGCTCCTGAAGTTGAAGTTTCTGTATGTGTATTGGCTACAAAAGGTCCAAACTCATTCATTAGTTTTTCTTCAATAGGTCTATATAATCTACCACTTGCTGTCCAATCGGTATAGATTAGTTTTTTAGTTCCGTAGGGTGTTTCAAAAGTTTGATCTATTCCTATGATGTTTTTTCGAAACTGCTGAAAATAGTGTTCTAAATTCATTAAAATTATTAGTTGTTTGGGATACGAATTTCAGTAAAATAATTGAGAAAAAACTAATTTGTTAAAAATTTAACTATCCTATTAGTTTTTGTTATGGTAAATAAAAAATCCCACTTTGCAGTGGGATCGTAAGCTTTAGTTATATTCTGAATTTTCCTCCTATTAAAATAGTGTTTTCAAAAAAGTAAAAACTTTGAGAAGCACTATCTGAAATACTTTTAGTCGTTCTAATATCTGTCATATTAATATATCCTCCTTTTAAATCTGCCTGAATAAAAAAGTGCTTTAAAAATGCTATGTTTAAACCAGCTGCAATTGACATACCATAACCTGATAAATGGAAATCGTCATGGCGTTCCATACCTAATAATGTTGTATTGGTTCTTGGATATAAAATACCCACTCCAACTCCTTCTGTTAAATTGATTTGTAGGTTTTCAAGGTTTAAACCAAACCATTGACTCACATCATCAAATCGTTTTACTTCAGCATTTACGTAGTTAAGACCATCGGTATGTTCAAATAGTAAAAAATCTTCTGATAAATTAATTGTATCGTCATTGTAAATTCCATCATACAAAGAACCTGTATTAATGTTACCATTAATTTTTACATCTTGATTGTTAATCATTACATATTTCATGTGATCAACACCTATAGAAACTGTATAGTTTTCTTTAAAAAAATATCCTATTCTATAATTTGTTTGAGGAATAGTAACAAATGCAGGATTAAAATATTTTTTAAATGAAAATGGTGTTTGACGATCTTGTGCTTTAACATTCGACAAAGTGAAATTATAATTATCTCCTTTAAAACGAATGTCAGAATCAGAATAGCTGGCCCAGTTCCAACCCCAATACACAAAAAACTTTCCTTTATTGGTTACTTTCTTTTCTTGTTGTGCTATTGTTAATGAAACACTTAAAATCATCAACAAACTTAAAAATCTTAATTTCAACGGGTTTTTATTTAGGGATTATTACTTAATTATTTCTTCTATTTCTTTAATAAAACGTTCAGCTAGAGCATTTGCTTTTTCTTGTGAAGTTGCCTCTGTATAAATTCTGATAATAGGCTCGGTATTTGATTTTCGTAAATGTACCCATTCATCAGCAAAATCAATTTTTACACCGTCAATTGTATTTACTTCTTCGTTTTTATATTTCTTAGCCATGGTAGCTAAAATTTTATCAACATCAATTTTTAGAGTTAACTGAATTTTATTTTTACTCATAAAATAGCTTGGATAAGAATCTCTTAATTCTTTACAAGACATTTTTTTATGTGCTAAATGCGATAAAAATAACGCTACTCCTACCAGAGAATCGCGTCCGTAATGTGAAGCAGGATAAATAATTCCTCCGTTACCTTCACCACCAATAACAGTATTGGTATCTTTCATCATTTGAACTACATTCACCTCTCCTACTGCACTTGCTGTGTATTTACCACCGTGTTTTTCAGTAACATCTCGTAAGGCTCTCGATGATGATAAGTTAGAAACTGTGTTTCCGCCTCCCATTTTACCTAAAACATAATCAGCACAAGCTACTAATGTGTATTCTTCACCAAACATAGAACCATCTTCAGAAATCAATGCTAAACGATCTACATCCGGATCAACCACTATTCCTAAATCAGCCTTTTTCTTTACAACTAATTCAGAAATATCAGTTAAATGCTCCTTTAAAGGTTCTGGATTATGAGGAAAATGTCCGTTTGGTTCACAATACAACTCAATACATTTTACATCTAATTCTTTTAATAAAGCGGGAATTGCAATTCCTCCTGTAGAATTCACACCATCAATAACCACTGTAAACTTTGCTTTTTTAATGGCTTTCTTATCAACTAAATCAAGCTTTAAAACTTCTTTGATGTGTTTTTTGATGTAGTTTTTCTTCTTTTTATAGGTTCCTAAGTTATCAACATCAGCAAAATCAAAATCTTCACTTTCTGCAATTTTTAAGATTTGCTCACCATCTGCTCCATTTAAAAATTCCCCTTTTTCATTTAATAACTTTAAAGCATTCCATTGCTTCGGATTATGAGAAGCGGTTAAAATAATACCTCCTTCTGCTTTTTCTAACGGAACTGCTACTTCTACGGTTGGTGTTGTTGATAAACCTAAATCTACCACATCAATACCTAAACCTATTAATGTATCAGCAACCAGACCACTAATCATTTTACCAGAAATACGCGCATCTCTACCAATTATTACTTTAATTTTTTCTTTTCTTGCGTTGTTTTTTTTGATAAACGTACCGTAAGCAGCTGCAAATTTTACAGTATCAATTGGTGTAAGGTTTTCTCCTGTATTTCCTCCGATTGTACCTCTAATTCCAGATATTGATTTTATTAATGTCATATGATTTTTCTCGAATTTTAGCAAAGATAATCATCTCACTGAAATGCATAAAAAAAACCGTTGCAAAAGCAACGGTTTTCAAAATTATTTATTAGAATTTAGAAATTACTTTCCTCCTTCCATTTTTTTCTTTAATTCAGCTAAACCACCGATGTCTCCTAAAGTAGTTTTTTCTACTTCTTGAGCTTTTTTAGCAGCTGCTTCTACATTTCTCTTTTCTTCTTCTCTAAAGATAGAAGTATGAGATGCAACAATTCTACGGTATTCTTTACTAAATTCAGTAACTACGAACTCAGCTGTATCTCCTTTTGCTAATTTACCACCGTCTTCTTTATCTAAGAAACGTACTGGTACAAAAGCTTCAACACCGTCTGTAAATGTTACCGTAGCTCCTTTGTCATTTTTAGATGTAAGAGTTCCTTCATGCTTAGAGCCAATTGCATAGGTAGCTTCATGAGCATCCCAAGGGTTATCTTGAGTTTGCTTATGACCTAAGTTTAACTTACGGTTTTCAACATCTAATTCTAATACTTGAACTTCTAATTGATCTCCAACAGTTACAAAATCTGATGGATGCTTAATTTTCTTAGTCCAAGATAAATCAGAGATGTATACTAATCCGTCAATTCCTTCTTCTAACTCAACAAAAACACCAAAGTTAGTGTAGTTACGTACAGTTCCTGTGTGTTTAGAACCTACTGGATATTTAGAAGTAATATCTGTCCATGGATCTGGGTGTAATTGCTTCATACCTAAAGACATTTTACGCTCTTCACGGTCTAATGTTAAGATTTGAGCTTCTACTTCATCACCAATTTGAACGAAATCTTGCGCTGAACGTAAGTGTGTAGACCAAGACATTTCAGATACGTGGATTAATCCTTCAACACCTTCTTCAACTTCTACAAACGCACCGTAGTCTGCTAATACTACTACTTTACCTTTTACCGTATCACCAACTTTTAAATCTGCATTTAATGCTTCCCATGGGTGAGCTGATAATTGTTTTAATCCTAATTGAATTCTTGATTTGTTATCATCAAAATCTAAGATTACAACGTTTAATTTTTGATCTAATTCAACAACTTCATTTGGGTGGTTGATACGAGACCAAGATAAGTCTGTAATATGAATTAATCCGTCAACACCTCCTAAATCAACAAATACACCGTAAGAAGTTACGTTTTTAACAACACCTTCTAATACTTGTCCTTTTTCTAATTGACCGATGATTTCACGTTTTTGATCTTCTAAATCAGCTTCAATTAAGGCTTTGTGAGACACTACTACGTTTTTAAATTCTTGGTTGATCTTAACAACTTTAAATTCCATAGTTTTTTCTACATACTGATCGTAGTCACGGATAGGCTTCACATCAATTTGTGAACCTGGTAAGAATGCTTCAATACCAAATACATCTACAATCATACCTCCTCTAGTTCTACACTTAACAAAACCGTTAACGATTTCACCAGTTTCGTGTGCATTATTAACACGATCCCAAGCTTTAATTACACGAGCTTTTTTATGAGATAATACTAATTGACCAGAAGAATCTTCTCTTTTATCAACCAATACTTCTACTTTATCACCCACAGCTAAATTTGGGTTATAACGGAACTCGTTTAATGAAATAACTCCTTCAGATTTAGAGTTAATATCAATAATAGCATCACGATCAGTAATACGTACTACTTCACCTTCAATAACATCACGCTCGTTTACGAAACCAACAGTTCCTTCTAACGCTTTTTCAAATTCTTTTAATTTAGCCTCATCAACAGCTTCAATACCTTGCTCGTACTTGTGCCAGTTAAAATCTGCTAAAAATTCTTGTGGGTTTACTTTTGTTTCAGACATCCTGAAATAAATTATTTGTATCTTTTTGTTAATCAGGTTTTTAACGATATTAACTCCAAGAGAAATTAAACTTTAATTAAAAATATAATTACACCTTTTACAAACCTGCTCTCGTAAAAAGGCGTGCAAATTTACAAAAAATTATTGAAATAATCTAAAAGTTTTGATTTTTAGCATTTTAATGTAAAAAATCGGAGTATAGAGAAAAGATTAAATTCTTGCTTATTTTTGCAGTACAAAAACTATTTAAAAGTTTTTAAAATTTTAAATAAATCTGATCAGCTTTTATGAATTATACTCTACTTAATCAAATTGGAAATACTCCTATTGTAAAATCTTTGTTTCTTAACACGAATCCTAATGTAGATTTATATTTTAAACTTGAAGGAAACAACCCAGGCGGTAGTGTAAAAGATAGAGCTGCATACAATATGATTAAGACAGCATTAGAAACAAATGAAATAGATAAAAATACTAAACTTATTGAAGCTACAAGTGGAAATACCGGAATTGCTCTTGCTATGATTGCTAGTATATTTAAACTTGACATAGAACTTGTTATGCCTGCAACCGCCACTAAAGAACGTGTACAAACTATGAAAGCTTATGGAGCCAAGGTTACTTTACATCCTGATGGAATTGAAGGTGCACGAGATTATACTATTAATAAAGTAGAAAAGGAAGGGTATTTTAGTTTTAATCAATTTGCCAACGATAATAACTGGAAGGCGCACTATAAAACTACCGGCCCTGAAATTTGGCGAGATACTAACGGTAAAATAACACATTTTGTATCTGCTATGGGAACTACTGGAACTATAATGGGAACTTCTACTTTTTTAAAAGAACAAAACAATGAAATACAAATTATTGGTGTTCAACCTACCGATAATTCTAAAATACCAGGTATAAGAAAATGGCCTAAAGAATATTTACCCAAGTTTTTCAATCCAGCTAAAATAGATACCACCATTGAAGTAAGTAGTGATGAAGCTATAGATATGGCAAGGAAACTAGCAAAAGAAGAAGGAATTTTTGCAGGTATGAGCAGCGGAGGAGCTACTGCTGCCGCTTTAAAATTAGCAAGTAAAATGGATAGCGGTGTAATTGTATGTATTATTTGCGACAGAGGAGATCGTTACCTCTCCTCTGACCTATTTTTATAACTTACTCATCATCTTCATCGTATTCCTCATCCTCTAAATCATCCATATCAGGTTTTAATAAAAATTGAGAAACTACACTTTTATCTAACTTCATAAAATCATTGTAAAGAATTTCAATTACTTCATCACTTGATTTATTTGTTTTTAATAAATTATATGCTTTTTCAGGCGCATCTTTTATAACATCTTTTACTAACTCTTTTCCCATTTCAAGAATTTCTGATTTTGGAAAACCTCGATCTACAAAAGGTTTAATATTTCCTACTATACTTACTGCTGCTCCTCTACAAATATTCTCTTTAGTAAGTTTCATTTCCGCTTGAGAAAAAAGTTGAACTGAAATAAATAGAAAAGCAGTAATTAATAAATTTTTCATTTTCATTTTTAAGGATTTTTAGTTGTGAACTAAAATAATGATTTTAAATTTATTTTCTATAACCATTTATAAGTTAGCTCTAAACCAATTTGATAATAACTTTTGCAGTTCTTTTTGTTTATTTGAAAAACTATGATTTGTATCAAATTTTTTCAATTCAAAATTGTAATTGATCGTTGCTAACTTTTCTGCAATCCAGTCTGCTTGATTTGTATTTACTCTTTTGTCTTTTGTTCCCGATAAAATTAATAAGCTACTATTTTTATGAAGCTGATCGTACCAGTACATTACTGATCGCTTTTTTAATTCTTCATCCTTATTTTCTTGATAATTAGGAATTAATTTTGCACAAACCATGGTTTCCATTTTAGGTCTTTCTTTTATCAGCTCAAATAGATTAGTTGGTCCGTTTCCTACTACTGCTGTTTTTATTTTATTTGATTCTTTTAAACTTAAATACGTCATCATTCCTCCTCTAGACCAACCAAACATTCCTATTCTGTCTGAATCTGCTTTATTAATTTCTTTAGCGGTTTCTGTTAAACTCAAAACATCATTAACATCCTTTCCTCCAAACTCATCATCTTCTCGGTAGCAACTTGCTATCACAACATAACCTTCATCAACCAATTTTGAAGTAGCCATTAAAGCTATAAATAATGTTTTAACTTTTGCTTTTCTTCCTATTTCTTTATTCCCTCCTCTATTAAAAATTATCAGAGGAAATTTACCTTCTCTATTTGGCTCAGCAACAATTCCGTTCACAAGTTTGTCATCACTTTTGTAAGTGATTTCATAAAAATTGACATTATTTAGATGTTCAAAATCTTTTTTTAAGGTATTATTTTCAGAGATTTTGTTCCAAATAGCAGGTATTTTTGAAACTTGAATAGCTTTTTTAGAAACTAATTTTCCGTTTTGAGCAAAAAGAGTAACAGATGTTAAAATGATAATGAGTAAAAGTCTGATTTTCATAATATCGTAATTATAAGTTTAGTATATAATTGAGACGATATTGTAAAAATTTTGTTACAAACTGTTGTTATTCCAGTTCTTTAATCTCTACTTTAAAAAGATTATCAAACACTTCAAAAATTTCTTGCGCATCACTTTTTCTTACAGAAATTACATATTCACAATTCAACTCTAATTTTTGTGATACAATTTCTAAATTTCGTTCTTTAACAATGCGCTGAACTTTGTTCATCATATCGTACTCAAACGTAAGTTTAAACTGCTTATCGATGGTTTTTTCTATAATTTCTGAAGCTTCTAAAGCTAATTGAGCTGAAGACCGATAAGCATTTATCAAACCACCTACACCTAATTTAGTTCCACCAAAATAACGAACAGAAACCACCAAAACATTGGTTAAATCAAACGCTTGAATTTGACCGTAAATTGGCATTCCTGCCGAATTACTAGGCTCTCCATCATCATTGGCTCGAAAACGTATATTTTCCGTTCCTAATTGCCACGCATAACAATGATGACGTGCTGTGTGATGTAACTTCCGTAACTCTTCTAATCGTTCTTTTATATCTTCTTCTGTTTTCACCGGAAAAGCATATCCGAAGAATTTACTATTTCTGTCTTTAAAAAGCGTTTCTTCTGAAGATTTTACAAGAGTTTTATACGTGTCTTTTACATCACTCATTAGGCTATGGCTACTAAAATTATACTTACTACTGCTGTTGCAATTCCGATCCAGTTCTTTGGCAATAACTTCTCTTTAAACAACAGCAAACCAAAAATAGTTGTTAATAACACTATACTAACATTGTTAATAGTAAAGAGTGCAGAACTCTCTAAACCTTCTGTTTTTAAAGCTTTCAGCAAAAATTCAATTGAAAAATAATTTGGTATTCCTAAAAGAATTCCACCAATAATACTTTTCTTTTCAAAATTAATATTGCTGGTTATTGCTTTATAACAAATGAGTACAATCCCAAATAAAAAAGCAATAAGAAAAATTGTTGCAGAAAATATTGTAACACCTCCTTTTGGAACATATACTGTTTCAAAATACTTAATGGAAGTATCAATAACACCCGAGCCTAAAAAAAGTAATAAAGGATAAAGTAAAAACGGGCGCTGATTGGAAATATTCTTTTCTTTCATTGCAGTCAAATACACCGCTACTAACGCTAATAAAATTCCAACTACTTTAACAACACCCAAACTTTCTTTGTATACCAACACTCCAAAAATTACAGGTATAACTACCGACATTTTCCCTGCTACAGAAGCTACGGAAAGTCCGTTCTTTTGAGAGGCCAATGCCATTACATTAAAAACACTTATAAACAGCGCTCCTAAAAAAACAGCTCCAAAAAACCATGGTTGCTGTGGAATATCATTTAAACCGATACTTGCATCAGACAATGAATATCCAATAGTAAAAGCTACCAAATAATTAACTACAATAGCTTGTAGTGTGTTGATTTTATAGACTTCAAAAAGCTTAAAAATAACAAATAAGCAACTTGAAATTAGAATACTTAAAGCTAGGTATAGCATTAGTTAGTTTGATTTTTGTAAATATATAATTTATCATTGTTGATATTCATTTCTTCGGATGGAACTTTGTTAAAAACCGGAGCTTTAATTCCTTTTTCAAATATTGAATTCCCTATAAAAACTCTTGCTTCATCCCATAAATTAGTATCAATAAATGTTTGTAACGTTTGCGCTCCCCCTTCAATAATTATAGACTGAATTTGATGTTGATACAGCGCATCACAAATTTGTTCCGCTAGGTTTTGAGAGAAATCAATTACTTCATAATATATTGCTTCAATTTGTTCGCAATGACTATTCTCTTTTCTCTTTTCTCTTTTCTCTTTTCTCTCAGTAAAAACAATTGTTTTTACACTTCCATCGAACACATTAGCCTCTACAGAGGCTCGTAAATTCTTATCTAAAACCACTCTAACCGGATTATTACCACTCCAGCTTCTTACATTTAACTTCGGATTATCAGTAATAACAGTATTAGTTCCCACTAAAATAGCATGCTCTTCCGCTCTCCATTTGTGAACCAATTGTTGCGAGAATTCGTTTGAAATCCACACAGGTTTTTGCTCATCTTTAACCTTTGGAGCTATGAATCCGTCTTGAGTTTCTGCCCATTTTAAAATAATATACGGACGCTTTTTATTTTGAACCGTAAAAAAGCGTTTATGATGCTCAAAACACTCTTTTCCCAACACTCCCACTTCAACATTACATCCTGATTTCTGTAAACGTTCAATTCCTTTACCAGCTACTAAACTATTGGTATCTACACAACCAATTACCACATTCGGAATTTGATGTTTCACGATTAAATCGGCACAAGGAGGCGTTTTTCCGTGATGAGAACAAGGTTCTAACGTAACATAAATAGTAGATTCTTTTAAAAGCGTTTTGTCTTTTACAGAATTGATAGCATTCACTTCTGCATGCGGACCACCATACGGACTCGTAAAACCTTCTCCAATAATCTTATTTTTATATACAATTACTGCTCCAACTGACGGATTTGGACGCGCAGTTCCTATTCCGTTTTTAGCAAGCTGAATACATCGCTGCATGTATGTTGTATGATCGTTCAAAAGGCTTTTAAAATTTTATTTTGATTTCTTCAGTTTTATCAACAGGATACACGCTTTTATAACCTAAAACCTTGTACTTAATATCTCCTTTAAACTGAACTTTTATGCTATTGTTTAATACTGAATTGATAAGTCCGCCTAAAATTCCTCCTTCATTATTTTCAAACACCTTTTTAGCAGGAACAACCACTTTTAAAGGCACAAAAAACTCTTTATTTGCCGGAACTTTAAATTCATCTGAAGAAACTTGAGCTACTTCTGCTCCGTTTACAATTACTTTAATTTTATCCGTAGAAATCTTTCCTCCAATATCATTTTCATTTTTAAAATAAGCATTGGCTTGCAAACGAATAGTATCAGATCTGTATGAAAGCACTTTTACATCATCAACTTTAATGAAAAGTGGTCGCTTTTTAACCGAGCATGCTGTTAGAAAGAAAATGAACATCAAAAAATAAACTATATTCTTCATTTGTTTTCTATAAATTTGAAAAATCAAAAGTAGCATTTTTACACGTAAACCTATATGAAACTTCAAGAATTCAGAGCTTTTTTTAACAAAGAATTATCGGAATTATATCCAAAAACTGAAATTGATGCATTTTTCTTTAGAGTTATTGAAGATAAGCTAGATTTATTAGTCATGGATGTTTTTGTAAAACAGGATTTAGAAGTTTCAGATGATAAAATTGAAGAGTTAAAAGAAATCATCAATCGGTTAAAAAATGAAGAACCTGTACAATATATTTTAGGTAAAACTGATTTTTACGGACTCCCTTTTATTGTAAATGAAGATGTTTTAATTCCACGTCCGGAAACCGAAGAATTGGTAAGTTGGGTTTTGAAAGATATTAACCAAAAAAAAGAAAAAACTTCTGATAAATTATCGATTTTAGATATTGGTACTGGCTCTGGATGCATTCCAATCTCAATCAAAAAAAATACCGAGAATACTGATGTTTTTGGGTTAGATGTTTCAGTAAAAGCAATTGCTATTGCCCAACAAAATGCTGAAGCTAATAAAGTAGAAATCAACTTTATAGAACAAGATATCCTACTTACAAATAGTCTTCAACAAAAATTTGATATAATCACCTCTAACCCACCTTATGTGAGAGAGTTAGAAAAAAAAGAAATCAATAATAATGTATTGAAAAACGAACCTCATTTGGCTTTATTTGTTGATGATGATAATCCGTTAATTTTCTATAAAAAAATTGCTGAGTTGGCTAAAAATCATCTAACAGAAAATGGAAGTTTGTTTTTTGAAATAAATCAATACCTTGGCAACGAAACACAACAAATGTTACAAGAAAAAGGATTTAAAAACGTTACACTAAAAAAAGACTTATTTGGTAACCACAGAATGATAAAAGCTACATTATAAACCTAATCCCTATAACAAATGGAAGATAACCTTCAAAACGAATTAGAAAAACTTCGTTTAGAAAACGAAAAACTTCGTAACAAAGTAAACAAAACTGTAGAAAAACAAAGTCGTAAAAAAGAAAGAACCAAAAACACGCTTACATGGACATGGAAAATGTTTACAGGAGCTTCTTTAAACAAAAGTTTTAACAATTGGTTTACCGAGTTTCATAGCGGACAAAAAGTATCTCCAGACACTTCTGCAAACCTATTAACAGCCTTGGTAAGACGTTTTGTTAGAGTAAGACTGTTAAGTTTGGTTTTATTGTTATTTTCACTAATTCCGTCATTAGTATCCTTATACGTTTTAGTAAAGCAAAACGATTTAATTCGCACGCAAAATGCTTTAGTAGAAGGCTCAAGAAAGAGTTCTTATGGCTTCCAATTGTCAAGTATTTTTGATGCAGTAGATAGAATTTATAAAAGTGATGACCAAGGTAGAAAAGTTTTAGATAATGATGTTATTGCTCGAATTATTGGAATTACCAGCAGCTTAAAACCGTATAAAATTTTAGAAGAAGATGGGCTATCTACAGAACTTTATAGCCCTGAAAGAACACAATTATTAATGTTTTTATTAAATGCTAACCTAAGCTACAGATCGTTACGAAGCATATATGGATCAGCAGATTTTTCGTATTGCGATTTTAGAAACACCAACTTATCTCAGAAATATTTAGTCGGAGTGAATTTAGAGAACTCTAATCTTGAGAATTGCGAGTTGAATAGTAGCGACATTAGCAATGCGAATTTTAAAAAAGCAAACTTAAAAGGAGTTCAATTTTCTAACGGAAAAGCAACCGGTACAGATTTTACAGAAGCTAATTTAAGTAATGCCAGAATCACAAAAAACAATTTAACCGGTGCCGATTTTACAGATGCCAAAACAACAAATACCAATTTCAATCTCTCTGAGTTGAAAGAAACCAAAGGTTTAAACTAAAAAAGCGGCTCATGAGCCGCTTTTCTTATACTTAAAACTTCTTCTTTTACCAATCAAAAGAATACGTTACACCAATATTTAAACCAAAAGAAGAATATGGTGCTGTTATTGATTTGCTTTCTGGTTGTCCTGGAGTTGGGTTATCTACATAAGTTACCTTATCTGTAATTAAACCTCCAATTTGCATTTGAGCTTCTACAGGTAATGTAGCTAATACTTGTGCTAATTCAGCAGGCTGTAAAACTTCTCCTCCTAAATAAGCTGAATACGTATCTAAAACAGACTCATCTGCATCTACATCAATACCTTGATATTCCATCTCTGCAAAAACACCCCATTTGTCATTTAACTTGAACTTAACACCGAAAGCGGCATTAAACCCTAAAGGAAATTTACCATGGTTATCTCTTTCAAAATCAATTTTTAAAGGTCCTTGCTCTAATGTTCCTACAATATCAGTTCTACCTCCTAATTTTGTTAATAATCCTGCTCTTACATATACATTTTCAGAAAGATTAACTAAACCTGATAAAGAAAGTCCAAATGCTCTTGCACGACCAACGATATCTAATCCATTTGAATTTGCAATTTGTTGATCACTTCCGTATAAATAACCAACACCTAAGTCAACTCCAAAAGTTTTATCAAATAAATAGCCTAAACGTAATTGACCTTGGTATCCTTCACCATAACTACCTTTTAAATCTCCACCAGTTCTTAAAGTTTTTTGAGAAGTTACACCTGTAACACCCCCACTTAAAGCTACGTAGAAATCTTGAGCATTAATTCCTAGAGCTACAAAAAACATAGCTAATGCTAATACTGTTTTTTTCATAATTTTAATTTGTTTATTATTTTTAATCTATGCGAAAATCGCAAATTTTATCAGTATTTTTGGTGTGTTTTCACCAAAAAAATAACGTTTTTTGAATTCAAATATTTTACATATTGATGTTCAACAATTTATAGAGAAGAATTTAACAACTAAGATAACTAATTTAGTGTTAAAAGGTAGTCCTTTCCCTAAAATTTCTAGCCAAGAACTCGCTAATCAAGTAGCTTCAAAACAAAAAAGTGAACAAAAATTACCAACTTGGTTTCAAACCAAGAATATTTATTATCCACCTAAATTATCTATAGAACAAACTTCCTCAGAGATTACTGCGGAATACAAGTCGAAAATTGTTAGCGGAAAATCTATTATTGATATAACAGGTGGCTTTGGTGTAGATACTTACTATTTTTCAAAAACTTTTGAAAATGTTATTCATTGTGAGATCAATAAAGAACTGTCAAAAATTGTTTCTCACAATTTTCAACAACTTCAACTAAACAACGTAAAAACAGTTGCTGAGGATGGTTTGCTTTTTTTACATAATTCTTCAAAAAAATATGATTGTATTTATATAGACCCTTCAAGAAGAGACAACTCAAAAGGAAAAGTATTTTTATTAAAAGATTGTTTACCTAATGTACCTGAAAATATTGATTTTTTATTTAGTAAATCCACATCTATTTTAATAAAAAACTCTCCTCTACTTGATATTACATCAACCATACATGAACTAAAATTTGTAAAAGAGATACATGTAGTAGCAGTACAAAATGAAGTAAAAGAATTATTATTTCTTTTGGAAAAAGACTATACTGAATCAATAACTATAAAAACCATTAATTTACTTAAAAACAAAGAACCAGAATTTTTTGAGTTTACTTATAAATCAGAAGTAAATTCAACCTATGAATTACCAGAAAAATATTTATATGAGCCTAACGCTGCAATACTAAAATCCGGTGGATTCCAACAAATTGCTTTTCAATTTAATATACATAAGCTACACTTACACTCTCATTTATATACTTCTAATAAACTTATTTGTTTTCCGGGAAGAAAATTTAAAATAATTAATACTCTCAACTACGACAAAAAAGAATTAAAAAAATTAACCCAAGGAAAAGCTAACATTACAACACGTAACTTCCCTAAAAAAGTAGAACAGGTAAGAAAAGAAACAAAAATTAAAGATGGAGGATCTATTTATGTTTTTTTAACAACTAATAAAAATGGTAAATTATGTAGTATACTATGTGAAAAGGTATAAATTTTTATACAAATTATACAATTTCAGTCTATTTTTCATAAATTTTATAATTATATTTGAATACACAACAAAATTAGTAGCATATAAGTGTTTAAACTGGGGGGTATAAACACTTATAAAAGCTTCGGAATGTTTCCGAGGCTTTTGCTTTTTTAGTAAGTTTGTTAAGTGCAAACTAATACATATATATCTTTAAAAGTTATTGCTAATTATTCTACTAAAATCCAGGATACATTAGTAATAGAAGCTCCGTTACAAATTAACATTAATGGTGAGCCTTACACTGTAGTTATGAGAACTCCAAATGATGATTTAGAGTTGGCTAGAGGTTTATTATATGCTGAAGATATTTATAAAGAAAATCAACGACTCAACTATCAAATTCAAGAAAAAGAAAACTTTTCTTCTGTTATTAATTTTAATATTCCTTCTGAAAAATTAGGAAAAGGATATTTAAACAAAAGAACGCTACTATCCGTTTCCTCTTGTGGTATTTGCGGTAAAAAAGAACTTGATCATGTCCACATTTCAGGAAAACCTATTAAAAGTTTATTTCAAATTTCACAGTCCAGTATTCAGCAAATGTTTGAAATTATGCAAAGCCAACAAACTACTTTTCAACAATCTGGAGGAAGTCATGCCTGTGCTATTTTCAATCAGGAACAAAAATTATTAACTTTAAAGGAAGATATTGGTCGCCACAATGCCGTAGATAAGTGTATTGGCGAATTATTAATAAAAAATAACTTACAAAAAGCAAAAATTATGTTGGTAAGCGGACGCGTTTCTTATGAAATCATTTCCAAAGCTTTTTTTGCTAAAATACCTATCATTGTAGCTGTCTCTGCTTGCTCTTCATTAGCAGTTGATTATGCCAAAGAATTCGGAATTTGCCTCATTGGTTTTAACCGAAATAATAAAATGACCATTTACTCCAACCCTCAATACATTCAATATGAACAGTAAAAAAACCAATGCCCAACCTCCTGTAAAACTAACGGGAATTGAATTGAGTAATGTCCCTAAAGAAGCTGTAGGTACAAAAGCTATTCAATCAGCAATTAATCATATTTTCTCTGAAGTTGGAGTTATAAAGGGCATTAGTGCATTAAAAAATTTAAATCAAACTTACGGATTTGATTGTCCGGGTTGTGCATGGCCAGATCCTGACGAAAAACGAGCTTTTTTAGCTGAGTATTGTGAAAATGGTGCAAAAGCTGTTGCAGAAGAAGCTACCAAAAATAAAGTTTCTCCGATGTTTTTTGCCACACATTCTGTTGAAGAACTTTCAAAGTGGTCAGATTATGAAATTGGTAAAAGCGGTCGTATTACGCACCCAATGGTATTAAAAGAAGGAAGTTCTCATTACGAAGAAATTTCTTGGAAAGATGCCTTTACTATGATTGGTAAGGAATTAAATTCTTTAAATTCTCCTGATGAAGCTATTTTTTATACGTCTGGAAGAACTAGTAATGAAGCAGCTTTTTTGTATCAGCTATTCGTTCGACAATTTGGAACTAATAATCTGCCCGATTGCTCAAATATGTGTCATGAAAGTAGCGGAGCAGCATTATCAGAAACCTTAGGAATTGGAAAGGGTTCTGTTACTTTAGATGATTTTGAACATGCTGATTTGGTAATTGTAATTGGTCAAAACCCTGGAACTAATCATCCAAGAATGTTAACTGCCTTGGGCGATACGAAGAAGAATGGCGGAAAAATAATGACTATTAATCCTCTTCCTGAAGTTGGTTTAATGCGTTTTATTGCCCCACAAAACCCATTAAAATGGTTTGGTAAAGGACTTCAACTTACTGATTTGTTCTTACAAGTTAAAATTAACGGAGACGTAGCGTTGCTAAAAATTATTTTAAAATTGATGCAACAGCGTGAACAAGAAAATCCAGGTTCAGTTTTTAATCATCAGTTTATTAAAAACAAAACTCATGGTATAGAAGAGCTTTTAGCCGATTTAGATACTTACTCAATAGAAGATTTACTTCCACAAACAGGATTAGAGCTTACACAAATACAAGAAGCTACCGAACTAATCATCAACAATGAAAAGATAATTATTTGTTGGGCAATGGGTTTAACTCAACATAAAAATGCTGTTGATAATATTCGAGAAGTTGTAAACTTACTATTATTAAAGGGAAGTATTGGTAAAAAAGGTGCTGGCACCTGCCCTGTTAGGGGACATTCTAACGTGCAAGGTGATAGAACTGTTGGCATTTGGGAAAAATTAAACCCTGCATTTGGAGAAAAACTAGCAAAAGAATTCCATTTTAGTCCTCCAACCAAAGAAGGGTATGACGTAGTAAATGCTATAAAAGCAATGCACGATAAAAAAGCAAAAGTTTTTGTGGGAATGGGTGGTAATTTTATTTCTGCAACTCCAGATACTGAATATACTGCTGAGGCATTGCGTAATTGTAATTTAACGGTTCATATTTCAACCAAATTAAATAGAAGCCATTTAATTCATGGAAAAAAAGCACTGATTTTACCTTGTTTAGGAAGATCGGAAAAAGATATTCAAAATTCAGGAGAACAATTTGTTTCTGTAGAAAACTCAATGGGAGTTGTGCACCAATCTCACGGACATCTAAAACCATGCTCTGAACATTTACTTAGTGAACCTGCAATTGTTGCTGGAATTGCCAATGCAACACTTAAAAATTCAAAAGTAGAATGGTCAAAATTAATCTCAAACTATGATCTTATCAGAGATAAAATTGAAGCGACCATTCCTGGGTTTGAAAAGTATAACAAACGTGTGAGACAAAAAGGCGGATTTTATCTTCCAAACAACGCTCGTAGCAACGATTTTAGCCCTACATCAACAGGAAAAGCAAACTTTACGCTTAATAAACCATCAGATATTGTTTTAAAAGAAGATCAATTTATGCTGATGACCATTAGAACTCACGATCAATACAACACAACCATTTACGGATTAGATGATCGTTATCGCGGAGTCTTAAATGAACGAAGAGTTGTTTTTATAAATCCAGATGATATGACAAAACTTGGATTGAAAAAGCTAGACAAAGTCAACTTAATCAGTCATTTTAATAATGAAAATAGAATAGCCGAAGGTTTTTTAGCCATTCCATATAGCATACCAAAACAATGTATGGCCACCTATTTTCCAGAAGCAAATGTTTTAGTTCCTATAAAAAGTGTTGCTAAAATAAGTAACACCCCAGCATCTAAAACTGTGATAATTTCAGTAGAAAAGATGGCTAATTAAAAAAGATTTGTATTTTTAGAAGCTCATTAACCCTTAAACCTAATTATCATGCCATTTTTAGATGAACAAGAATTAGCAGCATTAAGACAAGAAATTCATGATGCCAACGAAAGAAATGAGGAGTTGGAAAATGAAATGAATGAAAAAATAGAAAAGTTAGAAGACGCTAAATATGCTGCCCGTAATAGAAATATTGTACTCAGTGTTTTACTTGGGGTTGCTGGTGCTTTAGCCTATTATTTTTATTCTAATAAAACTGTTAATAATGTAAATATAGCTGAAATTAAAAAAGCAGAAGCAGAAAGAGTTATTGACAGTATTGGTGAACTACAATTAGCAAACAACAATAATAATGATGATGATTATGAAGAAGGAGATGAAGAATTTTCTGTAGAAGAAGGAGCTGCCGCAATTAGCAACCAAATGGATGGAGAAACTATTTACTCTGTACAAATTGGTGTGTTTACTAAAAAAAAGCATCCCCTACTATCTGAAACATTTACAGGAACAGTATCTAAAGGAAATTTGTTTAAATATTCTGTTGGATTATTTAAAACCTTACCCGAAGCTCAAAAATTTAGAAAAGAATTAGTAGACATTGGCTTTGATGATGCTTTTGTAGCTTCATATATTAATGGAGTTCGTCAACAAATTCATCAACCAAATTAAAAAATTAACTATGGTATATACCATTAAAAAGGCACTCATAGTACTCAGTATTATGAGTGCTTATTTTTTACAAGCGCAAACACCCGAAAAGAAAACCCAACTAGGTTTTGGACAGGTAGATTTTTTATCCATAAAAATGCCTGAGAACGAAAAGAACATGGATTTCACTGGAATTCATTATAACCTTATGCTTAATGATTGGAGCTATGCAGGTGCAGGATTTTATGGTGCTGTAGGCGGAACTCGTGGTGGTTTTTTTACTTTGGGGGTAAATGCAGGAATCAAACAAAACTTAACAGATAATTTATTTGTCGATGCAGGAATCCACTTTGGCGGTGGCGGTGGTGCCGGGGCTCCTGATGGTGGAGGTGCTTTTATTTTACCTCATGTTAATTTGGGGTACGATTTTAAAAATGTTGCCGTTACAGCGGGTTGGAGTTATATTGACTTTTTTGATGGTGGAGATATCAACAGTAATCAGTTTTATGCCTCGGTACAGATTCCTCTTTCTTTTGATTTTTCTGATTTTGATGATAGAGAATCTTCTTTTTCTATGGATGGACTAACTTCTTCAAGTTGGAATCAAAAATCAAATAGAGTATCTTTATTAGTTCATTTAAACAATTTAAAAGCAGAAGGTGATTCAAGATTTACAGATGAAACTCCCACAAGCACCAATAAGTTAAGCGGAAAAACAATTCGATTGGCAGGATTTGAATTGAACTCATATCTAAATAAAAATTGGTTTTACTTTGTAAAAGCCGATGGTGCTTACCACGGAATTAAAGCGGGGTATATGGATATTTTTGTTGGTGGTGGTTATCATCTATCCATGAACAAAAAAAGAACTAATATTTTAGCAAAATTCGGTTTAGGTGCTGGAGGTGGCGGTGGTGTTGATACTAAAGGAGGTTTCTTAATTTATCCAGATCTGTCTATAGAACAAAAACTATTTGATAATGTATATGCATCTATCAATAAAGGATATTTAATGACTCCTGATTCTCATTTCCTCTCTTCTACTCTAGGTTTTGGATTGAAATATTATGTAGATAAAGATGGAATTACTTCGGATGAAAACGAATATTCATCAGTAAAATTTAAAGGTATTGAGGCTATCATGAAACAAGATTGGTATATGGATGCTTCTAGAGATGGTGGATTTGAACAAGATATGCATCAAATATCGTTACAAATTAACTTCTTCTTAAATAAATACATTTACGGAGCTGGACAAACCTCGTTTGCTAATTTTGGTGATGCAGGTGCCTATGCCGAAGGAATTGTTGGTTTGGGGGTGCAATCTAATCGTTTTTTAAATGATAAAGTAGCTGTTTTTGCTCAATTGTTAGGAGGAGCTGCCGGTGGTGGTGGTATTAGTACAGGTCAAGGTTTAATTGTAAAACCAAGTGCTGGATTGAATTATAAAATATCTGACAGGCTTAATTTACGTGGTGGATTGGGTTATGTAAAAGCACGTGGAGGTAGTTTAAGTAGTACATTCGCAAACTTGGGGTTAAGTTATAATTTTTCTTTTTTAAGCGCGAAATAAGATTTAAAACTGATACAATAAAAAAAGCAGCTACAAATTATGTAGCTGCTTTTTGTTTATGAATAAATCTTTTAATCTAAACTTGGTAATACAAAATCATCTAAAACACTCTTTTTAGCCATCATTTTTTCAATAGCTTCTACAGTTCTTGGTGCTTCTTCTGATAAGTTTTTAGGTCCGCTTTTAGTAATTAAAATATCATCTTCAATTCTAACGGCAATTCCCCACCATTTTTTATCACATGGGCTTCCCTCCGGGATATAAATACCAGGTTCTACCGTAATCACCATGTTCTCTGCAAATTCTCCGTACGTTCCCGGATCATGAACATCTAAACCTATGTGATGTGAAGTTCCGTGAGGAAAATAATTGTGTTTAGCAGATGGCGAGCTGATTATTCCCAATGCCGCTAATCCATTATTAATTACTTTTTTAGCTTCAGTATTTGGCTGCCAAAACTTGTTTCCAACTTTACAAGCAGCTATTCCAGCATCTTGTGCTTTTAATACAATTTCATAAATAGCTTTTTGTTCAGTAGAAAACTTTCCGTTTGCAGGAATAGTACGTGTAACATCTGCCGTATAACCACGGTATTCAGCACCTAAATCCATCAACACTAAATCGTGCCCTACTTTGGTTTTATTATTTTCAATATAGTGCAAAATACATCCGTTATTCCCTGCTCCAACTATACTTGGATACCCTTCATACTCTGCTCCGTATTTTTTATAAACAAACTCGTGAATTCCTTGAATTTCAGTTTCTGACATATGCGGTTGCATTGCTTTCATCATTTCTATTTGTCCTACTGCTGAAATTCGAATAGCTTTGATTAATAGTTTTAACTCTGCCGGAGTTTTTACCTCTCGCATTTCTGCTAATTGTGTTGGCAAAAAACTCACATCAATATTTGAAGGTTCATTAAGCTTTAAAGCAGCTTTTTGTTTAAACTCTTTTTTTAAAACATCGGTACCTGCTTTACTAAAACCCATAATAATTTCATCTTCTTTTAAAGAAGGATAATATGTTACTGCTTGACCTATCATTTGTGCTACATTAGCAGAGTTTTCAATTGGTGTAGCCTTAATTAATTCATAAACTCGCTTTTTAGTTTGTGATAAAAACATTGAAGGATTATAGCTTGATCTTTCTTTAAAACTCTTCACTAAATCGTATAAATCACCATTGTTTCTTTCAGAATTTCTGTAATCATCTTTGAATTTTTCTACAAATATTTTATCAAAATTTTTAAAGTTTAATTGATCCGAAATGAATTCTTCTGAAGTTTTAGCTACTTTAAAACCTAACTCCTTTTGCACTCCTTCTACTCCCAAACGCTTTCCATTCCACATTTCAAATTGCGGATCTCTTTTGGGTACATATAAAACTTCATTAAAACTATTCCCATTAGCATCTTTCTGACTTTCAGAAAATAGTACCAAAACCGCATTAGGTTCTCTAAAGCCTGTTAAGTAGTAAAAATTAGGATCTTGATGAAACACATAATCCACATCATTAGCTCTATTTCTTACTGGATTTGCAAACACTACCGCTACTGAATTTGAAGGCATTTTACTTCGTAAAATATCTCTACGTTCTTTATGAAATTCTTTTGGAAGATAATCGGTTGGTGTTTGTGCAACAACAACGTTCATGGCAAAAGCCAATAGTAACAATAAAGTAGTTTTTAGTTTCATCAATGTTTAATTTTCTGTAATAAATCAAATTTAAGGTTATTTATGACATCTGCTGAGTAATTAACATTTTTTTAGGGTTCATAATGATGAATATTAACGCTTAATTTCATCTGCTTTTTGATGATTTTTCAATACTTTTGAGCATCTTAAAACAAACAAACTAAAATGAAAAATACTGCATTAACCCATATACACGAAGCCTTAGGTGCTAAATTAGTTCCGTTTGCAGGTTATAACATGCCTGTACAGTATGAAGGTGTGAATATTGAACACGAAACTGTAAGAAACGGTGTAGGTGTATTTGATGTTAGCCATATGGGTGAATTCTTTTTAAAAGGAGAAAATGCTTTGGCATTGATTCAAAAAATAACTACCAATGATGCTTCTAAATTAGTTCCGGGAAAAGCACAATATACATGCATGCCAAATGCTGATGGCGGAATTGTAGATGACTTGATCATTTACATGATTGCTGAAAACGAGTATATGTTAGTGGTGAATGCTTCGAATATTGAAAAAGATTGGAACTGGATTGCTAATCATAACGATTTAAACGTTGAAATGGAAGATCGTTCAGAAGATTGGTCGTTATTAGCCATTCAAGGTCCAAAAGCAGCTGAAGCAATGCAATCGTTAACCTCAGTAGATTTATCAACTATTAAATTCTATACATTTGAAATTACTGATTTTGCCGGAATACCAAATGTTGTGGTATCTGCAACAGGTTATACCGGTTCTGGTGGATTTGAAGTATACGTGAAAAATGAAGATGTTGAACAACTTTGGAACAACGTATTTGAAGCTGGAGCTGATTGGGGGATCAAACCTATCGGATTAGCTGCACGTGATACACTTCGTTTAGAAATGGGATATTGTTTATACGGAAATGATATTGACGATAGCACCTCTCCTATCGAGGCTGGTTTAGGTTGGATTACCAAATTCACCAAAGACTTTGTAAATGCAGAAGAATTAAAAGAGCAAAAAGAAAACGGAGTATCTCGTAAACTGGTTGCTTTTGAGTTAACTGAACGCGGAATTCCTCGTCACGATTATGAAATTGTAGATGCTGACGGAACTGTAATTGGAAAAGTAACTTCGGGTACCATGAGCCCAAGTTTAGGAAAAGGAATTGGTTTAGGATATGTGACCATCGAAAATTCTAAAGTAGATAGTGAAATCTTTATTCAAATTCGTAAAAAACAAATTCCTGCTAAAGTGGTGAAATTGCCGTTTTATAAAGGATAAAAATTATCAATCTGAGTTTATTTCAGAGTGACAATATTAAAACAAAATACCTGCTTTTACAGCAGGTTTTTGTTATTGAATAACTCTGGTTTAGCAGGTGTAATATCTTTGTAAAAGTTTAAAAAATGATCAAAATCAGCCTGCATATCATCTGTTAAATAGTAAGGTTCTGCAACTATTATTTGCTTATTTTTAAAATCAAAAGCAAACATTACAATAGGTACATTCGCTCCTTTGGCTATATAATAAAACCCCGTTTTCCACTTATCTACATATTCTCTTGTTCCTTCAGGTGATAATGCCAACCTGAATTCTTCTTTAGAATTGAATAAATCTACAATAGCATCTACCAAATTATTACTCTTACTTCTATCTACCGGAGATCCTCCTAGTTTTCTAAAAATGAATCCGAAAGGTGGTTTAAACAACGAATCTTTTCCTATGTAATTTATGGGAGTTCCATCAACACTTCTTGCTAAAATAGCAATAGGAAAATCTTTCCAACTGGTATGTGGTGCACCAATAACTATATACTTTTTTAAATCTTTAGGAAAAGAACCAACCAATTTCCAACCTAATATGTTAGAAAATATAAATTTTGCAATAAAGCGTATCAAATTATCTTATTTTGGGTTGTCAATGATACGTTTTTAAAAACAAAACTTCAAATAAATATCTTTTTACCATTCAATTATAAAATGATAAATTTAAACTTTGATTTTAAAATGATGAATGAACAATTAATTTATTTACTACTTACTGGTTTAGTGGGAACTATCTTAGGATACCTAATAGCTTATATCGTACAAAAAAATAAAACTAGCGAGGTAGAACGCGAAAAGACGAGTCTTTTTGAAAGAAATACTTTATTACAAGAAAGTAAATTAACTGCAGAAAACACTATTGAAGAACTAAAAATTGAATTAAGAAGTATTCAAAATGAAAAAGAAGGTTTAATTAAAGTAAATACACGTCAGGATGTAGATTTACAAAACCTTCAAATAAAATTAGATGAGCAAAAAAGTGAAGTTGAAAAATTGCAGGATAAGTTTACCAAAGAGTTTGAAAATTTAGCCAATAAGATTTTAGAAGAAAAATCGACCAAATTTGCAAATCAGAATAAAGAAAACATCAAAACTATCCTTGATCCATTAGAAAGAAAGATCAAAGATTTTGAAGAAAAAGTAGAAAAAACGCATAAAGAAAGTATTGATTATCATTCAGCGCTTCGTCAGCAAATATTGGGTTTAAAAGAGTTAAACCAACAAATGAGTAAAGAAGCTGTTAATCTTACCAAAGCGTTAAAAGGTGATAGCAAAACACAAGGAAACTGGGGAGAATTGGTATTAGAGCGGGTGTTAGAAAAATCTGGATTGGAAAAAAATCGTGAGTATTTTGTACAACAAAGTTTTGTTAGCGAATTAGGAAAACGTATGCTCCCTGATGTGGTAATACATCTACCTAACGAACGTAAAATGATCATTGATTCAAAAGTATCATTAACCGCATACGAACAGTACATTAATAGCGAAGATGAAATTTTAAAAGAACAGTTTTTAAAAGAACATGTTGGTTCTTTAAAACGCCATGTTGAGCAATTATCTGAAAAGAAATACGAAGATATTTACAAAATAGAATCTCCTGATTTTGTATTATTATTTGTTCCTGTTGAACCAGCTTTTGCTGTGGCTTTAAATGAAGATCATACACTTTATAACAAAGCTTTTGAAAAAAATATTGTTATTGTTACCCCTACTACCCTTTTAGCTACACTGCGTACTATTGATACGATGTGGAATAATGAAAAACAGCAGCGTAATGCATTAGAAATTGCTGTACAAGCAGGTAGACTGTACGATCAATTTGTTAACTTAACAGAAGATTTGATCAAAGTAGGAAATCAGTTAAAAACAGTTCAAGGAAGTTATGACACAACTATGAAAAAGCTTACCGGACAAGGAAACTTAATTAGAAAAGTTGAAAACATTAAAAAATTAGGAGCTAAATCTAGTAAGCATTTTAATGATAAGCTACTGGAAAGAGCAAATGATGATGAATAAAAAAAGCACCGATTTCGGTGCTTTTTTTGTTTTGCTTTTATTACATCACAAACAATCTTCTAAAGTGCATTAAATCATACACTTTTTCTCCTATTTCGTGTAGTTTATCTTCGCTATTAGCATTTTGGATAGCTTCATCAATCAAATCAACGATAATAACCATATCTTTTTCAGCCAAACCACGTGTAGTTACAGCAGGAGTACCTATTCTTATTCCTGAGGTTACAAATGGTGATTCGGTGTCAAAAGGTACCATATTTTTATTTACCGTAATTTCTGCTTTTCCTAAGGCTATTTCTGCATCTTTACCAGTAATGTTTTTATTTCTAAGGTCAATTAGCATCATGTGATTGTCTGTTCCTCCAGAAATAATATTATATCCTTTTGCTACAAAGGCATCTGCCATTGCTTTTGCGTTGGCACGTACTTGAATTTGATATTCTAAAAATTCATCCGTCAATGCTTCTCCAAAGGCAACCGCTTTAGCAGCAATAACGTGCTCTAAAGGTCCTCCTTGATTTCCTGGAAAGACTGCTGAATTTAATATAGTTGACATTTTTTTAGGGTTTCCGTTCTTTAATTTTTGTCCAAACGGATTGTCAAAATCCTTCCCCATCATAATCATTCCTCCACGTGGTCCACGTAATGTTTTGTGCGTAGTTGTAGTAACCACATGACAATGTGGTAAAGGATCATTTAAAATACCTTTAGCAATTAAACCTGCCGGATGAGAGATATCTGCCATTAAAATAGCGCCTATACTATCAGCAATTTCTCTAAATCGTTTAAAATCTATGTCACGAGAATATGCCGAAGCACCCGCAATAATTAATTTAGGCTTATGATCTTTAGCTTGTTTTTCTAAATGATCGTAATCTATATATCCTGTTTCTTTATTTACTCCATAAAACACAGGATTATACAATTTTCCTGAAAAGTTTACTGGAGAACCATGTGTTAAATGACCTCCGTGAGATAAATCAAATCCTAAAATAGTATCACCCGGTTGTAAACAAGCTGCAAAAACGGCTGTATTAGCCTGACTACCAGAATGTGGTTGTACATTCACATACTCTGCTCCAAAAAGCTCTTTTGCTCTATCAATAGCAATTTGTTCCACTACATCAACTACTTCACAACCTCCGTAGTAACGTTTACCTGGATAGCCTTCTGCATATTTATTAGTTAATACCGAACCTTGCGCTTGCATTACTTGCTCACTTACAAAGTTTTCAGAAGCAATTAACTCTAAACCGTTTGTTTGTCTTTCTTTTTCTTCTTGAATTAAATCAAAAATTAAATGATCTTGTTGCATTGTTGTTTGGTTTTTATCTTAAAACTGAATACTCAATTTTGAGGTTTTATTTTATCGGAATTATCTTCTCTAAACGAACTTGGTAAAATGGTGGGAATCATTTTTATTAATAAAGGTAATAAAAGTGCGCCACCTGGTAACATAAAAACTGTAAATGCTGGAATAGTTTTACAAATATCCAACACTTGTTCTTTAACCTTTTTTTTCTCTTCTTCAGTTAAAGTAGTGGTCAATGACTTTCTGAGTAAAAAAACCAGTTCTTTACTTTCTTGTAGCTCTTGCAATACTCGAGCTTTATTTTTTTGAAGTAATATTTTTATTTCTTCTACAGAAGTCATTATAGCTTACGACGTTCTTTTTCTGTTTTTAACAGATTTAATTCTCTTGAGGTTTGTCCTTCTACAGAAGTGTTTTCCTCTGCTCTTCTAATCAAATAAGGCATTACATCTCTTACCGGACCAAAAGGAACATATTTAGCTACGTTATAACCTTCTTTTGCTAAATTAAAGCTAATATGGTCACTCATTCCGTACAACTGACCAAACCACATACGTTTGTCGTCTTTTTCAATACTGTATTGTTTTGCTAAATCCATTAATAAATAAGAACTTTGCTCATTATGTGTTCCTGCAAAAATAGCCATGTTCTTATGCTCCATCATATATTGAACAGCCTCATCATAATTTTGATCAGTAGTGAATTTATCTTTACAAATAGGTGATGGATAGCCCATTTCTTGAGCTCTGGCACGCTCTTTTTCCATATACGCACCTCTAACCACCTTCATTCCAATATGATATCCTTTTTGATAAGCTCTTTGATATAATTCTTTAAGATAATCCATTCTATCATGACGATACATTTGCAATGTATTGAAAACAATAGCTTTTTCTTTATTGTAAGTTTCCATTAACTCTTCTGCTAAGTCATCAGCTGCATCTTGCATCCAACTTTCTTCTGCATCTATTAATAACGGAACATCTTTATCATGCGCTAGCTTACACACTCTATGAAAACGAGCTTTTACTCTCTCCCACTCAACTTTTTCGTCATTAGTAAGTTCTTTACCTTCTCCTATTTTTTGATACAAGGCAAATCTACCAAATCCTGTAGGTTTAAAAACTGCAAACGGAATTGAATCCTTTTCTTCTGAAAACTGAATAATTTTTACAATTTTTTCCACCGCGTCATCAAAGCTTGCTTCTTCTTCTTTTCCTTCTACCGAATAATCTAATACACTATGTACATGACCTTTAGCATACATTTTTTCAATATTAGGCAAACAATCTTCTTCGGTTACGCCTCCACAAAAATGATCAAAAACTGTTGAACGAATTAATCCTTCAACAGGCAAATGGGCTTTTAAAGCAAAATTGGTAACTGCCGTACCAATTCTAACCATAGGTTGATTTTGAATTAATCGAAATAAAAAATAAGCCCTTTCTAACTCAGAATCAGACTTTAATTTAAACGCTACTTTAGTATTTTCAAAAAGTTTCATTAAATGAGATCTTCTAATTTCATTATTGCCACAAATATAACTTTAGCCAATTAATTATTTTAATATTTTCTATTTATTTTCGCTTAAATTTTTAATGCATGAAAACAATACAATCTGCTACTTATCCTGTTCATTTTAATGATAAAGCTTATAGTAAATTATCAAACTTTATAGCCACTCAAAACTATTCATCTGTTTTTGTTTTGGTAGATGATAATACGATGGATTGTTGTTATCCAAGATTTATGCAAAATTTTGTTTGTAATTTACCTTTGGAGGTTATTCAAATTGATGCTGGTGAAGTTTTTAAAAATATAGAGACTTGTGTGGGTGTTTGGAATGCAATGACCGAATTAGGTGCAGACAGAAAAAGTTTACTAATTACGTTGGGCGGAGGAGTAATTACTGATTTAGGAGGATTTGTAGCTGCTACGTTTAAGAGAGGAATTGATTTTATTAATATTCCTACCACATTATTATCAATGGTAGACGCTTCTGTAGGTGGTAAAACAGGAATAGATCTAGGTGTATTAAAAAATCAAATTGGTGTATTTGCAAATCCAGAAATGGTTTTAATAGATCCTGAATATTTACATACGCTTTCAGCTCGTGAAATTCGTTCAGGAACTGCAGAAATTATCAAATACGGACTTACTCATGACATCAATTTATTCAATAAAATAAAAGATAACAACAACTTAAACATTGTTGATTTGATTCATAGATCGATTGAAATTAAAAATGAAGTTGTTTTAAAAGACCCGAAAGAAAAAAACTTACGTAAAGTGTTGAATTTTGGGCATACCATTGGGCATGGTATTGAAAGTTATTTTTTAGAAAACCCTGAAAAAGAAAACCTAACCCATGGTGAAGCGATTACTATTGGTATGGTATGCGAAAGCTTTATTTCTTCTAAATTATTAGGTTTTTCAGCAGAAAAAGTTGAAGAAATAAAACACACAGTACTTTCTATTTATGGAAAAATAGAAATTTTACCTGATGATTTTGAACCTATTATCAGTTTATTAAAACACGATAAAAAGAATGTTGGAGGGAATGTAAATTTTGTTCTCTTGAAGGATTATGAAGACTTTCAATTAAATTGTGAGGCTTCTACAGATACAATTGTTAAGAGCTTAAACTACTATTTAACATAACAGCTCTTATACAATTTTTCATATTCTGGTAAAATATTTTTTAGAGAAAATACTTGAGTTCGTTTTTTAGCATTCTGTTTAAAAGTGTTTAATACAGCATCATCTTTTAAAAGGTAAATGGCATTTTTAGCCATATCATCTACATCTCCTAAATTGCTTAAAAACCCTGTTTCTCCATGTATATTTACTTCTGGCAACCCTCCTGTATTGGTTGAAATTACAGCTGTACTTGCCGCCATAGCTTCTAAAGCCGCCAAACCAAAACTTTCAGTTTCTGAGGGTAATAAAAATACATCTGTGTAGCATAATATTTTAGCAACCTCATTGCTATTTCCTAAAAAAAGTACTTTATCTTTTATACCCAACTCTTTAGCTAATCTTTCTACTTTTTTTCGTTCAGGGCCATCGCCAACCATTAATAATTTGGATGGAATTTCTTGCTGAACTTTGTAAAAAATCTTAATTACATCTTCTGTCCTTTTTACGGGTCTAAAATTACTAACATGTGTTAAAATACGTTCTTCAGGAGCTGCTAATGCACTACGTTGGCAATCTTCAATATGTCCTTGATCATACTTCTCTGCATCAATAAAATTATATACAACTTGAATATCTTTTTCAATATTGAATAAACGCAAAGTATCTTCACGTAGATTTTTAGAAACTGCTGTTACAACATCTGATTGGTTAATGCTAAATTCTACAGCTGTTTTATAAGTAGGGTGACTTCCTACAAGGGTTATATCTGTACCATGTAAAGTAGTAACCACTTTAATATTAATTCCTTTTTCTGCTAGCATTTTTTTAGCCATATATGCTGCATAAGCATGCGGAATAGCATAATGAACGTGCAAAACCTCTAATTGATAGCGTTTAACAATTTCTACCATTTTACTAGATAACGCTAATTCATAAGGTTGGTATTGAAAAAGCGGATATTCTTCTAAAACTACTTCATGAAAATGCAAATGATGCGAAATAAAATCCAATCGAACCGGTTGATTGTATGTAATAAAATGAACTTGATGACCTTTATCGGCTAGTGCCATTCCTAATTCGGTTGCTACTACTCCACTTCCTCCAAAGGTTGGGTAACATACAATTCCTATTTTCATTCGTTTGGTTTTAAGTTTTGGTATTTGTGGTAAAAATAGACAATACCTAAAAAACAAACGCCATTACTTTCGTAATAGCGTTTATATTTTTGTTATCTCTCTGATTAATAATCTCCTAAAGTAACTGGGTTTTGCTCTAATGCTGAGGCTAATTGCTCATCATTTGGCGCTTTACCGTGCCACGCATGTGTATGCATCATAAAATCTACACCATTACCCATTTCTGTATGTAATAATACACAAACCGGTTTTCCTTTACCTGTTCTGCTTTTAGCTTCTGCCATTCCTTTTAAAATAGCTTCAATATTATTTCCTTCTTTAATTTCTAATACATCCCAACCAAAAGCTTCAAACTTAGCTTTTAAGCTACCCATTGGTAATACTTCATCGGTAGTACCATCAATTTGTTTTTCGTTAACATCAACCGTAGAAATTAAATTGTCTACTTTTTTAGCCGCTGCATACATGGTAGCTTCCCAAATTTGACCTTCTTGTAATTCGCCATCTCCATGTAATGAATACACTATTTTATCGTCTCCATTAAGTTTTTTAGCTTGTGCAGCACCAATTGCTACACTCATACCTTGACCCAAAGAACCCGAAGCTATTCTAATGCCTGGTAAATGTTCATGAGTGGTTGGATGACCTTGTAATCTAGAATCTAATTTTCTGAAAGTTGCTAATTCTTCAACAGAGAAAAAGCCACTACGTGATAAAACGCTATAATAAACAGGAGAAATATGTCCGTTTGATAAGAAGAATACATCTTCATTTTTACCGTCCATAGTAAAATCTGTAGAATAATTCATGATTTCTTGATACATACAGGTAAAGAATTCAGCACACCCTAAAGAACCTCCTGGGTGTCCAGAGTTTACCGCATGCACCATGCGTAAAATATCTCTACGAACTTGTTGAGTAAAATCTTGTAATTGTTGTGTTGTTGGCATTGCTTAATTTTTGTTTGAGCAAATGTAAACTTTTCAACAGTAAAAGACAATTAAATAAATAAAAAAGGGTTCAGATTTGAAGTTCTCTTTTTCGTTGTAATTTTCCCTTAATAATAGCAGTTGCTGAACCCTTTTTATCTTGCTCAAAGAAATAAACAACAAGTAGAATATACAAGCACAAGATGTCTGTTTTCATAAATTTAGGGTAATTAAACTCATACTAAAATACTAATAACAAACGTATTAAACCGAAAACTTCTTTTAATATAAAAATAGTAGATTTGCACCTCTTTTCATAAAAAAAACCTATGAATTTCATAAAAAATAAAACATTCTTATTAACTTTTTTCGTATTAATTAGTAGTTATCAAATTGCATTTGCTCAAGCAACAACTAAACAAGATTCTTTATTGAATAAATCATATGATGAGTTAGAAGAATTGTTTTATAAAAATATAACTGATACTCTGAGCGCTACAAAAATTGTATCAGCATATACTAAAAAAGCTAAAACAGCAAATAAACCAATTAAGTATTTCTATGGGAGAAGTTATTTAACAGACCTTTTTAGAGATGATTCATATATAAAAAAGGATGGAGATTCTTTGATAAATTTATTTACTAAATCAAAAAATAAAGAAAAAGAAATATTAGAAATATATCTAATTAGGGCAGAATACTATTTACATAATAATAAAATCTCAAATGTTTTAAAGGAAACATTAGCTGCAAACACTGTATTAAAAAAATACAAAAACGATAGTATTCAAGCATTAGTAAACATTTTTTTAGGATTAGCAAAAAGTGATAATGGAGAAGAACAAGAGGCTTTAAAATTATTAAAAGAAGCAAATAAATATGTAAAAAAATGCAAAAAATTCTACAAGAATAATACTTTTGCTTCTCTTCAATTGAACATACCAATTCAATATAAAAAATTAGGTCAAATGGATTCTGCTTATTATTATATTAATCAAGCTGAAAAAATGTTTTCAAAAACTCCCGATACCATATTTATTAAAGGTATTACTTTTTTAAAAGGAGGCATTGAATATAATATAGGAAATCATGAACAAGCTATTCTATTTCATCAAAAATCTATATCTTTTTTAGAAAAAGATCTTAATTATAGATTACTAATTGAGACATATTCTAAAATAGGAAAATCATATGAAACTCTAAAGGATTTTAATAATGCTTTCTTAAATTATAAAACTGCAGATTCTTTATATGATAAATACAAAATTAAAAGTGTAAACTTAATAGAAACATTCAGCTACTTATCAAATTATTACAAAAAACTAGGAAAGAGCAGAAAACAATTAGAGTATCTCAATAAATTGATTTCTATTAAAGAGAAAAGACTCTTAGATGAAAAAAACCTTAGTCAAACCCTATCTAAAAAATATGACAAACCAAAACTCATTGAAGAACGAAATAAAATTGTTGCCCAACTCGAACAAAAAGCGTTGTACAACAAACTATTTTATTACATCTCTATATTAATAGTTTTTGGTATTTTGGTTTATCAAGTATATAGAAAAAGGAAGTATAAAAAACGCTTTTTAAGAATTGTTAATCAGGATAAACTGAATAATCCAACAACAAAAATTGTTACTGATAAAAAAGAAATTTCTTCTTTATCTGAAGAAATTGTAAATGATATCCTTAAAAAACTGGACGTTTTTGAAAGTAAAAACGGTTATTTGAATACTGAAATAAGTTTAAACAACTTAGCGGATCAGTTAAAGACCAATTCTAATTATCTTTCAAAGGTAATTAATCAAACTAAAGATCAGTCATTTAGTAATTACATCAATCAATTACGTATTGAGTACACTGTAAAACGTTTAAAGAAGGATCCTTTGTTAAGAAAATATACCATAAAAGCTATTGCAAACGAAGTTGGTTTTAAAAATCCTGAATCGTTCTCAAAAGCATTTTTTAAGTTCACCAATTTAAAACCTTCTTATTTTATAAAAGAATTAGAAACTGCTAAAAACAATTAGGTTTTCTGCTTTTTCTTTTTAGCTGCTGGAAAAAGCACATTATTAAGAATTAAGCGATAACCCGGAGATGTTGGATGCAAATCTAATTCTGTTTTAGGATCTCCTACTCTATGCTGATAATCTTCCGGATCATGACCACCGTAAAAAGAAAACATTCCTTTTCCTTTGGTTCCATGGATATATCTAGCTTCTCCGTTAGTTTTATTCTCTCCTAAAATCAATACGGTAGATTTAATTGTATTGCTATCAAAAGATGTTGTTTGCCCCATAAATCCTTTAACAACCTGTGTATGATTTTGACACAACATAGTCGGGACTTGATCCCATTTTGCTGAAAAATCTTTTAATACAAAATAATCAGATTCTTTAGGGGTTCTACGTTTTCTAGTCATATCAATAGTTGAAAATTCATATGTAGTCGGATTACGAATCAACTCAAAATCTTTGAATGCAAATGTTTTGTTAAAATCTATTTTTGATTGATAATTAGGGTCAGAAGCATCGCCATCAAACATCGCTTCACAAATATCTACTCCATCTGCTGCTAGAGCAATATCGAAGCTATCGGTTGCAGAACACATGGCAAACATAAATCCACCTCCCACAACATAATCTCTTATTTTTTTAGCTACATCTCTTTTCGCTTCCGATACTTTGGTATAACCTAACTTTTTTGCCAAGGCTTCAGCATCTTTTTTCTGTTGAATATACCAAGGTGCTGTTCTAAAAGCGCCATAAAAACGACCATATTGACCTGTAAAATCTTCATGATGTAAATGTAGCCACTCATACAACAACAATTTATCGTTCAAAACTTCTTCATCATACACTACATCAAACGGAATTTCAGCAAAACTCAGCACCATAGTTACAGCATCATCCCAAGGCATTTTATCTTTTGGGGAATACACCGCTATTTTGGGTGCTTTTTCTAACGTTACTGCTTCTTGATTTTTACTAGGTGAAGAAATTTCTTCTAAAATAAGTTGTGCTTTAGCATCTGAAACAATTTGGTAAGAAACTCCACGGATTTTACATTCCTTTTCAACTGAATCATTGTTTTCTATCAAAAAAGCACCTCCATCATAATTTAACAACCATTTTGCTTTTAAACCATTCTGAAGTGCATAATAAACTATTCCGTATGCTTTTAAATGATTTTTTTGGTTGTCATTACTCATAGGCACATAAATAAAGGATGCCCAAAGTGAGTTAGACAACAGAAAAAATATGAGTATAAGTGTAAGTTTTTTCATTTCTGAAAACTAAAATACACAATTACTTTTAAGCAATTGTGTATTGGTATGTTTTTAAGAGTTTTTTTATCTATTAAAACGGAACATCATCCATTCCCATATCATCATCAGCAGGACCAAAAGCATCTTCTGGTGATGCAAAATTATCTGGAGCAACATCATCTGTAAAACTGTTCATACTGGAATGGAATTCACTACTAAAACTCTCTTCTAAATCTGAGAATTTTGCTAAGTGTCCTGTAAATTTTAATCGAATATTATCCAAACCACCGTTACGGTGTTTTGCTACAATAAACTCTCCTTGTCCTTCACATGGTGAATGATCATCATCGTCCCATTCGGTCATACCATAGTATTCTGGTCGATAAATAAACGATACAATATCCGCATCCTGCTCAATCGCACCAGATTCACGAAGATCGGATAGTAACGGACGCTTACTTCCTCCACGAGTTTCCACTGCACGCGATAACTGAGAAAGTGCAATTACCGGCACATTTAATTCTTTACCAAGAGCTTTTAAGTTACGCGAAATAGTAGAAATTTCTTGTTCACGGTTACCTCCTGCTCCACCTGCTGTCATTAACTGCAAGTAATCAATAATTAAAATCCTAACTCCGTGTTGTGATACCAAACGACGTGCTTTTGCACGCAAGTCAAAAATTGAAAGTGCCGGAGTGTCATCAATATAAATAGGTGCATCTGAAAGCTTTTTTACTTTTACGTTTAACTGCTCCCATTCGTGTGGTTCTAGATTACCTTTACGTAGTTTTTCAGAAGTTAATCCGGTTTCTGAAGAAATCATACGCGTAATTAACTGTACCGATGACATCTCTAAGGAGAATAAGGCAACGGGATGCCCAAAATCGATTGCCATGTTTTTAGCCATCGAAATTACGAATGCCGTTTTACCCATACCAGGACGTGCTGCAATAATAATTAAATCGGTTGGTTGCCAACCAGATGTTAAGGCATCTAATTTGGTAAAACCAGTGGCTAAACCACTCATTCCTTCCTGATTAGATATATCTTGAATTTTATTAATTGCTTGCTGCACAAGAGATTGCGCATTTTCTGCACCCTTTTTTAAGTTACCTTGCGTAACCTCAAACAACTTACTTTCAGCATCATCTAACAAATCAAAAACATCGGATGTTTCGTCGTATGCGTTTTCAATAATTTCTGATGAAATACTAATTAATCTTCTTTGAATGTATTTTTGGAGAATAATACGAGAGTGAAACTCAATATGTGCCGATGAAGCTACCTTTTGAGTTAATCCAATCAAATAAAAATCTCCTCCTGCTAATTCGAGTTTTCCTTCTTTTTTTAATTGATTAGAAACCGATAATAAGTCAATAGGTTCAGAATTCTGGAAAAGTGCATAAACTGCTGCATAAATTTCTTGATGGCGTTTATCATAAAAAGCTTCTGGATGTAAAATATCAATTACTTCATCAATTCCCTTTTTATCTATCATCATAGCACCCAACACAGCTTCTTCTAAATCTAGAGCTTGTGGGGGTAATTTTCCTTTTTCAAGGCTTATAATACGTGCCCTGTCAATTCTTGTTCCCTTAACCGATTGTGTTCTCTCCATAGCGACAAAAGTAAATTATTACGTTGAATTTTATAGAAGCCTTTTTTAAATTTCTTTTTCCACTTTTTTTGAATAATATTGTTATTAACTTGTTGATAAATTTTTTCAAGGATTTTTACACCTGATGGATCTACCAAAAAAACATTTAATTATTACCATTTTACTACCTGTACAGGTACTTATAGTACAATTTATCAGTCAAAAACCAGAATGGATAGAAACCTATTACTCTAATGGAATTTATCCACACTTGTCTTTTATTTTACGTTTGCTATTTGGTTGGTTGCCTTTTTCGTTCGGGGATCTTCTGGCAATAATATTGGTGTTTGTTTTTGTAAAAAAGGTGTATAAACTTATAAAAAATAAATTTAAAAACACACTTTTACATCTGTTAAAATTTACATCATTTTTATCTGTATTATATTTTTGTTTTTACTTTTTTTGGGGACTTAATTATTTTAGAGAACCTTTAAGAAAAAACATTGGTTTACAACAATCTAACTACAATACAAAAGAACTCGTAAAAACATCTGAATGGATTATTGATAACCTAAATAAATGCCATTTTAAAATAACCAACAACGATACTATAAAGGTTGAAGTACCATACTCTCAAAAAGAGATTTATCAAAAAACTAAAGATGGATTTTTTTCTATTGCAGCCGATTATCCACAACTCAACTACAACATTCCATCTATTAAAAATTCATTAGTAAGTTTACTTCAATCCTACAACGGAACAGCGGGTTACTTAAATCCTATAACGGGTGAAGCGCAAGTAAATTGTAAAATTCCCAAAACAGGATATCCAGCAACAGCATGTCATGAAATAGCTCATCAATTAGGATGGTCAGCAGAAAATGATGCTAATTTTGTTGGTTTTATGGCTTCCACTGCCAATCAAGATATTTACTTTCAGTATTCTGGTTACCGAATGGTCTTTGCGTATTGTATTGGAGAAGTTAGAAAAAGAGACAAACAGTTATCTGAAAACTTATTATCTAAAGTAAATAAAGGAGTTTTAAAAGATTACAGAAACAGTAACCTGTTTTGGAAACAATACAGAAACCCTATTGAACCATATATTAAAAAAGGTTATAATTCATACCTAAAAGCCAACAATCAAGGTCAAGGAATAGAATCATACAATTATGTAGTAGATCTGTTAATTGCTTATCATTCTCAAAAAGATTCATTATAATTTGATTCTCTTTGAATTTACCTGTAAATGATTCAAAAAATACATGTGAATTCTCTATTTTTGAAAGCCTAAAAATAAACCAAATGAACAAACAACATATTATAGATAGATTTGTAAAATACGTTACAATTGATACAGAATCTGATCCAAATAACCCTGCTTTTCCAAGTACAGAAAAACAATGGGATTTAGCTAAAGTTTTAGAAAAAGAACTTAAGCAAATAGGTATGGAAGATGTTGAATTGGATGAAAACTGCTACCTGATGGCTACTTTACCAAGTAATTTAGATTACGAAGTTCCTACCATTGGTTTTGTAGCGCATATAGATACAAGTCCTGATTTTACTGGTGCAAACGTAAAACCTCAAATCCATGAAAATTATGATGGAAAAGATATTGTTTTAAACAAAGAAGAAAATATTGTTCTTTCTCCTTCATATTTTGAAGATTTATTACAATATAAAGGTCAAACCCTTATAACTACTGATGGTACTACCCTACTTGGTGCCGATGATAAAGCAGGAGTTACAGAGATTGTTTCTGCAATGGAATATCTAATTCAACATCCTGAAATTAAACACGGAAAAATCAGAATTTGCTTTACACCAGATGAAGAAGTTGGTAAAGGTGCACATAAATTTGATGTTGAAAAATTTGGTGCTAAATGGGCTTATACTATGGACGGAAGTCAAATTGGTGAGTTAGAATATGAAAACTTTAATGCTGCTGGCGCTAAAGTTACTATTGAAGGTAAAATTGTACATCCTGGATATGCAAAAGGAAAAATGGTAAATTCAATGTTGATTGCCAGTGAATACATTAATGCTTTACCAGAAGATGAAGTTCCTGAAAAAACTACAGGTTATGAAGGTTTTTTTCACTTACATCATATGGAAGGTAATGTTGAAAAAACAACACTACATTATATTGTTCGTGATCATGATATGGAACAATTTAACCACCGTAAACAAGCTATGTTAGATTTAGCTGAAGTGTTGAATGCCAAACAAGGTAAAAAAGTGGTTTCTGTCGAAATTAAAGATCAATACTTTAATATGAAAGAAAAAGTAGAACCGGTAATGTATATTGTTGATATTGCTGAAGAAGTAATGAAAGATATGGGAATTGCTCCAATTATAAAACCAATTCGTGGTGGTACAGACGGGTCTCAACTTTCATACAAAGGATTACCTTGTCCTAATATATTTGCTGGTGGACATAACTTCCATGGTCGTTATGAGTATGTACCTGTAGAATCTATTATAAAAGCAACGGAAGTGATTGTGGGCATTGCTCAAAAAGTAGCTACTAAATTTGCTTAAAAAAGTATCTTCTGATATTTTGACAATATAAAAACCCTGGCTTTCGCCGGGGTTTTATATTACTATCCTCAGCAATTAACTTTTACTTTTATATTTATATAACACTCATAAAAAATCTTCCTTTAAATTAAAATGTATAATTTTTTACAGAGGTTTTAATATACGTTATATTTTTTCAAAGTATTTTGCAATACACAAGGTTTCAATATTTTTGACCAAAATAAATACTTTATATGGATAGAAATTTGTTATTGGAGCTTTCAAAAAAATATGGAAGCCCACTTTATGTTTATGATACCGATACTATTAAACATCAATATACCAGAATTACCGATGCTTTTTCTAAAGTAAAAAATGTAAAAATTAATTATGCAGTAAAAGCCCTATCAAATGTAAATATTTTAAAAGTATTTAAACAATTAGGTAGTGGTTTAGATACAGTTTCTATTCAAGAAGTAAAATTAGGTTTATTAGCAGGTTTTGAACCTCATGATATTATATACACTCCAAACGGAGTTTCTTTAAAGGAAATTGAAGATGTAGCCGAATTAGGTGTACAAATAAATATTGATAATTTATCTATTTTAGAATTATTTGGACAAAAACATCCAACTATTCCTGTGTGTATAAGAATCAATCCACATATTATGGCTGGAGGTAATAGTAAAATTTCTGTAGGTCATATCGATTCTAAATTCGGAATTTCTATACATCAAGTACCTCATATACAAAGAGTAGTAGAAAATACTGGAATGCATATTAATGGTATTCATATGCATACTGGTTCAGATATTTTAGATATTGATACTTTTTTAATGGCTACTGAAATTTTATTTGACGTTGCAAAACAGTTTAATGAAATTGAATTTATAGACTTTGGTAGCGGATTTAAGGTTGCCTATAAAGAAGGTGATATTCAAACAAATATTGAAGATTTAGGTAAACAACTTAGCAAACGTTTTAATCAATTTTGTAAAGAATATGGCAAGGATTTAACATTAATGTTTGAACCTGGAAAATTTTTAGTAAGTGAATCAGGGCATTTTTTAGCTAAAGTAAATGTTATTAAACAAACAACCTCTACCGTTTTTGCTGGTGTAGACAGTGGTATGAATCATTTAATAAGACCCATGTTTTACAATTCATACCATAAAATAGAAAACATTTCTAATCCTAAAGGAAGAGAACGTTTTTATAGTATAGTTGGTTATATCTGTGAAACAGATACCTTTGGTTCTAATAGAAGAATAAACGAGATTAGAGAAGAAGATATTTTATGTTTTTACAATGCAGGAGCTTATTGTTTTTCAATGGCATCTAACTACAATTCAAGATATAGACCTGCTGAAGTAATGATTCATAATGAGAAAGATTACTTAATACGAAAAAGGGAAACCTTTGAAGATATAATTAAAAACCAAGAAGTAGTATTATAAGATGAAGAAACTCTGACAAAATAGAAATGTCAGAGTTTTTTAAATATAATCCAATCCCCAAAAGACTATATTTATAGGCTATCAATAAAGTCCCCTTAACTTTATTAACAATACAAATATCATATAGTTTTATGAGAAATTAATAGGAAAATCACCTTTTTTACTAAGGAAAATAAACTTTTTAACAAAAAAACCACTCATTTTGAGTGGTTTTTGAAAATAATTGTTAAAATATATTAGAATATATATCGTAATCCTATTTGCATTTGCCAACGAGATAATAAGCTTGAGTCATAGACAAAAGTTTTTTCACCTGCATTAAAACTATAAATTGGTTCTTGAGTATAGTCTGGAACATAATTTGCTGGATTTGTATTTGTTGGATCAACATCTGGAAACGTAACTCCAACTGGTTGTACATTACCTACTTGCTGAACTACACCCCAATCAGAATTAATTAAATTTCCAACATTTAAAATATCTAAACTTAATTGTATTGTATTTTGTTTGTTATCGGAAACATTAAAATTAAAATCTTGTAAAATTTTAACATCCCATTTTCCTCTCCATGGTGCTAAAGCCCCGTAGCGCTCTACATATTGCCCTCTTCTACTATTTAAATAATCATCTTGCTGTATGTAATTTTCATATGCTACAGCATCCGTAGCGGTAGTAAAATTCATTTGAGATATTTCTGAAGATGTTGGTATATACAATAAATCATTTACAGTTGACCCGTCATTATTAATGTCTCCTCCATAAGTGTAGTTAAATCTGCCTCCTCTGGCATATTCAAAAAACGTAGAAATAGTTGTTGCATATTTATCTCCACCATACGTAAACTTCTTCGAAGCAACCCCAATAATTCTATGTGTGTCTCCATATTTTGAATATGATAAAACATCATTATTTGCATTTCCTACTGTTGGATTGAATGCAAAAGCATCACCTGTAATTTCTGCTTCAATTGAATTTACATCTTTTGAATTTAAGTAACTATAAGCAATATTAGTATACAAACCATTGTCAAAATACTTCTCTAATTTCAAAGAAGCATTGTAAGTTCTTCCTTTATCAGAATTTGTAAACACAAAGGCATCATTAATACTTTTGTCAGTATAATAAAACCTGTTGTCTACTCCTGTTAACCTTTCAGTTGGATTCCTTAATCTCCAATTCTGAACATGAGCACCATTTACATCTTTAGTATATGCTACATCTCCTGTAAGAACCCATCCGCCATCAAATTTATAATCTGCTCCAATGTTTGTTCTCCAAACTTGTGGAAATTGAAAATCAGGATCTACCAATTGAAAAAAACCATCATCTGCTCCACTTACTTGATTTCCTAACCAAACAAATGGTAAACGTCCTGTAAATAAACCAGACCCTCCTCTAACTTGTAATTTGCCTTCTCCATTCACATCCCAATTAAAACCTACTCTAGGAGAAATTAACCACTGGTTTGTAGGCATTTTTGTAGAACTTAAAGTAACTTCTTGATTGGTATTTGGGTTAAAGTACAATACTGAATTATCTCTTGTAGCACCGTTTTGTGTATCAATAAATTTTTGAATTAAATCAGAAGTATTAAAAAATAAAGGTTTGTCAAAACGAACTCCGTAAGTTAATTTAAAATTTTCATTTATTTCCCACTCATCTTGAGCATAAAACGCTAATTGACCTACATTTAATTCTGATAATTTCCATCCACCATCATTTCCCATTCCTGCTGCTTCAGACGCATTATACACTTGTTGTGCGTATGCTAAATTTGTAGCTAAAATTCCATTAGGGTTTAATGCATCATCTAAAAAATCTTGCATTGATGGATATGGTCCTCCAAAACCTGGGATAGTAAATGTTCCTCTATAAGGAAAAGTTCCAAAATTATCATAAGCCCCTAAGTTAAAGGAATTTTCAAACATAAATTTTTCAAAAGAAAAACCAATTGTTACGGTATGATCCCCTTTAAAGAAGTTCATATTGTTAGTTAATTGAAAAACTTTTTGATCTAATTTGTTATTAATAGAAAATGGTTCATGACCTGCTATAATATAATTACTACCTCCTTCTTGAATATTAATTACTGGTGCTGGCATCGATAAAGGATTTCTATAATCATCAAAAAGAGTATAACCTATTTGTAATTTATTGGTTGTTGACTCATTAAATGTTGAGTTTAATTCTAATAAGAAAGAATCAATATTATTATTGATTTGATACCCTGAATTTTCAAATTGTAATGTTGTAGCATTGGGACCTCTAAACCCTAATGCTGTTGGGTGTGCTGGTTTTTCTTTAGAAGCTCTTAAAAAATTATAAATTAATGCTAATCTATTTTTTTTATTAACATTCCAATCTAACTTAAAAATACCTTTGGTAGATTCTGAATCATAAGTAAAATCTTCAAAAGCTCCTGTATTATAACCTAAATTGGCAAGTGCATCTCTAACAGCTATTAAATCATTTCTATCAACTCTACTTTCATTAATTGCGCCTGAACCTGAATTTGGTACCCAACCATTTGTTCCTAAATCAGTTCTTTCATCTTTTTCAAAGTTAGCAAAGAAAAATAATTTGTTTTTAACAATTGGTCCTCCTAAACTGGCTCCGTATTGATTTTGAGTTAGTTTTGGTTTAACTACATCTTCTCCTTTTATTTTTCCTCCGGTCATGTCTTGGTTTCTGTAAAAACCATATACTGTTCCTTTAAATTCATTTGTACCACTTTTAGTTACTGCATCTACAGAAGCTCCTGTAAAACCTGATAAAGTAACATCGTAAGGTGCAACTGATACTGAAATTTGCTCAATTGCATCTAAAGAAATTGGTTGTGAGTCTGTTTGACCTCCGGGAGTTGCTGCATCTAATCCAAATGGATTGTTAAAAATAGATCCATCTAAAGAAAAGTTATTGAATTGATCATTTCTACCTCCAAAAGAGCCATTACTCGCAGTGGGTTCTAAACGTGTAAAATCTGATGCTGAACGTGAAATTGTAGGTAATGTTTTTAGTTGTACTGCAGATACACTTGTTTGTGCTCCTGTTCTATCACTATTAAAAACTTTACTTTTTGAAGCAGAAATTACAACTTCTTCTAATTGTTCTCCATCTTCGGCTAACGTACCATTAATGTTGGTTGTTTTCCCTAAAGTTAAAAATACATTTTCAACCTCTTGAGATTTGAATCCTATATAACTAAAAGTTATTTTATACGGTCCTCCTACTCTTAAGTTTGGCACTGTGTAATGACCGTTATCTTGAGCTACTGCTCCAGATACTGTTCCTGTAGGTACGTGAAGTACTACAATGTTTGCACCAAATAATGGCTCACCTGCATTATCGGTTACAGTTCCTTTAATTTTTGAAGTAGTTACTTGTGCTTGTGTAACAATTCCCCCTAAAATTAATAAGGATAAAATTAAAATTTTCCTCATTGTTAATTTATTTAATTGTGTTGTTAAAATTCGCGGCGAAATTACACAAAAAAAACCCGTTCACAATGAACGGGTTAAAGTTTTTTTAACAAGTATTTAACAGTTTAATTACTTTTCAGCAACAACTTCAAATACAATATCAGCAACTACAGTTCTGTGTAAACGTACAGCAGCGTTGTATTTACCTAATCTTTTAACGTTACCTCCAGTAACTTTGATAAACTTCTTATCAATATCAGTACCAGCTTTTGCTAATGCTTCAGCAACATCTGCATTGTTTACTGATCCAAATAATTTATCTCCAGTTCCTACTTTTGAAGCAATCTTTAATTCGTAACCTTTAACAGTTTCTGCAACTTTATTTGCATCATCCACTAGTTTAGCTTCTTTATATGCACGTTGCTTTAAGTTTTCTGCTAATACTTTTTTAGCTGAAGTAGTAGCTAAAACTGCATATCCTTGTGGGATTAAGTAGTTACGACCATAACCATTCTTAACAGTTACGATATCATCTTTAAAACCTAAGTTTTCTACATCTTGTCTTAATATCAATTCCATAATCGTACTGTTTAATTATTTTAACATATCTCCAACGTAAGGCATTAAAGCTAAGTGACGAGCTCTTTTAATTGCTTGAGCCACTTTACGTTGATATTTTAATGATGTTCCTGTTAAACGTCTTGGTAAAATTTTACCTTGTTCGTTAACTAAATACATTAAGAAGTCTGCATCTTTATAATCGATGTATTTAATACCGTTTTTCTTAAAACGACAGTATTTTGCTTCTTTTTTTGTTTCGATATCTAACGGAGTTAAATATCTAACATCTCCTTGTTTTCCTCCTTTTGCTTGTTGTTCAATTGATGCCATTTCTTACTTTTTTTCAGATTTAACACGGTTTCTTCTTTTCTCAGCCCAAGCTGCTGCGTGCTTGTCTAACTTTACAGTTAAATAACGCATTACGCTATCGTCACGTCTAAACTCTAATTCAAACGGAGCAACAACATCACCTGATGCTTTGAACTCAAATAAGTGGTAAAATCCACTTTTTTTCTTTTCAATTGGATATGCTAATTTTTTTAAGCCCCAATCTTCTTTGTGGATCATTTCGGCACCCTTGCTAGTCAATAAGTCCTCAAACTTTTGTACTGTTTCCTTTATCTGAACATCAGATAAAACGGGATTCAAAATGAAAACAGTTTCGTAATGATTCATAATTAATAAATTTAATTTTAAGCCTGCAAATATACAACTTTATTCTATTAAAAATCATTTAACGTAAAATTTATTATACTATGAAATGTTTTTCCTGATAAAAAACAAATATGTTTGCATTACAAATTATTAAAATTTACAATGAAGCCATTCTTTTCTCTCATTTTATTATTTACAATTTTTCATACTACTTTTAGCCAATCTATTAAAGGCATTGTTTTAAACTCTGAAGAAAAACCTATTCAAGAAGCATATATTTTGCATCAAAAAACAGGAAATCATGTTCATACGGATGCTAATGGTTTTTTTATTATTTCAAATATTTCTGAAAATGATATCTTAAGTATTAGCCATGTTAGTTACCAACCTAAAAACATTACTGTAAATAATATACAAGATTCGTTAAAGATTTATCTTACAGAAAGAGAGATTAAAATTCCTGAGATTGTTATAAACCCAACTATTAATGCTTTAAATTTATTTACCAACATAGATTTAGAGGTAAATCCTGTAAATTCTTCTCAAGAAATTTTACGCAAAGTTCCTGGTTTAATTATTGGTCAACATGCCGGTGGCGGAAAAGCAGAACAATTATTTTTAAGAGGATTTGATCTTGATCATGGTACTGATATTGCTATTGATGTAGACGGAATACCTGTAAACATGGTTTCTCACGCTCATGGTCAAGGATATGCCGATTTACATTTTTTAATACCTGAAACTGTTCAAAAAATAAATTTCGGAAAAGGTTCTTATTATGCTAATCAAGGAAATTTTTCCACGGCTGGTCATGTATCTTTTGCCACCAAAGATTATGTAAAAGATAGTTCTGTAAAAGTAGAAATGGGACAGTTTAACACAAGTCGTTTTTTAGGGATATTCAATTTATTAAATGAGGCAAACAACTCAGCGTATATTGCTTCTGAACTTTTAATGACTGACGGACCATTTGATAGCCCACAAAATTTTAATCGCTTTAACATTTTTGGAAAATATAAAACTCAACTAAACGAAAATGATAAGTTGGCTTTTACTCTTTCTCATTTTACCAGTAGTTGGGATGCATCTGGACAAATACCTCAAAGAGCAGTTGATAATGGATCTATTGACAGGTTTGGAGCTATTGATGATACGGAAGGTGGATTGACTAGTAGAAGTAATTTTTTATTGAATTATGATAAACAACTAAGTTCTAACACCTTAATTAAGAATCGCATATATTATTCTAAATACAACTTTGAGTTGTACTCTAACTTTACTTTCTTTTTAGAAGATCCTGTAAATGGAGATCAAATAAAACAGCAAGAATCTCGAGATATCTTTGGCTTTTTATCTGAGATTAATAAAAGATATAATTATAAAAACACTCAAATTTCTACACAAACTGCTATTGGATATAGACGTGATAAAAGTAACGCAAACGAATTATCACATACTCTAAACAGAAAAACAACTTTGAACCAAATTCAACTAGGAAATATTGATGAAACGAATTTCTTTGGTTATGTAAATGCCGAATTTAAAATAAACAAATGGGTTATAAATCCTGCGTTACGCTTAGATCATTTTAAATTTATTTATAACGATTTACTATCTGAAAACTATACAAATAAACAGGAGCAAAAATCAATTATAAGTCCGAAACTAAATATTCTTTACAATCAGTCTAAAAATTTACAGTTATACTTAAAATCGGGTAAAGGTTTTCATTCTAATGATACAAGAGGAGTTATTTCTCAAAATGGCACTAAAATTTTGCCAGCATCTTACGGTGCAGACCTTGGGTTTATATGGTCTCCTAACTCTAATTTAATTATAAATACTGCTGCTTGGTATTTATATTTAGATCAGGAATTTGTGTATGTTGGAGATGCCGGAATTGTAGAACCAAGTGGAAAAACCATTAGAAAAGGAATAGATTTTGGTATTCGTTATCATATTAACGATTGGTTGTTCTTTAATAACAATATTAACTATACCTATGCTCGTGCTATTGACGAAGAAAAAGGTAACGATTATATTCCGTTAGCTCCAGATTTAACAATAACTGGTGGACTGAATTTATTGAATGAAAATGGATTTTATGGTGGATTGAATTACAGATACTTAAAATCTAGACCTGCTAATGAAGATAATTCTATTGTTGCCAAAGGGTATTTTATAACAGATTTCAACTTCGGTAAAAAATGGAAAAATTTTGATGTGGGAATTACTATTAATAACCTATTTAATTCTGATTGGAATGAAACTCAATTTGCAACAGAATCAAGATTAGAGAACGAAACAGAAAGTGTAGAGGAAATTCATTTTACTCCAGGAACTCCTTTTTATCTAAAAAGCTACATCACATATAAATTTTAAAAAACTAACATTTTCCATTAATAGCTTAAAAAATTTGACGTAAAATTATATTTTCATTAATTTTACATCAAATAAATTATTTATATGGAAATCCCTGAGCTACCTAATTTAATTCATTACGCAATTCCTTTTTTTGTAATTACAGTCATAATAGAAGCTATATTGACTGTAAAAATAAAAATGGAAGATTATGAAATAAAAGACGCTAGAACATCTATAGCTATGGGATTGGGTAATGTATTTGTTAGCTTACTTACCAAAGGTATTATTTTAGGTGCATTTTTATTTTTATATAAATTTAGAATCTTTACCATCGGTTTTGAATGGTGGACATGGATGTTATTATTGTTTTTAGAAGATTTAGCTTACTATTGGAATCATAGAATTGCTCATGAAAGTAGATTGTTTTGGGCTAGTCATGTAGTACATCATTCTTCACAAAAATATAATTTAAGTACTGCTTTACGTCAAACTTGGACAGGTGGTTTTTATACTTTTATTTTTTGGTTACCTCTAATCATTATAGGTTTTCATCCTGTTATGGTTCTTATGCAAATGTCTATTAGTTTACTATACCAATACTGGATTCATACCGAATTAATTGATAAAATGCCTCGTTGGTTTGAGTATATCTTTAATACTCCATCTCATCATAGAGTACATCATGCAACAAATCCACAATATTTAGATAGAAATCATGCGGGTATCTTTATTATTTGGGATAGAATGTTTGGTACATTTGAGCCAGAAGTTGAAAAACCAGTTTATGGATTAGTAACTAATATTGAAACCTACAACCCAGTAAAAGTTGCTTTTATAGAATGGGGAAATATGTTTAAAGATGCTTTTACTTCTAAAACTTCATTTTTTAATCGATTAAAATATTTTATAAAACCTCCGGGATGGAAACATGACGGAACAGGCAAATTATCTAACGATTTAAGACGAGAGTGGGAAGAAAAAATTAATTTGTAACCAAATTAAACGTTTCTGCAATTTCTTTGTAAACAATTTCTCCTTTAACAATATTTAATCCTTTTGCTAAAGCCTTGTCTTGCTCACAAGCTTTTTGCCATCCGTTTTCAACAATTTTCAAAACAAAAGGCAATGTAACATTTGTAAGTGCTATAGTTGACGTATATGGAACTGCACCTGGCATATTAGCTACACAATAATGTACAACATCATCAATAATATATGTTGGATTTTCATGTGTTGTTGGTTTTGTAGTTTCTATACATCCGCCTTGATCTACTGCAACATCAACAATTACAGTTCCAGACCTCATATCTTTGAGCATTTCTCTGGTTATCAGTTTTGGTGCTTTGGCTCCCTTAAGCAAAACTCCTCCAATAATCAAGTCATGAGTTTTTATGTGTTTTCTAATACTGTATTCTGAAGAAAAATCTGTTACCACATGATTTGGCAACACATCATTAACATATCGAAGTCTTTTCATGTTAACATCCATTATAGTAACATGAGCTCCTAATCCTGCTGCCATTTTTGCTGCTTGTACACCTACAACTCCTGCTCCTAAAATCAAAACTTTTCCAGGAGATACTCCAGGAACTCCGCCCAACAAAATTCCCCTACCTTTAATTGGCTTTTCAAGATACTTTGCTCCTTGCTGAATAGCCATTCGTCCTGCTACTTCAGACATTGGCGTTAGTAAAGGCAATGTTCCCTCTTCATCTTCAACTGTTTCATAAGCAATGCAAACAGCTTTACTTTTTAACATGGCTAGCGTCAGTTTTTCACTAGATGCAAAATGAAAATATGTAAATAAAATTTGATTTGGTTGAATTAACTCATATTCTTCTTCAATGGGTTCTTTCACTTTAACAATCATTTCTGCAACATCATACACATCTTTAATTGTGAGTAAAACTTCTGCTCCAACTTCTTTATAGTCTTCATCTGTAAAACCGCTTCCTTCTCCTGCCGAAGATTGTACAAAAACTTTATGATTTCTTTTTGTTAGCTCAAATACCCCAGCTGGGGTCATACCAACTCTACTCTCGTTGTTTTTAATTTCTTTTGGTACACCTACAATCATATCACTTTTTTTTAGTGAAAATACAATCTAATTTCATAATTGTAAAGAAAAAAAACAATATGTGATTGATTTTTAGATTTTTACAATATATAGATAGCGAATTTTTAATTATTAATAAAATTTAAGCAATAATTTAAAATACTAATAATCAATTTATTTCTAAGATAAAGTAAAAACCTTTTTACAAACTATATAAAATATAGAAAGCCCCTAACTTTTCACATTAGAGGCTTTATATATCATATATATTATGATAACGGGATTATAAGTAATAATGAAACGAACTATTAAATTATCACTCATATCCTGTAGTTAAATATACAAAAAAAATTACAATCAATTAATTTTTAATTCTATAATTTTAATTTGTTTTTAGTTCTTAAAACTTCCTTTTTAAAAATCTCTGCTGAAAGTTTCTTTTTGTAGAAAGGGACTATTTTTTGTAGACTTTTTTCTCCTTTATCAGAAAATAACAACTCAGGAAATGCTTTTTCTAGCACTTCTAGCATAATTGCTGTTGCTGTAGAAGCTCCTGGTGATGCTCCTAACAAACAAGTAATACTTCCATCTCTACTAGTAATTACTTCGGTACCAAATTGCAACTTCCCTCCTTCATATTCATCTTTTTTAATGATTTGAACACGCTGACCCGCAACCATAATATCCCAATCTTCACTTTTAGCATCCTTAACAAATTTTCTAAGGGATTTCATTCGGTCTTCTTTACTCATTATTACCTGCTCAACCAAGTACTTAGTTAAGGGTAAATTATGCCAAAAAGCTCCCAACATAGGTGAAATATTATCAAATTGGATAGATTTCACCAAATCTAGATTAGAACCTTCTTTTAAAAACTTTGGGCTAAATCCTGCAAACGGACCAAATATTAACTGACGTTTCCCATCAATATAACGTGTATCTAGATGCGGCGTTGACATTGGCGGGTCACCAATTCCTGCTTTTGAATATACTTTTGCGTTGTGCTGTTGAATAATTTCATCATTATTACACACTAACCATTCTCCACTTACAGGAAAACCTCCATATCCTTCTTTTTCTTCAATTTCAACCTTTTGCAGTAACAATAAACTTCCTCCTCCTGCTCCAATAAACACATGCTCCGCATCCACATCATACACTTTATCAGTTTTACTATCTTTAAATTCAACTGTCCATTCAATTTCTGGATCTGGATCAATATCTAACACCTCACAGTTACAATGTACAGGAGTATCATACTTTTCCTCTAAAATTTGAAACAACTTTTTAGTCAGCACACCATAGTTTACCTCCGTTCCCCTATCTATTCGCGATGCTGCCATAGGCTCTTCTTCAGAACGATCGTGCATAATCAAAGGAAACCATTCTGCCATTTTCTGTTTGTCTTGTGTATATTCAATAGAATCAAACATAAAATGATTCTTAAAAGCACGGTATCGTCTTTCTAAATAATCACTATTTTCTTCTCCTAATACCCAACTATGATGTTTTACAGGCATTACAAAATCTTGCGGATTTTCAATCAATCTCTCCTCTACTAAATAGCTCCAAAATTGCTTTGAAATTTCAAATTGCTGACAAATTTTAACTGCTTTTGAAATGTCAATACTCCCATCTTCATTTTCCGGACAATAATTCAATTCACATAACGCAGAATGTCCTGTTCCCGCATTATTCCAAGCAGCAGAACTTTCTAAAGCAACTTCTGGTAAGCGCTCTAAAATCAATATTTTAATATCCGGATTTAAAATTTTAGCCATCAATGCTAAATTGGCACTCATAATTCCGCCACCTACACAAATTAGGTCATATTCCTTTTCGAACTTCATTGATTTTGTTTTTTATTCAAAGGTAAAGATAGTATTTTAGCCATAGTTTTAAACAACACTATAACATCTCGATACAACCTCTTTTCAGTCTGGTACTTGATGTGACAACAATAATATCAGTTCGAGTGATTTTCAGAAGTATGAGGAAAATTGTATCGAGAACATTTTAACACAAACAACCAATGAGAAAATTAAACCTATTATTTGCATTTCTTATCACATGTACACTTACTGCACAACAAGGTGGAATGTGGATTCCTTCATTATTAAAAGGAATGAACGAGCAAGAAATGACTTCTTTAGGAAGCAAATTAACTGCCGATGACATTTACAACGTTAACAAATCGAGCTTAAAAGACGCTATTGGGCATTTTAACGGCGGGTGTACCAGCGAAGTAATTTCTAAAAAAGGTTTAATCTTAACCAATCACCACTGTGGTTTTGGTCAAATTCAATCGCATTCAACTTTAGAGAATGATTATTTAAAAGATGGTTTTTGGGCTAAAGATTTTAAAGACGAGTTACCAAACGAGGACTTGTATGTAGAATTTATCGTGCGTATTGACGATGTTACTATGCAAGCATTACAAGGTGTTACAGACGCTATGGATGCACGCACAAGACAATCTACCATCGATAAAAACATTAATCAGATTCAAAAAAATGTGCAAAAAGAAGATTGGCAATTAACTAAGGTACGTCCGTTTTACAAAGGAAATCAGTATTTTTTATTTGTTACCGAAAAGTTTGAAGACGTTCGTTTAGTAGGTGCACCACCAACCAGCATTGGTAAATTTGGTAGTGATACCGATAACTGGGTTTTCCCTCGTCATACAGGAGATTTCTCGTTATTCCGTATTTATGCGGATAAGAATAACCGTCCTGCTAAATACAGCAAAGATAACAAACCGTATAAGCCAAAGCACTACTTACCTATTTCGATAGACGGTGTGCAAGAAGATGATTTTACGATGGTTTTTGGTTTCCCGGGTAGAACCAACGAATATTTACCTGCGGTGGCTATTGAGCATATTACCGAAGAATTTAACCCAACCAACATTGCTATTCGTGAAGCAGCTTTAAAAGTAATTGATGCCAATATGAAAGCTAATGATGCGGTTCGTATTAAATACGCTTCTAAGCAAGCACGTATTGCCAATGCTTGGAAAAAATGGATTGGTGAAAACTTAGGTATCAAAAAGAGTAATGCTATTGAAAAGCGTAAAGCTTTTGAAGCAAAATTCACCGAAGCAATTGATAAAAAAGGATTACCTGCCGACTATAAAAATATACTTCCTGAGTTTGATAAATTATATAAAGACTTCGCTCCTATCAATATTAAACGTAGAAATTTTATTGAAGTATTTATTGTTACCAACGAGTTGATGCAAATGACTTATAGAGCGTATCAGTTTGAACAAGCAGTAAAAAGCGACGCCTCTAAGCTTGAAGCAGCAAAAGCTTCTTTGGTAGGCAGATTAAAAGGAATTCATAAAAACTATGATGTAAATGTTGACAAAGGCGTGTACGAAGCAGTAATGCCACTATACAGCAAAAATGTAGATGCTTCTATTTACAACCACACTGCATTTACCAATTTAGACAGCGCTTTAGCCTTGTTAGAAGGTTCTGCGGATGAAGCTGTTGCTAAACTAAACAACGACAAAGCCTATACCTATGCAAAACCGTTTATCGAAGAGTTTTACACGAGCATAAACAAAGAATACCAAGAAAAGAACGAACCAATTTTAGCCTTACAAAAAAAGTATATGAAAGCACAAATGGAAGCAGTGCCCGATGCACGTTACTTCCCGGATGCTAACAGTACCTTACGTGTTACCTACGGTAAAGTAAAAGGATACTCGCCACGCGATGCGGTATATTACAACCACGTAAGTTATTTAGACGGTGTGGTTGAAAAGTACGTACCGGGAGATTATGAGTTTGATGTACCTAAAAAGTTGTTGGATTTATACTATGCACAAGATTTTGGTGAGTATGCTGATAGCAATGGTAAAATGCCGGTGTGTTTCTTAGGAACCAACCATACTACGGGTGGAAACTCAGGGAGTCCTGCTATTGATGCACACGGAAACTTAATTGGTTTGAATTTTGACCGTGTTTGGGAAGGAACTATGAGCGATATGAACTACGACCCTGCAATTTGTAGAAACATTATGGTAGACATCCGTTATGTATTATTTATTACCGATAAATATGCAGGTGCCAAACGTTTAATTAAAGAAATGAAATTGGTACACCCAAAAAAGTAAATAACTTGTTAATAAGTTGATACAAAGCCTAGTGAGTTTCACTAGGCTTTTTTTATATATTTATTTAAAAGAAAAGTTGTCTATCTATATCCAACAATATTTATTATCTAAACTAAAAATATTTAAAAATTAGCTAAAAGAAAAACCAAACTCATGAATATAAAACATAATGAACTTGAAATATTAGTTGAAGATCCATTTGCAAATTGTAGATTGGATAGAAAAAAATATGCTCAAATTTTAACTAACATCATAAACTCATATTCCTACGGATTTGTACTTGCTATAAATAATAAATGGGGAACTGGAAAAACCACATTTGTAAAAATGTGGGAACAAGACTTAAAAAACAAAGGCTATCAAACAGTATATTTCAATGCCTGGGAAAATGATTTTGAGAACAATCCGTTGATAGCTTTAATGGGTGAATTAAAAACATTAACCACAAAATCAACTGAACCGGAATTTAAATCTACTTTGAAAAAGGCATCAGCATTAACTAAACATATCGCTCCTATAGTAGCTAAAGCAATTGCTGATAAATACATTGATACAGAAGGTGTTAAAGATGCAATCATAGGAGTTACAAAAGGACTAACCGATGTTTTTGAAAATAATGTTAATGAATATTCTAAAAAGAAAAAGAATATTTCAGAATTCCGTAATAGTCTTTCAGAGTTTATTGCAAATACAAATAAAGGAAAGCCTTTAGTTTTTATAATTGATGAATTAGATAGGTGTAGGCCTGATTATGCTGTGTCTATTTTGGAGCAGATTAAACATTTCTTTTCAGTTCCAAACATAGTTTTTATTTTATCAATTGATAAAATACAACTTGGAAATGCTGTAAGAGGAGTTTATGGTAGTGATAAATTAGATGCTGAAGAATACTTAAGAAGGTTTATTGACTTAGAATATTCAATTCCTAAACCAGAATCAGGAGTTTTTCAAAGATATTTATATGAGTTTTTTGATTTTGATGAGTTTTTTAATTCTCCTGAAAGAATAAAATACAGTGAGCTGAAATATGACAAAACTGATTTTTTAAAAATATGCGATATTTTATTTTCTAATTCTGAGATTTCTTTAAGAGAACAAGAGAAAATATTTACACTTGCTAAAATATCTTTAAGAACATTCGGAGAAAATCACTTCGTCTTCCCTCTTGTATATTTATTTTTAACCTTCTTAAAAATAAAAAAAACTGACTTATACAATAATTTGAAAACACAAAGTCTTACTATTCAACAACTACAAGATAGACTTTTTGAAATAGTAGGAAATAAATTAAATAATGATAATGAAAGAATGCTAATGTTATTAGAAGCTTATTTACTGAACTTTTATAACAATTCATTAAATTCTGGTTATTACCATAAATCAAAATTATATGAAAGTGATGAAAATGGAAAAAACAAACTACTTATTAACTCAATAATAAATAAAACTAAAGATATTGATTTACTTCATTTACTTGAAAGCATAAGAGGAAGAAGAAGTGGTGGTGATTTAAAGTTGGATTATTTTTTAAATAAAATTGAATTATTAGAAGAATTAAAATTGTAAACCCAATGACACTTGAAGAGTTAGGATATACGCCATTTTTTAACTCAAATAACTCGTCATGCTGAACTTGTTTCAGCATCGCATACATTTATCCAAATTATTGTAAACTATGAACACTCTTTACACGTACCCGTTAAAACGCAGTTAACGGTCTCAACACTGTATGCAGTATCTATAGAAAAAATAACAGGAATTGGTAGGCATTCAATAGTATCACACTGTGTACAACGAAAGTGAAAATGATGCAAAGGTTTTTTGCTTTCATCACATTTTACACACAAAGCAAAATATTGTTTACCATCCTCAGCAACAATTTTATGAAGCACACCATCTTCACAAAATCTATTTAAAATTCTGTAAATAGTAGCTCTGTTAATATCAATATCAATTCTTTCTTGAATTGCATCCTGACTCATTGCTTTTCCTGACCTTAAAAGTAAATCTAATACTGCTTCTTTTGTTGGTGTATTCCTTCGTTTCATTTGTTAATGCAAATTATTCGCAATAATTTATTGCGATATTGTTGCAATAATAAGAAATTATAGTAAATTTGTCAAGGAAAGGATTATAATTAAAAGAAACGTTGGCTTTTGAGCTTGATTATCTCCTACTCCTTTGTTTAATTTATTAACTAATACAACATGAAAGCTATCAATATTTTTGATGTAATTATCATTGGAGGAAGCTATGCTGGACTCTCATCAGCATTAATTTTAGGAAGATCTTTACGAAATGTACTTGTTATTGACAGCGGAAAACCATGCAATAGGCAAACGCCACATTCCCATAACTTTTTAACGCAAGATGGTAAAACTCCCAAAGAAATTTCAACCATTGCCAAAAAACAAGTTAAAAAATACAAAACTGTGCATTTTTATGATGGTATTGCTGTAAATGGGAAGAAAAACAATGCCGGTTTTAAAATTGAAACTGAGTCTGGAGATATCTTTTATAGCAAAAAATTAATTTTTGCCACAGGTATCAAAGATATAATGCCAGATATTAAAGGTTTTTCTGAATGTTGGGGCATCTCAGTAATTCATTGCCCTTATTGCCACGGATATGAATTTCATGGAAAGAAAACAGGCATTATGTCCAATGGAGATCATGCAATTCATATGGCTTCTTTAGTTAACAATCTTACCAAACATAGTACTTTATTTACACAAGGAAAAGCAGATTTTAATACTGAACAAATTTCAAAATTAAACAAACACCATATTAAAATTCAAGAAGAGGAGATTACTGAAATAGAACATACAAATGGATATTTAACAAATGTAATCTTAACAAATGGTGAAAAATTAACTCTAGATGCTATGTATGCACATGTTCCGTTCAGTCAACATTGTACTATTCCTCAGAAATTAGGTTGTGAACTTACAGAGAGTGGCCATATTAAAATCAATGAATTTCAACAAACTACTATTCATGGTATTTATGCTTGTGGAGACAACACTACATTAATGCGCTCAGTTGCCAATGCAGTATTTGGCGGTAATGTAGCTGGCGCTATGGTAAATAAAGAACTAACAGATGAGCAATTTTAAAAATAGTATGATAGAAGTTTTTACTACAAATATTGAAAATGAATTTCAAGCTGAAAAAATTATTGAAATCCTAGAAAAAAATTCACCTCATATAAAAATTGATTTTGATTTAAGTGAAACGGAATTTCCTTATCCATGTGGCCATACAATTCTCAGGGTTGAAGGCACTGCAATTAATAATCAACACATAATTTCTTTGGTAAAAGAATTAGGGTTTCTCTGTGATATTCTTGAAGATAAACTGTGTAAAAGTGAATAATGTTTTGAGAGAATTTTGGGAAGATAATTTTATAGAAAAACAAGAAATGTGGGGTTTTAAACCTTCACAATCGGCTATGATTATTAAAGATTTTTTTATAGAAAAAGGAATTAAAAACATCCTTATTCCCGGAATTGGTTATGGAAGAAATGCACAAGTTTTTAAAGATAACGGAATAAGCGTAACCGGTATAGAAATATCAAAAACTGCCATAGAAATGGCTAAAAAACACTACGGAACAGATATGGTTATTCATCATGGTTCTGTTACCGACATGCCTTTTGATAACAATCAATACGATGGTATTTTCTGTTATGCGTTAATCCATTTGTTAAATAGCAAAGAGCGACAAAAACTTATTAAAAATTGTTACAATCAGCTAACTACAAATGGTTATATGATCTTTACTGCTATTACCGTAGATGCACCAACCTATGGCAAAGGAAAATTTATTAGTAAAGATCGTTATGAAATACATAAAGGCGTTAAAATGTATTTTTATAACAAGGAATCTGTAAAAAAAGAGTTTGAAAAAGTAGGTTTGTTTGAAATTCAAGAAGTAACTGAAAACTTTCCTTTCTACTTGATTAAATGTAAAAAATTAAAGAAACTGTAGCTTCTAAATCAGAAAATAAGTAATATTACACTTTAAAGTTCTTTCTTTAATTTCATTAAAAAGAAAAGGTTGTACTTAACTGTGTATTAAAAGGGAATCTGGTGTAAATCCAGAACTGTCGCGCAACTGTAAGTAACTTTAAGATTTTATCCTTGTGTTCCACTGTTTTTTTTATATGGGAAGGACGATAAAATTGTTACAAGTCAGGAGACCTGCCTATTCTTAATAACTTTGCTTTCGCGATCTAAAGCTATAAGTTAGATACTTTTTTATACAAATTTACATAGGATACCTATGTCTTGTCGTTTGTTGTAAAACACACTCTTTCTTAACTTTTTATTTCAGCAAAGTTGAAATATTGTATTGAACTTCTTATCAATTACATAATTATAAAAAGTTAAAATAAAATGACTGTAGAAGAGCGTATTGAGCAATCACAAACACGTGTTTTTAAAGCTGTATTCCCAAACACAACCAACCATTATGATACCTTATTTGGTGGAACTGCTATGCAACTTATGGATGAAGTAGCGTTTATTACTGCCACACGATTTAGCAGACAACGCATGGTTACTGTTAGTAGCGACAGAATAGATTTTAAAAAGCCAATTCCTGCCGGAACCTTAGTAGAATTATTTGGCAAAGTAACGTATTTGGGCAATACAAGTTTAAAAGTACGTGTAAATATTTTTATCGAACAAATGTATTCTGATGACAGAGAAAAAGCAGTTAGCGGTGAATTTACTTTCGTAGCTATAGATCAAGATAAAAAACCCATTAAAATCTTGAAATAAACGTGTTTTTTTTGTCAGTTTGAGTGATTTTCATGACATCGGGAATAAAAAATAGTAGTTAGAACTACTTCTATATAATTCTTATGCTCGATACAAATTCACTCGAATTGACAGAATTAATTTAATAATGGGCTGTCATTATGAGCGATGTCGAAGAATCTTAAGAAATCAAAAAAAAATGATTTTAATAATTCTCGAAGTAACGAAAGTTAATACGCATCCACATCAATAATAAAGCGGATAGGTCTAAAATCTTTTACCGCTTCAAACGTATTTTTAATTTTTTGCAGTTCTTCTTTGGTTTTCCCTAACGATTGCTTTGGCGGAATTTTAATCATTAAGTTTTTGATATACTGATTTCTAATTCTACTTACTGCTGGTGCGGTAGGACCCAAAACATTTTCACCAAACACATTTTGCAATGCTTTTGCTAACCAATTAATACCCATATCAACCTTAGTATAATCGCGGTGTTTTAAGGTAATTTTTATCAAACGGTAATACGGTGGATAATGGTATTGCCAACGATCTTGCAACTGTTCTTTATACATTTCATCGTAGTTGTTGGTCGAAACTTGTTGCAAAATTTGATGATACGGATTAAAACTTTGAATAGCTACCTGACCTTGTTTTTTGGTACGTCCTGCTCTACCCGATACTTGTACCATGAGTTGAAAAGCACGTTCGTGCGCTCTAAAATCAGGGAAATTAAGCATGGAATCGGCATTTAATATTCCAACTAAAGAAACGTTATCAAAATCTAATCCTTTAGACAGCATTTGTGTACCCACCAAAACATCAATTTCCTGCGTTTCAAAAGCTTCAATGATCTTTTGATACCCAAACTTACCACGTGTGGTATCGGAATCCATACGACCGATATTGTAATTTGGAAATAACTCTTTGAGTTCTAACTCAATTTGCTCAGTTCCAAAACCCTTGGTATCTAGTGTTGAATTTCCACAAGCACCACAACTCGTAGGCATTGCACGTTGGTAATGACAATAATGACATTTTAATTCACTTCGGAATTTATGATAGGTTAAACTCACATCACAATTCGGACATTGAGGCGACGTTCCGCAAGTTGTACACTCTACAATTGGTGAAAATCCACGACGGTTTTGAAATAAAATCACCTGTTCTTTCTCCTCCAACGCTTCATTAATAAGCTGTAACATCCTATCCGAAAAATGACCCGTCATTTCCTTTTTTCTATGTTTCTCCTTAATATCTATCAGCTCAATTTTTGGTAATTGAATATTACCGTGGCGACGCTTTAATTCTACCAATACGTATTTTTGTTGCGTAGCATTGAACATACTTTCAATAGACGGAGTTGCAGAACCCAACAACACTTTTGCTTTGTGTAATTTACCTAGCACAACAGCAGCATCACGTGCATTATAGCGTGGTGAAGGTTCGTATTGCTTATAAGATGATTCATGCTCTTCATCTACCACTATCAATCCCAAATTTGAAAATGGTAAAAAGATAGAGGAACGTGCCCCTAAAATAATTTGTGCCTTAGGTTTGTTATCCAATACATTATTCCACACTTCCACGCGTTCATTAATGGAATATTTAGAGTGGAATACTGAAATACTATTCCCAAAATACGCTTGTAAACGTGTGATGATTTGCGTAGTTAACGCTATTTCTGGCAATAAAAACAGTACTTGCTTACCACTTTCAATGGTTTCCAGTATTAACTTGGTATACACCTCTGTTTTACCCGAACTCGTTACTCCGTGTAATAACGTAATATCATGTTGTTCAAAGCTTTGTTTGATCTCTTCTGAAGCTTGTTGCTGATGTTCATTTAACTGTTTTAACCCGTTGGTTTCACCTTTAAAATGAATTCTATCCGTTTGTAAATGGTAAAATTCAAAGATATTTTTATCAACCAATGCTTTTAAAATCTGACTCGAAACTCCCGATTTTTGCTCTAAATCTTTCGCTTTTATCGGTTTTTTGATCGATTTTAACTGAAAAAAGGTTAAAACTGCATCGCGTTGCTTTTTGGCTCTTGAAAGTTCATCTAACAATAATTGCAATGCTTCTTCATTTTCGTACTGCGGATGCAATCGAACGTATTTAACCAACTTTGGTTTATAGGTTTCATAGATCTCTTCCTTGATTTCAATTACCGACTTATGTAGCAATTCATTGATAATAGGAAGTACTTTTTTCTTACCTAAAATATCTGCTACTTGATGCACCGTTAATTGCGAATGATGATGCAATGCCTCAAAAATCAAGAATTCTTCATCGTTTAATACACTTTCATCAGAAAACGCATTGTTTTTATACAAAACAGTTTCACTTTCTAACAAAAATGCAGACGGTAACGCTGCTCTGTAAACGTCTCCTAACGAACACATGTAATAATTAGCAATCCACTGCCAATGCTTGAGTTGTTGTTCGTTTACGATAGGCTGTTCATCTAAAATTTGATGAATATCCTTTGCTTCATACAACTCAGGAGCTTTTTGATGAATATTGAAAACCAAAGCTGTATAGATCTTCGATTTACCAAATTCTACCGCAACACGCATTCCTTTTTGCAAGAAATTAGCCTCAGCTTCGGTTACCGAATAGGTAAACGTTTTTTGTAAAGGAATAGGTAATATAACGTCGATGAAGTGTTGTGACAAACTAAATTATTTTTATAAAAGCATTGTAATGTTCATTTTGAATGTCATTCCTGCGTATGCAGGAATCTAAAATAGATAAACTACATAAAAAGATTCCCGCTTTTGCGGGAATGACAAATCTAATTGACTTATAATAAACTTGAATCAAAACTACATAAATTTCACTACATTGTAAACAGAAATCTACAGGAATTACAGTTGTTAATTACCAGGAAAAAGAACCTGCAGTTATAATTATATTTTATTCTTTTAATAATAATTTCATCATTAGGTCGGTTTGTATATCATCCCCTAATTTAAAGATATGTTTGTCAAAGACAACAAACCCATTTTTCTGGTAAAAATGAATGGCTCTCAAATTTTCTTCCCAAACTCCCAACCAAATATAATCTACCTTTTTTTGCCTTGAAATTTCCATTGCTTTTTCAAAAAGCAATTGTCCTATTTTTTTCCCGTAAAATTCTTTTAGCACATATATACGTTCAATTTCAATAGCATTTTCTTCTTTTATTTCTGTTTGTGATTGACCTAAATTAATTTTTAAGTAGCCAACCACAGTCTTATTTTCTAACGCAAAATAAAATTCAGAATTTTTATCTTTTAATTCGGTCTTTAATTTTTGAGTAGAAAAACTTTTCTCCAAATACGAGTTCATATTCTCCTCACTGTTTTCCGAAGAAAAAGCTTCTAAAAAAGTTTGTATGCCTATTTTTTGTAATTGATCTATTTCGTTTGGTACTACCTTTCTAATTTCAATATTTTCCATTTTATACTATTTAGTCTTGGTTGTTAACTAATATTACTCCAAATTCCGCTTCTTTTTTGCAACAAACTAAAGCGTTTTAAAATTGGTGCATTTTGAGGTTTTGATAACTCAGGATCATCATTCAATAACTGAATAGCGGTTTGACGTGCTTTGTATAAAATAGGACTGTCTTTCACTACATCGGCAATTTTTAGATTTAACACACCACTTTGTTGCGTTCCCATAATATTTCCCGGACCACGAAGTTTTAAGTCTACTTCTGCAATTTTAAATCCGTCTGAGGTATCAACCATGGTTTTTAAACGCGTTTTTGCATCTGATGACAATTCATAACTGGTTAATAAAATACAATAGCTCTGTTCTGCTCCACGCCCTACTCTACCACGCAACTGGTGTAACTGACTCAACCCAAAACGTTCTGCACTTTCTATAACCATAACCGACGCATTTGGAACATTTACACCTACTTCAATAACAGTAGTGGCAACCATAATTTGAGTTTCACCTTTTACAAACCTGTCCATTTCGTAGTCTTTATCTACAGGTTTCATTTTACCATGCACGATACTGATTTGATATTTGGGTGATGGAAATTCGCGTGAAATACTCTCGTAACCATCCATCAAATCTTTATAATCCATTGCCTCCGACTCCTGAATTAGTGGATATACCACATATACTTGACGACCTTTATCAATTTCATCTTTTAAAAACTTAAAAACAGCTAATCGGTTACTATCATAACGATGTACCGTTTTTATATCTTTTCTTCCCGGAGGTAATTCATCAATTATAGAAATATCTAAATCTCCATACACAGACATTGCCAAGGTACGCGGAATTGGAGTTGCTGTCATCACCAAAATATGTGGAGGGATAGCCCCTCCTTCTGAGGATGGGCTACTCTTCTCCCATAATTTTCTTCGTTGCGCTACTCCAAATCGGTGTTGTTCATCAATAATGGCAATTCCTAAATTATTGAACTGTACTTTATCTTCTAAAATAGCGTGCGTACCTATGAGTATATGCAAGCTACCGTCCTCCAAACTTTCGTGAATTTCTCTTCTTTTTTTGGTTTTAGTAGAGCCCGTAAGCAATTCAATTTTAATATCTGTTCCTTCTAATAATTCTGCAATTCCGTTATAATGTTGTGTTGCTAAAATCTCGGTAGGTGCCATAATCGTAGCTTGGAATCCGTTATCAATGGCCAACAACATCGTTAGTAACGCCACAATGGTTTTTCCCGAACCTACATCACCTTGTAATAATCGGTTCATATGCGCACCCGTACTTACATCTTTTCTAATTTCTTTTAAAACTCGTTTTTGCGCATTGGTCAGATCGAAAGGTAAGTGATTTTGGTAGAAATTATTGAAGTTCTCTCCTACTTGCTCAAATACAAATCCTTTAATTTTGGCTTTATTGATGAGTTTTTTCATCAGTAATTGCAACTGAATAAAGAATAACTCTTCAAATTTGAGTCTGTATTGTGCTTTGGCCAGTAATTCCTGATCTTTTGGAAAATGAATATTTAATAAGGATTCCTTTTTACCCAACAACTGGTTTTGTTGCATAAAATCATTAGAAAAAGTTTCTACAACACTTCCATAAGCTTGTTGCAAAAGATTTTGCAATATAGATCGCATGATCTTTTGAGAAATTCCTTTGTTAGTGAGTTTTTCTGTAGATGGATATACAGGTTGCATTGCTGTTTGCAACTTCTTTTTATACTCAGAAACTAATTCAAGCTCCGGATGTGGCATATTTGCTGTGCCATTAAACCAATTTAACTTTCCGTAAATCACATACGGAACATTCAATTTTAAGCTATCTTTTATCCACTTTACGCCTTTAAACCATACTAGTTCCATCGTTCCTGTAGCATCTGTAAAGGTAGCCACTAACCTACTTCCTCTTTTTTGTTTAACTGTTTTTACATCAACAATTTTACCTACAATCTGAACTTCAGCTGTATTTTGTTGTAACTGATTAATGGTGTAAAACTGTGTTTTATCGATATATCTGAAAGGAAATAAGTGTAACAGATCGTTACAAGTCTTAATTCCGAGTTCAGAATATAGCAACTCAGCTCGTGCTACACTAACGCCTTTAATGTATGTAACTGGTTGGTTTAAATTCATTGAAAACGAAAATACAAAAAGCCAATTAATCGTGCTATCTTTGTAGCCTTAAATTCAATCAATGAGATTACATAGAAATTTAACGTATGCTGTTATAGACAGTTTGCGAGATATATTTAATGAAGGAGTGTATGCAGACAAAGCTGTTGAAACTGCTTTACGAAGAGACAAACGTTGGGGAGCCAGAGATAGAAAGTTTGTTGCAGAAACTATTTACGATATAGTACGTTGGAAACGTTTATACTCTGAGATTGCCAATGTAAAAGCTCCGTACTCACGTCCGGATTTATGGCGTTTATTTTCAGTTTGGTGTGTATTACGTGGAATTCAATTACCCGATTGGAACCAGATTGAACCTACTCCAACACGAAGAATTAAAGGGAAATTTGATGAACTTTCTAAAATCAGAAAATTTAGAGAGTCTATTCCTGATTGGATAGATGAATTAGGTGTTAAGGAATTAGGGGAAGATGTTTGGACGAAAGAGATCGCTGCTTTAAACAAACAAGCAGAAGTTATTTTACGTACCAATACTTTAAATACAACCAAAGAAAACCTACAAAAGCAATTAGCTTCAGAAGGTATTGATACTGAATTTATAAAAGGTTATCCAGATGCTTTAAAATTAGTAGAACGTGCCAATGTATTTAAAACTGAAGCCTTTAAAAAAGGATTGTTTGAAGTACAAGATGCATCATCTCAATTAGTAGCTGCTTATTTAGATATTGAACCAGGAATGAAAGTAGTTGATACTTGTGCTGGTGCTGGTGGAAAAACCTTGCACTTAGCCTCTCTAATGGAGAACAAAGGGCAAATCATTGCTATGGATATTTACGAAAGTAAATTAAAGAAGTTAAAAGTTCGTGCTCGTAGAGATGGAGTGCATAATGTAGATACTCGAGTTATTGACTCTACCAAAGTGATTAAAAAACTACAGGATAAAGCAGATAGAGTTTTAATTGATGCTCCGTGTTCCGGTTTGGGAGTTATTAGAAGAAACCCTGATAGTAAATGGAAATTAGAACCTGAGTTTTTAGATAATATTAGAAACGTACAACAAGAAGTATTACAAAGCTATTCTAAAATGGTTAAACCAGGAGGAAAATTAGTATATGCTACTTGTTCGGTATTACCCTCTGAAAATCAACAACAAGTTGAGTTCTTTTTAGCTTCAGACGCTGGTAAAGATTTTAAATTTGTAAAAGACGAAAAAGTGTTAGCACATAAATCTGGTTTTGACGGATTTTATATGGCTTTACTTGAAAGAAAACTGCAATAAAAACAAAAAGGCTCGAGTATTTACCAACTCGAGCCTTTTTTCAATCAACTATTAAAAACTAACTAATCACTAACTTTCTTAATGAAAGTAATCTATTATATAGACGGATTTTAAGTTGATTTGTTACAAATATTTTTCTGTTTAACAATACTTTAAGAAAACCATTTATTGGTTTCCTAAAATAATTGGCATTCCGTTTTTACCAGAACCTATTAAAACTACTTTGCTGTTAGATGATTCTGATAATTTTAAAGTAGCCTCAATACCTTTTTCTTGTAAAATCTTATCTGTTAAAGAAGCACTTAAAATTTTATTTGCTGCTGCTTTTCCTTCAGCATCAATCTTTTGGCGTTCTGCTTCTTTTTTTGCTTTTGCTATTCTAAACTCATATTCTAAAGCTTCTTGTTCTTGCTTTAATTTACGTTCAATAGCATCTTTAATAGTTGGTGGCAACTCTACATCACGTACTAATACTTCGTTTAACTGAATGTATTGTTTGTCTAAAATCTTTTTAGTTTCTACAAAAATTTCATCTTGAATTACATCTCTTTTACTTGAATATAATTGCTCTGGTGTATAACGCCCAACAACACTACGAGCTGCTGAACGGATGGCAGGTTTAATAACTCTATCTAAGTAATTTTCTCCTTTTTCACGATGTAATAAGCCTAATTTTTCTACTTGTGGTTGATACCATGCTGAAGCATCTAAACGAATTTCTAATCCGTTTGAAGAAAGCACTTGCATTTGCTCAAATAATTCTTGTTGACGAATTTCATATACATGCACTTTATTCCAAGGCATTACAAAATGAAACCCTTCTCCCATTGGCGGTTCATCAACAGCTACTCCGCCTCCAAAAGTCTTATACAAAACCCCGGCTTGACCAGATTTTATGGTTTCTGTAGATTTAGAAATAAAAATTAATAGTAAAATTGCTATAGGAATTAAAAGTACTCCTCCCCTAGGAAAATTAAAGTCTAATTGGTTTCTTGCCATTTTTTTATGATTTCTGTTTTTTTCAAAGATACAGTTAATTTACTATTGATTTCTGTATTCACAGTCTTCTTCTTTTCTCTCTAACTCTAACGTTATATGTTTTACCCCAAAATTATCTAGTAAACTATGTTTGATGTTCTGTTTAAGGGTTTCTGTTTTATTGGGTATATGTATTTCATCACTAACAACTATATGCGCTGTTAAAATGTTAGATTCTCCATCTAATGTCCATAACTTTATATCATGAGCATCAACTACTCCATCAAACATCAACAATTTTTCTTTTACATTTTCTATAGAAACTTCTTTAGGTGTAGCCATAAGTATGATTTGCAAACTATCTTTCATATTTCGAACCACATTGTACAACACAAAAAGAGCAATAAGTAACGAAAGAATTGGATCTAATATGGGAACATCCCAAAATTGCATTACAATACTGGCTACTAAAACGGCTATCCAACCTAATACATCTTCCAATAAATGCAACGAAACCACACGTTCATTAATCGAATTCCCTTGACGAAGTTTAAAAACGGCTACACCATTAACTATAACACCTAAAATAGCAAGCCACATCATACCGTTGGCATCTGCTTGTTGCGGATTAGTTATTCTTGGTATAGCCTCTTTAATGATAAAAATAGAACCAATAATTAAAATAACTGAATTGATTATAGCTCCTAACAACGAAAATCGTTTGTAGCCATAGGAATATTTTTTATTAGCTTCTTTAGTAGAAAGTTTTTGAAAATACCAAGAAGCTCCTAAGGTGATGCTATCACCTAAATCATGCAAAGCATCAGACATAATAGCCAAACTATTAGTAAAAAAACCGCCGACAAACTCAATAATAGTAAAGAATAAATTTAAAAAGAATGCTGTTTTGATATTCTCTGTAGATGCATCGTGTGAATGGTGGTGGTGATTGTGTCCCATATTGTTTTTTTAAACAAGACCTTAATTATTTAAAAAAGATGCATTATTTGTCTTCTAATCTATCTTTTACATATTCAACTTTTGTTTTTCCATGAGGAATTGGATTTCCATCAGCATCTAAACTTACCATAACAATTTTATCAATGTTTATAATATCTTTACGTGTTAATTTATTTCTAACCTTACAATTTAAAGTGATAGATGTTCTTCCAAATTTAATCACTTCAATTCCAATTTCTATGATATCTCCTTGTTTAGCAGAACTCACAAAATCTATTTCTGACATAAACTTAGTTACTGTTTTGGGTATTTCTAGCTGAATAATAGCATATAAAGCTACTTCTTCATCAATCCATTGTAACAATCTACCTCCAAATAAAGTTCCATTTGCGTTTAAATCTTCAGGTTTTACCCATTTTCTAGTGTGAAATCTCATCATTGTTCTATACTTTTTGCTTCAAAAGTTATTAATTCATTTTGCTGAAAAACTGTAGTAATTTGTATCGGATTACAACATACCTCACAGTCTTCTATATAGGTTTGAGAAGCACTTGCATCCAAAATCATTGAGATTTGCTCCCAACAATACGGACATTGAAAAAAGTGTTCTATTTCCATCATATTTTTCCAAAATATTTGCGTGTAAACCACTCAATAGTTAACAAACCAGCAATTAAGAATAAAATCCATTTCCAGTTTATCAAGTTTTCTTCTTTATCAATAGATTTCTGAGTAGTATAATAGTTTTTATCATTTACCAGAACATTAATCAGCTGCTGTTGCTCTGTTTTATAAAAACGTTTTCCTCCTGAATTATTTGCGAGCTTTTCTAATTTTTGCGTATTAGCTCTTGTAAATTGTTCTTCTATTTGATAATCTGAAATTTTAAATCTACCTGATTTATTAATCGTTTGTCCTTCAACAGTTACTTTGTAAGAATAATCTCCAGCCGGTAACCCCTCAACATTCACTTGATATGCGTTATTTACCAATGAAAACGGATAGATTTTTCTTTCTTTAGTTTCTGAATTCAAAATGCTTATTTGCAACGAAGCCCTATTATCAAACTGATAATTCTGATCTAAATACAACGCTGAAAGTTGGATAGGTTGATTTGCCAAATACAAGTTATCAAAATTCACCTCTAATCGATTTCTCTTTTTATTCGACGCTAAATATTGAACAAAATTTCCAAGAAACTCATCAAACTCTTGAAACGAATTTTCTTTTAAATAGCTTGCCGCTCGCCATTTCCAAATGTCTTCTCCTAATATCACCGCAAACTTACTCTCTCCTTTTTCAAAAGTGGAAATTAAAGGTTCTTCAGTAGAAATGTTTCCTATTCTCTGATACGCTAATGGTTGATTTTCATCAAAACTTACCGAACCAAACTTATCTCTTAACGGAGGAAAGCTTCCAAAACCAATATCTTTTTGCAAGAAAGTTAAGAATTGAGCATTGTATGTTGCTCTGTAATTTTCTGATTGGTTGATTGCTGATTTTTTAATTCCTAGATTCAAGGAATTTACAAAATTCCAATCCGTTTTTGTTCCAGTTACCAATAAAAAATTGGATGTTCGTTGTTGAAAATCGTTTCTAAAATAAGAATTAGGCTGATAAAAAATTACCAATTGATAGTCATTCAAATTTCCTTCGAATTTATTGATTTGAACAATTTCAACTTGTCGTTGTTGATTGCTTTCTATAGCTTTTTTAAACGCTCCCAAATCTGGATGTAAAACAGACGCCAACACCAACACTTTGGTCTGCTCATCAATAACTTCTACCGAAAAATTCTTGTAGTTATTCTTTGTGTTTTTTTCATTTTCCAGCCTTGAAATACTTGCCGAATAATAATGTAATCCTTCTGCATCAGATGTTAAATTAGCAGAAACCGTAGTTGAATTGTTTTCTGGAGAAAGTGAAACTCGTTTTGAAAACACTTTTTTTCCATCTTTGGTGATAGTAAAGACAGACGAAACCGCCTCTTTTCCATCATAAACCACTAAAGCTTCTACGGGAAATTTATTTTTAATATAACTGTATTTATTAACGTTGAGTTGAGAAATTTTGATATCTTGATATTGTGCTGTATCTCCAATCACCAAAGGAAAAACCGCTTGTTTTGAATTGGTAAACTCATAATCGTTTCCAATGGTTTGGTTTCCGTCAGAAATTAAAACCGTTGCCGAAAGTTGATTTTTGTATAAATCATTTACGGATTGTATAGCTTTCGCAATATTGGTTTGCCCTTCATCAAAGTGCAAACTATCTAAAACCTGAATGTTTTTTCCGAAGGAAAAGAAATTCACATCAAATTTATCGTTCAATTTGAAGTTCCTTTTAAACTCCTCAACAAGTTGTTTAATCTGAGCTTCTTCTTTAAAAAACTGAGCAGATAGTGAATTATCAACCAAAACTGATAAAACTGGTTTGGTGTTTTCTGTCCTAGTGTTTTTAATCTTCGGATTAATAAGCAATAACAATAATAAAAAAACACTTAATGTTCTTAAAATAAAAAGAAGAATGTTGATTTTAGGCGCATTTTTAACTTTATAGAAATACTGAAAAAAACCAACAAAAACACTAAATAAAACCGCTAAAATGATGTAAAGAAGTGTCGTAGCCTGCACATTTTTTTGTTTAAACCGTGAAGATAAAAATATCTACTAAAAATACTTAGTTAAACCTTACATTTTTGATATTTTTGTGTCTTTCAACACAACTAACAAAAATGAATTTAACAAGTTTAAACGCCATCTCTCCTATTGACGGTAGATACAGAAACAAAGTAACCGATTTAGCTCAATATTTTTCTGAAGAAGCTTTAATAAAATACCGCGTAAAGGTAGAAATTGAATATTTTATTGCGCTTTGCGAAATTCCGTTACCACAATTAGAAGACATCAACAGAACTGTTTTTGTTGATCTACGTAGAATTTATGAAGATTTTTCTACAGAGGATGCGCTAAGAATTAAAGAGATTGAAAGCGTTACCAACCATGATGTAAAAGCGGTTGAGTATTTTATCAAAGAAAAGTTTGACAATTTAAACTTGCAAAAATACAAAGAGTTTATTCACTTCGGATTAACATCACAAGACGTTAACAACACTGCAATTCCGTTGAGTATTAAAGATGCTATTGAAGAAGTTTATTTTCCTGAACTTGATTGTTTAGCATCAAAATTAGCTGAGCTTTCTGAAGAATGGGAAAATGTACCCATGTTAGCACGTACGCACGGTCAACCAGCTTCTCCTACTCGATTAGGCAAAGAAATTTTTGTGTTTGTAGAGCGTATCAATCAACAAGTTTTACAATTGCAACACATACCAAGTGCTGCAAAGTTTGGTGGTGCCACGGGTAATTACAACGCTCATAAGGTTGCTTATCCGAATATTGATTGGAAAAACTTCGGAACTCATTTTGTAGAAGATGTTTTAGGGTTACATCATTCTTTTCCAACCACTCAAATTGAACATTACGATCACATGGCGAGTTTATTTGATGGGATGAAACGTATTAATAATATTTTGATTGATTTAGATCGTGATATTTGGACGTATGTTTCTATGGATTATTTCAAACAGAAAATTAAAGAAGGAGAAGTCGGTTCATCTGCAATGCCTCATAAAGTAAACCCAATTGATTTCGAAAATTCTGAAGGAAATTTAGGAATTGCCAATGCTATTTTTGAGCATTTAGCTGCTAAATTGCCTATTTCTCGTCTGCAACGTGATCTAACAGATAGTACGGTTTTACGTAATGTTGGCGTTCCGTTTGGGCATACGTTAATTGCTTTTAAAGCCACTTTAAAAGGATTGAACAAGTTATTGTTAAATCAAGAGAAGTTTGAGCAAGATCTAGAAAATAACTGGGCGGTAGCTGCGGAAGCTATTCAAACTATTTTACGTCGTGAAGGCTATCCAAATCCGTATGAAGCATTAAAAGGATTAACACGTACCAATGCTAAAATCACCCAACAATCAATTGCAGATTTTATTGATACGTTAGAGGTTTCATCAGCAATTAAAAACGAATTGAAACAAATAACTCCATCTAATTACACAGGAATATAGGTAGATGAGAAAAGAGAAAAGAGAAAAGAGAAAAGACTTGTCAGTTCGAGTGAATTTGCGAAGCATAAGCAAATTTGTGTCGAGAACTTTTATATTATCAATTTTAATCGCTTCTTGTACCAACCAACCTAAAGGAAGTGCAGAGCGTTTTAAGTACGGTACATTTGAAATTCCTGCGGGTGATGGTTATGGTAAGACCATAATTGTTCGTAAAGACTCGTTACAAATTGAAGAGTTTACAAAAAATGTAAGCATCTCTAATGACAGCGCTACATTTGTCAAAGAAGAAAAACATATTGACACGCTGTTCATTAAATGGAAAAATAACTTCGCATATACTTTGCGAATGAAAAGTCCAAAAACTAAATTAGATAAAGACCCTATTTTTGTTCAAATAACCAAAGTAACTGATTCTTCATACGACTTTACCGCAAAAATTGGTTATTCTAATTTCAAACAAAAAGGAACAGTATACATTAAAGAATAAAGAAAATAAAAACTATGGCTTCAGGAATTTTTGTTTTACTAGATGATATTGCTGCATTAATGGATGATGTAGCTTCTATGAGTAAAATTGCCACTAAAAAAACGGCAGGTATTTTAGGAGATGACTTAGCTGTAAATGCTGAAAAAGCTTCAGGATTTGTATCTTCAAGAGAAATTCCGGTTTTATGGCAAATAACTAAAGGATCATTTTTAAACAAACTCATCATTTTACCTTTAGCATTTATTTTAAGTGCTTTTGTTCCTGTTGCTATAACTGTAATCTTACTTATTGGTGCTATTTATTTAGCCTTTGAAGGAGCCGAAAAGGTTTATGAATATTTTGTCCCTCACGAGCAGACTAAAACGAAAGCTAATTTATCAGAAAATTTATCTAAAGAAGAGATCTTGGTTCGTGAAAAAGATAAAATCAAATCTGCAATTGTTACCGATTTTATATTATCGGTTGAAATTATAATCATTGCTTTAGGAACTGTGGTAAGTATTGAACAACCCTTACTAACACAAATACTTTCTGTATCAGTAGTGGCTATAATAGCTACTATTGGAGTGTATGGTATTGTTGCTTTAATTGTTCGTATGGACGATTTGGGTTACCGTTTCATAAAACTAAGTAACGGAAAAAAGAACTTCACATATCAAATTGGTAACCTACTTGTAAATGCTTTACCTAAAGTTATTAAAGGCTTAGCTTTCATTGGTACTATTGCCTTATTTTTAGTTGCAGGAGGCATTTTTGTACATAAAATTCATTTTATTCACGAACTAGTAAAACCCTTACCTTCAATCGTTGGAGAATTTTTATCAGGATTAGTTATTGGGTTTATTGCATTAGGTATTTATAAAGCTGGTAAAAAGATTTTTATAAAAAAGTAAAGTTAAACTCTATGAAAAGCATTATTTAAATTAACAATTTTTAAGCTAAGTTGTAAGTGTAACTAACAAAGAATATTTGTATTTTGCAATCGCATTTTCAATAGGTTTAAAATTATAAACCTAAAAAGTTAAAAGAAGAATTCTGAGAACGCTAAAAAAACATATCGCATTATTAAGTTTACTTGTTTTGCTTACTCCAATGGCTATACAAGTAGTTCATGCGTTTGAAAATCATCATCATACTGTTTGTACTTCAAAAAATGATGCCCATTTTCATGATAATAGTGATTTAGACTGTTCGCAATTACACTATCAACATCAAATTTTTCATACTGAAATTACTTCGGACTATGAGGTAGTTCCACAACATTATTATGTAGAAAAATTTATTCAACAACCTCAACAAACTAAGGTTGTTTATCTTTCTAAAAAATCATCAAGAGCTCCACCTTATTTTACTATTTAATCAGTTTATACATACAAAATTAATAGTAAAATAAAAACACATGCAAAAATATTTATACATCCTATTTTTAATAGGATTTACGGCTGTATACAGTCAAAACAATCTATCAGGAACTATAACAGATACAAATAATCAACCTTTATACGGAGTAGAGATTTACGCTCCGCAATTACATAAAGGTACGATAACTAATGGACAGGGTACATATACCTTAAAGAATATTCCAAACGGGAAAATCACTATAAATATAACTTTTTTAGGTTATAAAACCCTTTCTAAAACATTCATTTTCAGTAGCGACAACCAAACTTTTGACGCACAATTAGAGGAAGCTGTTTTTACTATTGATGAAGTAATAGTTTCGACTCCTTTTAATAAATTACAATCAGAAAATGTGATGAAAGTAGAACGCCTATCAGCAAAGTCTTTACAAAAAGTTGGAGCTACTACTTTATCTGAAGGAATTACCAATATTGCTGGAGTTTCTCAGGTTTCTACCGGAACATCTATAGGAAAACCAGTAATTAGAGGTCTTAGTGGTAATAGAGTTTTGGTATATACGCAAGGTGTTCGATTAGAAAATCAGCAATTTGGAAGTGAACATGGCTTAGGGGTTAATGATGCTGGAGTTGAAAGCATTGAGGTTATTAAAGGACCTTCTTCTCTACTCTACGGTTCTGATGCTTTAGGTGGTGTTTTATACATCAATCCTGAAAAATTTGCAAGCGAAAATGACACACAAATTGGCATTAGCCAACGTTATTTTAGTAATACTATTGGTAGTAATACATCTGTAGGTATCAAAACCTCAACAGAAAAATTACAATTTTTGGCTCGTGGTACTTATGCTTTTCATTCAGACTATAAAATTCCAACAAATCAAAGAGTTAGCAATACTCGGTTTAAAGAAAAAGATTTAAAATTAGGAGTAGGATTAAGTGAAACTAATTTTTCATCTGAATTACGTTATAATTACAACAATTCTCTTTTAGGATTGACAGAAGGAATTGGTGAGCAGACTAGAGAAACTGATATGGAATCGCCTTATCAAGAAATAGATAATCATATTATCAGTTTGCATAACCATATCTTTTTTAAGAATTCAAAAATGGATATTGATTTGGGCTATATCATAAATGATAGAAAAGAATTTGAAGAGCACGAAGACCATGAAGAGGAAGAAACAGAAGAAGAACATGAAGAACACGCTGAAGGTGAAGCTGCAATGTCTTTAAAACTTAAAACTTTTTCGTACAACACCAAATATCATTTACCAAAATTTGGTAAGATAGAAGCTTTAATTGGTGTACAAGGAATGCATCAAACTAATGAAAATTTTGGTGAAGAAATTTTAATTCCAGATGCCACTACCAATGACATTGGTGCATTTGCTACTGCTAATTATGAATGGAAAAGCCATGTTTTTCAAGCGGGAATCAGATTTGACAATCGATCTATTTCTACAGAAAGACATGAAGTAGAGCATGAAGATGAAATACACATTTTTGAGCCAATAGATAAATCTTTCAATAGTTTTACAGCTTCGTTTGGTTACAAAACTACATTGTTTAATAAAATTAACACGCGTTTTAATATTTCTAGCGGATTTAGAGCGCCAAATTTAGCGGAATTAACCTCAAATGGTGTACATCACGGGGTGAATCGTTTTGAAGTTGGAAATAGCGAATTATCTAACGAAAAAAGCTTGCAGTTAGATCTTTCTTTAGAATATGGTTCAGACCATTTTGAACTTTTTGCCAATGGATTTTACAATAACTTAAACGATTATATTTATTTATTTCCAACAGGCGAAATTGAAGATGATGCACCTGTGTTTGAATACCAACAAGAAAATGCAAAATTATACGGTGGTGAATTTGGACTACACTTACACCCACATCCATTAGATTGGTTACACTTGCGTAGTAGCTTTGAAATGGTAATTGGTGAGCAAGATAACGGAAATTATTTACCATTAATTCCTGCAAATACTTTCAAAAATACTTTATCTGCTGATTTTAGTTTTGATGGATTTCAACAAGGATATATTTCTTTAAGTGCTCATACTTTTTTAAAGCAAGATAAAGTTAGCATATTTGAAACTCCTACAAACGGATATACTTTAGTAAACTTTGGTTTAGGAGGCGATGTTATGTTAGGTAAACACAAAGTAAATACAAGTTTATCAATTACAAATTTGTTTGATGAAGAATACATCAATCATCTATCAAGATTAAAATCAGATGGCATATTAAATCCGGGAAGAAATATTGTACTTGGGTTTAGTTTTGAAATTTAAATGAAATAAAAAAGATGGGAGAAGTCCCATCTTTTTTTTGTTAACTATTTATATTACGCTAAATCAAACCTGTCAGCGTCCATTACTTTTACCCATGCCTTTACAAAGTCATTTATAAATTTTTCTTTACTATCATCTTGTGCATAAACCTCTGCATAAGAACGTAAAATAGAGTTAGAACCAAACACTAAATCCATACGTGTTGCTGTCCATTTTACCTCTCCTGTTTTACGATCTCTAATTTCATACAAATCATTACCCACAGGTTTCCATTCGTACTTCATATCGGTTAAGTTTACAAAGAAATCGTTGGTTAAAGCACCTTCATTATCAGTAAACACTCCATGTTTTGTTCCTCCATAATTAGCACCTAACATACGCATACCTCCTACTAGAACTGTCATTTCTGGTGCTGTTAATCCTAATAACTCCGTTCTGTCTAACATCATTTCTTCCGGACTTACTACATAATCTTTCTTTTGCCAGTTTCTATATCCATCAGCTAAGGGTTCTAAATACTCAAAAGATTCAGCATCTGTCATTTCATCAGTAGCATCTCCTCTACCTGGTGAAAACGGAACGGTTACATCGAAACCTGCAGCTTTAGCAGCTTTTTCAATTCCTACATTACCTGCTAACACAATAGCATCAGCAACGCTGATACCAAATTCGGCTGAAATAGGTTCTAAGACTGATAAAACTTTAGCTAAACGTTGTGGTTCGTTTCCTTGCCAATCTTTTTGTGGAGCTAAACGAATACGTGCTCCGTTAGCACCACCACGCATATCAGAACCACGATAGGTACGTGCACTATCCCATGCGGTTGAGACCATTTCTGAAATAGACAATCCTGAATTAGCTATTTTGTTTGCTACTGCATCTACATCATAATCTGATTTTCCTGCAGGAACAGGGTCTTGCCATATTAAATCTTCTTTAGGTACATCTGGTCCATAATAACGAACCTTTGGTCCCATATCTCTATGTGTTAATTTAAACCATGCACGTGCAAAAGTTTCTGAGAAATATTGAGGATCGTTCATAAACTTCAATGAAATTTCTCTATAAATAGGATCCATTTTCATGGCCATATCAGCATCAGTCATAATTGGATTATGACGGATTGATGGATCTTCTACATCTACTGGTTTATCTTCTTCTTTAATATTTGTTGGTTCCCATTGCCATGCTCCAGCAGGACTTTTACGTAATTCCCAATCATGATTGAATAACATTTCAAAATACCCATTATCCCATTGTGTCGGGTGCTTTGTCCACGCTCCTTCTATTCCACTTGTTACCGTGTAACGACCTTTGCCTGTTTGTGTAGGATTCTTCCATCCAAACCCTTGCTCTTCAACACCAGCAGCTTCTGGTTCAGGTCCTAAAATACTAGCATCTCCATTACCATGAGTTTTACCTACGGTATGACCTCCTGCTGTTAAAGCTACTGTTTCTTCATCATCCATAGCCATACGCTTAAAGGTTTCACGAACTTGTGCAGCTGACTTCAAAGGATCTGGTTGACCATTTACTCCTTCAGGATTTACATAAATTAATCCCATTTGTACCGCTGCTAATGGATTTTCCATCGTTTCTGGCTTATCAACACTGTCATAACGTTCGTCACTAGGTGCTAGCCATTCTTTTTCAGCTCCCCAATAAGTGTCTTTTTCTGGATGCCAAATGTCATTTCTTCCAAAACCAAATCCATAAACTTTTAACCCCATGTTTTCATAGGCAATAGTACCTGCTAACACAATTAAATCTGCCCAACTTACTTTATTACCGTACTTCTTTTTAATAGGCCATAATAAACGTTTTGCTTTATCTAAGCTTACATTATCTGGCCATGAGTTTAAAGGGGCAAAACGAATGTTTCCTGCACCACCACCACCTCTACCATCGGCAATACGATATGAACCTGCTGAGTGCCAAGATAAACGAATCATAAGACCGCCATAATGTCCCCAATCGGCAGGCCACCAATCTTGACTATTCGTCATTAAATGGTGCATATCCTTTTTCAAAGCTTCAACATCTAGCTTCTTTAACTCTTCATGATAATCATAGTTTTCTCCTAAAGGATTTGTTTTAGTATCATGCTGATGTAAAATATCTAAATTCAATGTTTTTGGCCACCAACTAGTCACTGATGATGCGGTTGAAGTAATAGCTCCATGCATTACCGGACATTTTTTACTTGAATCTTGTTCTGGATAAGCTCCCGTAGTACCATCTTCCCCATTTCCATGATGATGTGGACATTTACCTTGATTAGATGATGCGTGTAAATGATTATTGTTTTCCATTGTTTAATATTATTAAGTTGGTTAATAAATGGTTTCTACCAAATTTACGACTTTATTAGCTATTGATATTCAATAGCTTAATTTTTAAGTTTTATTTCACTATAAATTAAACTTATAGAAATAGTATTTTAACATTAGAAAAACAAATACAATAGTAGATGAAATAAAAAAAACTGATTTTTTAAAAATCAGCTTTTCTTGGATATAAAATATAATACTTACTTATTGCACATATTTTGTTTTCTTTAAAGTGTTTAATATGATGAAGGAAGCTAAAAAGAATACTGCTAAACATAGTACACTCCATTGCATTGAGTCAGTAATTGCATATAAAATTCCGTATACAGCTGTTCCTAATACAATAGCTATTTTTTCTGTTACATCATAAAAACTAAAATAGGTTGCATGATCTTCTGTTTCGGGCAATAATTTTGAATAGGTTGAACGAGTTAACGATTGAATAGCTCCTTGCACCAATCCTAATAAACCACCTAATCCATAAAAATATAAATCTACATTCGTTTGATTCTTATCTAACATGAATGCAGCAAAACAAACTAACATCCATATAGCAATAGTAGATTTTAAGGTGGAAATATTTCCAAACCTATCAGATAGCCTAGAAAATAAAAAAGCTCCTAAAATAGCAACTATTTGCACTAATAGAATCGTAACTATCAGATTAGTTGATGACAACCCTAATTCTGAAGAACCAAAAATAGCAGCCATTAAAATAATGGTCTGAACACCTATACTCAATAAAAAGAAAGAAATTAAAAAGCGTTTAAGTGTAGGATAATTAAGTACCTCCTTTAAAACAATCTGTAATTCTTGATATCCTTTCCATAAATAATCACTTTCCGGTTTTTTGTTGTATACATTTTCAGGGAGTCTATTAAAAGTAATTTGTGCAAAACCAATCCACCATAACCCTACCAATACAAATGAAATACGGGAAGCTAATCCACTATCCATACCAAACCATTCAGGTTTTTGAATCATTATTAAATTTATGATTAATAAAATTACAGATCCAGCATATCCAAACATAAAACCTTTAGCACTGGCTCTGTCTTGTTGTTCTGGTAACGCTACTTCTGGTAAATATGCATTATAAAACACCAAACTAGACCAAAAACCAATACTAGCCAATACAGTAAAAACAATACCAATCCAAACAGTATCAATTCCTTTAAAAAAATACAAACTCATTACTGACAAACCTCCTAGCCAACAAAAGAATTTCATGAATTTTTTCTTGCTACCAGTATAATCGGCAATACCAGAAAGAATTGGCGACATAAAAGCTACCACTAAAAATGAAAAAGACAATGCATAACTATATAAACTACTAGGATGACTCCAATCAATTCCTAAAAACTCAACAGTTTTTCCTTCTGTAATAGCATCATAATACAACGGAAAAACTGCTGTACTAATTACCAATGAATATACCGAATTGGCCCAATCGTAAAAAGCCCAACCGTTAATTAATTTCTTATCACCTATTGTATGCATATATGTATTTTTATTTTTTTAATGCTTTCGTTTTTAGAAACAAAAAAACCGCTCTTAAAATAAGAACGGTTTGCAATATAGTAAAACTATTTTGTTAGTTATTTTGCCTTAACTTTTTTGGTTTTGGTATGTTTGAGCTTGTTGATTAAACTTAGCCGCATACTTCTTGGCTGTTGGCAAATAGCTACGTAAAGTTGCTATACGTGATTGATTTGATGGGTGCGTGCTTAAAAACTCTGGCGGAGCTTGACTACCGCTTTTTTGTGCTTCTTGTCCCATTCTTACCCACACATTTACTGCTTCCTCTCCTTTATAACCAGCCATAATCATAAAAACTAATCCTAATTTATCAGCTTCAGTTTCATGTGTTCGGCTATATTTTAACATTCCTAGTTGCGAGCCTACTCCATATAACATATTCCACATATCGCGTTGTTCACTATTCTGTGTACCTAAAGCTACAGCTGCTCCTCCTAATTGTTGTATTTGTGCAGATGACATACGCTCTTGTCCGTGCTTAGCAAATGCATGAGCTACCTCGTGCCCCATTACTGCAGCAATACCATCAGTATTAGCACAAATAGGCATAATACCGGTGTAAAAAACTACCTTTCCTCCTGGCATACACCAAGCATTTATAGTTTTATCATCAATTAAATTGAATTCCCATTTATATGAATTTGCTTCTTGCTCCATACCATTAGCACGCATAAATCTATCAACAGCAGCTGCAACATTTTTACCTACTGCTACAAGTTCGTTAGCTTTAGGCGTGTTTTTAACCACCTTTTCACTATTTTCTTTTAAAAAACCGTTATACTGTTGAAAACTCATAGGAAGTATTTCAGCATCGCTTACAAAATTAACACGTTGTCTTCCTGTAATTGGCACAGTACTACATTCTATAAATAAAACAGAAGTAAGTGCCAGTAAAAAAATTCTTTTCATTTTTCTTTTGATTTTTATTAACTACTAAATACTACAAATGTGTAGTTTTTTCAGAATTTAAATATACAAAATTTCTATCTTTATAACATTTACTGTCATTTATTAGTAATAATGGATTATTTCACTACCTTAAAAATCTTACCAGCAAGCATTGCTATACCCAGCTCTATTAGGCTAATTGCTAAAAGCTTACAACTTTTTTCTAGCAAATTAACAGTAATTTTTACCGATAAATTATTTACAACTCCTGTTAATTTTAGTGTTCCTAAGAGAGAACAAGTAATGTGGGAAAGTGCTCAAAAAAAACGAGTAAAAGTTGAAAGTTTAGGTCAAGAGATTGATGTTTTATCCTACGGATATTCAACAAAAAAAGTATTACTGGTACATGGTTGGTGTGGTAGAAGCACTCAATTATATACGCTTGCAGATAAACTTTTAGAAAATGGATGTATGGTGATTTCTTTTGATGGTCCTGCTCACGGAAAGTCAGAAGGGAAACGTACCTCTATGATTGAATTTATTGAAACCATTAAGCAATTAAATAAAGATTTTGGTCCGTTTGTAAGTGCTGTGGGGCATTCTTTTGGCGGAATGACCTTATACAACTGTGCTAATGAGCTAGATCTAAAAAACTTTGTAACTGTTGGCTCTGGAGATAAAGTGAGTACAATTATTAATGATTTTATTAAAAACCTTCAACTAAAACCTATTATAGCATCTAAATTACATAGACATTTTAATAAAAAATGGAACATAAATGTAGATGATTATTCCAGCTCAGAAAAGGCCAAAGATATAAAAACTCCTGTTTTGGTAGTTCATGATACACTTGATGGAGATGTTGGTGTAAGTTGTGCGGTAAATATCCGTCAAAAACTACAAAATGGAACTTTACTCATAACACATGGTTTAGGTCATACTAAAATATTAAGAGATAAAGCTACCATGAATAAAGTAGTAGAATTTATTAAAACCAACTTATGAAACCTTTAAACATCATCTTACTAGTTTTAATCGTGGCAACATCTTGTCAATCAATTTCACAAAACAAAAAAATGGAAAACAAAAAATATACCGTAGAAAAAACAAGAGAAGAATGGAAAGAAAAACTCACTCCAATGCAGTTTCATGTTTTACGTGAAGCAGGTACTGAAAGACCGGGTTCTAGTGAGTTTGATCAATTCTTTGAAAAAGGAACCTATGTATGTGCTGGTTGCGGCACTCCACTATATAAATCAGATAGCAAATACAATGCAGGTTGTGGTTGGCCTTCTTTTGATGAAGCAATTAAAGAAAATATAGAACTGGATGTAGATTATAAAATTGGGTATGCTCGTACCGAGTTAAAATGCAAAACTTGTGGCGGACATTTAGGTCATCGATTTGAAGATGGGCCAAGAAACACCACAGGGCAACGCCACTGTATCAACGGAGCTGCATTAAAATTCATTCCGGATAATAAGAAATAAAAATCCATGTTACACTCCTATCTTAACAGCGTTAAAAAGCAATTTGAATATTATAAAAGTTTGGGTGATAAAACTTTTACACAATTAACCAATGAGCAATTCTTTTTTCAGCACAACAACCAAAGTAATTCTGTTGCTATAATTTCAAAGCACATAAGCGGAAATATGCTCTCTAGATGGACCAATTTTTTAACTGAAGACGGAGAGAAAGTATGGCGTAATAGAGATGATGAATTTATAAACAATTTTAAAACCAAAAATGACGTTATAAATTATTGGGAAAAAGGATGGCAATGTTTGTTTAATGCTATCAATTCACTTAAAGAAACTGATCTTGAAAAAATAATTTATATCAGAAATCATGGTCATACTGTAGTTGAAGCTATCAACCGACAATTATGTCATTATGCTTATCATGTAGGACAATTGGTATATCTAGGAAAATTATTATTAAATGAAGAGTGGCAATCTTTATCTATTCCTAAAAATGCATCAAAAAATTACAACGCAAAAAAGTTTTCTAAAGAGAAAACCAGAAAGCATTTTACTGATGATTTATAAAAAATTAGTTCTGAAGATAATTTTTACAAATAAAAAACTAAACACTCATCACTTATAACTCGCTACTAATAATTATATTTGTGCCTCTAAAAATGAAGTAAACACAGATGTTTAATAATTTAAGTGATAAATTAGATAAGGCGTTTCATACGCTGAAAGGACACGGAAAAATTACAGAGGTAAATATTGCTGAAACTTTAAAAGAAGTTAGAAGAGCTTTATTAGATGCCGATGTTAACTTTAAAATAGCCAAAGACTTTACCAATTCTGTTAAAGAAAAAGCTTTAGGTCAAAACGTATTAACTACGTTAAATCCTGGACAATTAATGGTTAAAATCGTTAAAGACGAATTAACCGAATTAATGGGTGGTGAGACAGTTGGTATTAATTTAGGAGGGTCTCCAACCGTAATTTTAATGTCTGGTTTACAAGGATCGGGTAAAACTACCTTCTCTGGTAAATTAGCCAACTACTTAAAAACTAAAAAAACAAAGCAAGTTTTATTGGTTGGATGTGATGTATATCGTCCTGCTGCTATCAATCAGTTAAAAGTTGTTGGTGAGCAAATTGGTGTTGAAGTATATGCTGAAGAAGGGAACCAAAACCCGGTTGAAATTTCTAAAAACGCTATAAAATACGCAAAAGCCAATAGCAAAAATGTGGTAATTATTGATACCGCAGGTCGTTTGGCTGTAGATGAAGAGATGATGACAGAAATCTCTAACATCCATAAAGCTATAAATCCACAAGAAACTTTATTTGTAGTGGATTCAATGACAGGGCAAGATGCGGTAAATACTGCAAAAGCCTTTAACGATGTTTTAAACTTTGACGGAGTCGTTTTAACAAAGTTAGATGGTGATACTCGTGGTGGGGCTGCTTTATCAATTAAATCAGTAGTTAACAAACCAATCAAATTCATCGGTACAGGTGAAAAAATGGATGCTATTGATGTTTTCCACCCAAGCCGTATGGCAGATCGTATTTTGGGGATGGGAGACGTTGTTTCGTTAGTAGAACGTGCTCAAGAACAATACGATGAAGAAGAAGCAAGAAAGCTTCAAAAGAAAATTGCTAAAAACCAGTTTGGTTTTGATGATTTCTTAAACCAAATCAATCAGATCAAAAAAATGGGTAGTATGAAAGATTTAGTAGGAATGATTCCTGGTGCCGGAAAAGCTTTAAAAGATGTAGATATCGATGACGATGCTTTTAAAGGAATAGAGGCCATTATCTATTCAATGACTCCAGAAGAAAGAAGCACTCCTTCAGTAATTAATGCAAGCCGTAAAAAAAGAATTGCAAAAGGTTCAGGAACTTCTATTCAAGAAGTAAACCAGTTAATGAAGCAATTCGACCAAATGAGTAAAATGATGAAGATGATGCAAGGTGGTGGCGGTAAACGTATGATGCAAATGATGCGTGGTATGAGATAAAAAACAATCAATATAAAAAAAGAGAAGCCTTAGCTTCTCTTTTTTGTTTTTACTTACTATTTTTAACCCTATATAACAACACAACAAATACACTAACATGATCTTACTCGACGGTAAAAAAACGGCAGCTGACATTAAAGAAGAAATTGCTCTTGAAGTTGAAGAACTAAAACAAAATGAAAAGAAAATACCACATTTAGCCGCTATAATTGTAGGTAATAACGGTGCCAGTGTAACGTATGTAAATGCTAAAGTAAAAGCTTGTGAACGCGTTGGGTTTGAATCAACTTTAATTCGTTTACCAGAAAATATTTCTGAAGAAGACTTACTGAATGAAATTGAAGTTTTAAATGTTGATAATGATATAGACGGGTTTATTGTTCAACTTCCTCTTCCCGATCATATTGACGAGCAAAAAGTAATTATGGCTATTGATCCGGATAAAGATGTTGACGGATTTCATCCAACAAATGTTGGTAAATTAGCTTTAAACTTGCCTACTTTTATTTCAGCAACACCTTTCGGAATTTTAGAATTACTAGACAGATATAATATTGAAACCTCAGGAAAAAATGTTGTAGTAATAGGCCGTAGCCATATAGTAGGAAGTCCAATGAGCATCTTACTTTCACAAAAAAGAAAAGTAGGAAATGCCACTGTAACACTAACCCATAGTAGAACTCAAAATTTACCTGAAATTACTAAAAAAGCAGATATAATTATAGCTGCCATTGGTATTCCAGAATTTTTAAAAGCAGATATGATAAAAGACGGAGTTGTAGTTGTTGATGTAGGAATTACTCGTGTAGCAGATGCCTCTAAAAAAAGTGGTTACAGGTTAGTTGGTGACGTTGCTTTTAATGAAGTTTCTAAAAAATCATCTTATATCACACCTGTTCCAGGCGGTGTAGGACCAATGACTATTGCTATGTTGTTAAAAAACACGTTACTGGCATGCAAGCGTAAAAATGCTTAAAAAAAACCATGTAAGAACTTTATTCTTACATGGTTTTTAAACCTAAATCTTCAAATAAGAAAATATATTTAAAAATATTGACTAAGCTCTTTTTCAGCTTCAATCTCTACTGCATTTTTATTTTTTCTGAATAATCTAGCTGAAATATTTCCTTTCAATTTAATTTTATTTCCATTCACCTCTAACCAACTTCCTTCACGTAACCCTAAGACTGGAGTTTGGTTAAAAACATGGTATTCCTTTATACGTGTTTCTCTTGTTTCTCCCATGTGTGTAGAATTTACATCCGGATCAAGATAATGCGCATTAATATTAAATTGAATGAACCCTAACGTATCAAAACTCGGTGGATATACAATAGGCATATCGTTTGTATTCATCATGGTAACTCCACAAATATTACTCCCTGCACTGGTTCCTAAATACGGCGTACCTTTTTCAACTACTTCCTTTAAAGGTTCAATAATTTTATTTTGATACAATTGATTAACCAATTCAAACGTATTTCCTCCACCAGTAAAAATGGCTTCAGCTTTTTCAATGGCTTCAATAGGATTTTCAAACTCGTGTATTCCTACTACTTTTTTATCAATTTTTCCAAATGCTTCTCTAGCTTTTTGAGTATAAACATCATAACTAATTCCGCTTGGTCTAGCATACGGAATAAACAAAATGGTTTGCTGATCTTTAAAAAATTCTGATAATGTTAGCAGAATATATTCTAAGTATCCGCTTCCATGGATAGTAGATGTACTGGCAATGATTAGTTTTTTCAAATTAATTAGCTTTTTATTGTGTAAAAGTATTAAAACTATATTTTTGTCCGAAATTTAAATTAACCCAAATTAATAAACTATGAAAAAATTATTTTACATCTTTGCCTTAACTTTTTTATTTATTTCTTGTTCAGATGAATCTGAAAATATTGTTGATGTTTCAGAAAGTGAAATAGCAGGAGTATGGGATTTAACTGATTTTGATTTAGATGTTAAGACCACGTATGTTTTTCAAGGGCAATCAATTGTAAGTGAAACAACTGCTTATGGAAAAGATTATGATTTCTCTTTTACCTTCAATCAAAACCCTAATGAAATTTTCAATGAAGGTACGTTTACTATCGTAACAACAACAACTACTACTGCTGGTGAAACACAAACCATCGAAAGTCCAGCTACTGTTATTGATGGATTTAATTCAGGTTCTTGGAGAATAGAAAACGGAAAACTTATTACAGAGTCTACCGAAAATATGACTAGTGAAATTATCATTGAAAGCTATTCAGAAAACAAATTAGTTTTAAAGTCCCCAACTAATGAAGAGCTCACAGAACAAGGTGTTTCTGTTAAAATTAAAGGAAATGTATTTTTAACATTAGAAAGATAACAGTAAAATTATTCAATCTGAAAAGCTCCTATTAAGGGAGCTTTTTTATTTAACAAAAGTTTACCACAGCTTTAAAACATTTTTAAGAGGACATCCAGTTTTATTTGTAGTATGAAAAACTATGTGCTTTTATTCTTATTTATTATTCCATCTACTATAATTGCTCAAAAAGCTCCAAAAATTATCAAAGGACAAATTTATGTAGACAGTATTTCGGTTTCAGATGTACACATTCTCAATAAAACCTTAGAAATAGGTACAATAAGTAACACAAACGGAACTTTTGAAATTTTAGTCAACACAGGTGATGTGTTATTAATTTCTCATTTAAATGTTGAAATTTTAGAACATACTATTACTTCTAAAGATATTGAAAATAAAAGCATTTCCATTTATCTTTCCAGTAAAACATATATTTTAGACGAGGTAGTCATCAAAAAAAGAAAGGGGATTTTTGATATAGATGACGATATTATGCCTCATAATGCTCCTATTGTAAATGCAAAAACATTAAATTTACCTTATGCTTTATCAGAAAAAGCCAAAGCAGAAAAAACAGTTAAAATCAGGTCAGGTGTAGTTGTTGGACTCGATGGGGCATTAAATGCTCTTAATGGTAAAAACAAACAGAAAAAACTACTCAAAAAACTAAAAAATGAAGATACTAATCTCAAAAAAATTAGATCTTATTTTACAGATGGATTCTTTGTATATCAGCTTAATATTAAAAAAGAAGACATTAATCATTTTTTAGAATACTCTTTCTCAAAAGGGATCATACAACTTTATAATGAAGATAAATATTTAGAGCTTACAACTGTTTTGTTAGAAAGAAGTAAGCATTTTCCACATCAAAGTGGTATTGATAGTACAAGAATAACACAAAAATAATGTATGCAAAAACTACTACTCTATATTTTATTTCTTACTGTATCCATTTATAGTTTTTCACAAACTAACAGAAAAATTTTACAAGGAGAAGTTCTTGATCAATTAGGCCCTTTAATTGATACGCATATAGTAAATATAACAACCAAAGAAGGTACTTTTACTAATGATAAAGGGCAATTTTCATTATTTGCTAAAACAAATGATAGTATTCAAATCACTTCTGTAGGCTATAAAACTTTAAAATTTAAAGTAAATATTGAACATTTTGGCATTCAACAAAACCAATTTTTTCTTCAAAAAAACACAGTGATTTTAGATGAAGTAGAAGTCAAAAACCATAATTTACAAGGAAACTTAACTACTGATATCAAACAAACACCTAAAGATAAAAGGGCTGATGCATTAGCTAAAACTATGGATTTTTCTAATATAAATATGGATGCTCCAACCATTAGACCTATTGATGAAATAAATAGAACTAAGGCTCCAGATGCTAGACTAATAACAGATCCAACAGCACGTTTTGCAGGAGTTGGAACATCTTCCTCAATCCCTTTTAAACATTCTGAAAAACTATGGGCATTGCGCAAAGAATTGGCATTTAAAAAAAGTATGCCTGCAAAACTATTATCGGAGTTAGGAGAAAAATTCTTTTTTGAAGAACTCAAAATTCCTGTAGAAAAGTATTATCATTTTTTAGAATATTGTAATCCTTTAGGAATTGAAAAAATGTACCAAGAAGGTAAAACAATACAAGTCATTAAAATTTTTCGACAAGAACATAAAACTTATCTTGAAATTATCAAAAAAGAGTAACTTGGCCTACTATTTGAGTTAAAAACAGTAATATGAAAAAATTAGTATTAGTAGCAATTATTATTTCTTTATGTTCTTTTTCAGCACATAAATACTATATCGCTTTAACTGAAATTGAACATAATACTGACAGTCAGTCAGTACAAATGATAATGAATGTTTTTATGGATGATATAGAGCTAGCTATTAATAAAGATTACCATACCAACTTGCAATTAGCTTCTAAAAACGAGGTGCAAAATGTAGATTCTCTATTCGAAAAATACCTTAACGAGCATTTTAAAATAAAAATTAACAATTCTCCTTCTACATATAAATACATTGGTAAAGAATATGATGGAGGTATTATCTTTTTTTATCTTGAAATTGAAAATATTACTGAAGTAAAAGCCATTGAAATTCAAAACGATGTGTTAACTAAATACTTCCCTGATCAACAAAATTTAGTAAAAGCTAAAATCAACGGAACTAGAAAAAGTCTTTTTCTAACCAAAAAGAATGATAAAGGTTTGTTAAAATTCTAGTTTACTTGCTTCATTAGTAAGATAATTTCTGTATTTTTCAAATCATTTTAAATTAATTCAAACAAACACTAATGAAAAAAGTAACAACTTTACTACTTTCAGTGCTTTTTATTTCTGCATCTACTTTTGCACAAGAAAAAAAAGAGCCACAACAAGGTCATACTGACACAAATAAATTCCGCCAGTTAAAAGATGTTTTAGCAACACCCAATAGCCAACGTACAGCATCAGGAGCTCCTGGTCATGCTTACACACAGCAAAAAGTTGACTATGCTATGAATATTCGTTTAGACGAAAATACAAACAAGATTTATGGTGATGAAACCATAACATATCATAACAATTCTAAAGATCATTTAGAGTATTTATGGTTACAATTAGATCAAAATATGCGTGCTCCAGACTCTCAAACACCTTTAGCAGATTCTAAAAGTGCTAGTGGTTGGCAAACTCCAGAACAGTTTGTAGGAGAAAACATGGGGAAACCTAAAGATTTTGGTTTTAAAATTGAAGCAGTAAAGTATGAAGATGGTAGAGATTTATCGCACACTATCAACCGTACCATGATGCGTATTAATTTACCTACTCCATTAGCACCTGGTGATGAATTTACTTTTAAAGTAAAATGGAATTATTTAATTAATGATATCAATGCTGATGGTGGACGTTCAGGATTAGAAACATTTCCTGATGGAAATTTCAATTATACAATAGCTCAATTTTTTCCAAGACTATGTGTGTACGACAATGTTGAAGGTTGGCAAAATATGCAGTTTTGGGGACGAAGTGAATTTGCTTTAGAATTTGGAGATTATGATGTAAAATTAACTGTACCCGCAGATCATATAGTTGAAGCTACAGGTGAATTACAAAATGAAAAAGACGTTTTAACTAAAGAACAACGTAATCGTTTCGAACAAGCTAGAAAGTCATATAAAAGTCCTGTATTTATTGTTACTCAAGCAGAAGCAGAAGCAAACGAAAAAAAGGCAACTAATAAAACTAAAACTTGGCATTTTAAAGCTAAAAATGTGCGCGATTATGCTTTTGCTTCATCAAGAAAGTATATTTGGGATGCTATGGCAGTAAACATTAACGGTAAAACTGTAATGGCTACATCATTATATCCAAAAGAAGGAAATCCTTTATGGGAAGAACACTCAACAAGAGTAGTAGCTAATACTCTTGAAGAATATTCAAAAATGACTTTTGATTATCCGTATTCAAAAGCTGTTTCTGTACATTCTGAAAGACAAGGAATGGAATATCCAATGATTTGCTTTAACTATGGTCGTCCAAATCCTGACGGAACCTATTCAGATAGAGTTAAAAACGGAATGATTGGGGTTATTACACACGAAGTTGGACATAACTTCTTCCCTATGATTGTAAATTCAGACGAACGTCAGTGGACTTGGATGGATGAAGGAATTAACTCTTTTGTAGAAATGCTTGCTGAATTAGACTATGATTCAAGCTTTAATACAGGAAACCTACCTAAAGACATTGTTCGTTACATGAGCTTAGATCAAGATAAATTATCTCCTATCATGTCTCAAGGAGATTACGTACACAATTTCGGCCCTAATGCTTATACAAAACCTGCAGCTGGTTTATACATGCTACGTCAAACTATTATGGGCCCTGAATTATTTGACTATGCTTTCAGAACGTATTCAAAAAGATGGATGTTTAAACATCCAACACCAGCAGACTTTTTCAGATCTATGGAAGATGCTTCTGGAATGGATTTAGACTGGTTTTGGAGAGGTTGGTTCTATACAACAGATTATACCGACATAGGCATTACAGAAGTTAAACCATTATATTTAACCGACAAACAAAGTGATAGAGTTAAAGAACTAATAAAAACAAACCCAAGAGCAAAAGCTTATTTTGAATCATTAGGAGATTTAGTGTTCTTAACTGATAAAAAAGAAGATGCAAACGCAGAAAAAGTAAACAAATACTTAAACTCTTTACCAGCAGATAAAAAAGGAAACTTAAAAGAACTGCCTAATTATATTTATCAAGTAGAATTTGAAAAACCAGGAGGTTTAGTAATGCCTATAATTGTTGAAATCACGTATGCTGATGGAACAAAAAAGCGTCAAACATTCCCTGCTGAAATTTGGAGAAAGAATGAAAACAAAGTATTTAGAGTATTTACTTCTAACCAAGAAATTAAAAGCTTTGTAGTAGACCCTGATTTAGAAACAGCAGATATTGACACTTCTAACAATAGTTGGCCTAAACAAACAGAAAACAAGTTTGATAAATTTAAAAATACTGTTAAAAACTAATTTTCAGTTTAGTTAATCTTAAAATCCGTAACACGCATGTTACGGATTTTTTTTTATGCTTTATTTTGATTTTTTAAAATTAAATTATACTTTTAACTCAATGAAAATCAACAAAACATATCAATCTTCTTTATCAAATGCTTTTTCAGCAGTTGGTTTTGTTGGCATTACTTCAATTACAACAACCCTTTAGGGGGTATTTCTATTCATATAATTTAAGCTATAGTTTATTTTTTCAAAAGATTTGAAAACAGATAAATTCTATTATACGTATTTGTTTTTCTGAACAAAAAATCAGAATATAACCTTTAAAAAATAGCAAATGAAAGTTTTAAAATTCGGAGGATCGTCCGTCAAAGATGCTAACTCTATACAACAGGTTTTAAAAATCATAGAATCTCTTTCTAAAAAAGAAAAATTAGCAGTAGTCGTGTCCGCTTTTGGTAACACCACAAATCAACTTATAAAAGCAGCACAATTGGCTGAACAAAAAAGTAACGATTATATAAATGTTGTAAAAAGTATTGAGCAGCATCATTATCAAGTTATAAAGGAGTTAATTCATCAAAAAGAAGAAGTTTACAAACAATCAGAAGTATTATTCAACGAACTCAAAACCATTTATCAAGGTTGTTTTTTGTTAGAAGAAGTTACACCAAAGGCAATGGCACTCATCAGTGGTTTTGGTGAGCGCATTTCATCATATATCATTGCTGAAGCTGCAAAACAAAATTTGGATGCTGTATATAAAGACAGTAGAGAGCTGATTGTTACTGATACTAATTACCTAAAAGCACAAGTAAACTTTGAGTTAACTAATAAAAAATGTCAAGATTTTTTTGATAAAAATGAGTATCAAATCACCATTTTACCTGGGTTTATAGCTAAATCAGAAAACGGACAAACCACTACATTAGGTCGTGGCGGTTCCGATTATTCTGCAGCTATTTATGCAGCGGCTTTAGATGCCGATGAATTGCAAATTTGGACTGACGTAAGCGGAATGTTTACCGCAAATCCTGCTATTGTAAAGCAGGCATTTCCAATTGCTCAAATATCATATCAAGAAGCCATGGAAATGTCGCATTTTGGTGCAAAAGTTATCTACCCTCCTACCATTCAACCCGTAATGGAGAAACAGGTTCCGATTCGTATAAAAAATACATTTGATTCGGAAAATGTAGGAACGCTCATTACACAACAAACGAGTGAAAACGGTTCGGTAAAAGGAATCAGTTATATTGAAAACATATCCTTATTAACCTTAGAAGGAAGCGGAATGATTGGTGTTTCTGGAGTTTCAAAACGTTTGTTTGAAGCGTTGTCCGATGAAAACATCAATGTTATTTTAATTACACAAGCTTCCTCTGAGCATTCAATTTGTGTAGGTATTTTTGAGGAGGATGCACAAAGAGCGGCACAAAAGATCCATCAGAAATTTGAAATAGAAATAGCACAACATAAGATTGACCCGGTTACAGTTGAAAACGATTTAAGTATTTTGGCTTTAGTGGGCGATAATATGAAAAACCATCAAGGTTTAAGTGGAAAAATGTTCAGTGCCTTAGGAAAAAACAATGTAAATATCCGTGCCATTGCACAAGGTGCATCTGAAAAGAATATTTCCGCAGTTATTAAGCAAAGTGATGCTAAAAAGGCTCTAAACACCTTACATGAGCAGTTTTTTGAAGAAAAAATCAAACAACTCAATCTTTTTGTTACAGGAGTTGGAAATGTAGGAAATCGATTCTTAGCACAGTTATATCAACAAAAAGAGTATTTACTTCAAAATTTAAAGCTGAATATTCGAGTGGTTGGAATATCTAACTCTAAAAAAATGGCTTTTGATGAAAACGGAATTGACCTAAACAATTGGCAAGAAGCTCTAAACAATGGAAGTAGAGCTGGCTTACAACTATTCTTTGATGAGATCAAAAAACTAAACCTACGTAACAGTGTTTTTGTTGATAATACTGCCAACGAAGCGGTTTCTGAAATGTACGAGGATTATTTACGTAATAACATTGCAGTGGTTACATGCAACAAAATTGCCTGTGCTTCTGATTTAGAAAATTACAAAAAGCTTAAAAAAGTATCGCAAAAATATAATGCTCCTTTCTTGTTTGAAACCAATGTTGGTGCAGGTTTACCGATTATTGATACACTTAAAAATTTGATTGCCTCGGGTGATAGAGTGCATAAAATTCAAGCAGTATTATCAGGTACTTTAAACTTCGTTTTTAATAATTTCAACCAAAAAGTTACCTTTCATGATGTTGTTACGCAAGCGCAAGCGGAAGGATATACAGAACCCGACCCTAAAATTGATTTAAGCGGAATTGACGTCGCAAGAAAAATATTAATTCTAGCTCGTGAAAGTGGTAATGACTTAGAACTATCAGATATCAAAAACAACTCATTTTTACCTGAAAAAAGCTTAAAAACAACTAATAATGACGATTTTTATGCGAGTTTACATGAATTTGAAGCCCATTTTCAAGAAATATATACCAAAGCAGCAGCAGAAAATTGCAAGTTGAAATATGTTGCTGAATTTTCTGAAGGAAATGCTAAAGTAGGCTTACAGCACATTCCGTCGAATCATCCATTTTATAATTTAGAAGGAAGTGATAATATTGTGTTATTTTTTACAGATAGATATCCTGTGCAACCACTTCAAATCAAAGGTGCTGGTGCTGGAGCCGATGTAACTGCTTCGGGGATTTTTGCAGATGTAATTAGAGTAGCAAATAGTTAATTAGAAAATAAAAATGGACAAAATAAAAATATTTTCGCCTGCTACAGTGGCTAATATTTCTTGCGGATTTGATGTTTTAGGTCTTTGCTTAGATACCATTGGTGATGAAATGATTATCAGAAAAACAAAAGAAAAAGATGTTAGAATCAGTAAAATTGTGGGACAAATATTACCCTTAGATCCTGATAAAAACGTTGCCGGAGTTGCAGTAAAAAGTTTATTACAAAACATAGAGGTCGATTGTGGATTTGACATTGAAATTCACAAAAACATAAAACCCGGAAGCGGTATTGGTAGTAGTGCAGCCAGTGCTGCCGGAGCAGTTTTTGGCGTGAATAAATTATTAGGAGAACCTTTTTCGTTACATGAACTCATTGCGTTTGCTATGGAAGGAGAAAAACTGGCCAGTAGTGCTTTACATGCCGATAATGTAGCTCCTGCTTTACTTGGTGGTTTTACGTTAATAAGAAGTTATAATCCGTTGGAGGTAATAAAGATCAACGCTCCAAAAGAGCTATTTGTTACAGTTATTCATCCTCAAATAGAAATAAAAACTTCAGAAGCTCGCGCGGTATTACCTAAAAACATGAGTTTACAAAAAAACATTACCCAATTGGGAAATTTAGGTGGACTTATTAGTGGTTTATATACCGAAAATTACGATTTAATTGGTAGATCCTTACATGATGAAATAGCAGAACCGTATCGTTCAGCGCTAATTCCGAATTTTGACACCGTGAAAGAAAATGTGCAAAAAGTCGGGGCTTTAGGAAGTGGAATTTCAGGTTCGGGCCCGTCAATTTTCGCATTATCAAAAGGAAAAGAAACCGCAGAAAAAGTAGCCAAAGCTATGGCAAAAGTCTATAAAAACACCAACATCGATTTTGATGTACATGTTTCAAAAGTAAATTCAGAAGGAATAAAAATATTAGAGTAAAAATGTGTCATTGCGAGTGTAACGAAGTAATCTTTCTATTTATCAAGAGATTACTTTGTCTTACCTCCTCATAATGACGGAAATAAACAAATAATCAAAAATGAACTATTACAGTCTCAACCATAAAGCGCCAAAAGTTTCTTTTAAAGAAGCTGTTATTAACGGACTAGCTCCCGATAGAGGTTTGTATTTTCCTGAGAGTGTTACTCCCCTACCTCAAGATTTTATTGAAAATATTGGTGATTTTTCCAACGAAGAAATTGCTTTTGAAGCCATGCAACAATTTGTAGGAAATGATATTCCGAAAGAAGATTTGCAAACCATCATCAAAGAAACGTTGTCGTTTGATTTTCCTATTGTACCTATCGAACAAAATATCGGGAGTTTAGAATTATTTCACGGACCTACCATGGCGTTTAAAGATGTGGGAGCTCGATTCATGGCACGCTGTTTAGGGTATTTCAATCAAAATAACCCTCAAAAAGTAACGGTTTTAGTAGCAACTTCGGGAGATACGGGTGGTGCTGTAGCAAACGGATTTTTAGGGGTGAAAGGTGTGGATGTTGTCATCTTATATCCTCGTGGAAAAGTAAGCGATATCCAGGAAAAACAATTAACAACACTCGGACAAAATATTACGGCTTTGGAAGTAGATGGAGTTTTTGATGATTGTCAAGACATGGTAAAAACTGCTTTTTTAGATAGAGATATTCAGCGTACGCTTACCTCGGCAAATTCTATAAACATTGCACGTTGGCTACCTCAAATGTTTTATTACTTTTTTGCCTATAAACAAATGTACAAAAAACATAAAAACATTGTTTTTTCAGTACCTAGTGGAAATTTCGGAAATATTTGTGCAGGTATTATGGCTCAAAAATTAGGACTTCCTATCCAACATTTTGTAGCGGCTACTAATGTGAATGATACCGTACCGAATTTTATGGGTAACGGTGTTTACAATCCTAAACCTTCACAACCAACCATTTCTAATGCGATGGATGTGGGTAATCCGAGTAATTTTATACGAATTCAAGAATTATTTAATCATGATTTTGAAGCCTTAAAAAATGTTTTTTCATCGTATTCTTTTACAGATAAAGAAACTAAAGAGGCGATGCAAACCATCTATCAAAAAGTAAACTATATTACCGATCCTCATGGCGCTGTTGGGTATTTAGGACTCAAAAAATTTGGATTATCAAATGATAGTTATGGTGTATTTTTAGAAACGGCTCACCCTGTAAAATTTTTAGATATTGTGGAAAATACCTTACATGTTACGGTTACAATTCCTGAGCAAATCCAATCTATAATGAATAAAGAAAAAAAATCGATAAAAGTCAGTTCTTATCAAGAATTAAAAGAGTTTTTAAACAAGTAAATTTAGTTTGTTTCTTATAATTTGATTCTTATAATAAGAACTGAAAACTTCCCTACTTTCACTCTACAAACAAAAAACTTGTCCAATACAATTCTTTATAGTAACTTCACTTTTACAACTAATTTTAACACAAATCGTTGTTTTACATGGAGTATACGGCAACTATAGAAGAGGAAAACAAAGAAATAGCTAATCGCTATAAAGATTTACTAAAAGGTACGTATCAAACTTTATCAGAAGATGATAAAAAAATGATACGTAAAGCCTTTGATATTGCTGTAGAAGCGCATTCTGAGCAGCGTCGTAAATCCGGAGAACCTTATATTTTTCATCCTATTGCGGTAGCTAAAATCGTAGCTTATGAAATTGGTTTAGGTGCCACCTCTATTGCCGCCGCCCTACTTCATGATGTAGTTGAAGACACTCATTATACTGTAGAAGATATTGAGCGTCTGTTTGGTGAAACAGTAGCACGTATTGTTAGTGGATTGACCAAAATTTCAAAGCTTAAAAAAGAGCAAGATTACTCTATTCAAGCAGAGAATTTTAGAAAAATGTTGCTGACTTTAAATGATGATGTTCGTGTAATCTTAATCAAAATTGCTGATAGATTGCACAATATGCAAACCATGGATGCAATGCCTGATTACAAACAGGTAAAAATAGCATCTGAAACCTTATACATCTATGCCCCGTTAGCACATCGTTTAGGTCTGTATAATATCAAGACTGAACTGGAAGACCTTGGCTTAAAATATACAGAACCCGATGTTTACAATGATATTTTAAACAAAATAAAAGAAAGTAAAGAAGACCAACAAAAGTACATAGACACTTTTAATGCCCGAATTAAAGAAGCATTAGATAAAGAAAACTTTCAATATCAAATTAAAGGTAGGTTTAAGTCCATTTTTTCTATCCGAAGAAAAATGTTAAAACAAAAAGTATCTTTTGATGAAGTGTACGATAAATTTGCCATTAGAATTATTTATCAACCTACCAGCAATGACGAAAAATTTGATGCATGGAAAATCTACTCTATTGTAACAGATTTTTACAAACCTAATCCTGCTCGTTTACGTGATTGGATATCTCAACCTAAATCAACAGGCTATGAAGCTTTACACATTACTGTAATTGGGCCGGAATCTAAATGGGTAGAAGTACAAATTCGTTCGCAACGAATGGATGAAATTGCCGAAAAAGGGTATGCCGCTCACTTTAAATATAAACAAGGAAATGTTCGTGAGAGTGGTTTAGAAGAATGGTTGAATCGATTAAAAGAAACCTTAGAAAATCAAAGTTTAAATGCAGTTGATTTTGTTGAAGATTTTAAATTAAACCTATATGCAAAAGAAATCTACGTTTTTACACCTAAAGGAGATTTAAAATCATTACCTAAAGGAGCTTCTGCTTTAGATTTTGCTTTTGCTGTACATACCGATGTAGGTCTTAAATGTAGAGGCGCAAAAGTAAATGGTAAACTAGTACCTTTAAGTCATGAACTAAAAAGTGGAGATCAAGTAGACGTGTTAACTTCTGCAACTAATAAACCTAATGTTCGTTGGTTAGATTTTGTTATAACTGCTAGAGCTCGTGCTAAAATAAAATCTGCTTTAAAAGCCGAAGAAAAAAACATTGCAGAAGAAGGAAAAGCTATTTTAGCAAGAAAATTGCGTCACTTAAAAATTAATTATAGTGAAAAGGTAGTACATGAAATTGCCAGTTATTTTAATTTAAAAACAAGTTTTGACCTATTTTACAGAATTGGTAACGGCGCTATTGACAATACACAACTAAAAGAATTTGTAAGTCAAAGATCTGGCTCTCTTATGAATTTCTTCAAAAATCCGTTTAAACGAACAGGAGGCAAAGAAATAACTGACAGAGAGGAAGTTACCAACAAATACGATGCGTTAGTTTTTGGTAAGGAAGAAGAGCGCTTAGACTATACTTTAGCTCAATGCTGTAAACCTATTGCTGGTGATGATGTTTTTGGGTTTATTACCATAAATGATGGTATTAAAGTGCATAAAATGAATTGTCCAAACGCTATTTCATTACAATCAAATTATGCGTATCGAATTATTAAAGCAAAATGGATTGATTCTACCAAACAAGAATTTTCAGTTGTATTACACATTTCTGGCGTAGACAATAAAGGAATTGTAAACAATTTAACCCGTGTAATTTCAAATAATATGGATGTGTTTATAAATTCCATAAACATATCAGGTAATGCTGGTATTTTTGACGGTAAACTATCAATTACCATTAAAAACAGAAATCAATTAAACAAATTAATTGATAATATAAAAAAGGTAGATGGAGTTCTTAAAGTAGATCGTGTTAACAGAATGTAAACATCATTTGCCTTTAAAACTTTTTTTATTAATAAATAAGCGTAAATTTGCTTGTCGCAAAAAAAATTTGAAATGAGCAGCTCTGTAGAAAATCAAGAAATAGTAAAAAAAGTATTTACGACTTTTTTAGAAGAAAAGAAACACCGTAAAACACCAGAACGTTACGCTATTCTACAAGAAATTTATGATGCCGAAGAACATTTTGACATAGAATCTCTATATATCAAAATGAAAAATAAAAACTATCGAGTAAGTAGAGCTACTTTATACAATACCATGGATTTATTACTAGAGTGCGGATTGGTACGCAAGCACCAATTTGAAGGGCAATCTATGGCGCGTTATGAAAAAAGCTACTTTGACAAAAACCACGATCATGTAATTTTAACAGATTCTGGTGAAGTAAAAGAATTTTGCGATCCACGAATTCAAATTATCAAAAAAACCATTGAAGAGGTTTTTGATATTGATATTCACAACCACTCACTTTATTTCTACGGAACAAAACGAAACTCAAAATAACACAACAAAACACATAACAACACATAATGGCAGTAGATTTATTACTTGGATTGCAATGGGGTGATGAAGGAAAAGGTAAAATAGTAGATGTTCTTACCAAAAATTACGACATCATTGCTCGCTTTCAAGGAGGTCCAAACGCAGGTCATACTCTAGTTTTTGACGGCAACAAATATGTATTACACACTATTCCATCAGGAATATTTCATAAAACAGCATTAAATGTTGTAGGGAACGGTGTGGTAATAGACCCGGTAATTTTCAAAAAAGAATTAGAAACTCTAGATCAACATAATATACATTATGCTGATAAATTACTAATATCTAGAAAAGCGCATTTAATCTTACCAACACATCGTTTATTAGATGCCGCTTCTGAAACTTCTAAAGGAAAAGCAAAAATTGGTTCTACCTTAAAAGGAATTGGCCCTACTTATATGGACAAAACTGGTAGAAATGGTATGCGTGTGGGAGATTTAGAAATGGATGATTGGAAAGAAAAGTACCGTGCTTTAACTGAAAAACACATCAAAATGTTAAACTTTTTTGATGTACAAATCGACTATGATTTAAAAGAATTAGAAGCAGAATTTTCTAGAGGAATTGAAAAACTAAAAACACTTCAATTTATTGATAGTGAAGAGTTTTTAAACAATGCTATCAAAGAAGGTAAATCAATTTTAGCAGAAGGAGCTCAAGGTTCTTTATTAGATATTGATTTTGGTACTTATCCGTTTGTAACTTCAAGCAACACAACTGCAGCTGGTGCTTGTACTGGTTTAGGAGTTGCACCAAACAGAATAAAAGAAGTGTTCGGTATTTTCAAAGCTTATACTACTCGAGTAGGATCGGGGCCTTTCCCAACAGAATTATTTGATGAAGTTGGAGAAACTATGGGACGTATAGGTAATGAATTTGGAGCAACAACAGGACGTAAACGTCGTTGTGGTTGGTTAGATCTTGTAGCTTTAAAATATGCATGTCAAGTAAACGGAGTTACTCAGTTAATGATGATGAAAGGTGATGTATTATCAGGCTTTGATACTTTAAAAGTTTGTACTGCATATAAGTATAAAGGAGAAATAATTTCACATCTACCATACAATATTGAACCAGAAAATATTGAACCCATTTATACAGAAATAAAAGGTTGGCAAGCAGATTTAACTTCAATGACCGATAAAAAAGATATGCCAGAAAATTTATTAAAGTATATTGATTTTATTGAAAAAGAAACTGAAATTCCTATTACCGTAGTTTCAGTTGGTCCAGATAGAAAACAAACTATTCACAGATAATAAAAAAAGGAGTTCATTTGAACTCCTTTTTTTATTACTTTCCTGCTAAAATATCTTTTCCAAAACGCTCACATTGTTGTAAGGTTTCTAACACATCATCCATAGACGTTTTAGGATTGATCAAGCACATGCGTAATACCACTTGTTTATTCAAAATAGTAGTTACTAAAACCGCTTCTTTTGATTCCATAACTCGTTGTGATATTTGCTGATTGATTGCATCTATTTCTTTTTCGTTCAAATCAGCACCAATTGGGTTGTATCTAAAGTTAATTACAGCCAACGTAGCGGGTGAAATTACTTCCCATTCCCTACTCTCTCTTAAATGTGCTTCTACATTTTCTGTTAGTTGAATATTATAACTTACAGCATCTCTAAACGCTTCTAAACCATAGGTTTTAATAGACATGTAGAATTTTAAAGCACGTAACCTTCTTGTTAATTGAATTCCGTAGTCGTAAAAGTTGATTTCCGACTCATTCCCTTCAATATCACGTAAATACTCAGGTTTTTCACTAAAAGTATTACTCAACCAAGAGGCATCTTTTACTAATAAACAACCTATTTCATAAGGCTGATAAAACCATTTATGTGGGTCTACTGTTAAAGAATCCGCACGTTCAATTCCGCGTAACGCTCTTGATCCTTTTTTAGATAGTATAGCTGCTCCTCCATAGGCTCCATCAACATGAAACCACATATTTTCATCTTCACATATATCTGCTATTTCATGTAATGGATCTACTGTACCTGTATTGGTAGTTCCTGCAGATGCTATAAAACAGAAAGGTTGTAAACCTTCTAATTTATCTTTCGCAATAGCATTTTTAAGTTTATTAATGCCTATTTTAAACTCAAAATCGGTTGGAATGATACGTATTTGTTCTTTTTTAAATCCTAAAACTCTAATAGCTTTTATATTAGAAGAATGCGCTTGATCTGATAAATAAATAACAGCTTTTGAAAAATCATCTCCACATTTTATTCTACGAGCCGTAACCAAGGCAGTTAAGTTTGCCATAGAGCCACCACTGGTAAAAATTCCTCCTCCTTGTTTTACAGGAAAATTGAACATTTTTAACAACCAGTTCATGGTAACAATTTCTAATTCAGCTGCAGCTGCAGAAACAATCCATCCACCAGAAAACACATTAAATCCTGTTGCCAAAGAATCGGCCATAGTACTTATAAAATTGCTTGGTCCTGGTACAAATGAGTAAAATTTTGGATGTGAAGTAACATTACTGTTAGGAATAACGTTTTCCATAACAAAGTCTAACACTTCATTTGCCGGCATTCCGTTTTCTGGTGCTTCTTGTAAAAAAATGGTATCCATTTCTTTACGTGTTGCAGTAGATACCGGTTTTTTGTTTTCTAACGTTGCCCAATGTTCTGCTATTAAATCAACTATCTTATATCCATAGGATTTCATTTCATCCAAGGGTATATCAAAACGACCTTTCATAAAGTTTTTGTGTATTTTAATGCAAAATTAGGCAACTCAAAATCCTTATAAAACTTTATACCTTATTAATTTTATTATAGAGTTAAGAAATTTGGCATGTTCTTTTCACTATTTTTGCTTCATTAAAAACAACAATTTTGAAAAAAGTTTTCTTTTTTATTCTTTGTATAGCAACCACCATAAGTTTTTCTCAAACCAAAAAAATTCAGATACTTTCTTCAGAAATCAGTACTGTAGATGAAGAAAAATATCCGGGAGCTACTATATTAATTGGTAATGTTAAAATTGCACATGAAGGCGCCACTTTAGACTGTAAAAGAGCACTTCTTTACAAAGACAAAAACTTATTTCAAGCTGTGGGAGAAGTGGTTGTTGAGCAAGGAGATTCTATTATTCAATATTCTGATTTTGCTAATTACAATGGTAACACCAAAATTGCAAAGTCTTGGGGAAATGTAGAAGCACATGACAAAGAAATGAAGTTAAGTACAGATACTTTGTATTTTAATAGAGCTCAACAAGTTTTATACTACCCTAATGGAGGTACAATTACTGATAAAAAGAATACTTTAAAGAGTGTTAAAGGAACGTATCATTTAAACGAAAAAAAGTTTTCTGCACAAACCAAAGTAAATGTTGTTAATCCTGATAATCAATTAGATTCTGATCATTTAGACTATTATACAAATACAAATTTGGCGTATTTATACGGTCCATCAACCATTACCAATTTAAAAGATAGCACCAAAATTTATTCAGAAAGAGGGTTTTATGATACAAATACAGACATTTCTTACTTCGTAAAGAATGCAAAACTATACTTGAAAGAAAAAACGATAGAAGCGGATAGTTTGTATTACGACAAACCTAAAGGATTTGCCTCTGCCAACAATAATATAAAAGTGGTTGACACCATTCAAAATATGGTTATAAAAGGAAATTATGCTGAAGTTTTTGAGCATTTAGATTCCCTTTTTATCATTAAAAAACCAGTGGCTATTTCTGTGATGGAAAAAGACTCTTTGTACATGCACGGAGATACCATTTTAGTAACAGGTAAACCCGAAAAACGTGTTGTTAGAACGTTTCATAATGTAAAAATATTCAAATCTAATTTACAAGGTAAGTGTGATTCTATTCACTCTAGTCAAGAAACCGGACTCACACGTATGTACAGAGACCCGATCTTATGGTCAGGAAAAAATCAAATTACAGGAGATAGCATCCAGTTCTTATCCAATAAAAAAACCAATGAATTGGATTCATTAAAAGTATTGAATAATGCATTTATGATTCAAAAAGATTCCTTAGCAGAAGACAATTACAATCAAATCAAAGGAAGAGACATCTTTGGTAAGTTTGAAAATAATGACTTAACTTTTTTAATGGTAAAAGGAAATGCAGAATCGCTTTACTATAACCGAAACGACAAATCTCAACAATTAGAAACCATTACCAAAGAAACAGCCAGTAATATTGAGTTTATACTGAAAAACAATGAAATAACTCAAACAAAATATCTAAAACAATCAGAAGGAAAAACTTATCCTCCATCTGAATTCCCTTCAGATGAAAAAAAATTCAAAGGTTTTGTTTGGAGAGAAGATGAGCAACCAAAAACCATGGAAGACATCTTTAAAAAAGATAAAAATATTGTTAGAAAGCCTCTAAAAAAGAAGTTCGGAGAAGACATTCAAAAAGCTAAAGAAAAATTTACTAAAGAGGCGTTAAAAAAAGGGAAAAACAAACCAAGAGCTGATTTAAATTTAGGCAGAAAATAGTGAAAGAAGATTTTTTAAAATATCAAGGACAAACCACTCCGCATCCATTAGCTATTGAAATTTCACATGCCAACGGGAGTTATATTTATGATACTTCCGGAAAGGAATATTTAGATTTTGTAGCGGGTGTTTCTGCCAATAGTTTAGGGCATAATCATCCTAAAGTAAACAATGCTATTAAAGATCAACTTAGCAAGTATACACACGTAATGGTGTATGGAGAGTTTATTCAGCAACCACAGCTAGAGCTTTGTAAAACGCTGGCTTCTACCCTTCCAGCAAGCTTATCCTCTGTTTACTTAGTAAATTCGGGTACAGAAGCAACGGAAGGAGCTTTAAAGCTTGCCAAAAGATATACTGGAAGAGCAGAAATCATTTCTGGTAAAAATGCATATCACGGGAATACAATGGGATCTATGAGTGTATGTGGAGCAGAACAACAAAACAGCACATTTCGTCCGTTAGTTCCAGGAATCAAATTCATTGAATTCAACAATGAAGAAGATCTAAAAAAAATAACCACTAAAACTGCTGGAGTTATTTTAGAAACCATTCAAGGAGGTGCTGGTTTTATTGAACCCAAAAACGAGTATTTAACTAAGGTTAAACAACGTTGTGATGAAGTTGGCGCTTTGCTAATCTTAGATGAAATTCAAACTGGAATTGGACGTACAGGTACTTTTTGGGGCTTTGAAAATTACAATGTTGTACCCGATATTATCATTACTGGGAAAGGTTTAGGTGGCGGAATGCCAATTGGTGCTTTTATTTCATCTTATGAAATAATGAACACGCTGAAAGAGAATCCTAAATTAGGACATATTACTACTTTTGGTGGACATCCGGTAATTGCAGCAGCAGCATTAGCAACTGTTCAGGAGTTTTTAACCACCAATTTAATGGAAGAAGCTTTACGTAAAGAACAACTTTTAAGAAAGCATCTTACCCATTCAGCTATCAAAGAAATTAGAGGAAGAGGCTTAATGTTAGCTTTAATTATGGAGTCTCCAGAAATAGCAGATAAAGTTATTTTAGAAGCTTTAAACAAAGGATTGATCTTGTTTTGGTTACTATTTGAAAAAAGAGCGGTTAGAATAACTCCACCCCTTACCATTACCGATGAAGAATTAATAAAAGGTTGTGAAACTTTAACAAATATTTTAGACAATATAGCCCCCTCACTTGCGTTATAAGTATGCATAATAGATTGGTTAGGGGATTTATCATTATCTATTGACAGAAAATCGGTTAAATTTATTTTTAGCCGATTTTTTAATTTTATATCTAACTAATAATTAAACTGTTGTTTCATTGTCATTTTTTCCTTCTTTTTATCAAAAAAAAGAATAACATCTTATGTTGAGCAAAACAGCACTAAAACTTTTATAAAAATAAAATTAAAAAGGACTACCTTTCTCTAAAATAAATTCAATTACTTTTAAACAGATTTGAATAAATCTTAACAAAACACACTATTTAATAATAAGAATACTAAAAAAAGGTAAAAAAAATCCTTAATTATAACCCAAATAAGTGTAACCAATAGCATAAATAACAGTAAGTCAAATACTAAGCTATGCTTGTACAAACAACATTATTTTTATAATTTGCATCACGCAAAACAAACGAACATATGGCGATTGAAATTACACGTCTATTTGACTTTCCTTACTACCAATTAGAAAAGTACAATTTAGATAAAGCACTTACCACTAACTATAATGGCGAGTGGAAATCCATCTCTACTAAAGAATACATTGATCAAGCAAACGCAATAAGCCGTGGTTTATTACGACTAGGAGTTCAACCCAATGATAAAATAGCAATTATATCAACCAACAACCGTACAGAATGGAATGTTTGCGATATAGGTATTTTACAAACTGGTGCGCAAAGTGTACCAATTTACCCAACCATTTCTAAAGAAGATTATGAGTATGTTTTAAATCACTCAGAATCTACATATTGTTTTGTTTCTGATGAAACAATTATTGAAAAACTTAACCAAATTAAAGGAAACACGCAATTAAAAGGCGTTTTTACTTTTGATGATATTGTAGGTGAAAAAAGTTGGAATGAAGTTTTAGAGTTAGGTAAAGATGAAAGCAATCAAGCTGAAGTTGAACAACGTAAAGACAACGTAAAAACGGACGATTTAGCAACATTGATTTATACCTCAGGAACAACCGGTAGACCTAAAGGTGTGATGCTATCTCACAAAAATATTGTGTCAAATGTATTAGCAAGTGAAAAACGTGTACCGCTAGAATCTGGGAAATCAAAAGGATTAAGTTTTTTACCTGTGTGTCATATTTTTGAACGCATGATTTTATACTTATATCAATATTGTGGAGTATCTATTTACTTTGCAGAATCTATTGAAAAGCTAAGTGAAAATGCTCAAGAAATAAAACCTAACGTAATGACAGCTGTTCCGCGTTTATATGAAAAAATTTACGATAAGATTTATGCTAAGGGAGCTGAGTTAACAGGTATCAAAAAGAAACTATTTTTCTGGGCTATTGAATTAGGTTTAGCTTATGAACCATACGGCGCCAATGGGTGGTGGTATGAAAAGCAGTTAGGTATAGCTCGTAAATTAATCTTCTCTAAATGGCAAGCAGCCTTAGGCGGAGAATTAAAAATAATGGTATCTGGTAGTGCCGCTTTACAACCTCGTCTAACTCGTGTTTTTGCTGCAGCGGGTATGCCTGTTATGGAAGGTTACGGATTAACAGAAACCTCTCCTGTAGTATCTGTAAATGATGAAAGAAATGGCGGATTTAAAATTGGTACCGTAGGTAGAATTATTGAAGGCGTTGAAGTAAAAATTTCTGACGAAGACGAAATTTTGGTGAAAGGACCAAATGTAATGCTTGGCTATTATAAAGACCCAGAAAAAAGTGCTGAAGTACTTAAAAACGGGTACTTCCATACCGGAGATAAAGGAAAAATTGAAAATGGTTTTTTAAGTATTACCGGACGTATTAAAGAGATGTTTAAAACCTCTGGAGGTAAATATGTAATTCCTACTTTAATTGAAGATCGATTAAAGCAATCTCGTTTTATAGAACAAGTTATGGTAGTAGGTGAAGGTGAAAAAATGCCTACAGCCTTTATCCAACCTAACTTTGAGTTTGTACGTGAATGGGCAAGTCGTCATGATCTTACTGTAAACAATCTTGCTGAAATTGCTAAAAATCCTCAGGTAATTGAACGTATTCAAGAAGAAATTAACGATTGTAATACTCATTTTGGTAAATGGGAACAAATAAAGCGTTTTGAATTAACTCCTGAAGAATGGACCATTGATGGCGGACATTTAACACCAACAATGAAGATGAAACGTAAAGTTATCAAAGAAATTTACAAAGACTTGTACGAAAAAATGTACGATAGAGCTTAAAAATACAAACCGTTGCACTTGCAACGGTTTTTTTTATATGTAACCCAGAGTGTCGTAGAAAGTCGTTTCAACTTCTCTTAATACTTGTCATTCCTGCGAAGACAGGAATCTAAAAGTGAAAACATTAGTTATAACAAGACTTGTTTTGCGAACAGGACGAAGTAATTTCTTTATAAAAAAAAGATTGCTTCATTTTCATTTCGACTACGCTCAATGTCCAATTCGCAATCACTGTAAGCCAAAACCTAAACACTTCAGAGGTTCTCGATACAATTCCAATATATTGGAATCACTCGAACTGATATTAATTATTATCCTAAGCACTATCGAAGGGTACATTCAATTCTCCTAATACTTGTCATTCCTGCAAAGACAGGAATCTAAAAGCAAAAACATTAGTTATAACAAGACTTGTTTTGCGAACAAGACGAAGTAATTTCTTTATAAAAAAAAGATTGCTTCATTTTCATTTCGACTACGCTCAATGTCCAATTCGCAATCACTGTAAGCCAAAACCTAAACACTTCAGAGGTTCTCGATGCAATTTCAATATATTGGAATCACTCGAACTGACAGTAGTTGTTATCCTAAGCGCTATCAAAGAGTTCATTCAATTCTCCTAATACTTGTCATTCCTGCAAAGGCAGGAATCTAAAAGTAAAAGAACCAACATAAAAAACCAATTAAAACCTGTAATTTTGTCCCGTTTAAGGTGTATACATGAAAAAACTTATTGAATTTTCTTCGGATGTTAATGGAATTCCACTTCCTGAAAAATTCAATTATCCGTATAATTATTCTCCTCATCCGTTAGCAACAATAGCTGCGGAGGAACTGCAACACTATTTAGCACATCAAACGGATTTTAAGCATGATTTCGGACTTCAAAACCCAGAAAATCAAGAAGCCTTGGGTAAAATGTTCGGAGTTTTAGTAGTTCAAAATTCTGAAGGCAAATTAGGCTATTTAGCGGCTTTTTCCGGTAAATTAGCTAACAGTACGCAACATGTACATTTTGTACCACCAGTAGCTGATATATTAGCTGAAAACGGATTTTACCTTCAAACAGAGCAGCAACTCAATCAAATCAATGCTCAAATTGAAGAAATTCTTTCTAACAAACAATACATAGCTTCAAAACAGGCTTTTGAAACCCAACAACAAAAGCACCAAAACATCTTACAAACCGAACAAGACAGTATTCAACACAAACGTAAACTCAGACGAAAAGAATACAAACAACTCAAATCTACCCTGTCAGAGGCTGGTTTGGCTATACACCAAGAAAAGATCAACCAACTCAATGTAAATGAGGAATTCTTTTTACGTGAATATGAAGTGTATTTAAACGATAAAATCCGCCCGTTGCAACAACCCTTTGAGCAATTTCAATTGAAGATTGAGGAACTAAAAACGCTTCGCAAACAAGTTTCTTCCAACGTACAGCAACAAATATTTAAAAACTATCAGTTTGTAAATGCCAACGGTAACACTAAAAATTTACTAGATATTTTTAGCAACTCCAATCAAAATATTCCTGCCGGTGCGGGTGATTGTTGCGCGCCCAAATTATTGCAGTACGCTTTTACACACCACCTCACTCCTATTGCTATGGCAGAGTTTTGGTGGGGAAAACCTTTAACCACTTCGGTACGTAAACACCGCTACTTCTACCCTGCTTGTGTAGGTAAATGTAAACCTATTTTAACCCACATGTTACAAGGTTTAAACGTTGAAGAAAATCCGTTGATTGCAGAACTCACAGCACCTAAAGAACTGGAAACTGTATTTGAAGACGAGCATTTACTGATTATAAACAAACCTGCGGAATTTTTAACCGTATCGGGTAACGAAATTGAGGACTCTGTATACAGCCGTATCAAAAAAATGTACCCAAACGCTAGCGGACCTTTGGTAGTGCATAGAATTGACATGTCTACCTCCGGTATTTTACTCATTGCTAAAAACAAAGATATACACAAAGCATTGCAAGAGCAGTTTATAAACCGAACCGTAAAAAAGCGATATGTAGCGGTGTTAGACGGTGTTATTTCACAACCCAAAGGAACTATAAATCTGCCTTTAAAAGTCGATTTTCATAACCGTCCACAGCAAATGGTATGTTTTAAAAACGGTAAACCTTCGGTAACTGAATTTGAAATTATGGAAGTTAAAAACAACCAAACTCGTGTATATTTTTATCCTATTACGGGGCGCACCCATCAACTACGAATGCATGCTGCGCATCCGTTAGGATTAAATACACCTATTGTGGGTGATGATTTGTATGGTACACGTGCCAATCGTTTGCATTTACATGCAGAATACATCTGTTTTACACATCCGGTTTCTCAAAAGAAAATAGCATTTAGGGTGAAAACACCCTTTTAATTTACGGAAAATCACATAGTTAATTGCGGAAAACCACAATATTTCGTTGAGGATTTCTTTTTAAATTTGAGGTAACTAACTGAAAAACATCTATACTTCTTTTTATTATTAATAATTTTCCTTTTAAATTTTCTATTTGTATAAATAATATTGAAGAATAGTTGTATTAAAAACTAACTATTATGAGAAAAATATTTCTATTCATCATTATTTGTACTTCTTTAAATAATCTTTTTTCACAAACCGAACTTTCTGAAAATGAAACTAGTCAAAAGCTTTTAATCCTTGAAAATCAATTAAACACTATTAAAAGTAAAATTGCTGAAAACAGACTTGACAGCTTATACGTAGAGTTAGGAAAACTTGTTAAAGAAAAAAGTAAACAAAATACTAACACAACAATTATACAAGATAATATTAATAAGATTCAAAAAAAATTACAAGAAAGAGAAGATTTATACACACAGCTCCAAAATGAATTTACTAATATTTCATTACAAATTAAAAACACAACCAATTCAATATCTGGAACAGTAGAAACTCAGATTTCTCAAAAACTAGATGAACTGAAAAATGAATCAATAGAAATTAGAAAAGATTTAACAAGAGATAATTCTATTAAGTTTAAAACTATTTCATTAACCTGGTATGATTTAGGACAACAAATCTTAGCTATTTCTAATACGGCAAAATCAATTTTACTTTTTGATGTTGAAACTGCTAAAAAAGCGAATAACACATGGCAAGAAATTGGAAAATATGCAGGAATTGTTGGTGGAATAGCAGGTGCCGTAATAGCTTCTGACGATGAAAAGGCTGGAATTATGACTTCAGGAATTTCACTTTCTTTCACAACTTTGATAACAACTTTATTTAAGAAAAAAAACAATCAAAAATTAATAGAAAATATTTCAAGAAATGTTGCATTTACAGATGAAATAAACTCATTTTATAAAGTTGCATCAACATTTGGAAACAAAACAAAGATACTTTACGAAGATGTTAAACCTCATCAACATAATAACGATTGGATTCCATCTCTCGAAAATGTAACTGAATTTTACACTTTAATATCTTTAAGAAGAGATTTAACCGTAATTATAAGACAAATGAGGGCTAAAGCACAGCACCTACTTAGCCTATCTGTAACTAATGAAGGAAAAACACAATTGACCCAACTTATAAAGGATTATGATTCTGCCCTCGAATCTTGGGAAGCATCAGAAACAGTCTATTTATCAACGTACAATTATTTATTTAAAGTACTATCTGAAAATTAGAAATAGTAAGCAGCACATAATATTAGGTAAAATATCAAAAATCTAAAAATGAAAATTGACATCCATACACATACAAAAAAATGCAAACAAGGTGATTCTGATAACAGAAATATTAGTCCCGAAAAGTTTGACGAGATAATTAGGCTAACGGATGTCAAAATTTTAGCAATAACAAATCACAACCATTTTGACCTTGCACAATATGATAAAATAAAAACTAAAGTTCAAGATACTTGTCAAATATGGCCTGGTATTGAGTTAGACATTATGGAAAATAATCGTAGAGCACATTTAATTGTTATTCCAAACCCAAAATATGTAACTGGTTTTAATAACAAAGTAAATGAATTACTTACTGACAAGACACCTGACAACTTCAATATTTCTATCGAAGATACAGTAAGCTCGTTTGATGATTTTGAACCTATTTATATCGCACATTATTTTGGCAAAACACCTAATCTACTTGATGAAGGAATTGAGAAATTAGTTAGCTTAGTAAAAAATAAAACAAAAGTTCTTAAGGAGGCTTCAAATGCAATTTCAGCCGGAATTTTTATTAGTCACGGTCATAACTCAATATATGGTTCTGATATCCAGAATTGGGATAACTATCAAGAAATTTCAAAATTATTACCTGACCTTCGCTTGCCTGTAGAATCTTTTGAACAATTCTGTTTACTACTTGAAAAGGACAATGCTACAATCAATACAATTCTCGAAAAGAAAACACCTGAGTCTCTTCAATTAAATGTATTCGGAATTGCTGAATTGATTGAGTTAGACATTTACAATGACATTAATGTACTTTTTGGCTCAAAAGGTACTGGAAAAACTGAGATTCTTAAGTCAATTTCCAAACACTATAATGATATTGGATTTGAAAATAACGTCTATGAATCCAACTCACAAAAACTCGAAGAAGTTTATGACTTGAAAGGTAGAGAGTATGATTCAGAATCAACAACTTTTGGAATAGATAATTGCTACAATGAACTAAGAAGATTGAGAAGTGTAACAGAAAAAAATGTCACAAGTCTTAGTTCGTACCTTAGATACTATTCAGTGGATGAAACTAATCGAATTTCAAGAAATCTAAAATTAAAAAACTACACACAGGAAGATTCTTCTTCACCTGAAAGAGATTTCGAAGAAATCAGAAGATTATATAATAAATTCGAACAGTTTTTAAATTTTATAGAATTTGAACGAACTCTAACTGACATCATTGGAGAGGAACTTATTAGTAAGTTAAATGATATTCTAACAAGAATCAGTTCTAAACTAAAATCTGAATCTCTCGAAAAATTCACTGACTTAAAAAGTATCTCTCTTTTTAATCAAATAATTACTGTATTTGTAGAAGAAATTGCAAGAAAAACAGGACAACCACAAAAACCAATATCAACAGGTTTTAAAGATTATGCTAGTAATCGCATCAAAATTGAAAAGGACTTAATCAAAATAAATCAATGCATTTCTAGTCAAATTCAACCAATGATTGAATACGTTGGTGATTTAGGAGAGAAAGGTGATTTGTACTGTCAAACTAATATTAAAATTCAAAACGGTTCAATAATAGACACGAGTTATCAACCTATTAAAAGAGTTAATAAAAATCCGCAAAGGTTTATAGCAGACAAATTAAGAACTCTTACCAATTATGTATACACCAATTCACTTTTCGAAAAAATAAATGAGTTTAAACAAATAGACAATTCTGATACAATAACTAGTATAAGTGATTTGCTTTTATTTTACCGACATTTCACAATTGATGATGACCAGTACACACCATCAACAGGGGAATCATCTATGGTATTACTTCATAATGAATTAATGGAAGATAAAGAGATTTATCTAATAGATGAGCCTGAGAAAAGCTTGGGTAATGATTATATAAGTAATGTCATCGTTCCTATTCTCAAACAACATGCATTAAGTGGTAAAAAAATAATTATAGTAACACATGATGCTAATATTGCTGTCAGAACTCTTCCATACAATTCTATTTATAGAGAACATGACGCCAGCGGATATTATACATATTTAGGAAATCCGTTTTCTAATAATTTAAAATGTAAAATAGACACAAAAGAAGATTTGGACTGGAAAGAAATAAGTATGAAAACACTTGAAGGCGGAAGAGATGCCTTTGGGGAAAGAGGAAAAATATATGGAAACACATAGAGCTACAATAGATAGAAAAGACGAGAAGACTTCACTTGTTCTACATATTAACAACGAACAATTGGAAATTGAATTAACTGAAGACAAACCAAATGCGGTAAAAAGTGTATTTAATAACTTAATTGCATCTTTAAAGAAAGGTGTGTTTAAATTTGAGTTGGAAGATGAAAAAGAAGACCTCTATTTTCATATTTGTACTGAATATATGGGTCAATTAAATACTGAACTTAGTAGTATTCATCAAGAGCTTGAAGATTATGAATTGATTGATAAAAATGAATAAAAAAGTCCACAGAAAAAACTAAAGCTAGAAAATCTTAACTTCACACCATTATTATCTTTTCCCCTAGCCCAAAATGATAGTTAAAAACCCCAATTTAGATGTTCCTCATGGTAATACCGTAATTTGGCGGTATGTAGGCTTAGATAAGTTTTTAGATCTGCTTACCTCTCAAGAGTTGTTTTTTTCTAACGCTGCAAAAATGTCCGACAAGTACGAAGGACTTATTCCCAAACGCAACCAAGAGTATTTGTTAAAAGCTATTAAAAATAATGGGCTATCGCGTGAAGAAGCTGAACAAGAAAGGCAAGCACGCTTACATAGAATTCATACGTTAAAAGAACTGACCCTACTCAATTGTTGGACGATGAGCCAAAATGAATCCTATGCCTTATGGAAGATCTATTTAGGCGGTGCCAAAGCAGGCGTTGCTATTAGAACCACGGTGGCAAAACTTACTCGCGCTATTAAAAAAGGAAACGATCCTTTTAAAGAGAACATTTACCTATCTAAAGTAAAATACACCGATTTTATTAAAGAAGAACCCGAAAACAGGTTCAACGTCATTACCACCAAAAACAAGTTTTACGATTATGAAAAAGAACTCCGTTTATTTATTTTTCATGAACCTTTGGCAGAGGGTGGTATAAAAACTCCGTATGATCTATTTACCGGTAGAGGCGTAAAAGTTGATTTAAGCGAATTGATAGACGAAATCTATTTGAGTCCGTTTGTAGGTAAATGGTTTGATTCTACTTTTATTGAGGTGTTAGATAAAGTACACCCTAATTTGAGTGAAAAAATTAAAAATTCTGAAATATTAGACCACTAAAACAACTCAAAATCTTTGTTATATTAGCAGTTTTTACATGCTAACTAAACTAACCCTTTTATGAGCTCAACTACATCTAAGTACGAGGTTTTAGAACAAGAAATTTCTGAAATGATTAAAAAAACCACTAGGTGGAGTAAGGAAAACAAACGTAAATCTTTTTACATCTATATCTGTATTTCTATCTCTTCTGTACTTATTACTTTTTTAGTGGCTATTGGTAATGATATACCGGAACATTTACGCTTTGGAGCTAAAATACTTACCTTATTTTTTAGTGGTTTGACCACGGTGTTAGCAGCCTGGGACGGATTTTACAACCACAAACAATTATGGGTGAATTATGGTGAAACCAGAGATTACTTAAAATCTATTCAGTTAAAATTAAAATTATTAGATACGGATAAACGTACGGATGATAATGTTTTAAACGATATTTATAAAGAATATCAAGACCTGTTACATAACAGTAACTCTAAATGGAGAGAGCTACGAATGGAAGAGGTAAATCATACTTCAAAAGAATAAAAAAGTACCGAAAATACATCTTCATTTAAAAACCTATTTTCGATACTCATTCCCTACTCTATAGAAAGTTCCTATTTTTTCTTCAACAACAATGGGCAACTGCGTTTAAAGCGCTCTAACCTAGGCACAGAAACACTTCGCACATACGGGTTGTTAGGGTTGCGTTCTTCAAAGTTTTGATGATACTCTTCGGCTTTATAAAACAGATCAAATTTCTTTACTTCCGTTACAATTTTACCGTTGTACTCTTCTTTGTTTAGCTTATCTATCGTCTTTTTGATAATTTCTTTCTCTTCATCAGTTTGATAGAATGCTATAGAGCGATATTGTGTACCAAAATCAGGATATTGTCCATTGACCGTAGTTGGATCGTGTGATGCAAAAAAGGCATCTACCAATTCTTGAAAACTTACTTTTTTGGAATCGTAATATACTGCCACAGTTTCAGCATGTCCTGTTCTGCCTGTACCAATTTCTTGATAGGTCGGATTTTTTGTATGTCCGCCTGCGTAACCGGAAACTGCCTCCTCTACTCCTTTAATATTTTCATAAATAGCCTCTACACACCAAAAGCATCCGCTGGCAAAATAAGCAACTTTTTTATCGTTTTGTGCATTCATCATAGTTGTAAATAGTACTAATGTTATTACCAAAATTTGTTTCATCTGTAATCATTTTGAACTTTGGTCGATTAAAAATACAAAAACCAACAAAAAAGCCATTTGAATTTCTTCAAACAGCTTCTTTTTACAAAAACTAACAAAATTCAATAATTGCTTATTGAAGGTCTTTATCTCCCGCAGTTGGGTTTTATAATAATTATTCTTTTTTGTAAACCTTTTTACTTTCTCCGTTATTAGTATTAATTATGTAAAGTCCTTCAGGAAGATTATTAATAATTTCTTGCTTTTGTTCTTTACTATTCACAGTTGTTTCTCGGATCTTTGTTCCTTGTAAATTAAATATTTTTATAGAGCCAGGTCTTCCATTAGGATGATGATACTGGAATTGTTTTGTAACAACATTGTTATCTCTGGTTAATTCATCTAAATAATCATAAGTATCTATAGAAAAATGTAGATAATGAATCCCTGACGAGGTGAAAGCACCAGAACCGTTATCTTCATTATTTATTGTAAAACTACCAAATATGTTTTGAGTAGAATTAGAATTTTGATGATCTAAATCATAAGTTATATAAAATGTCCCTACAAATAAAGAATTATTAACGTTAAAAGTTGATGATCTACTTAAATATATATCTAAGGTTCCATTTTGTTGATTTCCTTGATAAAAAGCTGTTCCAATGTTTTTAATTTCCGCTTCAAAATTTATATTATCGAATTTCTGGTACTCATTATCCTCTATATCTGTACTTCCAAAAGTTAAATCAGGTTTTCCTTGTTGAATAGGGCATCCATTATTTGAAGATGAACCCGCTTGGTTTGGGCAGTTATCCTGATAGTTTTGAATTCCATCATTATCGCTATCTCGATTATCTTGAGTGTCACAAGCATCTCCTATTCCATCATTATCTACATCAGATTGACTTGAATTTGAATTAGCTGGACAATTATCTTCATAATTATCTACTCCATCTCCATCGCTGTCTCTATTATCTTGATTATCACATAAATTACCTATTCCATCGTTATCACTATCAGCTTGATTCGAGTTAGAAAAATTTGGACAATTATCACATCCATCTCCAATACCATCATTATCTGAATCTATTTGGTTTGGATTAGATTGATAAGGACAATTATCAATTAAAAAGTCAACACCATCACCATCTGAATCATATCCAGGTCCCGCCCAGTTAGAATATGAAACTTGATCACCTGAAGTTACTTTACGCCTAAAATATATCCCTATTTCATTTGCTGACTGTACTTGTGCAGAATTTAAAACCAAATTAATATTCTCAGCATTATAATAAAGACTTGGTTCTTCTCCAATGGATGCTACAAAAGCTTCCCATTGATAAGCATAACTCCCGTTTCCTCCTAAAGGAGTACTTCCTATAAAAGTGTCAACTCCATTAAATACAATAGTGTTATTTATTAGTTCTAAAACTATTGGCTCTACCCAATTTGAATAGGATATTTGATTTCCAGAAGTAACTCTTCTTCTAAAATAAATACCATATGGGTTTTCTAATGTTCCAAGGTTACTTATAAATAAGTCTTTGTTACTACCTCCAGGAGTATATTCTCCTTCTCCAGTTCCTGCGTCAGATATCCATATTTGCCAAGAATAATTGTAAGTTCCATTTCCTCCAGAAGGTGTACTTCCAATAAATGTGTTAATTCCATCAAAATAAATTGTATTATTAGTGATTGGAGCAACTACATCTTTTTTTAATTCATTAATAATGCAATCTGAAGCTAGACCTTTTTGAGGTGTAACTAAAATTAAAAAAAGGATAGCATATAAAAAGTAATATTTCTTAATCATTATGTAATTATTAATAGTTACTATTTTAATAAGCTATACACAAATTGAGGATAACCACGTTCTCCATTTTCATTTGTTAATGCTAAAAACTGTAATTTGTATAAGTTACCATCAGTATCTGTAATTATATAGAATACATTTGAATTAACCTGACCTGAAAAAACATCTCTCCAGCTGCTACCAATTATAGTCTGATCGTTATATACAAAATTAGTATCAACTACATTATCTAAAGTAAAGCTTTCATAAGTTAAGTCTTCAACCTCAGTGTCAATCAAATAAACTCCTACATTAGATAGTGTATTGTTTATTACAAAATCTGAAAAAGAATAAGCTCCTAAAGTGCCTCCTCCAAAATCTAATATTTTATTTGACACTGTAAAGTTTAAATCCCATTCAGTCTTTTCTGGCTGTACATTAACTTGTACTCCCGTATTAAAGCTAAAGAAAGTAAAATGGTAATCTTCATTTTTAGTAATAACAAATTCTTCATGAGTGGTTGCATCTAAATCGGCATACTGCAACACATAGTTACCACCATCTTTTAAAATTTTAATTTTTTTCCAACCTCTTGCCTCTCCATTTATAATAGTGCTACCTGTAGTAGGGGTTTCGATACCAACTTTATATCCTAAATTTACTATGTAAACGTGGTTTTCAGAATCAATATCTGAAACCTCTTTAATAGCAGTTTCAGCTACACTTCCATTAGGAGAATCTACATAAGAATTAGATCCTGGTACTCCAATACTTACTAAAGGCTGTAAATCTTGTACTTCTTGGTCTGAAGAGCTAACCGCATCAATATCTGTAGCCGTTAATTCACCAGTAGCCATAGCGATTGAACCGTTAATTACTACTCTAAATTCGTTACCTGAGTAAAAACCTAAGTCCCAAGAATCTCTTCTTACTACTGTTGAAGTATTTGTACTTAAATCTACATATACTTGATTTGGTTCATTTGGTCCACCTACTTCAGGTGCAACCGTTGCTCCTTCAATAACAACTTTAATAGGTTCTGAAGGTAAATTATTATCATCACCACAGCTTACAAAAGAAAATACTGTAGCCAATAAAATAAATGTTAAAAACTTGTTTTTCATGATTATTAATTTTTAAAAATTGAGATTATATAATAGTTTTAAATAATAAGATCGTCCGTATCCTAATAAAAGGGTATTTGAGTTAGCTCCATGAGCACCATTACCTGCATTACTAATATTTACATTGGTAACATCAAACAGATTCCTTGCTCCTACAGTAGCTTGTAGCTTGTTACTTAAAAAAGACTTTTTTAATGATACATCTAACCAATTGTATGGAGATGTAGTTGATTTTTGAAATAGTGAATTACCATCTTCATCTGTCCCAGAAGCAATATAGTTTTGTTGTTTTCCGTTATGTTTTAGTAATAGTGTTATTGCTGTATTCCAGTTTTTGACATTATACGTGGTACTTGTATTGATTTGGTATGAATACAGAAAATCGTTTTCGGCATTTACTTCATTATTTACAATTCTTGAAATACCCTGAAGCGTAGCTCCTAAATTGAAAGTCCAATTATCTTTTTTAATGCTATTTTCTGAAGTAATACCCCATAATTTATAAGCATCTATATTTATATATTGATATTGTAATGGTGTAGTGTTAACAATAGCTAAATCTATTTTATCATTAACATCTATATAACTTATTTTAAAAGAGTTTAATAACGAAGTATTGTTAAACCAGCTTCTCTTTTTTAAATTAACAAACGCTGTAAAACCATTTTCTGGATCTAAGTTTTCATTTCCTCTTACATCGTGGTTAGAGTCTACAAAATAGTAATAAAGTTCCTCAAAATTCGGAGTTCTATATGAGGTTCCAATATTACCTCTAAGCTCAAAACCTTTTTTCATTAAATATCTGGCACTAAAAGAACCTAAAAACTTTGAATAGAATAATGAATTGTATTCATATCTCACTCCTGGACGTACCATAAACCTATCAGAAAAATTTATTTCTGATGAACCAAATAAAGCATAGTTCCCTTGGTTTCTTTCCTTATCTTGTTGTGTTATACTTCCTGAAGCTTGTGTATCAAAACCACTTATATAACGTGTCTCATATCCCAGTTGAAAATTATAAGTATCGCTTTTAGTTAAATTACTTACTGCCCCTTTTGAAAAGAAAACTTTGCTTGATTGATAAATTTCATCTGTTTCATTAGACTTTTGACCACTTAAAATGTAATAATTGAACTCATTTAAATACCGTTTTTGTGTTTGATAAGACAATGAAACATTATAGTTTGCACCTGAAGTGAAGTTTCCGTTAATATTAAGGTTATTTATAAACCTATTTGTTGTAAATATTCTATCTGTAGCAGATGGGTTACTGGTTTGAGATTCTGTATCAATATTTGCTCTTACACTAGCATCATAATAATTCACATCTTCATTAAAATAATCAAACTTATAATTTAGTGTAAAATTCTTTTTCCTATAATGTAATAATCCATTTGTCGTTAATTGATTTTTAGGTAACCAACTATACCCTCTTAAACCATCGTTTTCATAATAATCTCTACCTTTTCTATTGTCATAGAAACCAGCAAATTGATTTCTGTTAAATCCAATTCTACCAAACCAATTACTAGAAAAGTTATGTGCTATATTAATACTTTGAATATGTCTTCCTTCATCAAAAAAAGCGTATTCATCACTCACCGTTTCTTCTTGTAACGAAGCTTTAATACTCCATTCATCTTTTGTTGTTTTTTTAGTAATAATGTTTATTACCCCAGATACCGCATTGGCACCATACTCCACCCCCATGGCTCCTTCAACAATTTCAATACGCTCTACGTCATCAAGATTAATTTGAGTTAAGTCAATATTATTTCCCAAACCATTGTCACTTACTAACGGAATGTTATCTATTAAAATATTAAAGTATTGAGCATCCAATCCAAAGAAAGAAATTGTTGATTTTCCAGATTGTGAACTTGGTATTACAGTAAGGTTTAAATTATAGTTTAGTAAATCAGCTAAATTATTAGCTGCTTGATTTTCAATTTGCTCTCTTTTAATAACAATTACATTATGAACAGATTTTTTTATGGATTGTGGATTATACTGACCAGTAACCACCACTTCATCTAATTTATTATTGGGAATACTGTCTTTTTCCTCTTTTATATCTTGAGAAAAACAGTGAATTGAGATTAATAAAAACAGAAAAATAATTTTCTTATTTAGAAACATTCTTAATAATTTTGATGCAAATATATAAGTTATTTTTAATCAATCTAAATAAATTTTATATTTTTGCTTAAAATTAAAATCAATACAAAAACAATGAGAACACTACTAATAGCAAGCTTAATTTTACTATCTTCTATATCAGTAAATTCGCAAAGTAAAAAGGCAAAAGACAAAACTGCCATTAAAAATATGTGTGGTTGTTACGAAGTAACTTTCAACTTTGCAGAAACATTTAACTACAGTAAAGATTCTTTATACAAAGCATCAGAAACCAAAGTGGCTAAAGGTTTAGAATGGGCACAATTGGTTGAAGATGGTAAAGACAAAATATCTATTCAGCACTTATTACAAGTAGGGAATCCTGCAAAACCACACATTGTAAAGCACTGGCGTCAAGACTGGATCTATGAAAATCAAGATTTTTATATGTTCAATGGAGATAACAACTGGATTTACGTGAACAAACCAAAATCTGAAGTTAAAAAACAATGGACTCAAAAAGTATTTCAGGTAGATGACAGTCCGCGTTATGAAGGTTCTGGAACTTGGGTGCATGTTGATGGAAAAAGCTACTGGGAAAACACTACCGATGCTCCATTACCACGAAGAGAGTACACTAAAAGAAGTGATTACAACGTAACCGAAAGAGGAAATCGTCATGAAATTACAAGCTACGGTTGGTTACACGACCAAGACAATAAAAAAATTGTCAGAAAAGCTGGTGAAGAAGACTTTGTGTTAGCGCACGAAAAAGGATATAACACTTATGTTAAGGTTGACGATTCTAAATGTCAAGCAGCTCAAGATTGGTGGGTTAAAAATGCTGGCAAATGGCAGTTAGTAAGAAACAAATGGGATGAAGTTTTTAATAAAAAAACAAATCTAACTCTTGCTAAAAAAGTGGACAACAAGGTTTTATTCAAGCATTTATTTTCTGATGAAATTGACAATGCAGAAGAAATCAATGAAGTGATTGAATCTTTTGTAAAGAAGTAACTCATGAAAGATATAATGAAATCAATTCTTCTTACTTGCTTCTTAGCTTTTTCTTTATTGCTAAACGCGCAAACTAAAAACATTTTTTTAGATAGAGCCTTTTGGAAGAACAATCCAACAATTGAGCAAGTTGAACAAAAAATTTCCGAAGGAAACAGTGCTACTGCTCTCAACAGATTTGGCTTTGACGCTGTGGTATATGCCCTTTTAGAAAATGCAGATGAACATGTTATTAAACATTTACTCACCAAAAAAGGAAATGATGTTAATAAGTTAACGCACGACGGAAGAACCTATATTTTTTGGGCAGCCTACAAAAATAACATGCCTATTGTAAAGTATTTATTAGCAAACGGAGCAAAAACAGATGTTATTGATGATAAAGGGTATACAATCTTAAATTTTACCGCTGTTGCTGGTATTGAAAACCCAAAATTGTATGATCTACTAATTGAAAACGGAGCAGATGTTTCAAAAGATAAAACTCCAAAAGGTGCTAATGCTTTATTACTAATTGTTCCTAATCTATCAGATTTTGCTATGGTAGACTATTTTACGGCTAAAGGTTTAGATTTATTTTCTACTGATAATGATGGTAATGGAGCTTTTAACTATACCGCTCAAAAAGGAAATAAAACAATGTTGGAATTGCTTATTAAAAAAGGAATTCCGTACAAAAGCCTAAATAAAAATGGCGGAAATGCTATGTTATTTGCCACAAGAGGTTCTAGACGTGGTTATAACTCGTTAGCGTTCTTTAAATATCTAGAAAGTGTAGGAATTAACCCAAATATTACCAATAAAGAAGGGATAACTCCTTTACATAACCTAGCCTATTCTAATAAAGACATTGCTTCTTTTGAATATTTCATTAGTAAAGGTGTAGATGTGAATCAAGCAGATAAAGAAGGAAATACTGCTTTATTGAACGCAGTTTCCCGAAATTCTTTAGAAGTGATAAAACTATTAGCTTCAAAAACAAAAAACATTAACCATACCAATAAAAGTGGACATTCGGCACTTACTAAATCGTTAAGAAACAAACCTGAAATTGTTGGTTTCTTACTTCAAAATAAGGCTGATGTTTCTCTTGTTGATGCAAAAGGAAATGACTTGAGTTATCATTTATTCAACACTTTTAATCCGAAAGATAAAGAAGCTTTTCAACAAAAGTTAAACGCTTTAACAACAAAAGGATTAAAGGTTAGCAATGCACAAAAAGACGGATCAACCTTATATCATTTAGCCGTTGAAAAAAACAGCTTACCGATGATGGATTTCATTAAAAAGTATAAATTTGATGTGAATGCTAAAAATTCAGAGGGATTAACAGCTTTACAAAAAGCAGTTATGACCGCTAAAGATCATCAATTAATAAAGTATTTGATTGCCGAGGGAGCCAAAAAAGATATCAAAACAGATTTTGGCGAAACTCTTTTTGATCTGGCAAAAGAAAACGAAGCATTAAAAAATTCAGATATTAGTTATTTAAAATAGTAAAAGTGTCATTCCCGCCTTCGCGGGAATGACACAAAAAACCAATATAAATAAGATACCTGTTTTCACAGGAATGACAAAAAGATGAAAAAAATTATTTCTATACTAATAGTAGCATTTAGCATAATGGCTTTTACTACGTCAACTAGTAAAAAATATAAGTGCATGATCCAAATGAAAAACTATACCGGTGAAGGCGCTTATGTGGTTATTTCTTTATTAAATCCGCAAGGAGAATATGAAAAAACATTATATGTACAAGGAGATGATGAAGAATGGTATCATGATATTACCGAGTGGTGGAACTTTCATGGAAAAGTACGTTCAGATATTGATGCTATAACCGGTGAAACCATTAGCGGTGGTAATAGAGCAATCAGCCTTATTGAAATTGAAGATGATAAAATTGACGCTGGTTACAAAATCCGTTTTGAAACTGCTGTTGAAGATCAAGAATATTATGAAAATGATGTGGAATTTGAATTGACATCAGAAAGTGTAAAAAGTAAAATTGAAGGGAAAGGCTTTATCCGTTATATACGTTTGATGCCACAATAGTATGAAAACTACACTATCTATTTGGAGGTATAGCCACCTAACCATGGCTATATCTTCTTCCCTTTTTATTATTATAGCTTCTATAACCGGAATTATTTTAGCATTTGAACCTATTTCAAATCAGCTAAAACCCTACGCTATTCACAATTCTGCTAATATTACATTGGCAACAACTATTTCTTCTTTAAAAAATGAATATGATGAAGTAATTACCTTAAAAGTTGATGATCATAACTTTATTGAAGCTTCAGTTTTTACCAAAGAAGGAAAAAGTGACACCTTTTATATAAACCCAACAACAGGTAAAAAAATAGCTTCTTTAGAGGATAGAAATCCTATTTTTAGTTGGACTACCAATTTTCATCGTTCTCTATTTTTAAAATCTACCGGACGTTTTTTAGTCGGATTTTTCTCTTTCCTCCTCTTTTTAATAGCTGTGACAGGTAGTATTTTAGTGATTAAAAGACAAGGAGGAATTACCAAGTTTTTTACAAAGGTAATTAAAGAAGACATCAATCAGTATTACCATGTTCTTTTGGGTAGATATACACTTATACCCATTGTTATTATAACACTAACGGGCGTATTTTTATCGCTTGGAAAGTTTTCTTTACTTCCAGAGAATAAAATTTCTCATAATTTCAATCTTCCTGAAACTAAAACTAACAAAAACATTTCTATTGCTGATTTCAGTATATTCAAAAACACAAAGCTTAATGAACTAACCAGTTTAGAGTTTCCTTTTTCTGATGATGAAGAAGATTTCTTCTTTTTAAAATTGAAAAACAAAGAAATGTATATTCATCAGTATACTGGAGATATTATCAGTAGTCAAAACTTTTCTTGGACTCAAATATTAACCCATTATAGCTTGATTTTACATACTGGTAAAGGAACTATTCTATGGTCGGTAATTTTAATGTTTTCGTCATTTAGCATATTGTTTTTTGTCTATTCTGGTTTTGCTATCACAATCAACAGAAGACAAAAAAACAGCTTACTTAAAAACAAATACAATAAGAATGCTGCGGAATATATTTTACTTGTTGGCTCAGAAACAGGTAGCACTTTTAGTTTTGCAAATTCTTTGTTTAATGCCTTACTAAAAGCTAAAAAAACAGTTTTTATTGATAGTTTGAACAATTATTCTAACTATGGTAATGCAAAACATTTAGTTGTACTTACATCTACCTATGGTGATGGTACTGCCCCAGCAAACGCTAATAATTTTTTAACCACACTAAAAAACACTCAACAATCCAACTCAATTGAGTACTCTGTAATTGGATTTGGATCTTTAGCCTACACTAATTATTGCAAATTTGCCACCGATGTTGATTTAGCCTTACATAAACTTTTTAGTTTTAAGCGCGCTCTTCCTATTTATAAAATCAACAATCAATCATTCACCGATTTTAAACAATGGGGAATACTTTGGGGAAAGAAAAACGGTATTGAACTAGAACTCAAACAAAAACTACAAAAACAAACAAAACAGCAACTTTTTACCGTTGTAGAAAAAACACAACTAAATACTGATGATTCTTTTTTAATCAAATTAAAACCTCACAAACAAACTAAATTTTTATCGGGAGATTTATTAGCAATAACACCCAAAGAAGATAACCTACCTCGCCTCTATTCTATTGGAAAAATAGATAATTGTATTCTGTTAAGTATAAAAAAATACAGTCACGGAATTTGTTCAAGCTATCTAAACCAATTAGAAATTAATAGTACTGTGCTGGCTACAATACAAGCGAATACTTCCTTTCATTTTCCAAAAAAATCAAAAGAGGTGGTTTTAATTGCTAACGGTACCGGAATTGCTCCTTTCTTAGGAATGATACATGAAAAAGACACTGCTGTTAAAACACATCTGTTTTGGGGAGGAAGAACAAAAGCTTCTGCCGAAATGTATTCAAAACATCTATTAAAAGCTTCTGAAAACAAGCAATTAACAAGCCTATATATAGCCTATTCTCAAGAACAAAAAGAAAAAATGTATGTGCAAGATTTACTTGTAAAACAAGAAAACATCATTGCTTCAGCACTAAAAAACAAAGGAACCATTATGATTTGTGGTTCAGTTGCTATGATGAATGATGTAATAAAAGTATTAGAAAAAATAAGTTTAGAAAAGTTGAAGAAACCACTAAACTTTACTCAAATAAAAACAGACTGTTATTAATTAAATAACACGAAAACGATAAATTATAATTTTTGAAGTTGTAATTGTTTATTTGTTTGCAAGCTCCTTGTTTTCAATTATGTGAAAGCAGGGAGTTTTTCATTTTGTTTAAAACTTAGCAAATTAGTTCAAAACTTTGTTTGTATGTAGCCTTGGTGTTTGTTACTTTTGCTTGAGTAAACAGGAGTAAAACATGGAGCATTTTATAGTATCGGCACGTAAATATCGCCCTCAAAATTTTGAGGACGTGGTTGGGCAACAAGCCATAACCAATACGTTAGAAAATGCTATAAAAAACAACCACTTAGCTCAAGCTTTATTGTTTACAGGTCCGCGTGGTGTAGGTAAAACTTCTTGCGCACGTATTTTAGCGAAACGTATCAACCAAGAAGATGCTACTACCGATGATGAAGATTTTGCGTTTAATATTTTTGAATTAGATGCCGCTTCCAATAACTCGGTAGATGATATTCGTAATCTTACAGATCAGGTTCGTATACCACCACAAACAGGAAAATACAAAGTGTATATCATTGATGAGGTACACATGTTATCGCAAGCAGCTTTTAATGCTTTTTTAAAGACTTTAGAAGAACCACCTGCGCATGCTATTTTCATCTTAGCAACTACAGAAAAACATAAAATCATTCCAACGATTTTATCTCGTTGTCAAATATTCGATTTTAAACGAATTAGTGTTTTAGATGCTAAAAATTATCTGAAAACTATTTGTGAAAAGGAAAATATTACTGCGGATGATGACGCGTTGCATATTATTGCTCAAAAAGCAGATGGAGCGATGCGTGATGCGCTTTCTATTTTTGATAGAGTTGTTAGTTTCTCCGGAAACAACTTAACTCGCGAAGCAGTTACGCAAAACCTAAATGTGTTAGACTACGATGTGTATTTTAACATGACGGATTTGTTACTCGAAAACAAAATTCCGGAAGTATTAATGGCTTTTAACGATGTTCTTTCGAAAGGTTTTGAAGGACATCATTTTATAAGCGGATTAGCTTCTCATTTTAGAGATTTATTGGTTGCAAAAGACCAAGCAACGGTTGCACTGCTTGAGGTTGGTGATAATACCAAGAAAAAGTATTTAGAACAAGCCGCTAAAGCAACTATGCAGTTTTTACTGCCTGCCATTGATAAAGCCAATGATTGTGATTTGAAATATAGAGCAAGTAAAAATCAACGATTATTAGTTGAACTTACATTGATGCAAATTGCCTCTATCACTTTTGATGGAGCAAAAAAAAAATCTAGCAACTACATAATTCCAGCTACCTTTTTCACATCTTTAGCTCCCGCAGTTACAAAAAATGTAAAACCAAAGATTCAAAAAACAGCTCCCACAAAACCTGCTGTAGAAACGCCAATTAAAGAGTCTGAAGTTCCATCTATCAAAAATATTAAAAGAAGAACATCGGCATTTTCTTTAAAGAGTATTCAACAGAAAAAAGAAATGAAAAATATTGCTGTTGAAGAAGAAAACTATGATAACCATCCTAGAACTCCTTTTACACAAGAGCAATTAGCTGAAGCCTGGAAAAAATATTATTATCATTTACAAAAATTAGGAGAAAAAAATATTGCCTCTATTTTAATTGCAGGCGAGCCTGTGTTGATTGATGGCTTTTTGGTAAAATTAGCCTTACCCAATAAACTGATGAAAAATCAGCTAAAAAAGGATAAGCATAAATTACATAAATTCTTACGTGAAAAGCTTAACAACTACGGAATAAACGTTAAAATTGAGGTGAGTGAAACCGTAGAGAAAAAGTTTGTGTACACTCCACAAGAAAAATACGAAAAGCTTAAAGAGAAAAATCCACTAATTGAAAAGTTAAAAAATACCTTTGGTTTAGAAATCTAATTGTTTTCCTAAATATACAATTAATCCATTCTCAATTTTTTTAACCTGACTTTCAAACTCCGTAATTAAGAAAATTTCGTTAGCACTATTTTTCACCAATATAGGAACAGATTTTAACTCCTCGTGTAATTTAGTTATTTTCTTTTTGTACTCATTCATTGAAGTAATAGGAGTTTCATGAATTTCTGGATAGTCTCTTACAGTTTCCATTAAATTAATGTAATCATCTTTTACTGTGAATAACTGTGTTAACTCGTCATATTCCTCTGTAATTACTTCTTGTGAGCTTGCTAATCTATATGCTCCTTGTTCTCCAAAAATTGATGAGAAATTTGAAAGAGCGTATTTATTAACTGCGTCACTACCTGTCATTGCAATTAAATAACCAACATCATTCAACTCAATATTATCGGTGAGCTCATCATCATAAATATTAACATCAAAAGCTTCAAAACCTGCCTTTTTTGCATTTTCAACAGCTTCATTGTTAGAGTCTATCAATACTACTCTCCTATTGTTTTCTTTTAAATAATTTGCAATTAATTTTCCTACTGTATTAGCACCTATAATCATGATAGCATTAGATCTTTTCAAGAAAACGCCTATAACCTGAGCAAACAAACGTGCTGTAGTGGCATTTAATAAAACCGTACCCAGTACAATCATAAAAACTAAAGGGGTAATATATTCAGCTCCTGGTATGCCTTGTCTAAGCAATTTAGAACCAAAAAGAGATGCTATACCAGCAGCTACAATACCTCTTGGTCCAACCCAACTAATAAACATTTTTTCGTTGGTTTTTAAGTTTGAATTGTGTGTACTTAAAAACACCGATATAGGGCGTATGATAAATACTACAGAAGCAAATAATACTAACGATTTCCAATCATACAGCAACATTAAGTCTTTCATATCAATATTAGCCGCTAAGAGGATAAATAAGATAGAAATTAATAAAACACTTAATGATTCTTTGAAATAGAGAATTTCATTTAAGTTCTTAAGCTTACTATTACCTAATACCATTCCCATTACCACTACTGCTAGTAAGCCTGATTCATGCGCAAAAAGATCGGACTCTACAAAAACCAATAAAACTGTAGATAATGAAACTACATTTAATAAGTAATGTGGCACCCATTTTCTGTTGATAATAAATATTAAAGCGTGAGCAAATGTAAATCCGAAAGTAGTACCAAAAAGTAAAATTTTAACAAACTCAATTAAAGCCGTTTGTGTAAATCCACTACCGCCACCAACACTAATAAACTCAAATACCAATACCGCTACTAAAGCTCCAATAGGATCTATTAAAATACCTTCCCATTTAAGTACAGCAGACACGTCTTTTTTAAGCGGAATATTTCGTAAAATTGGAGTTATTACTGTTGGTCCAGTAACAATAATTAATGCTGAAAATAAAAACGATAACTCCCAGTTTAAGTTAAAAGTATAATGCGCTACGATACCTGCTCCAAAAAAAGTAACAACAGAACCCAAAGTAATTAATTTAGTAATTACAGGACCTACATTCTTTATTTCTCCTCTACGTAAAGTTAAACCTCCTTCAAAAAGAATGATACTAATGGCAAGTGAAACAAAATAATATAGCCCTTCACCTGGAAAAAGTCCTTTCTCTCCATTCCAAATAGGTTCTATAAGTTTGCTACCATCTTCTGTAAAAAATTCAGCAGCAATAGGCCCTACTAAAAGTCCAATTAAGATCAGCGGTAAAATTGCCGGCAGTTTAAGTCTCCAAGCTACCCATTGTGCTAAAATTCCTAAAATAATAATACCCGCTAATTCTACCATATTTTTTGTTTAAAAAGCTAAAAATACTGAATTTAATATAAAATCAAATTTATTATTCCTTAATTTTTCACCTCTAAAAACCTAATTACTTCATTACCAAAATCATCAACTACAGTTACTTTATAAATTCCTGTTTTAGGTTGTACCGATAACTCGTGATAATTTTGAGTTGATTGGATAAATTCATCGTTCAAATACCAGAAAATAGTAGCATTTTGATTGGTATGTGTGAGTTTTAAAATAATGCTACTCTGTTGACCACTAATATCTTTGGTAAGAGAAATAGTGGATTTATATTTCGTCGGAAAAATAAAATCCATTTTGTTAGATGACAACTCATTACAATCACTCCTGAAGTTAGGTAAAGGTCGATAATCAGAATTGTTCTGCTGGTAATACAATGCCATTAACGGAGGTAAGACAAACCAAGGTTTGGATTTGATTGCTGAAACAGGCTCACAATTAGAACTGACTCTAAACTGCTCATTTTTATCTACTTGCACCAATTGATGATACGGACATGATTTACCACGAATGCCATTTTTAGGAATGCGTTTTACTTCACTTTCGCATATAGGCAACGCTAAACAACCGCTTTTTTTGCAAATCTTCTCTTCAATCAAATCTTCATAAGGCTCTAAAAACCAATCCGATTTTGGCAATACATCAAACACATCAAATAGTAACGGAGCAGCACATCCCACTCCTGTCAAATCAGGTCTTCCCTCTCCATCTGAGTTCCCTATCCACACTCCTACCGTATATTTCGGTGTTGTACCAATGGCCCAAGCATCTTTGTTTCCAAAACTAGTTCCGGTTTTCCATGCTATTTTTTGTGAAGAATCGTAATATTTCCATGCTTGGTCGGTTTCCGGTCTGTTAACTTCTGTGAGTGTTTGTAAGGTGGTATACGCTGAACCTGCATCTATTGTTTGAAAATCTTTTCGGAGTTTACCAAAATCAATTTTATCTTCCTTTTTAAAAATAGGATCTACAAATTCATATTGGTAATATTGATACTTTGAACTGTCAAAATGATTAACAATTCCCGCATAACCAGCAAAGGTTTTACACAAATCCCATAAACTGGCTTCTGCTCCTCCTAAAATAAGTGACAACCCATAATAATCTGCCGATTTAGTGATGTTTTTTATATTATAATCTTGTAAATCACTTCTAAATTTTTCCAGTCCGTAACGCTGTAACATTCGTACTGCGGGAATGTTCAACGAGCGTGTTAATGCTTGATTTGCGGGTACTGCTCCGTCAAAGGTTAGATTGAAGTTTTTTGGGGAATATCCAGCGATTTCCGTAGGAACATCAGCAACCAATTGTGTGGGTAACAAATCTCCCGACTGTAACATTTGTGCGTATAACAGTGGTTTTAGCACACTCCCCGTACTTCTGGCTGAAATCACATTATCTACATGTTTATGGTGTAACGTATCCGTAGGTGCATTTCCAACATAGGCTAAAACTTTACGAGATTCTACATCTAATACTAAAACAGCTAAATTGTAAACTTCGTTTTGCTTTTGACGCTCATAATGGCGTTTTGCTAAATAATTTACCTGACGCTGTACATGTACATCAATAGTAGAATGAATTCGCTCTCCCCTATGTTTCTGTCCTAAATGTTGTACAAAATGGGGTGCCGTTTGTGGCAGCGGATAAGGTTTTTGAGGTAATTCCTCCTCAATCGCCAACTCATACGTTAACTGATCTATTATTTTTTTATCAAAGAGTTTTTTGAGTAATCGATTTCTTTTTTGTTTGAGTCTTTGCTGATTCTTCCCTGGATAGATCAACGATGGAGCATTCGGCAACACTGCCAACGTAGCACTTTCTGCCCATGAAAGTTGATGTGGTTGCAACCCAAAATATCGCCACGATGCCATTTCTAATCCCACTACATTTCCGCCAAAAGGCGCATGAGAAGCATATAGATTTAATATCTTTTTCTTTGAATATCGAAACTCCAATCGGGTAGCTAACACCAATTCTTTTAGCTTCTCGAAATAGGAACGTTGTTGATTTTTGCGAGACAGACGAATAACTTGTTGTGTAAGTGTGCTCCCGCCTCTTACCACTTTTTTAGCTTTGATATTCTCCACCATTGCTTTTCCTATGGAAATAGGATTAAACCCTAAATGGTAATAAAAATGAGCGTCTTCAAACTGTAAAATACAATGTTCAAATTTGGTAGGAACCGAATCTAACTCAGGGAAACGCCACTGACCATCCTCAGCAATAATAGCTCCCAACAATTCATTATTACTGGCTGTAACGACTGTAGATGTTGGATTTTTAAAAAGTTGTTTGGGTAAGCATAAGTAATAGATAGTTAGCAAAAAACAAAGAATTACAACCTTTATTTTATGATTGACTAAAAAGTTAGAAACTCTTTGCATTTGCTATATTTTTTCAAAAATCTATTTTGCTTTCATTTTTTGATACAGCGTATTTCCTAAAATAAAGAACATCAACGCAAAGAAACCAATCGATAAATAACGAAACAGGTTTCTTTGATTTTGAAATACTTCAGCAGATTCTTCATAAGGTAAAAGCACTTCTTTATCATCCGACACTTGATACAAAGCATGTGTTTTTCTAAAAAGTCCTGCTTTTTCGCTTATCATAAGAGTGTAGTTTTCAGTTTTTTGTTTTATCCTTAAAAAATACTCATTACTACCAAGAATATTCAGACACTTCTTTTTATCAAGCTCGATACTTTTTATTTCTGTACCTTCATACCAAGCCGATAAATAGCTTTTATCTGATCTTTTTTTAAGCATACACTGCAAACTATCCGAAGGAATAGTTACCGTTTGCAAAGAGCTTTTTTCAGGCACTTTAAACGGAACGAAAAACAGAAAATAAACCGCTAATATTGAATACACTATAAATAATAACGATCCTTTAACAAGTGCTTGTAGGGGAATTTTTTTCATTTGAATTTAAATTGATTTATTCTTTATAAAAACCTACTTCACCACTTTAATCCATCGTCCTTTGGTACGTACCAAATAATCATTATCATACATGGCTTCGGCTTGAATACCCGGTAAATAATAATCACCTAAATACGACGCATTTAACAATACTCTAAACGTTTTAGACTCATTTCTATGCAATGTAAAATAGTTACTAATGCTCGCATCTCTGATATCGGTATAATCTACTTGTGAAGATGTTGTGTTATTACCAAAATCAGTAAAACGAGTATTCACAATTTCCCAACCAGACGGAATATATTGTGTTAAGGCTACATTTTCAATCTTGTTGGTTGTGTTGTTCTTCAACGTTACCTCAGCAATAAAATTGGTTCCTTGACTCAAATTATCGGGACTCATAACACTTCCATCTTTTGATTTGAAAGTAACCGTTGCTGATAGGTTCTTTTCAACTATTTTTTCTTCTCCTACTGGTAAAATTCCTCTGTTAAATACACGCGCATACAACACCCCGTTACCTTTATTGTTAATTTTAACTAAATTATCTGCTAAAACCTGACTCGTTTCCATACTGAATAACGATTTGTTCGTAGTAGCATCTTTAGTCATTCCGTTTAGGTTTATACTAGCATTGATACCTGTACTTCCGCCATTTTGCAATGCATATTGAGACATTGCTAATAAACTATAAGCCGTGGTTTGTGTACTCATCCACTGATCACTCGATAAATTAGTAGCTACCTCTTTCGCTAATTTTATAGCTTCTAATTCGTTATTCATCAACGTATAGGTTTCTAACGACATCGCCTTGTTTCGCGTTTCTGAACCGTACCCTGAATAGTAATTTTTGGTATAATCGACAGTTGACAGTGATTTCAAGATAGCTTCAGCAATAGAACGTTTACCAATCAATGCATACGCACTGGCCAAACGCATTTTTGACTCATTGGAAATACCTGCTGTTTCTCGTAAACGGTTCATTGATGCTAAATCTGCATTGTTCGCTAAAGTAAGTGTATACAGTCGGTAAGCTTGTGTTAAATCGTCATCATCATAATGCATTTTAGCTCTCCAATTTCTTGCTGCTTGTTTTTGATACGCAATCCATTTATCCGTAAAACCAATAGGCAATGCATATCCTTTTTTACTGGCTTCTAACATAAAATGACCTGCATACGAGGTTCCCCAATGACTTACATAATTTCCTCCTTGCCAATACGCCATCGCACCGTTAGACATTTGAAAATCGGATAAACGCTGAATGGCTGCTTTTATATTTCTTTCTACGGATGCTCTTTTATCGGGTGCTAAATCGAACAATTCCGGTAAATATAACTGCGGAAACACACTCGACGTAGTTTGTTCAACACAACCATGAGGATAACGGATCAAATACTGTAATCTACGCGAAAAATTCATAGGTGGTAAGGTAGAAAGCTCCACGGTAGCCGCATTAGTTCCTTTGGTACCAAAACTCTTGAAATTGATCTCACTATTTTCACCTGATTTTAATACTAAATCCAATGTTTCAGTAGTAACCGGATTCGGGTTTAACACATCAATTTCTACTTCGTATGATGCTTTTTCTGCTCCTGAACTGGCATCAACCTGCACTTTTCCAATTCCTTTAAAATCATTGATCTTTAATTGGAAATACGCCATTTTTTCATCGGGTTGTGCAAAAGACACATTTTGAGTAGCATTTCCTTCAATCGTAAATGCTTCATTCGGTTTTACTGTTACCTGTACATTTTTAATGTTCGGTTTCATGGCAAATACCGTAACCGGAAGTGTTACTGTTTCTTGTGGCGTTATTTTTCTTGGTAACGACGCTAATACCATAACCGGTTTACGTACAAATGCTGTTTTTTCATCACTTCCATACGCTTCACGTTCAGCATTACTTGCCACTACCATAGCTCTTACCGAACCGATGTACTTTGGAATTGTAATTTCATGGGACTCTGTTGCGCCCATTTTTAAATTAAAAGGACCTAAATAAGTTACCATCGGCTTGAAACGGTTGGCTTTTTTATTTTTACTTCCTGCTTCTGCCTCATCTCCTCCAATACTTAAAATCTGATTGATCTTTCCTCCGTAAGCTCCAATAACATCATCAAAAATATCCCAGGTTTTAACGCCTAATGATTGTCGTGCATAAAAGGTGTTCCATGCATTAGGTGTTTTAAATCGAGTTAGATCCAACAACCCTTCATCCACCAAAGCAATGGTATAGGTCATTGGCTTTCCGTTTTTCTCATTTACACGAATGGTAGCTTTACTTTCTGGCTTTAATTCATCTGCTAACTGAATTTGAGGCTCTAATTTGGTTTCAGTATTTTCCACCAAAATAGGCATAGAACCGTACATTCTTATTGGTAAATCGTTGACCGTTTGACTATGTGGCTGTAACAACGAAACATTTACATACACGTTAGGTGTGTATTTTGGTAAAATTGGGAAGCTGAATTCAGTTTGTTTATCCGTAGTATTTACCCAAAAATGATCTAATACTTCGGTACCGTTTTCAATAGTTAATAAAGCTCTAGCTCCGGCTGAAGACGGGAACTTAACTACCGCTTTTTCTTTTGTGGTATACTTTTCTTTGTCAGTAGTAAATATCAGCATGGTAGCGTTAGACTTGTCTTGGTCTGACTTTTTACGTCCGTACCATGAAGGCCAATCGAAATATACTATTTTTGATGTGGTATGTTTCCCTAATCTGTCGGTAACTTTTACCAAATAACGCCCCCAATCATTTTCATCAACTTTTAAAACAAATTGTCCTTTTCCGCTTGCATTGGTTTTGATATTGAACTTTTTATAGGGTTCATGGTAGCGTGTTCCGTCATAACTCGACAAACCTCCATCATCGGTATTCCACCACCAACGCCATGAAATTTTGTACACATTTACCTCTAAATTATTGGTTCCAACGCCCCTTCCATTTTCATTTACTGTAGCTACATCAAACGTGTAATTTTCATTGGTAAATAAATAGTTTTTAGATTCTTTTTCTATGGGAGATTGCACCCCAACATACGTTGGATACGGTGATACTTTTTTAGTAAAGACATCGGTACTGAAATCACCTCCATTTTCATATACTTTGGTAATAAAAGAGGCTTGTAACATTCCCGGTGCCTTGTTATCTAACCTTGGTTGCACCGAAAAACTCGTTGTTCCGTCCTGATTTAAATTACCTTGTAAAACACTAAATTCTTCAGTACCAAAGCGGCGTGTAACATCATCAAACTGATACTTTTCATAGCCTTTAAATGAGGTGTTGGTTTGACGGAATTTTCCGTTGATATCTAACTTCAATCCTTTGGCAATCGCCCCATGTAACCATTTTACCTCTACATTCCCTTTGATTGGTGAATTTGATGTAAACACCTCTTTATCAGTTGCTAACTTGATTTTTAATCGATTAGGTTTGATGGTTTCAATTTTTAGTGTTTTACTGAAAGTAGCTCCTCCAACACTTACTTTTAACTTCCAATTACCTGTTAAGGCATCGTCATTTGTTTTTGGAGCATAGCTATACATATTGTGGGTATTTTTGTATTGTATAGCACGATCAATGATTTTTCCTTGCGGATTGATCAATTCGAATTTGATAGGATGCTTTTCTGGAATCGGATTTGCTTTATCATTCAATATAAACGTTAAAAACAACTGATCTCCCGGTCGCCATACGCCACGTTCTCCATAAATATACCCTTTAATTCCTTTTTGAAGCTTTGTACCCGAAACATCAAACTTACTCATCGAGAGTGCGTTTCCATCCTCTAAACGAACATAGGTAGTGTTTTTATCTTTGGAAACTTGTGCAAAAAAAGAAGGCTTTACATCTGTAAACGTTGCAATACCTTCATTATTAGTAGTCGCTTTGGCTACTTCTTGCTGTTGTAAATTAAATAACTTTACTTGAGCTCCTTGTACAGGTTCTGTGGTTAAAATGTCCGTAACAGCAATAAACGTTGTATTATTACTTCCTTTTTTAACAATCACTCCTAAATTGGTGGCTAAAATATTGGTGCTAATCTTTTTGTTGTAGTAGTAAGATGATGTACACGCGTCTTCGCGTTCATTCCAATTATAATCTTCGTAATAGTCATCATAATAATATCCGGTTCTATCAAAAGAAGCTTCATTGATTTCTTTTTTGCCAAACGTTATTGGATTGTTAGGAGTAACTCCATCACAACTATAATTAGAATATTCTTTATTGAACGACAGTTCTACTCGGTACATCGCACCTTCTTCCACCTGAATAACATCAGCCAAATCAAAAGCAAAAGCGTTTATCTTATCTAACTGTAATCCTTGATTTGAAAGGTTAATAGTGTATTTTGCTACCGGACGCCCAACATAATGCAAATTAGCCTGCTGACTTAAATTATAGTTTTGTAAAAACTGTAAAACGTTGTTCTTGTAAATCTTATAAATAGTAGCATCAACCGCTCGTAAATTAGCAGCATTAAAGTTGATTTTTAAGTTTTTAGAATTTGGTAAAATAGCACCACTCTTAATAAAACTTACTTGAGGCTTTAACTCTTCAAAATATAATGAACGAGCATAATTTTCTTTTAAAGAATACCCTTCAGTATTTTTAATTCCCTTGAAAATTTCAATATCTACTTTATTTTTAAATTCTGTGCTTGGAAACAACGTCAACACATTGTTGTTAATTTTATAGGTAAATGTTTTTTTACTGCTATTGACAAACTGAATAAGTCCTTTTACATCTTGTGATTTGTGAATAGGATCAGAAAAACTGATTTCAATTTGCTGATTGTTACCGTTAACCACATTAACATCCAACACTTTAAAGTTGTTCTTTCCTGTAATATCGAGCGCTCTGTCTCCTTTAGAAGTAGATTGTATTGGTTTTCCGTTCCAGGTAACCACTAACTGTTTATCATCTTCAAATCGTTGTAAACTATCAATTTTAAAACTCACTCGTGACGCTAACTCACTTGAACTGGCAAATTTTACCGGTATATTTTTTCCGTTATACGTTGCCTTGACTACTTTGTTTAATTGATCGGTTTCAAACACATCGCTGGCATTTAAAAAACCCTCTACATAATTCCAATTTTTATCATACACGTAAGGTGATTGTAATGAAACATTATACAACAACTCTTTGGTTTTTACTTTCACCGTAAAATCCTTCAAATCCTCGTCAATATCATCATATAATTTTGATAAATGTAAGGTGATGGTGTATTCGGTATTCGCTTTTAATTTTTCCGCAGGTTTAAAAGAAAGCGTATTATCGGTCAAAGTTACTTCTCCCTTTACTTTTGGCTTTATACTAATAACATCTTTTGGTAATGGAGAAATTGTTACCGATTTCTTTAAATAAAACTGAATATTAGGATACACCGATACTAATTTCTCAGGAAAAACCGATACGTATTCGTTAAATTGTTGGATATTACTTTCTGCTGTTTTGCCTTTTTTACAGGCTTGAAAAACACTAAATACAATAAGTACAAGGAATAGTGAAAAGCTTTTTTTCATAATAAGTGAGGTTCTTTTTCAATAAAAGTTCGTAGGCAACCAAAGGTAACTATTTTGATAAATTAAATGGTAAACGCCTCAATATTTTTTACTTTTGCAACTCAATTACGCAATTATGTTAGGACTTAAATTTGAAACGGAAACTTCATGGGTAGATGTTGCTAAAAACGGATTACAACAGCTATTGACCGATCATGCTTTTGCTGAACAAAAAGCCGCTGCCAATGCTACTTCTATCATCATTAATTATTCTGAAGAAACTGAGCTAGTAAAAGATATGGCTGATATTGCCATTGAAGAAATGGAACATTTTAGAATGGTGCATAATATCATGATTGAAAAAGGTTTGGTGTTGGGACAAGCTACCAAAAATGACTATGCCCTAAAATTGCAAAAGTTCTTTCCACATACAGGTAACCGTACTGAAGCCTTGGTACACCGTTTATTGGTTGCTGCACTAATTGAAGCACGTAGCTGTGAGCGTTTTAAAGTTTTTGCTGATAATATGGATGATGCTGAACTTTCAAAATTCTATCTTGATTTAATGATTTCTGAAGCTAATCACTATACTTTATTTTTAGGCTATGCTCGTAAATATATGGATAGAGAAATTGTGGATAAAAAATGGAACGATCTACTAGCTTTTGAGGCTGATATGATGAAAAGTAGAGGTACTATTGCTAAAGTTCACGGATAATGTTTAGCAAAGAAGAATCAGCTCGTTTACGAAAAGAATTTTGGACTAGCTTCGGAAAATCCTTTCCGCGTAAATGGTTGTTATACAATACAAAAATCAAAGGTTTTGCTTTCAAGTTTCAAGCAGATAGAAAAACGGCTTCGGTATGTTTGGATTTTGAGCATCCAGAAGAAATAGCCAATCAACTGTTGTATGATCAATTACTTTCTTTGAAAAAGATTTTAGAAACCGAATACTTACCAGAAGTTATTTTCGATGATGCTTATGAATTGGAAAGTGGAAAATTCATTCACAGAATTTATGTTCCATATGAAAAGAAATTCAGCATTCATAACAAAAATACGTGGCGCGATTGTTATGAGTTTTTTGTTGAAATCATGACACAGTTTGAATTATTCTTTTATGAATATGAAGATTTTATAAAGCAAGCCATATAAAAAGAGGTTATCCACGTAGAACACGGACAACCTCCTTTTTTCATAATTAGTTATTTCTTTTTCTTAAAAAAATCGAATACTGAATGGGTAATTTGGTTTTTCTTCATTATTAGCTCTGATTGCATTGAGTATTGGAAAAATTGCGTAAAAAACCCCAATTACTAAGAACCCTAAAAATCCTAGTCCGAAGAAAAGAATTAACGGAACACATAACAGCAGATAAATAAACATGGTAATTCTAAAGTTTAAAATAGCTTTACCGTGCTCATCTAAATCTAACACTTCATCCTTTTTAATTGCCCATATCAATAACGGAACAATTAATCCGCCAATTCCAGTTACAAAATCTAACAGTTGACTTAGGTGTGTTAATACAATTAGTTCTTTATTTTTTTTCATCTTTTTTATTGATTAATGTATAAGTAAGACGATATATACTTCGTTTTGTTACAAATTGCTAATGTTTAACTAGAGTAACTGTAGTATATTTGCACAAAAATTTAACTTTTGCAAACAAACGTTGACGATACCATTATTGCATTAGCTACTCCTTCTGGTGTAGGCGCTATTTCTGTAATTAGACTCTCTGGTGAAAATGCTATTGAGCTAGTTGATACATTCTTCACATCAGTTACAAAGAATAAATCATTACTCAACCAAAAAACACATACCATTCATTTAGGGCATATAGTTGATAATGGGAAAATTTTGGACGAAGTTTTAGTATCTATTTTTAAAAATCCACATTCTTATACAGGAGAAAATGTTGTAGAAATATCTTGTCATGGCTCAATTTTTATTCAGCAAGAAATCATTCAATTGTTTCTAAAGAATGGTTGCAGAATGGCGGATAATGGGGAGTTTACCATGCGTGCCTTTTTAAATGGGAAAATGGATCTAAGTCAAGCAGAAGCAGTAGCGGATGTAATTGCGTCTAATTCTGAAGCTTCACACCAAATGGCAATTCAACAAATGCGCGGGGGAATTACTAATGAGCTTAAAGATTTACGTGGCCAATTGTTAGATTTTGCGGCGTTAATTGAATTAGAATTAGATTTTTCTGGAGAAGATGTTGAGTTTGCAGATAGAACTAAATTCCAAGAATTAGTAACCAAAATTTCAACAGTATTAAAACGTTTGATTGATAGTTTTGCATTTGGAAATGCGATGAAAAACGGAATTCCGGTTGCTATTATTGGTGAGCCAAATGTAGGGAAATCCACCCTACTCAATGCGCTTTTAAACGAAGAAAAGGCCATTGTCTCGGATATTGCAGGAACCACTCGTGATGCTATAGAAGATGAAATGATTATTGAAGGCGTCGCGTTCCGTTTTATTGATACTGCCGGAATTAGAGAAACCGAAGATGTAGTGGAGAGCATCGGGATTCAAAAAGCATACGAAAAAGCAGAAAATGCACAATTGATTATTTATTTGATTGATTCCAATAAATACATTCATTCTAGTGATATATTTTTAGAAGAGATTGAAACCATCAAAAACCGTTTTCCTAACAAACGTTTATTAGTGATTGCTAATAAAATTGATACCTTATCATGCCATGATTCTTCAATTTTACAGTCAGAAATTGACGATTTAATTTTACTTTCTGCAAAACAGAAAACTGGTATTGATGAACTTAAAGATGCTTTAATTTCATTGGTTAATATTGGTGCCTTAAGTAATAATGAAACCATCGTTACCAATTCTCGTCACTTTGAAGCCTTAAACAACGCCTTAGAAAGTATTCAGTCAGTACAACAAGGAATTGATATGGGTATTTCCTCTGATTTGTTTGCAATTGACATACGTGAATGTCTGCGTCATTTAGGAAATATTACTGGTGAGTACGATGTTGATAAGGATATTTTAGGACATATTTTTTCGAATTTCTGTATCGGAAAATAATGAAGTATTATATAATACTTCTTAAAACTTAAAGCAATTTTTTGCACAACCTATGCATTAAATATTTTTTATATTTGTGCGAATGAAACTTCTAACATTTATATTGTCAATCTATATCTTTGGGCTCAATTTAATGCCTTGTGAAGATAATGGTATGACTCAAAAAGATATACAAACAGAAATTTCACAAAAGCTAAACAATGACCATCAACATCAGGATTCAGATTTATGTTCTCCTTTTTGTCAATGTCATTGCTGTCATGTTCATATAACGCAATTTAAAATTGTAGATTACAGCATATCTACTTCCGTAATTTCAACACACATTTTTCTTAATTTTGAAGGAATAGAGAAAAATTTTAATACTACACTTTTACAACCTCCTCAAATTTAATGAATGCCTGCATAAGCAGGTAACTTATAAATTCTAGTAACCTATTCAAAATTGGTTGCTTATCTCTGTTTATAAATTCATTATATTTTTTTCTATGATTAATAAAATCATTGATTTTTCAATCAATAACAAATTCATTATTGGTTTGCTAACGCTTGCCATAATAGGAGCAGGTATTTGGAGTATAACAAAAGTTCCCTTAGATGCCGTTCCAGATATTACCAACAACCAAGTTCAGGTAATTACCCAATCACCAAATTTAGGTACAGAAGACATTGAACAGATTATAACCTATCCCATTGAAATTGCTATGAGCAATTTGCCCAATGTGGAAGAAATTCGTTCAATTTCACGCTTTGGTCTGTCAGTAGTAACCATTGTATTTGATGATGATATGGGTACATATCTGCCACGACAATTGGTTGCCGAAAAACTCAACGAACTCAAAGATCAAATTCCAGAAGGTTTTGGTAAACCTGCAATGGGACCTATTTCTACAGGGCTAGGAGAAATATACCAATACACATTAAAAGTAAAACCAGAATATCAAAATACATATTCTATTTCAGATGTGCGTACCATGCAAGACTGGATTGTACAACGACAAATGTCAATGGTTCCTGGTGTTGTCGAGGTCAACGCTATGGGAGGTAAAATAAAACAGTATGAAGTGGCTGTAGATCCAAATGAACTTAAATCTATAGGGATTACCATTTCAGATGTGTTTGAGGCTCTCAAAGACAACAACCAAAATATAGGGGGTGCTTATATTGAAAAAAAACATCAAGCTAATTTTATAAGAGGTGAAGGATTAGCAAGAAGTTTAGACGATATCAAAAGGATTACGGTTAAAACCATTAACAATTTGCCTATAACCATTGAAGATATAGCAACAGTGCAATTTGGTTCAGCCATTCGTTACGGAGCATTAACACAAAACGGCGAAGGCGAAGTTGTCGGTGGCTTGGTCATGATGCTTAAAGGTGCAAATTCAAATGAAGTGATTGCCAATATTAAAGAGCGAATGGTTCAAATTCAAAAATCGTTGCCAGAAGGCATTGTTATTGAGCCACTTTTAGACAGAAGTAAGTTAATTAAAGAAACAACAACTACAGTTGCAACAAACCTTATTGAAGGAGCTTTAATCGTTATTTTCGTTCTCATTTTCTTGTTGGGTAATTGGCGAGGTGGCTTAATTGTAGCTTCAACCATTCCACTATCATTACTGTTTGCATTTATTTTAATGAATGTATTCAATGTATGGGCAAACCTGATGAGTTTAGGAGCTATAGACTTCGGAATTATTGTAGATGGTGCAGTAATTATTGTGGAGTCTACTGTATTCCTTATCGCTTCCCAAATACTTAAAAAGAAAAAAATAACAACTAAGGAGCGTGATGAGGTTGCTGCATTGGCTTCCAAAAAAATGATGAATGCTGCCTTTTTCGGTCAGTTGATTATACTTATAGTATTTCTTCCCATTCTAGCCTTAGAAGGTATTGAAGGTAAAATGTTCAAACCAATGGCATTGACTTTCATTTTTGCTATGTTGGGAGCTATGGTGCTTTGTTTAACCTATGTACCAATGATGTCTGCTTTAGTATTGAGAACACCAAAAAATGATAAATTATCTTATGGTGATAAATTTGTGCATTGGGTTGAAAACAAGTACAAACCTTTAGTAGAAAAAGCCCTCTTAAAAGGCAAAGTAATTGTAGGAATTGCTGTGGCACTATTTGCTCTAACAGTCTTTATGTTTACCCGAATGGGAGGTGAATTTATCCCACAACTCGATGAAGGAGATATTGCATTTCACGCCATTTTAAAACCAGGTAGTTCACTATCTGAAACCGTAGAAACCACTACTAAAATAGAGCAAATAGTAAAGGCAAAATTTCCCGAAGTTGAAAAAATTGTGAGTCGTATTGGCGTCGCCGAAATACCTACCGACCCCATGCCTATGGATATTGCCGATGTATTCGTTATACTGAAACCTAAAAATGAATGGACTACGGTAGCAACAAAAGATAAGCTTATTGAAGCTATGAAAGAAGCTGTTGAAATGATTCCTGGAGTCAATTATGAATTTACCCAACCCATAGAAATGCGTTTTAACGAGTTGCTTGAAGGGGTACGTGAAGATATTGCCATCAAATTATATGGCGAGGATATTAATGTTCTATCCCAAAAGGCAGAAGAAATAACAAAAATAATTGCAGGAACACCCGGTATTGGTGATATGAAAGCCGAAGCCATAACAGGTTTGCCACAAATAACTATAAATTATAATAGAGATAAGTTGGCGCAATATGGACTGCATATCAACACGCTTAACAACATAGTACAATCGGCATTTGCAGGAGGAAATGCAGGCGTTATTTTTGAAGGCGAAAAACGGTTTGATTTGGTAGTTAGGTTACATCAAGACAACCGTAAGGATATATCTGATATTCAAAATCTGTTTATCAATTTACCTTCAGAGGCACAAATTCCACTTCGTGAAGTAGCTGATATATCTTATAAAGCGGGACCTATGCAAATAAGTAGGGACAATACCAACAGAAGAACTTATGTTGGTATTAATGTTAGAGGACGTGATGTAAAATCGTTAGTAGAAGAAATTAAAACAAAATTAGATGCAAAATTAAAATTACCCTCTGGCTATTTTGTACGCTATGGCGGTGCTTTTGAAAATTTAGAACGAGCCAGCAACCGTTTACAAACCGTAGTACCCATCGCCTTACTTCTTATTTTTATATTGATATACTTTGCTTTACAATCGATACCCCAAACCTTAATGATATACATTGCAATACCAATGGCAACTATTGGCGGTGTGGTGGCGTTGTGGTTACGCAATATGCCCTTTAGCATTTCAGCAGGTGTTGGTTTTATTGTATTGTTTGGTGTGGCCGTACTAAACGACTTGGTAATGATCAGTGGCTTAAATGAACTGAAAGAAGAAGGTGTTACCAGTTTAAAAGAACGGATTTTGGAAGGTACAAAACGAAGAATACGCCCCATTATGCTTACTGCTTTTACAGATGTATTGGGCTTTTTACCCATGGCAGTTTCAGCATCGGCAGGTGCAGAAGTACAGCGTCCGTTGGCAACAGTAGTTATTGGTGGATTATTAACATCTACACTACTCACCTTATTTGTATTGCCTATTTTATATCATTGGATTGAAAATAAGATCTTTAGATTAAAGTCAAACAAAAAAATAGTGAGTGCAACCGCAGTACTGGCTTTAATGTTGATGTTTACAACTCGAAGTAATGCACAACAAATCACGGATACCTTACCAAAAATTTCGTTGAACAAAGCTGTTGTTCTATCTAAAAAGAACTATCCACTATTGCAACAAAAACAATTGGAAGTTACCAAACAAGAACACCTAAAATCTACGGCATACGATTTTGGTTCTACTCAAATCTTTACAGGAGGTGAAGAAATCAAAGATGGAACAGGAATCTACACAATGGTAGGTGTTGGACAATCAAACATGAATGTGTTTGGAATCGGAGCAAAACAAAAATTACAACAACAACGCATTGAGTTATCACAAAAAATAGTACAATTATCTGAATTGGAGGTAGAACTGGAAGTGAAAAAAGCGTGGGCAAAGTGTTATCAGTCTATGCGAAATTTTCAGTTGTACAGAGAACTTGATTCCATTTACGGAAATTTTGAACAAGCAGTTACGCTGAACTTTGAAGTGGAAGCCATTTCTAAATTGGAGTATTCAGCAGCAAAAAACCAAGTATTTCAAATCCAGAATAAAAAAGAACAAGCCTACAGAGATTATCTTATAGCTATCCAACAATTGAATCTTTGGTTGTTTGAAGACGAAATTTATACTGTATCAGAAGAATTGGAAAACATTGCAGCGATGGAAACTGATAGCTTATCAACAAATGAACATCCAATGGTTATTGTTTCAGAAAATCAATTGAATGTTGCCGAAGCAGAATTAAGAGCGGCAAAAGCCGATAATTTACCAAAATTGAACCTTCAGGGTGGTTTACAAAAAGTTAATGGCAATTCAGGTTTTTATACCTATCAAGCAGGAATTTCCATTCCATTCTTATCAGGTTCAAACAAAGCCCGAATTAAATCGGCAAAAATTGACAATGCTATTGCAGAAAGTAATTTGTTATTCAAAAAACAAGAATTACAGTCACAATATGCACAAGCAAAAGAAAATTATGTAAAGTGGAAAACGTCTTGGGTGTTTTACGAAACACAAGTGTTACCGTTAACCAAAGACCAGAAATCAGGAGCATTGTTGGCGTACAAAGAAGGTGAAATTGATTATACCACATTTACACAATTGGTAAAAGAAGCGGTGCAGTCAGAACTGGAAGCTCAAAACGCTTTAATCAATTATTTAGAAAGCGCATTTCAATTACAATATTTCAATCAATAATATTATGAAAAAAACAGCATATAAACATATTACAACCATTTTCGTATTAATCTTTATAATGTCTTGTGGTAGTAAAGAAAATCACTCAGAAAATAATGGACATTCACACAATAAAACTGAACAAACCAGTGATAATGTAGAACATCACGAAAAAGGTGAAGTAACACTTAATCAACAACAGTTTGAAGCCTTAAAAATGAAAATAGATACGTTGAGCTTACGCAATATGAGTGGTTATGTAGAGGCAAACGGCACATTGGAAGTGCCACCCCAAAACGAAGCTGCTATTACTTCTGTAGTAGGTGCAAATGTAACCTCTATAAAAGTAATTGAGGGCGATAAAGTTGAAAAAGGTCAGGTTGTGGCTTATTTGTTACACCCTAACATCATTGCCTTACAGACCGATTACCTAAACGCTTATAGCAATAGTGAACTTTTAAAGAAAAATTATGAACGTCAAAAGAAATTATACAATGCAGGAGTAGGATCTGGTGCCAATTTTCAAAAAGCAGAAGCAGAATACAAAGGCTCAACTGCATTAGTAAATGGTTTGGCTGCTCAATTAAAAATTCTAAACATAAACACTGCATCAGTTCGTAACGGTACTATTGCACAGCAAATTCCATTAAAAAGTCCCATTGAAGGTTTTGTACAGAAAGTAGAAGTAAAAACAGGACAATATGTAGAACCACAAACCGAACTGTTCGAGATTGTGAATACGCATCACGTTCATGCAGATTTAATGGTGTTTGAAAAAGATGTGTACAAAGTAAACCAAGGGCAAAAGGTAACTTTTAAAGTTCAATCTATACCAAATTCAGAACTTACAGCTGAAATTTACTCGGTAAGCAAAACCTTTGAAAACAATCCAAAAGCTCTACACGTTCACGCCGAAATAGAGAATAAATCAGTAAATCTTATTCCTGGTATGTATATTCAAGGAAAAATACAAACCAACAATACGTTAACAAAAGCATTGCCAGAAAGTGCCATCATAAAAGAAAGTGACAAATTCTTTGTTTTTATAGCAGAAAACAAAGCAAAAACTTGGGCATTTACACCCATAGAGGTAATAACTGGAGAAAAAGAGGGTGACTGGAGAGCCGTTACTTTTTTAAAAGAAATACCTACTAATACCAAGTTTGCTTATAACAATGCATATTATCTTATAGCAGAAATGAAAAAAGGAGAAGCAGAACATTCTCATTAATTATGAAAAATATAGAACAACTATTAGAGTCAAAAAATATACGCGTTACAGCAATGCGTTTACTAATTTATAAGTTTCTTGCAGAAAAAAAGTTACTGTAACCTTGAGTGATATTGAAAATGCGTTTGAAAAAGCTGATAGAACAACACTGTACAGAACCGTAAAAACATTTGAGGAAAAAAGGATTGTGCATCAAATAGACGATGGTACAGGTATCATCAAATATGCCTTATGCGAACAAGGCTGTAGTTGTAATATTAAAACCGATTTACATTTGCACTTTCATTGTACTAATTGTGGTGAAACAGTTTGTTTAACAAATCATAAAATACCTCAAATTAAGGTTCCAGAAGGTTTTATTTCTGAAAATGTAAACTTGGTAGTAAAAGGTATTTGTGATAAATGTAGTGGTTAATAATGCACTTCTATTGCATCTCTTTTTTACGGAACTTTGAATGTAAGACAAATTAAAAAATGAAAAAAAAGAAACTCAATTTAAGAGATTTAAAGCCCGATTCTGATAACGGGCATAATCACAATGATGGGCACAACCACGGAAACCAACCTAATAATTTTAAAGCATGCATACCTGCTATTGTAAGCTTTACAATGCTTATAATAGGTATTGCATTCGATTATTTTAAGGTTCCTTTTTTTAAAGATTGGTTACGAATTATTTGGTATGTAGTGGCTTATGTACCTGTTGGTTTGCCCGTTGTTAAAGAAGGTTGGGTAAGCATAAAGAAAGGTGATGTTTTTACAGAGTTCTTTTTAATGTCTATAGCAACTATTGGGGCATTTATAATAGGTGAATATCCCGAAGGTGTTGCGGTTATGTTATTTTATGCAGTAGGCGAACTTTTTCAAAATGCCGCAGTTCATAGAGCCAAAGGAAACATTAAAGCTTTGTTGGATGTAAGACCCAAAGAGGCCAATGTTTTTCGAGAGGGTAGTTACAAAAGCATATCACCCGAAAGGGTCGAAATAGGCGAAAAAATCCAAATACGTGTCGGTGAAAAAATTCCATTGGATGGTATTTTGTTATCCGAAAAAGCATTTTTGAATACAGCTGCTTTAACAGGCGAAAGTAAGCCTGATAGCGTAAATAAAAAGTCAAAAGTATATGCAGGAAGTATCAATCTAGAAAATGTAATTGAAGTTGAAGTTACCAGTAAGTTTGAAGACAGTTCTATTGCACGAATATTAGATCTGGTACAGAATGCTACAGCAAGAAAGTCTAAGACCGAACTGTTTATCAGAAAATTCGCAAGAATCTACACCCCCATTGTGGTCTTCCTTGCTATAGGTGTTGCCCTTCTACCCTACTTTTTTGTAGATGATTATATCTTTAGAGAATGGTTGTATAGAGCATTGATTTTCTTGGTAATATCCTGTCCTTGTGCTTTGGTAATTTCTATTCCGTTAGGTTATTTTGGTGGTTTGGGAGCTGCTTCAAAAAATGGTATTCTTTTTAAAGGGGCTTCTTTTTTGGATGCTATGACTAAGATAAATACATTGGTAATGGATAAAACAGGAACGGTTACCAAAGGAGTTTTCAAAATCAAAAGCATAAAAACTTTTAATTGGGATGAAAAAGAATTTATGAACTATCTAATGGCAATAGAAGAGCAATCTACACATCCCATAGCCAAAGCTATTCTGGAATACCCACAAGAAACTAATAAGTTTCAAGCCAATAAGGTTTCTGAAGTTGCAGGAAAGGGCTTAAAAGGCATGGTAAATGGTAAAGAAATTTTGATTGGAAATAAAGCCTTAATGGAATCCAATAGTATAGAAGTCCCTAATGAAATTGAATCTATTGTAGAATCTATTGTTTTGGTAGCTATTGATACTTTTTTTGCTGGTTATGTAGTCATTGCTGATGAATTAAAAGAAGATGCAAAAAAAACTATTTCAAGTTTACATCAAGTGGGTATTAAAAAAATAATGATGCTTTCTGGAGATAAAGATTCGATAACTCAACAAGTAGCAAAGAATTTAAATATAGAAATGGCGAAAGGAGGTTTATTACCAGAGGATAAATTAAGGGAAGTAGAAGTATTAAAGAAAAATCCAGAAAATAAAATAGCCTTCATTGGTGATGGTATTAATGATGCACCCGTATTGGCAGCGAGTGATGTAGGTATAGCAATGGGTGGATTAGGTAGTGATGTAGCTATAGAAACAGCAGATGTTATTATTCAAACCGACCAACCTTCCAAAGTTGTGAGAGCCATTAAAATAAGTCGTTCTACAAGACAAATAGTTTGGCAGAATATTATTTTGGCTTTTGGTGTTAAAGCAATTGTGTTGATTTTAGGAGCTGGTGGTTTAGCCACCATGTGGGAAGCTGTTTTTGCAGATGTTGGAGTTGCCTTATTAGCAATTCTTAATGCAGTAAGATTACAGAAAATAGTTTGGAAATAGTATATTGCATTTCTTATGTTAAAAACCATTCAAATAATAGCGCTTGTTCAAGGGATCTTTTTATTATTTCTATTATTTCAAAATAAGAATAAATATAAAAAAGTAACTTTTTGGTTGTTTACATTTACTGTTATTTCTATTATATTTTTTATCATAGGAGATGATGATAATAACTTATTTCATACGCATGCAGATTGGTATTTATTTGATACAACTTTATTCAGTACATTCTTATTCTTATTTTTTAAGTACTTTAAATCTGGTGTAGAAAAATTTAATAAAAAAGATCTATTATTTTTTATACCTAATATAATTTATGTAATAATTGAACTGATAGAACTTAATACTTCAGAAAATAATTTAGCTATTGAAATTGTAGAACTTTTGGTAGAGTTTACCTTTTTAAGTTACTTAATATACATGTTAATTGATTTATTTAAAAATAAGAGTACTTATTGGATCTTGTATGTAGCCATACCTATTGTTCTTATATTAACCTTAGCATATACTAATGAAATTCTTTTACTTATTAATGTCCAACCAATTTTAATATCTAATGACGCATATTATAACAGCTATATGTTAATTATAATAGCCTTTCTGTTTTATTTTATAACGTTTTATTCAACCACAAAACCAGATGAGTTTTTACCAAAGAAAAAACAAAAAAAATATAAAACATCAAATCTTAACCATGCTTTAATTTCAGATTATAAAATTGCATTGATAAATGCTATGGAAAAAGATAAACTTTATAGAAACCCGAAACTATCAATTCATAAAGTATCAGAGCAATTAAATATTCCTCGTCAATATATTTCTGAAGTTTTAAATCTTCACCTTAATAAAAGTTTTTTGGATTTTGTTAATGAGTATCGTATAAACGATTTTATTGAAAAGGTACAAAACGACCAATATGCTCATTTAACACTATTAGGAATAGCTAATGAGGTAGGCTTTAACTCAAAGTCAACCTTCAACACTACATTTAAGAAAATCAAAGGATTAACACCTTCTCAATTTAAAAACTCTTTAAAGAAAGGTTAATAATTCGTCCATATTAATTAATCTGTACCTCTTCCCTATAATTACCGTTCAAAAAACAGCGTTCTTTGAATAACAATTATTAAAACAGCTGCTATAGAGTATTCATATATTTTTCGGTTTTCTTTTTGTTTGCGCAAATTAAATCTTAAAAAGCAATACTATAAGCGCATAATTCTATTTAATCATAAAAGCTATACCACGATTACTTATAGCAATTAGAATGCTAATGTTGTTTTATTAAATACATTATAAAAAATAAAAGTTATTCAATCAATGCTTAACTTTAAATTATAAATCATGAAAAAATTAAATGTTTTTACACTATTGGCTTTAGCCGTAACCATTTCATCTTGTGCACAAACTAAGAATGATAAGAAAACTCCACAATTGGTAATCTCAAGCTTTACCAAAAAGTTTCCCAATGCCAAAAAAATAGAATGGAGCAAGGAAAACGAAAATGAATGGGAAGCAGAATTTAAAATGAACCATATCGAGTATTCAGCTAATTTTTCAAATACAGGCGAATAGCTAGAAACTGAATATGAAATTAAAACAGCTGAAATCCCTTCTAACATTAAAAAAATATTAGATAAAAACTTTGAAGATTATGATATTGAAACTGCTGAAATATCAGAAACTTTACAAGGTAAATCTTATGAATTTGAAATTGAAGTAGAAGATCAGGAATATGAAGTAACCATTGATCAAAACGGAAACTTAACTAAAAAATTAGAAGAAGAAAACGAATCGGATGAAGATTAAATTTGCTCTAATAGTCATAACTAGCTTATGGTCTATGATAACGTGGTCACAAACTCAAAACGTAACAATATCTGGTAAAATTTTTGATGCCTCTTTAAACGAGCCTTTGCCATACGTTAACGTGGTTTTAAAAAATAACAATACTACCAACGAGTTTGTGAGTGGAGTTATTACCGATGAAAATGGAATTTTTTCATTGGAAAATATAGCTCCTAATAATTATAATTTAGAAGTTTCTTATATAGGTTTTAAAACCTATTCAAATACTATTTATGTTGGTGCTAATTCAAAATATTTAGATTTGGGCACCATTTCTTTAGAGGAAGATATATCTCAATTAGACGAAGTAGTAATTACCACTAAAAAGGATGCGGTTAGTAGTAAAATGGATAAGAAAACCTATGCTGTAAGTGCTAATATTTCACAAAGTGGCGGAACTGTGCTACAATCCTTAAAAAACCTTCCGGGAATAACTACCCAAGAAGGCAAAGTACAATTACGTGGTAGCGATCAAGTATTGGTACTTATTGATGGTAAACAAACGGCTATTACAGGTTTTGGCAATCAAAACGGATTGGATAACATTCCTGCATCTGCTATTGATAAAATAGAAATCATCAACAATCCGTCTGCAAAATATGATGCCAATGGTAATGCAGGTATTATCAACATCATACTTAAAAAAGAAAATCAAAACGGGTTTAATGGAACATTAGGTATAACCACTGGTTTGGGAGCTTTATGGAAACGTAAAGAAAATTTACCAGGTATAAGACCACAATACAAAATGACGCCAAAAATAAATCCGTCGGTTGCGCTTAATTACAGAAAGGAAAACATAAATTTCTTTTTACAAGCAGACAATTTATACACAGAGACTCTAAATAAAAATGAGTTTACAACTCGTAGTTATGATGATGGAACGGTGATAAATCAACAATTAAAACGTAACCGTAACACCAATTTTTTCACATCAAAAGCAGGATTGGATTGGTTTATAAACGATGATAACATCTTAACAATTTCTGGTCTCTTTAGTCAAGAACGTATAAAAGATTATGGAGACCAACCATTTTACAACCAACAATTAACAGAACAATTACGATTATGGCAGTTTTTGGAAGATGAAGTGCTAACCGCAGCAATGTTTTCGGCCAATTTTGAGCATAAGTTTTCGCAACCGGGTCATAAATTAAACGCTTCATTCAATTACACGTTTGATAGAGAGGACGAAAAATATTTTTTCACCAATACTACACCCAATTTTGTTACAGAAGAATCGTTTTTTCTTATTGCCGACCAAAAAGTAGTTGATGTGGCATTAGATTATGCTAAACCTTTAAAAAACGGACTTTTAGAAACAGGATTTAAGTTTAGAAACAGAGTCATTCCAACCGATATGCAATTCAATCCATCCGATGAGAATTCGGTTTTAGATACTGGAGCAGATGGTAAAGCAGAATATAGAGAAATTATTCCAGCAGTATATACCAATTACACGTATGAAACTGAAAATTGGGAAGCCGAAGCAGGTTTACGTGTAGAATATGTGAATTTAGAGTATCAAGTAGATCCAAATCACAACACCTACCAAAGTGATGGCTATAACTATTTTCAACCATTTCCCAATGCAAGGATTAGTTATAAAATTAATGATAAAAACAGACTTTCGGCATTTTATAACAGACGTGTAGATAGACCAGATGAAGTAGATATACGTATTTTTCCAAAGTATGACGATGCCGAAATTATTAAAGTAGGGAATCCTGCATTGCATCCGCAGTTTACAAATTCATTTGAGTTAGGTTATAAGAACCAATGGGAAAAAGGATATTTATATACAGCATTATATCATCGAATAACCGATGGAACCATAACACGTATAGCAACTACAGTTGATGATTCTAACTTAATTTATAATGTGTCACACAATGCTGGTAAAAGTTTTAATTCTGGTGCAGAAATTGTGGTTAATAAAAAATTGTCTGAAGTATGGTCTGCTAATTTAAACATGAACGGATATTATAATAAAATTGATGCTTTTACCGTAAATAATAAATATCCTATAGAAAATACAATTGCAATACAAGAACAAACAGCGTATTCAGGAAATATTAAGTTAAATATTTCAGCAAAATTACCTAAAAACATAGAAACGCAATTGTCTGCAATTTATTTAGCTCCAGATATTATTCCGCAAGGAAAAATCAAGTCTCGTTTTTCAATAGATTTTGGTATCAAAAAACCAATTCAAAATAATAAAGGAGAACTATTCTTAAATGCCACTGATTTGTTTAATACTCTGGTTGTTAAAAAAGAAGTGAATGGAGAAACGTTTAATTATACCAGTAATGATTATTATGAAACACAGGTGGTTAGATTGGGTTATAAATATAAATTTTAGTTAGATATGCTTTTAAATAAAGTTGAGTATGATATTACTAAAATGCTAAACCAACTAAATAATAAGTTGACTTTTCATAGTATTTATCATACCAAATATGTTGTAAATACTGCAAAAAAGATATGTGATTATGCTTGCTTATCCAAAACAGAAAGAGAAATTGTTATTATTTCTGCTTGGTTTCATGACATCGGTTATTTAGAGTCATATTTAGATCATGAATATTACAGTGTAAGAATTGCTGAAAACTATTTAAAAGAAAAACAACTTGATTCAGATATAATAAATGAAATAACCACGTGTATTAGTGCTACAAAAACACCTCAAAAACCTACAACTTTCCTAGCTAAAATAGTATGTGATGCAGATCTATCACACCTTGGAAGCACTAATTATTTTTATTGGCTAAGGTTATTAAGGAAAGAATGGAAAGTGTATTTAAATAAAACATTTAACAATTACGATTGGTATACATTAAACCATAGATTTCTTACTACTCATGTTTATCATACTTCGTATGGTAAAGATATATTATCGGTTAATATAAAAGAGAATGTCAATAAATTAGAAAAATTAATTAGTAGTAAGTAATGTAAAAACATAATTGTACAATAGACTACTCAGTACAGCTTTCCATAATTAATTATAAACATTTTCTTTTTGGGTTTACTTTTTATCTTTTTGAGTTAACCTTAACCATTTTACTGTCATACTTTTAAGGTTAAGAACCTTACTCATGAAAACGATCTTAAAATTTATTAATAATTGTTTTTGTTCTACTCTTTTTATACATTTTTTGTATCCTTCTTGTTACCTAAATGCTCTAATTCCAGTAAATATGAGAGTTGTTAAATATTATATCAGGAAGTAAATACCTAATTACAGAAAGTAATTAAAATTATTCTTAGTTAATTTTTTTGATTTATTCTTTTGCAGTACACCCGTTTGCATCTTTTACCTTCATTTTTTTAAGGCCTTGTGATAAGCCTGTTATAATTGATGTGCTTCTTGAAGTAAAAGGTATCCAAGTGCCTCCATTTACTTGATACTTAAAATTACCAACACCTCCAGAAGCATTAACTTGTATTGTACCGTCACTACTATCTTTACAATTCACATCATTAACTTTTGCTGCTGAAAAAACTACTGGTGGTGGATTACCAATGGTAAATCCATCTTCTGTTCCCTCTAAGCTATTCCATATCGGATTAGGTGTAGTAATATCGTATGTTTGATATCTTACCTTGTAATTCCCTGGAAATATTGGTGTATCACTAGGCCATTGATACGTATAAGTCCCATCTCCATTATCAGTAAGAACAGTAGTATCTTTTTGATCTAACAAATTAAAAACATTAGGGTTTGTAACAGGTTCAAATTCATAAAACAAACTCACTACTAACTTTTTACCTAGTTCTAAATCTCTGTTTAAAATCATACTAAAACTTCCATCATCAGAATAGGAGCATCGAGTATCTATTGGTGTAAAAGATAAAAGTTGAGGGGAACAAGGTATTATTGTATAAGTAATGACATTGGTTTCATTCGTATATGAGGAACCATTGTCATAACTTATATCTGCTTTAACAAAAAGATTTCCAGTATAACCATTTGGTAAAAAAGAACTTAAATTCGGGTTGGAATTACTTCCCCCAATCGTCGTCACTCCAACATAGGGAAAAGATGAACCATTAGTGGAATACCTCCATCTGTATCTGTAACTATTACAATCATTATGAGCACCTATCGAAAGAGTACCTTTATTACAGAATGTATTGTTTGCAGGCTGATTAAGAGTAGTTAAAGGAATCGATAATTTTGCTACTACATTCTGAGCGGAATTACTCACACAATCGCCTGATGATAAGGTTACTTCACCTGAATTTGTAAATCCAGAATAAGATCCCTCTAAAACTTGGCAATTGAAAACATGTTTTATTCGATGAGGACGAGTGGCAAAAATCCCTTTATATGAAGTTCGTACCACATTAGCGTCTGATGATACCTGGTCTAGTACATTGTTATTACTATCATAAATAGTAGTTGTATGAAAAAACTCAGAGTAATAAGCTCCTCCTGAGCAACTATAAGTACCTTCCCAATCAACATTTAGATAATATGTTTGTGAAAAACAAACTTCGTTAGTTAAAAAAATTAGAAAAACTATAATTATTTTTTTCATTTTCTAATATTTCACATTAAATACTACTATTTCATTGATACTACCGTTTCTAAAAAAACCTCTCTCTACTTTTTTCATGATACATTTTAGCAAATATTATTTCTAAGAAAACAGCAACTTCCGTTTTTGTTCTTCCATCATCTAACATCTTAAAAACTGTATTCAAATGTTTTTCTTTGAAATTATATAGCAATCCTTCTGATGCTTTTAAGTCTGTATACTTAATATCTTTTAGCTCTTCAAGCATATATTTATTAGCCAAGTAAGCGTTTTTTTTCTTTTCTAAATAAATATCAAATTTCTTATTTTCTTTTTCTTTATACTTTTTTTGTGCAGCTAATGCCTTTTCATATGTTTTTTCAACAGACCATTCTATTTTTTTTGCATCACTGTATAATTTTTTTAATCCATCAAAAGCTAAATCATAATATACCTCTAAAAAATCTTGATGCTTGTGTACATAATCCAAATAAGCAATAGCTTGTTTTTTATATTTATTTTTAGATTTTAGTTCTGCATCTTTGAGCTCTTGCTCAAGCTCTACTATTTTTTTATTTATAGTATCAATTTTTCTTAGCTCTTCAAATCTTTGATTTTTAGCTATAACTAAAATCTCAGGAGTAATCATGTTAGGCTCTCCAGAAAAAGTATGTTCTCTGTAAGAAAAACTAAACTTTCCGTCATTCTTTTTTCTTTCTCTTTTCTTTCTCGCTAAATCAAATGCATAATTATATCCAAAAGTTACAGTTAAGTCCTGAGTATTTCTTGAGGTATTCGCTCTAAATAATTGAATAGCATTTAAATTAAAATTGTGCTTTTCTTTATACGCATAATTAGCATTAACCCTAAAATTAGTTGCGCTTGCTTCACTTGTTTCACTTTTAGATTTGTTGTATGATGTACTAAACGTTGTATTTAATTTGTCTTTAAAAAATTTTTTATTAACGGCCAATGTTGGTCCCCAAGTATGAGATTCATCTCTACCAATAGTATTATATGTTCCGTTAATTGCTGAAGTTATATTAATTTTTTTATCAGGTAAACCTATGGTATAAGAAGCATTTACATTATGAAAAGTAGAACCATTTCCTAAACGCACTACTCCATTTTCTTCATTTGCTACTGTGGCTAGTGAATAATTAGCATTAAGATTTTGACTTCTTTTTTTACTACTTTCAATTATGTAATTTACATTTACATTTGCGTTCTGTGATAATTGCTTATAGTTAAATAATTCATCTTGATTGTCTAATAAATTATCATCATTTATAACTTCAAATTGATCTAATCTGTTATTCGTAAATGTGGTAAAATTTGAATAACTACCAGATATATTCACTTTTTTATTTAAGGCATAGGTAGCATTTACACTTCCTATAGTTCTAGTAGTTGCCGTTTGTTTTTGTTTAGCTAAATCGTCACGTTGAAAACCTATATTAAAAGACAAGTTTATTTTATTGTTGTACAAAGAAGTAACTCCATTTAAGGTAATATTTTCAAAATCGTTATTAAAATAATATGCTCCTAATGTTTGGTATCCAGGATCTATACGCTCATAAGCTACACCAAAACGATATTTATCAAAACTATATTCCATTTCAGTTTTAAAAGCTTCATAAAACTCAGTAGATGCTCTATTGTTAAAAAGTAAGCTTGCTAAACCATTATTATAATCTACTTTTTGGGCTCTTAAATCTTGTGTAATAGCGGTTGATGCATACTCTCCTTTAAATCGTAAGCCTTCCATTACTGTTACCGACCCTCCAATGCTTAGAACTAAATTCTCTTTAGGTAATATTTGTTTTTCTTCCGGTATACTACTTATTGAATTCATATCATCTTTTGCATAAAACCCTACCATATCAATACTATATTTTTCTTTTTGATATGATACTTTAGCTCCATACCCAATTCTTCTATATGCAGGTAACGTTTGTTCATTACCATCATCTTCAGTAGCTTTTAATAACCTACCATACATTGCAGAGAATGTGAACCCTCCTTTTGGTGTTAGATCTACTCCTCCACCAGTAAACTGATGTCCCGCTAGTGTGTAAGGAGAAAAACTCATACTCACATCTCCAATATGCCCTTGTACCCACTTATATTTTGGATGTAAACTTAATCGGTTAAAATTAAAGGGTAATTGGTACTCTAAATCTTCTCCTTGATTTGAATAACTATAACTTACTGGTATTGAAAATTCGTATATGTTAAAATTTAAACTTCCTTGTAAAAAATAGGTAAATGGTGCTCTTGCAGTATTTTGACTAGAATTATAAAAAACCGAATTAGCCGCAATATTACCACTTACTTTAAAGGGTTTTCCTCTACCAATGTTTCCAAAATCTATTTGCTGTGAATATGTTGTTTGTGAATATATAGCAATGGTAAATAATAATACTTGTAATAGTTTATACCTCATCTTAATTTTTAAAATGTACTTTTTCTTTTTTAATTATTTTTTTGCAAAACAACCCTGGTTGTCTTTAACTTTTATTCTAAATTTCTTGTTAGCTAAGCCTTCAATAATTATACTTCTTCCTGTAAACTCTGTCCAATTTCTATATAAACTAACACTGCTTCCATTCACCTCATATATTATATAAGAAAACTTCCTATCTTCCCCACTGGTAATATTAAGCCGAATTCTTCCGTCTCCTTTCTCAAAACAAGTTTCATCATTTAACTTTTCAACCTCAAAGTCAACAGCTTGTGCTGCTAATATTTCAAAATCTGGTGTTTTGATTAGCTTATCCCATGAGGAACCATCATCAATATTAGATGCTTCTATAATAGATAGGTCTATATTTTGTGTTTGATATAAAAAATAATATTTACCAGGAGGCAACTCATTTGGCCATGCATATATATAATTATCTATATCTAAGAACTCTAAAGAATCTTCTTTCACCTCCTGCCCCATTAATATTCTATCATCAACCCTATATAAGGTAACTACTAATCGTTCTGTTGGATCTAAATCTCTATCTAGCTTCAAAGAAATTTTACCGTCGTTTTTATAAAAACAAGAAGTTTTAGCTTGATTGTAATAACCCTTAAAGTTCGGAGAACACGAAATAACATTATATACTACTGCATTGGAAACTAATGAACATGAGCTTATTTGAATAAAAACATTACCTAAATGATTATTAAAAAATGACGAATTAAGAGTTAAAGAGCTATTTCCTTGATACGAACTAGGAAAATCAACCCAATTACTATCTCCTAAATGGTATTGCCATACATAACTATTGCTTGAAAAACCTTGACTAACTCCATTCGTATTAATAGTAATATCATTACAACCAATATCATTTTGTGTTTCTTGTACTACTGTAATAATTGGTTCTATTTGAATTTTATAATATGTTTCTATATTACTTCCACATGTATTATCTATGATTATTATTTCATTACAAAATAATGCTTTGTCAAACTCTCTAATTCGAGTAACACTTTTACTAATAAACTCAGGTCCACCACCGCCACTATTAATATCATCTACAAATATTTGTTCTTGTTCAAAGCCAATAACATCCGGAAATCCATCATTGTTACTATCTTTTAAATCCCATTTCGTTTTGGTAGTACCATCACATCCTGCTCCATAGACACAATTTCCTGTATAATTCATAGTCATTTCTTTTGAAAAATCTATATATTCATTTAACTGTACAATTGGCACACAATTATCCGCATCATCTTGGATACCATATTCAACAATTTTGACTTTTATTTTTTCATGCAATTGTTGTCCGATAACTTTTATTTGAATTAAACCAAAAATTAAAACTAAATACTTTTTCATTTCTTTAAATACACTCTATTCTTTCGCATAACAAGGATTACTGTTAGAATCTCTAACTTTTATTGTATACCTTGCTTTGGATAAACTGTTAATAGTTGTGGTATTATTAGCTCCTGTAAAGGGTAACCAACCACCATTAGTTCCAGCATTTTGGATTATATTATCTCTTTGTAATTGGTAAAAAAATGTACGACCACTTTCTCCATTAGCTTTTAATTCTATAAAACCATCATTTACCTCAAAACAGGTTTTATCTGCATGGGCTGTTATTGAAAAGGTTACAGCTTCTGAGGATTTTATTTCTAAGTCTACAGGAATCAAACTATTCCATGAAATATCATCAGGACTTATGTCAGATCCTTTCTTTCCTGTTTGATATTTTAGCTTATATATACCCTTGGGAAGAGTATTTGTCCATGAATGTCTATAAGTAGTTTCATCTATTTTCTCTAAGGTAGTTATATTCAAATTTTGATCTAAAATTATATCAAACTCATCTGTAAAATCATTTTTCCTATATAAAATTATTGCTAATTTTTCATTGGAATATAAACCTCTTTTTAAATCTATTCTAAAACTACCATCATTAGTATAAGCACATTTTGTTTCTTGAGGAAAAACACCTATCAATGGAGGTGAACACGATATAATAGTGTAAGCTTTTAAAGGTGAGAACACATCTCCAACTAACTTATATCTAAAAAAAATTGTTTTTCCTGTATTTTCAGAAAAATTAACTGCAAAGTTATCATAGTCTATAAAAACAGAACTTTTGTTTTGTGAATTATTTATCGTTTCTAAATTTCCATCGAATGAATATTGCCATTCTATGATATCGGAAGCTGCTACTGATGATGTGGCATTTAAATTTAGTCCATTACATTCAATTTCATTAATCTCACTAAGGTCTCTTTTTTCAAAATACAAAGCTCCAAACAGTGTTCCATCATTTCCTTTCTTTATTTCGTAATATGAATCTAAACTTTCATTTATAGTTATAGTATACCCTCCTAGACCAAATGTACTTCCACTACTAGGCCCTTCTAACCAACGACAACTTCCAAATGAAACTTTATAGTTTACAGGTCTTGTATCAAATTCAAACACACCTGATTCTTCAGAAAGAGTATCATTATTAACATCAATTATATTAATACTTCCTTTAGCTTGTATTGTAGCTAACGGATTAGCACCATAACAATTTGAAGCTGAAAGAGATATGAAATTAGTAGTAGAAGTATAATACTTATACTCTTGCCCATACCCCATACAAGCTACTAATAACAATAGTATGTTTATTATTTTCTTTTTCATGTACAATTATACTCCTAACAATTACTACGTTATAACAACAGTTTTAAACATGATTGTTATAACCTTACTTTTTCTTTTTCTTTTTTTGTTGCCTTGGTTAGCTACCAAAATAATTTTGTTTTAGTTGAAAACTACTCGTCTAAATATTTACGTAATGATGCCTTATTATCTTTTATAACTTGGGCTAGTTTTTCTATGTTTAGTACTCCATTAGCATCTTTTACCAAAGGTTTTAATTTGTTTATTTCTGGGAATTTTTCATCATCAATATCATTATAAAACTGCCAAAAAGAATTATTACTCAACTTAGATATATTAATAAATAATTCTAATAGCTTTTTGGATTCGTAAGAAAAAAAAATTAGCTTTTGATTTTCTTTCTCTTCTTTATAACTAACAACGGCTACTTCTCTGCCTTGAAAGTTTAATTTAATCATTGATAAAACCTCTAAAGACAAAGAATCTTGTTCAAATAAAGAGTTATCACTGTATTTTTCTTTCAAATCTTTTAAATAATTATTATTTTCGATCTTTTGTTTTGAAATTATATAATTGTTAAAACTACAATATGAAACATTCTTTATAGGATAACTAAAATTTACATTAACTAATTTTCCTTCAAAATTTTGCCCCATTAAATTCAGTGAAAAACTAACCATTATTGTTAAAAAAAGTGCCTTCATTATAAAATTATTCTTTATTTAAATATTCTTTTTGTATCAAGTATTTTTTCTAAATCCTTGTCTCCATTCGAAAAACCTTCTGCTAAATCAAATAAAATTCCGTTTAAGTCTAATACATCCATTTTATTTTTAGAGATGATGTTGTTTAATTTTTTGTTATTAGTAATTACTCCTTTAAAAATATTGTCAATATAATTTACATCAACCATCATCATAAAAAATGTTAATTCAAAGAAATTAGGTTCAGAAACAATAAACCATCTACTTCCTATCTTCTTCATAACTTCTGAATAACTCATTATTTTGTTATTATTGTGAAAATAATATTTAATTATAGCGTATTCAAAACCATTTGTCTCAAAACTAATTTTATACAAAAGCTCATCATAAAATTTTTTGGGTGAAATTTTTCTTATATACTCAAAATCTTGGGTGCTGCCTTTTCTTTTAACTTCTATATTATAATTATACCACTTCATACTTGAAGCAGATAAAGAAGACTGTATTATACCTTCAGGACTAGAACTATTTACCTCTTCAAAGGATTGTAGTTTCGGAAGAATTGTATTATTATATCTAAATACTCTTAAATTTTTCACATTAAGATTAAAAGATAAGTTACTTGCGCAATTAAATTTATCCGTTTGTTGCGAAAAAGTAAAGTTATATTGCATTAAAAAAAATAATACAATAAATAAATATCTAATCATTTTTTATTTTTTTTATTGTTAGAACAAGATTATATAAACAAAATATGCCTAATGAATTATAAATTAATATTTTAAACAGTGATAATATATCAAATGTATCTTCATTTATTGTTAATTCTTTCCATTTCAGAATTCTAGCAGTATTATTACTTAAAACTTTGATTTTAAGAGTATCATTAATTTGAACTTGAGCATAAAATTTTTTAATATTTCTAGGTATATTATATTTGTTAAAAATGGTCACTGATTCATATTCTCTTTTATTATAACTTGACGTTATTTTAAAATACACTTTATAACCATAATTCATATCTGCACTTTCTCTTTTTATTTTTACTACGTTTGCATTAATATGTTCTCCATAAAAAAGTATTTCATTAATTTTCATTTTGGTGTGAACAGCGCCAAATAATAATAGTAAAAAACCACATATTGAAAGTAGAAATATTTTTAAACTTGTAGGTATTATTATCATTAATCTTCTATTGTTCCTGTTTTCGTATTTAAAATTACTTCTTTTGACAAACGAGTGTCCCAAAGATTACCACTGTAAGGGAATGATTTGTCTAAAGGCCCTAATTTTACGGTAAGGTTAAAACTATACTGTAAAGGGTTTAAGAATGCTTCAAATGCAATTAAATCATCATTGTCTGAATAAGGGTAACTTACCTTTCCTCCTCCTGTTATTTGTACACCAGCAGCACCTTCAACCCCTATTAAAACATCTCCATTTTCATCTTTTATAGTTGGACCAGCAGAAATAGTAATAGAACCAGTAATTGTAAAGCTCCCATCGCCAAATTTTTCTTCTTTAAAAAGTTCTCCATTTTCATGGTAATATTTTTTATCCGTTTTTATTGAAGCACTTAAACCACACGAAATGCCTGCAGAAATTTTACCTAAACTAAGCTCTCTATTCCAATACTCAATTGATAATTCTTTTTTACAACTTATACCTGCCAAATCTGAAATACTTCCACTAAATTCAAATCTTTCAACATCAACAACATGTCTTGAATTTTCATCTTCTTTATTAAAATTTGCCCATTGAAATTTAATTCCTGTATCCAAATCTTTTATTGTAGTAGGAGTACAAGGAGCTACTTTTCCTATTTTTTCTGAGGCAGTATTTAATATTTCAAGAACTTTTAAAATATTATTTAATTTATTTCCTAGACTTTTAGTTTCAGAATTTTTATCAATCCATTTAACATCAATACTTTTTTTATTTTTTTCAGGATAGCCCGCTTCTAATGTAGTAGTTATAACATTATCACTTTCTGGTAGGTTTCTTTCAATGGTTTTTACTCCAAAATCATTGGCTTGGAAAGGAGCATAATCATAACTTAAATCTTTATAACTCCAAACAAAGCTTTGAGAGAATATTTCATCCTCAGCTAAATCATTATCAAGTAATGATTCAAACTTAACTTTCTTGTGAGTTTCTGAAAACCCAGTTGGGTTAATAAAATATAATATTTCTCCTGATAAAGCTTTTCTCTCTTCATTTTCTACTGCTACAGCACTAAGTTCCATTAGTTTAAAATCTTTCAAGTTTCTCTTTATAACAACTTTTATTTCTTTATCATTATAATTTGCCTTAGCACCTAATAAAATTTCACTTTTCATGTTAATTCCTAAATTATCATGAGTAGTTTCATTAACTACATAATTAGCTGTCACCTCTGTACCAGACTTAAATACTTGCCAATTTATTGTAGCCTCTTTAGGATAATTTTTTAATAATAAGGCAACATTATTTTGTTCTTCTGAGTAAGGTATTTCTATAATATCATTATTTATATACTCTTTACCGTTATGTACTATTACAACTTCATCAGAAGCTTCAGAAGAAGTATTACCCGATGAAGGATTATCTCCTGTATTTACATTGTCTGAACCTTGCCCTGTACCTGCAGTTGTTGTACCTCCATCATTTGTACTGTCGGTACTTGAAGTGCTATTATCAGAGTTATTAGCTGTATTACCTTCTTCAGTATCTCCAGTTGATGTATTGGTGTCATTATTTTCATCTGTTGAAGAATCAGTTGTTGTATCAGATGCATCAGCTACTTGCTCTTCTTCTTCTCCAAAAACATCTTCTATTATTTCTTTTATATCATCAATCACTTCATCTGCATCTACAATATTTGACCAATCGGCATCATAAGCTGTTTCAACCACACCTTGTGTTAGCTGGTAACTGGTATTAATTTGTACGTTTTGAAATTGTACTCTAACACGAGTGTACTTACCAATATCAATAGCTCCGTCTGAAGCGATATTAGCAGCATCAATAATTTCTTTTATATTCTCTAAAAACGGTAAGGTAATATACCCCCAACCACTAAATGAACCGTTACTACCCGTTACTTCACGTATTACTACCGGGAAATCACCCGCTGTAAAGGTTTCATTAATACCAATAGTAGGTAAAGGTTCATCATTGGTAATATTAATTTCGGGCATTAAACCACAGTTGTAATACGCTGCTTCATCATTAGTAGGCGTTATAAACTGTTGAATGTTTGAATAGGCAAAGCCTGATAGTTGTGTACACTCACCGCCTACTCTAAACTCATAAGTAGTACCGGGTTCTAAGTTATAAATAGTACCTTCATTGGTGTAACTTTTTACCTCAAACCAATCATCGTCTCCAAATCCTTGTTTACGGTACTGTATTTGATAACGCAAATGGTTAGACACTTGCCAGTTTACTTTTACCGATTGTGCATTTAATGCTTGCGAAATTACAAAGCTTGGAGCCTTACAATCTTCTAAATATTTAAACCAAAATATTTCACTTTTACCATCATTTTTAAACACCGAAATATCATCTACCCCATTATTTACAAACGCGCGCACTTGCCAACCATAAACTTTACCAGGTATTAATTGAGGTTCTGCAGGCCCTACTAAAAGGGTGGTTGAATATGTTGTTGTTTGATAAAATGGTACGCTGGCTAAAAATGCTGCTTGCGGATTCATTTGAGTGTCCCACAACTCTTTTAAGGTAAACTCATATTGTACATTGGTAGCATTACTGTGCCTTGGTGTCCATGTAAATAATATATTTTGCGGGTTGGTTGCGTTAACAATATTATCTCTAAACGGTAAGTTTAATATTGGCGGATCGTTTTGTAATAAGTATACTGTTGTACAACTTTTTGCTGATAATTTACGCCCCGTAAAATAATCGAACACTTCAAAGCAAAAATCATATCCTCCATTTGGTAAAGGTGTGTTGTATTGCTGTGGGGTAATACCTTGTAAATTATTTAATTGAAAATGCGATTGTAAATCTAAATTAGATAAACGTAAGTTAATTCCTCCATCTAAAAACACAGGAAGTTCACCTACAACTACGTCTGAGGTTGTAATTGCTAGTCCTTGACCTTCTATATACATTTTTAGCTTTACCCTGCGCCCTACTTCGTTAACATCGGTTAGCAATACGTTAACGAATAATTTTTGGCTTGAGGTAGTACCATAATCTGACACCTTTAAACTATAAGGAGGAATTAATTGAGTATTAACCTGAACAGGATAGGTTTGTGAAAATAAAATAGTATTAAAAAATATACTTAGTACTAAAAACAATTTTTGTAGCATACTTTTATAGTTAGGGGTAGTTTTCATCTATTTAAAACTTTTGGTTGCTGAAAATGAAAGAACTAAAAAGTTTCTTCACATTCAGGAATTCGCATACAAAATTTAATTATGTTGGTTGGTACACTATGATGAAATTTATGCATGCTCATTTTATATATACTTTTTCTTATCTAGCTTCTTTTTGAACTTTAATATCTATTGTTATATAAGAGTTCTCGTTGCTGTTTACAAATTCTTTTATTTTAATAGCTCCTTTTCTACCATCTGCTGTTTCAAAAATGACAATTCTTGGTACTTGTGTATTGTCAAACTCTTTAAGTCCTTCTTGGGTTGCATCAATAACTAATGAGGCTAATGTTGCATCATCTTGCATAGCATCAAAGTCAGACACTGTTATGTTTGCTGTACAATTACAAACTTCCAACGAATTAATGATTTTTGTAGTTGTGGCATTTGGTATTTCTTGAAAGGAATTTAATTGAGCTTCATCCGGACTTACAAACTTGTTATAAATAAAACTTTCATTAAGTCCAAAAAACACTATATCTATTGTTGAACCTATTTCTTCTGTTATTTGGTTTGCTGTGTATACTTCTCTTGTTACTGTTGAAAAGAATGAACCAACTGTATTGTTTTTATGTGCAGTATTTATACCTAGTTTAATATTTTCAAACGTTCTTATATTGGTGTTATCAACTACTGTTATTGTTTTGATTGCTGTTTTTTCTTCTTTACCATTAGTTGCTTTTAGTTGCAACGTATAGGTACCCGGTGTATGTAAAACTATTTCAGGGTTTTCTACTGTACTTGTTTCTGGTGTTGCTCCGGTAAAAGTCCATTCATACTCAGTTGCACTTATACTGTTGTTCTGTAAACTCACTTTTACGGGTACTTGTAAGTCATCATCTTCAAAAGCAACGGTATAATCAAAATTGGCTACTAAGTATGGGTTTACTTCTATAAACTCTTCTTTTACATACTCTTCATCACCATTACTAACAGTTAAGCTTATTGTATGTGTACCCGGTGTTTCAAAAAACACATTTTCTGGATACTGTTGTGTTGAAGTTGCAGGTTCTCCTCCTTCAAAAACCCATGTATAGGAAGTAGCACCTACTGTAGTGTTTGTTATTTTTACTTCTACCGGTGAAAAATTATCGCCTACAACATCTGCTATAAATCCAATATTTACTGCTGGTTTTGCTACAAAACTCTTTTCGTAAAAATCTTCACTTTCATCTCTATTAAATGCACTTAACCTGATAGTATACTCTCCCGGAGTATCGTATATAATAGTTCCCGGATTTCTACTTTGAGAGGTGGCTGGAGTTGCTCCTTCAAATTCCCATTCAAAAGTATCTGCACCTTCTGTAAGATTGGTAATTTTTACTTTTACAGGTACTGTGTAATCTTGATTTTCTACTTCAAAATCAAATTCGGCATTTACCGGTAATGCAACTTCTTTTACACATGAAGAACTTACCAGTAATATAACTGTTAGAATACTAAAAAATCTTCTCATTAGTTTATAATTACTTTACTAATTCTACTTCCTTTCGATGTTTCTAACAACAATAAATAAATACCTGATGGCACGTTAATGTCATAATCAACTTCATACTCTTTTTGACCATTTAATTTTTGATCTTTTACGATGCTGTTTGCACTTAAGTTATAAAGTCTAAGAGATATTTCGGCTTCTTTTTCAAGGTCAACACTTGCTTTGAATTTCCCGTTATTTGGATTAGCGTACACTTTAAATTCTTTGATAAAAGGATTTTTACTATCTCCTACATCTGCCAAGTTTCTTGCTTTTTGTACTATTACTGTTTTAGTGAGTGTTTTTTTACAATTCCCTTCAATAGATGTTAATGAAATATCATAATCTCCAGGAGCATTGAAACGAAGAACCACTCCTTCGTTAGTTTCTTGGATGATCTCAACATTTGAAGGAATTTTCCACTCAATTATAGACCCTACAGGATTTGATACATTAATTAAAACTATGTCTTCACCAGCAAATGCTTGAGAGGCAAGGATAAACTGAACATCAATTACAGCATCCGATTTTTGTACCAGTACTTCTTTAAAAATTTCACAACCTTCATTGGTTGTTACTTTTAAAGTATACACTCCAGCTTCAACTAATTCTACTATACTATTATTACTTGAAAAACCATTATCTGAAGTCCATTCATATGCTTGTATACTGTTCATGGTTACATCATATTCTATAGTTTCTCCTTCACAAAGCGTAACTTCATTTGGTACTATTTCAAAAATATATTCTTCAGCATTGTTAATAGTAATTACCTTTTCAATTGAACATCCTTTTTGATCAGTTACCGTTACTGTATAATCACCATGACATAAATTATCAATGAAGTCAGTAGTTTGACCTGTATTCCAATGTATATCATAAGGAGCCATACCTCCTTCAATAGTTAAATCAATACTTCCTGAACATTTATTATAACATATAATTTCATTTATATTGGCTGTAATAGTTAATGGATTTGGTGTAGTTAATGAAATATTTTCGGTTACTTGACAACCATTAGCATCTCTTATTACTACAAAATAATTTCCTGTTGAAACATTGGTTAAATCCTTAGTATCATCACCAGTACTCCAAAAATATGTGTATGGAGCTGTACCACCAGACACGGTAGAAATAATTTCCCAGTCATCATTTCCTCCACAACCAGAACTAACACCTTGTAATTGAACGGTTAATACATCTGGCTGTGCAACAATAAAATCTTCACTTTGTGTAATATTATTGTTGGCATCAGTCACTATTACATAATACGAACCTATACCTATGTTTACTAGTGTACTATTTGTGCTTAAAACAACATCTGAACCACTTCTATACCACTCATATTTATAAGGATTACCATTTACAAAAGGTACTCCTCCTGTTACTTCTGTATTTAAACTTGCATTTTGATCTCCATTACACAATACTATATTTTGCTGATTTATTAATACTTCCAATTTATCTGGCTGTTCAACTACAAAGTCTTTATTAATTATACAGTTTTGAGCATCTTCAACAATTAATGTATAGATTCCTTTTTTAACATTGTTTAAACTGCTACTTGTAGAAGCTAAAATATTTCCTAGCTCGTCCTTCCATTCATAAATATAAGGCTCTGTACCTCCAGTAACCGTAGTTATTATGTTTCCGTTTGTAAGTTCAAAACCTGTTACATCAGTTACCTCTCCTTCAATAACTAAAAGGTCTGGTTGTGTTAATGATACCTCTATTACTTTTGTAATATCATTTTCAACTAAAAAACAATCTTTTTCATCTCTTACCTGAATTTGATAATTACCTTTTGATAAATTTTCTATTGAAGTATTATTGTCAGCTAGAAAAACCTGCCAATCTCTATAAGATGCGTTATCTTTTTTAATTCGATAGTAGTAATTTCCTGTTCCTCCGCTAGCTTCTAAAAATATTTTACCATCTTCACTCTCAAAACACGATAAATCTTCTTGGGCGTAAGATACTTCAATTATAGCAGGTTGAGTTATTGTATAGAGTTCACTAACAGCTTCAATCCCGTTAGCATCTACTACCTTTACGTAATAAGTACCCGCGGCTAAACCAGATTTTACAACTGAACTACCAATTTCAGAATCATCAAGTGTATTATACCATGTATAGATATTACCACCTACACCTCCTTCTGTTACTAATTGTAATGCTCCTGATAGATCTCCATTACATGAAATTTCTTGAATTTGCTGTATTGATATCATCAAGGGTTCAGGTTCTTGTAACAATAAATCTGATTCAATTAAACAACCAACACTATCACGAACTATAACCTTGTACTCTCCAGTAGGTATATTATTTATTTGATTGGTTTCACTTAGTAAAGCTCCACTTTCATTAAACCATTGGTAAGTATAACCTGGAGTTCCACCAACTACACTAATAGCTATTCTACCGTCTGATAATCCTGCTCCTGTTGGTTCTTGAAAGGTATCTACTAAAATCTTATATTCCTCAGGTTGCGTAATTGTAATGGTTTCCTCAATAAAACAATTATTGCTATCTGTAACCGTAACTTTATATACACCTGAATGTAAACCCGTAAGATCTTCTATTTTTTCTCCATTACTCCAACTATAACTATAAGTACCATCAGGAAATGTTGTACCTCCTGTTACTGTTATATCTATGCTTCCTGTATTTTGATCATAACATTCAACATCAATTTGCGTATAGCTAATTTTTAATTCCTCTGGTTCTGTTAAAATAGTATCTCCATATTTTGTATTATTATTTGAGTCAGTTACTACTAACCTATAAATACCTGCTTCAACATTTAACAGCGTTCTTGTATTTGTTATCTCTGTTCCTAAATCTAGGATATTATACCATTTATAATCATAATCAGCACCTTCTTCTAGGTATCCACCTTTTATTGATGTTGGTCTTAACGAACCTACATTACCATTACAATCAATTTCTAATACTACCTCGAAACCTTCTATAATTAAATCTTCAGGTTGTTTTATAGTATATTTTTCAGTTTTAAAACATCCTTTAGCATCAGTTACAGTCATAATATATGTAATACCATCAATAGACCCTTCTATATCATCTAGATATATGGACTGTACCCCATCTGTATTAATAGTACTTATGGAATTCTTTACTTCTGAGCCATCTTCTTCCTTCATTAAAGTATACGTATAATGTGCTGTAGTTGAAGGATCAATTTTTGTACCTCCATTTATCACTATAGAAATAATACCGTTACCTAAATTATGTCCTGTAACATCTTTTACTTCTATATTGGTAATTAATAGTTCATCAGGTTCGGTAATTGTGATGTCTACTATTTTTTCAGAACCATCTGCTTCTTTAACTACACAGTCATAAGCATCACTAATTTTAACTTTGTAGTTTCCTGCATATAAATCTGAAATTAACGTTGAAGTAGCTGATGTAAACGCTTTTTCAGTACTAAATGTGTTTCCGCCATCTGTACTAATAAAATATTTATAAGGCTGTGTTCCTCCTGTAGCAGATATTTCTATTGATCCTGTATTTGAATATTTACAATCGACATGTGTTATTACTGATTCTCCATCAATTAGCAATGCTGGTTTCTCTTCTAAGCTTATTACTTCTTCTTTATAATTTCCTTTAGAATCTATTACTTTTAACTTGTAGGTTCCGGCCTTAACTTTTAATGTTGCTTCGTCTCCTATTATTGTGTCTACGTCGTCAACATTATACCATTGATAGGTGTAAAAATCATCGGTTACCTCGGTTAAAGACCCCCATCCACCTGTAACATTTGAGCTTAATTCACCTTCATACCCATTACATTCAACTATGGATGCTACTGAAAGCTCTACCAATAAATCTTTTGGTTGTTTTATTGTATAGTCACTGGTTTTTGTACATCCTTTGGCATCAGTGATTGTCATTTCATAGGTGATACCCTCAAAAGAACCAACAATGTCATCTAAATAGACTGATTGTTTATTTTCAGAATTCTTTACAGTTTGTCCACTTTTTATAATTACATCATCTGGAGTTCTAGTTAACGTATATGTATAATGGGCGGTTGTAGAAGGGGCAATTACTGTACCTCCTTCTATCTCAATAGAGATGATACCATTATCTGAATTATAACCCGTGGCGTATGTTACTTCTAAATTATTTATCTCTATATCTTTTTCTGGTTGAGTAATAGTTATTACTCTTTCTAAAGGAGTATTTGGACAATTATTGGTATCTTGAACTAGAACTCGGTACTCTCCAACTTCTAAACCAGTTAATATTTCGGATTCTTGAGTTATATATGGTGTTCCATCTTTATACCATTCAAAAATATAATTTCCTGTTCCTCCTTCAACATTCATAATTATCTCTCCTGTAGCTTCTCCAAAACAATCTACATACTGTACCACCGGATCTAATATATGTACTTGTGCTGGTTCTTCTAAAGGAAAATCTTCTAATGGATAATTTTTTATTTCTATTCCATTTCTATTCGTAACAGTAACTTCCACACCGTAGGTTCCTGCAGCTAATCCATGAATCTCTGTATTGTTAGCTCCAGAAATAAAATTTCTTGTTCCGTCTGCTTCTTTCTTGTACCAATGATATGTATACGGTTTGGTACCAATACCATTTAAAACTTCTACCTTTAAGCTTCCATCTGTATCACCATTACAATATAATTTACTAGTTGGATCAGTAAGATTTATTGTAATACCTAAACTATTTGGCTGTGTTAGTACAATATTAGATATTGTTTCTGCACAACTAGTTCCATTATCATCTGTAACGGTTACCGAATAAATACCATCTCCGACATTATTAAGAACATTACTGTTTGTTCCAACACTTACCCCTGTAATTTCATTTTTCCAAGCATATACATAGTTGCCCCAACCGTTGGATGCTGAAATACTTATTCTTCCATCTGGTGCTGTACCATTTAAATCGCTTTTATTAATAGTTGGGTGCAGAACATCTGTACCTTCATTAAAACTTATGGATAAACTTTCTGATGGCTCAGGTATAATAATAGCATCTTTTTCAATAACACAATTATTTTCATCAGTGACTATTACTTTATAAGTACCCGATCCTACACCTGTTAAATCTTTTTTATCTTCTCCTATAACAATGTCATTTACATCTCTCCATTCGTAGGTATAACTTCCTGTTCCACCTGAAACTTCAAGGCTAATACTACCATCATTACCTCCTTTGCAAGATACTTTTTTAACGTTGGGTTCTCCAATAGTTAGCGGACTTGATGGTTGAGTAATTATTATAGAATCTGGATCTTTATTATAAACATTTTCATCAACCTCTACCCCTGTGGCAAGTATAACAATTACTTTTACTTTATATTCTCCAGCACTAACTTCTGCTTGGTAATATTCATCATTTATTTTAACGGTTGATATATCATTTACCAAATCCCAAGTAACTCCATTCTTTTTATACCATAAGAATTTATATGTATTGGTTGCACCCCCTGTTACTTTAACATAAATTACACCATCATTACCATTATGGCAATTAACATTTGAACTATTATCAAATGTAACATCAAGTGGTATTGGAGCTTCTATTACTACACTTTCTGTGTTTTTACAACCATTCTTATCAGTAACTGTAAAGGTATAAGTACCTTTGGCTAGACCTTCTATGGTTACTTTATCTCCATCATTTTCAATATTTCCTTTTCGTTCAATTGACATTCCTGAAAAAATGTATGAATAGTCCTCAGTTCCTCCACTTACAGTTAACTCTGTAGAACCATCACTCCCATTTTGACTAGTAGTTTTTGTAACTGTTCCTGGATTTATAGTTAATGGGCTCGCTGGTTGATTAATAACTACTATTTCGTCAGATGTTATACACCCTCTACTATCTTTAACATTTACAAAATAGGTATCTGCATATAAATTAGAAATTTCTATACTATTTGAAAATGCAGTACTATAAGTACTTCCTTCTGGAGTAGTTCCTACATAAACACTATAGGGACCTTCACCTCCTTGTGGTGTTACCGTTATTGAACCATCTTTATTCCGATTATTACCTGTTTCTCCATTATTACAGGCTACGTGTGTTACATTAATATCATCAGTAGCAGTAAGTGTAAGTAAAGAATCTGGTTCTGTTAAATTTAAATTCTCATCAACAGTTTTAATTATATACCCATCGTGTACTTCAATTTTATAGCTACCTGCTTCTAGGTTTTCAAAAATAAATTCTTGATCTATATCTTTACTATAAGGCAAAGTTCCTCCCTTATCTGACATCAGAACTCCATCTTTAAATAGTTCAAGGGTATATACACCAGAATTTGGCTGTTTACCGCCTTTTACAAAAGCTTTAATGCTTCCTTGTTCTCCTTTACATTTTATTATTTGGTTTACTGAAGCATTTACTTCTAAAACTGGAGGATTAAATAATTCTTTTATTCCGCTAGTTACTTTATTACACGACAAGCCTGAAGAAAATTTTTCATCTCGTATTTCAACTTTATACTTACCAAACTCTAGGTTATTCAGTACCTTTTCTCCTCCATCTGTACTAGTAATATTTCCTCCTCCTGGTGTCGGATTCATTAAAACATTATCCTTATAAACCACGTAAGTATAATATGGCCACCCTCCTTCTACTTGAATTCTCAAACTTCCAGTGCCTCCGTTAACTTGAATTTCATTTTCTTCGAGTAAAGTAACACTTAATATTTTATCTGGACCATCTATAACTATTTCAACCTCTTTATCAGCTGGCTCCTGAGAAAACACATTAATTCCACAAAGGAATAAAAACATTATAAAAAATGCTTTAAATAACTTATTCATAACATGTAAATTATTTTTCTTCATAGTCATTTATTTTATTTAGCTAAACTTGCCTTTTACTTTTATTCATTTTTAGCGTAACAAGTATTAGAGTCTCTAACTTTAATCTTATAACTACCTTTATCTAACATATTTATTATTGTTGAATCACGTCCGATAAACGGAATCCAAGTTTCTTCAATGTCACCTTCAGAATATTCATCCCAACTTATTCCATTGAATACTTGAGGTACTCCATTTTTTTTAAGTTGATAATAATAATCTCGATCTTGCTCTCCTTGATTAATTTCTACTTGTACCTGTCCGTCACCACTTTCAAAACAGGTTTCATCATTTAATTTTATAACTGAGAAATCAATTGCTATAGCTGTTGGAATTGTAAAAGGATTCGATTCTAAAGCTCCAGTCCAACTGGGGTCTGTACTTGGTAAACTATCACTCACATCTTTTAATGCTTGGTATTTAACTTTATATTCTTCTACCGGATCCAAGAAACCATCATTCAAACCTAACCAAGTATAACTATAAGTTGCGTTTCCATTATCAACCAAGTTTACTGTGTCTTCTTGCTTATAAAACTCAAAATTGCCACTATCGAAATTTTTAAAATAAACAGAGATAATTAGCTTTTCATTTATTAATTGTCTGTCAAAATTAATTTTAAAACTACCATCTGAAGTATAGCTACATCTTGTTTTTATTGGAGTAGGAGTTTTATTAACCAGCTTTGGAGGGCTGGCTATAATAGTATATATGATGATTTGTGTTGTGAAATTTTCACATGTTTTTACCCTAAAATAGATTTTTTGACCAATATAATCTTCACCTCTTAAAAAGTCGTTAATAGATTGTGTTAACAAGTAACTACTTGAATTGGGTATAGAGTGCCAATCACGATCATCCCGACTTAAGGAACCTACTTGATACTCCCAGTTGTACATTGATGCATCAAAGCCACTAGTTACTTCAGCATTTATAGATTGATCTGTCATCATCGTATTATCTTCTGGTTGAATTATTGAAATGTTAGGTCCAAAACTATAATTGAAATTAATATTAACTGGATTATTATTATATGATGTACTGTTTGAAATACAAGTATTATTTAAATCTACTTGATGATCATAATAATTATTCCCTCCACTACATTCATAATCCATTGTTGAGCTATACTCGCTAACACTTAACCAAACTCTAATAGAACTTATTACTTTATCATAACCACTATTGTAAACTATACTTTTACTCAAGTTTGCTTGACCATTACTGCTAGAAAGGTTTTCTCTATAAACCTCACTCATATTTCCATCAGGATCATAAATAAAAAATCTTACTTCAGCATTAGAAATATGACAAAACTGATTAACAGTTATGTCTAAGTTATAAATAGATAAATAATACTTATCATCTTGTTGAGAATAAAATTTAAAAGTGATGAATATTAGTATTAGAATTAATTTGATTTTCATTAATTGGTATTTTGTTTATCTATTATTCTTTTGCATAACACGCATAAGAATCTCTAACTTTAATCTTATAACTACCTTTATCTAATTTATTTATCACCGTTGAATCACTTTCAACAAACGGAACCCAAGTTTCTTCAATATTACTTCCTAAATATTCATTCCAGCTTGTTCCGTTAAAAACCTGAAGTTTTTCATCTTTTTTAATTTGATAATAATAGGTTCTCCCTTCTTCTCCTTGTGTAATCTCTAATCGTATTCTTCCATCTCTTCTATCAAAACAGCTTTCATCATTTAGTTTTGTGGCTATAAATTGTATAGGTTTTGCTATAGGAACTGTAAATTCACGTGATTCATTAGCACTTGACCAAGTTTGGTCTGTATGTGGTAAACTATCTCTCACATCTCTTAAAGCTTGGTATTTAACTTTATACTCTTCTACCGGATCTAAGAAACCATCATTCAAACCTAACCAAGTATAACTATATGTTCCATTTCCATTATCAACCAAGTTTAGTGTGTCTTCTTGCTTATAAAACTCAAAATCACCACTATCAAAATTTTTAAAATAAACAGAGATAATTAGCTTTTCATTTATTAATTGTCTATCAAAATTAATTTTAAAACTACCGTCTGACGTATAGCTACATCGAGTTCTTATAGGTTCTGGCTCATCTACAAGCTTTGGTGGACAAGGAAAAACAGTAAAACTTGTTGCTTCAGAATACAGGTAAGGATGAGTAGTATAATTACCGCTGTTATAATATTTTATTCTTATTTTAACAGTTTGAATGTCAGTTCCTTCTAATTGAGCATAATCAAGATCGAAGTAACTCTCCCTTCTTGCATAGGGCAATAATGTTTTAAAGTTTAAGTTATCGGTAGAATATTCAACTGCATAACTTGAAGTTTCATTACAATCGTTCACATACACTCTAAAAGGTTCACATATTTTTAGTTCTGGATTATTAGTTACAAAACTTCCTTTGTTTTTCTCTATGTTAAATAAGTCTTTATGAATTCTATATATATTAAAATATTGTATTTCTGCTGTACTACACATAGGAAATAAATATTTATAAGGCATACACCCCCCTGGGTCTCTAATTGTTGAATTTTCAGTAGCATCTATATAACTAAAATTACCAAAATCTTCTTCTACTTGATCTTCACATTTAAGCATTGAATTAGACCTAAAACGAACATTCATTCTACCTTTAGAAGCTGTTAATGCATCTTTAAACCTAACTATACTATCATATTTAGTATTCTTTATTGATACACCACTAACTAAAGAAAAAACTGATTGATTATAAATGGTTTTATTCTCTACTCCTGTAGTTAACTGTAAAATATAGTTCCCTGTATAATTTTCAAAATTCATAAATGGAGTTGTAGATTGATTATATAAATCAATATTATATTCAACTTTATAATTGTAATTTTTCTCGACTGGGACTACTTCATAATCAAACTCAACATCAATAATAGCTTGGTTTCCTCCATTATCATACAAAGATATTGAACCAGTAGCTATACCATTATTATAAACTAAATCTTTATTATCAGAAACACTTGCTGTATGACCATTACACCACCCAACAGAGTCTTCTTCATGAATAAATGAAGAAAAATGAATACTTTTTACTTTCTTAACCAAAAATCTATCTACTAATAAAGTATTATTTTCTGTTGCTGGTTTACTTTTATAATAAAGTTGAATTGTTGTATTATCCTCATTTGTTATCCATAATTTAATATGTTTTGCATCACCACATAAACCACTAGATGCCCTCATATAGTAATCATAGTTTTTGATCATTATTCGATAATTATATTGTTGTGCTTTCACTGAAATAGCAACAAATAACAACGAGATAATAATTATGTTCTTTATAATTTGTTTCATTTTGCTAAACAACCTAAATTATCTTTTACTTTTATTCTGTATTTATTTTTTCCTAAACCATTAATAGTAGTATTATTACCGCTAAAGTTTGTCCAATCTTTGTATATCTCCATTGAGTTATCTGTGTTCACTTTAAAAACTCTATATAAAAAAGTTCTTCCATCCTCACCATCAACATCATATAATTGAATTTGTCCATCACCTCTTTCAAAACAGATTTCATCATTTAGTTTTTGAGCAAAAAATTGAACTGGATCAGAAGGATTTAAAGTAAAATTTTCAGACTCCAAACTTGCCCAACTAGAATCATTTGGAGAAATTGTTCCGGAACCTTTTAAAGTTTGATACTTAAGTCTATAATTACCTGGGGGCAAGTCTCCTTGCCAAGTATAACCATATGTTCCATCTGTATTTGAAGTTAAACTTGTTATTACTTCTTGTGGATTTGTAGCTAAGTCATACCCTGTGGAATATTCATAAAACAAGGTAGCTATTAACTTTTCGGTGTCAACTAAATCTCTATCAACACTAAAAGTAAAACTACCATCTTCAGAATAATTACATTTTGTTTTATGGGGCACTAATGATTGTAGTTCTGGAGAACACTCTGTAAGAGTTATTGTATAATTTTGAATAGAATAAATCACATCACTTGTAAACGATGCTGTAAACTTGAATCTTAATTGTAAATTCCCATTAAAATAATTCCGCCAATTCGATCCAAAAATATCTAATAAACTCACATTTAAAGGATATCTATTTTTAAAATTTGGTAATTCTTCCCATTGACCTAAATTATTTACATATTCCCAAACAAGCCCATTTACATTATGATTAATACCATCTGAATGTTGTGGAAATAACTCTTGACGCTCACATCGTCTATCAGCGGGAGCAGTTATCTTAGGTAACAAAACAGCACGGTAATCTAAGGGTAAACATTCATCAGGTTTTGATATTAAAAAATCTTGAAAATACTTAATATTTATATCTATTTCAACACCTTGACAATGGTCTTGATATTGTCCACAAGGCCCACCACATCCATAACTAGGATCATCATTATAACCATCATAAAAATCTATAATAATTGTTGTTTCACTTGAGTTAATTTCATGAATTCCTTGACGATAGAGTAATGTATCATAATTCCAATCACCATATCCACTAGAGGTCCCATCTGTAGATATAACGTACAACTGCGATTGAGAAAATCCCAAAAAATATAGCAACAAAAAAAGAAGTAAGAGTAGTTTTCTTTTCATAGGTTAATACTTAATATTTAACCTCTATTTTTTTTATTTGCCCTAAGCTTCCATCTTTAAATACAGGTCTTATGATATACGTATAAATGTTATTTGGATTAACATCTTCATCTATAATCCTATCAATGTTTGGTAACACATTTCTTAACAGGCTAGTTTTAGCTTTATCGGTTCCTTTATATACCATTATTTCTGCTATGGTACTTTCGTTTAATACTTTCCAGTACAATTCAATAAAAGCATTTGTTTTATCTACATAACTACCCACATTTTTTATGCCTGACAATAGCTCAAACCTCGGTACTTCAATAGTAACTGGCTTAGTATCTGTTGATGATAAGTTACTATCATCAACCGCTTTTATTAAATATTGGTAGTCAATTCCTCCCTCAATATTGGTATCTTTCCAATCAGTATAATCTATTTGTAACGTATCTTTAGGTAAAGTTGCTATCAAATTCCATTGAATACTATCTCTAACCCTTCTGTAAACCTCATGTTTTACAACATCATTACTTTGACTATTCGCCCAAGTTAAAAACACATTTTGCTCTTTAACTTCATATGAAGTTATAACCGGTGAAGCCGGTGGAATATAATCAGGTTTGTCTAATGTTAATACATCAGAGTATTCAGACATGTTATACCTTTGATCTACTGCAACAATTTTATAATACACTTTATCATTCAAACTCTTAACAGAGACACTATCATAGAAAGTAGTAGCTTGATGAGGATTTACGGTTATTTGACTATATTCTTCATTTTTAACATTACCCTTAAAAACTCTATATCCCAACATATCTAACTCTTTATTAGGAGTCCATTTTAATGTAACAACACCTAAACTATCAACTTTTCCTTCTAACCCTACCGGTTTAACAGGAGGCACTGAATCAACTGGCTGTACTAAAACAGGATATGAGGTTCTATTACCTCCTTCTTTACCTAAAGCTGTAATTGTAAAATAATTAGTAGCATCCAAGCCATTGTATCTTATATTTCGAGTTTTCGGAGAAATATTTTTTATGACAGTTTTATAGTCTCCATCAGCCTTATTACTTTTATTCAACTCAAAACCATTAATAAAATCATTCCCTTCTTCTAAAAACTCCCATTCTAGGATTACGCTTTTGTTATTATTAACAATTTCTTTAGTAGAGATTTTAGGCACATAAGACAATACTTTTTCTCCTTTACCTGATACAATATCAGATGGAGGACTTAATTCTCCAAAAGGAGTTCTTCCTTTTACTCTATAATAATAAGTTTTATTATTACTTATTGAATCTATATAATAAATTCTTTTTGTATCAACTTTTCCGCCACTATTTAATGTAGTATAAGGTAGCTTGTTAATAGTTTCAAATACTTTTCCATCTTCAGATTTTTCAATAAAATAACTATTATACTCTCTTACATGAATTGCATAATTCCAATTTAGCATTACTTTTCTATCTGAAAAAATTGCTGCTAAATCAAGAGGTTTCGGTAGTTGTTGATAATCTTGCATCCCAACAAATACACCTCCATCTTTTATTTTCATTTCATTTTCAGGCACCAAAGATGTTACTTTGTAAACATACTTTTCATTTACTTTTATATCAAGATCTTCATACCCTAAACCAGCTAATTTGGCTACTTCAAAATCCTGATCTGCTACATAAAGCGCCCATGTAAAACGTTGTTCTTGCTCTTGAGACATATTAATAATTCCCTGCATGGTACCTACGCCTTCAACATCAAAGCTTTCACCGAAAATGGATTGCGCCATTACTGCTGCGTTATTATTGGCATCTATAACTTTCATCCATTCTTCAGGTTGTCCGGGTTTAAAAACTCCTAAATCCTTTTCTATAGGTTTCGAAATAGTTTGTCCTGCAATACTAATAGTGTAGCGTTTAAGTCTAAAACCATACTTATTAAGCTTTCTAAACGACATTGGAGTATTAGAAGCCCATCGTAAGAGTATTTTATTACTAGAGTGAGGTCTTGCTAATACTTTTATTTCATCTTTTTCTTTTTTTTGTTGTGAAAAGCTTTGAAGTCCTACAAAAAAAATCGATAAAAAAAGTATAAAAAATCGTAATATATTCTTTTTAAAATTTAATATCATTAGAAGGGATTTTTGTATTTGAATATAGCACTTGAACCTGATACATTACCTGGCATCATGTATTGCATTTTAACCTTATACTTTCCTGATCTTATTGATGGAAAAACTCCATTTATTATGTAATTGTATTTCTCTATTTGAGATGCAAATTGAGTTGGATTATTTAAATACTTGTTAACAACTTTATATTGTATATCTATAAAGTCTCTTTTATAATAATAAGGTAAATGATATCTATAAGGTATTCTTGAACTTAACAAAGAAAAGTTAGGTTTTTCTCTTAAATAAGGAACATACCAAGTTAAAATATCTACTCCTTTTTTAGGAGGTAAGCCTAACTCTTCAATATTTCTATCTACAGTGAAATCTGCTTCAAGTGGATAACCTTCATAAATCAGTGGATAAATCTTGTCCTCATAGTAAGAATCATCTAGAACTGCCTCTACAACTACTAATGGTTTGTTATCACTGTACTTACCACCTTCTAATTCTTCTATCCCAAATCTTTCTGAATCTTTTACATCTGTTTGTATTGCATGTACATCAGAATATATAGGTTCTAAGTAATGCTTAACTATACTTTTATCTTTAATTTTTTCTGCAAAAGTATTATAACTACTAGTTGTAAAACTATATTTTAATATTTCTGTTTCTGCCGAATCATTAACTACATTTTGAACATTTTTGTTCTTAACTTTGACAGTATTTCCTTCTTGACCCGTATCATGGGTTGTATAAGTTTCATTATTTTCAGAAATTCCTTCACTTTCTGGTGCACTAACAATTCTTAAAGTGTATTTTTTATTGTTATTGAAGTTGCTAAACTTAAAATTAACTTGTCTGTTATCTCTGTCATATGAAACAGAATTATTAGAATTAAAACCTTCTTCATTTGAATATCTAATGGTTTGTTTCCATTCTGACTCTGGAGCAAATAAGTATGGCTGCCCTCTTTTTAACTTCACATAGCCCGATTCTCTTTCCTTTTGATGAAAATAAGATTGGTCCATTATTGGATAGGTGTAAACAATATTATTAACTGGTATATAATCTGGAGCTTCACCAGTTGTAAATGTTCTTTCTTCTATTTCTTGGGCTTTCTTTCCATCATCCATTATAGTTATCCACGTTCCTGATTTTAATTCTTGGAAACTAACAGCTACTTTAACTTTAATTGTTGATTTTGGAGGAAGCACATCAAAAGAAACAAAATTTACCACATCATTTGACTGACTCCACTCAAATTCTCCTTCAATATTATTTCCATCCTTAGTTACTGAAAACTCATCTAATAAAATCCTATAAGTCTTAACTCCCTCGTCATCTTCTAACTCAAATCGCTGATTAATTTTCATATTAAAAGCAGCTTGTGGAGCTGTAAAAACATCAACCCCTGCCGAGTCATTATTTGGTGTGATTCCAGAAATAATCTTCAGCCCACCTAAAGGAGCTCCTCCAATAATTTCGCATTCATCACCCAATTCAACTTTAAATCTAAATTTTCCACTTACTAGCCCTCCTAAAATATTGAAATTACCTCCTACATATCCTCTAAACCATGCTGGATTAGGTAACTTTGCTTGCAATAACACAGCAGCACCGGCTTTAATTATTGGTATTTTCTTTTTAACAAACCATAAGCTAATTTTTATACCTAATTCTCCTTCTAAATAAGCATATGCTTGTCCATTTGCATACCATCCATCAATTCCTATTTGTCCACTTCCTTTACACGCTGTCTTTCCATAATCTTTTATCATGATATCAAAACCTAAACCTGCTCTAAAACGCGCATAGAACATTAAGAAAGTCATATCACCAGTATCCATACTAAAATCCATCCCTATTGCAAAGCCTCTTCCATCTCCTAAAGCATTAAGGTCTCTCATATAATCAAGACTATTTAGATCAACATCTAAAATATCTGCAACAGCTTGTGGTGGTGGTGGACTACCTGGGATTTTATCTCCTATCATTAAGTAAGTGGTTGCTTGAACACTAAAAGATCCTATACCAACTCGAAGTCCAATTCTATCTTTTGGCGTTCCCATATGTAAGTACCAACCATCTGGACCTGTATGGAAAACTGCCCATCCTGCTCTACCTCTTGATCCAACTCCACTAATAAAATTACCAGGAGTATTTAAATATACTTCCATTTCACTATGAAATGAATGATTTTGAAAATCCATTTCCATAGAAAAATGAGCATCAATACCAACATCAAAGGTCAAACCATCTTGAGGAAAAGCAACCTTACTATATTCTACTAAATTTTTCTCTTTTAATTTTTGAATTGTAGCATTCTTTTCTCCGAAACCATTTATTTTATCTTGCATTGCGGTAAGTTTATCTTTAAACTTATCGCCAAACTTAAAATCAATAGCTTTCATTATATGTCCTTCCCCAAAGAAAAGTATGTTATTCAAGCCTCCATGAGTATTGAAGTTGATTTCAAAACCTACTTTTCCATTAAAAGCTTTTTCATTACCTAAAGCAAAGCCTAACATAGCTCTAAAACCTAGGCCTGATTTAGCGTCAGGAATATAATCCATCCCTGAAGGAGGCTTAGGCGTTTTTACAGAGATAGTGTTCCCATACTCATCTACTTCACCTTGATAAACCAACTTAGGAGGATTTGATGTTTTAGTCATGTGATAATAGGCCCCTCCACCAAAGCCGTTTACCTCAACTGGACCAATCATTGGTTTTGTTTCCATAGCAGATAAATCGGCATAAGCATCCACGTACCAATATCGAACCTCTGTTTTACCAAACCATGCAGTAGCTTTAACATTTATACTATTAAAATCTGCTTCTAACTCACCATAAAAACCATTACCATAAACAGGATCATTATCTTTAATATCAACTAAACCTTTGAATTTTACACTTCCTAGGTTTGCAGCTATATCTATTTTATGAACTTTTAATCTATCATATTTCCACCTTTGCTTATCTCCACCTTTATCAAACTTCCCTATAATTTCTAATTTAGTATTACCTGTAAAACCTTTGTTCATTAAATTAACATCTATGGCAAAACTCAATGAAATATTATTTTCATTACTTGTTACTCCAATATCAGAAATAGTAACTGGAAACCTACCTAACTTAACATCATCATCATACCCCATGTAATCAACAGAAAAATATGGAGACTCGGTTTGCAATTGCATGTTTTCAAAAGTAATTCCTTTAAAATCTACTAATCCTTTTTTATTATTTTCTAATCTAGAATTACTTGCATTAATATTCAAATTACCAAACAAGTTTGCCTTAGGTCTAAAACTACCTTTTACAACTTTTAACTCAACTTTAGAATTCGATTTCAAATGAGCTTGCGCCATAAAAAGAGGAACATCTAAACCTTCTTTACTCAAGGGCTCTAAAGCCAAACTATATTCTTCATTTTCTACATCAACCAAAGCAGTATATTTGATGGCTTTTGCTAATCCTTTTATATTAGAAGGATTTTTCACTTCTTCTTCTGTTACTTTTTTAGAAATTGGCAATACAATATGACCGCCAAATCCTCCTCCTATAAGTTTATTTGCTTCTAGTGAAACATGTAAATCCTTAACTGAGAATTGCCACCCTGAAGCATTACCCTTATCTAATGAAAGTACATTCTCAGCAAAAAACCTACCTGACAACCCCTCACCATCTAATAATAAATCAACAGCTCCAATACTAATTCTTTTATTACTATCATTTTCTTTAAATTCTTTAGGTAACCCTACTTTTAAAGATTGAATATATACACCTCTCCACAACTCTTCATTTCCAGAAATTAAATATTTACTTTTATAACTATCTGAAAACTTCACATTAGGAGAGTTTCTTACATCACTAAAATCAAAAACAGCTTTACTTACTTCAAATACTAAACCTGCCTTTCCTTTTCCACTATTATTTTTCTTGTCTGTAATTTGAAAAGGAGTCAAACTCACTTCTGCTAAAATATCATTCCAATCCCTAACCTTCGTTTCAAAAGAGCCTTTAACCCTAGCATTATTATCTTTTACAATCTCATAATTTGAGTTTAATGGTTCTAATAAATTTCTTGAAAACAATACATCAGCAGCAACACCTATTTCTTTTATTCCAGAGCAATCAATTGTAACATATGTTTTATTTTGAATTTCTCCAGTTTTCATATTAAAACCTCCTTTAAGCTGCAACAATGCATTACCTCCATTAAAAGGAATTGCCACATCACCGAGCAAAGAGATGTTCATATCACCATAAATACCTCCTGTATGTGATATTTTTATATTATCCGCTCCAAAAAACAGTTGTTTTTGTTCACCAGTAACACTAGACTGGGGGATAAGTAACTTTATAAAAAGAGTAACTTCGGTATAGTTAGGGTAAAACTTAGCTTTACTAACCCCCATTATTGTAGTTAAATTCCCAAGTTTCTTTTTAACTCCAACAGGCAAGCTAATCATATCCTCTGCTCCTAACAAATCAACATAGTTCCCTTTTTCTTCTAACTCATTGAAAACTGTAGTTGCTTTACTTATTAAACTATCAATCTTAGGATTGTTTTGATAATTCTTTAATATAAAATCTTTGTTGAATTCTGATTCTATTTCAGATAAAGAAGTTATTAATTTATCATCTACATTTGAAGTATTTAAGATACTGTCCTTTACAGAGGAAGTATTACTTAATAAAATTTGAGATAATAAAAAAAACGCTAGTAGTAATTTATATTTCATAGACAAAGGGGATTAACATAGCGCCACAAATTTAATTTTTTTTGCATTATGTAAAAATATTTTTTTATTTTTTTCCAATTTCTGTATTGGAAAGTAAATATCGTATGTTTTCTTTTTGGGTTTACTTTTTATCTTTTTGAGTTAACCTTAACCATTTTACTGCCATACTTTTGAGGTTAAGAACCTTACTCATGAAAACGATCTTAAAATTTATTAAAATTTGGTATCAAAAAGTACTTTCAAGTATTGCTTTTTATCCTATTTTAATTGGTTTTTTATTCTTTTTACTAGCCGTAGTATCACTATCTCTTGAAAGTATAAAGTTGATTTCTGAATTTAAATCAAACTTTTCTTTTTTGTTCATTCAAGATAAAGAAACCTCGCAAACCATACTTTCTACATTAATAGGCGGAATTTTATCTCTCACCGTATTTAGTTTTTCAATGGTTATGGTAGTGCTTAACCAAGCTTCTGCTAATTATTCTCCCAGACTTTTACCGGGGCTGATTTCCGACAAAAGAAATCAGTTAATCTTAGGTTTTTATATAGGTACACTTACCTATTGTATGATTATATTAATCTCTCTAGGAGCATATGGTGTTAAAACAAATAGTTTTGGTCTTTCTACCATGATTTCAGCTATGTTAAGCATTGCTTGTGTAGGCTTCTTCGTATATTTTATTCACTCTATATCTCGTACAATTCAAATAAACACCATCATTAAAACTCTTTTCAGAAAAAGTGATAGAAGTCTAAATAAAGCGATTAAAGAACAATCAAAGGAAAATACAATAGCTATTCCAAAAAATATTCAAAATAAAGAATCTATTACTGCTAATACAACAGGATATTACAAAGATTTTGATAGTAGTTTTTTAGAACAATCGTTTATAAAAAACAACAATATTCTGGAAATACTCGTCCATCAAAATCAAAAGACTTGGGAGGGTGAAACTATTGCAAAAATCAATACTAATCTTTCAGAAGAAGCTATTAAAGAAATTCGCTTATGTTTTAATATTGTAAATGATAGGTTAGAAAGTGAAAACAGCGTGAGTAACATGGTAAAACTCACAGAAATTGCTGTAAGAGCCCTTTCTCCTGGAGTTAATGATCCTGGTACTGCTATAGATGTTATTAATTATGTAGGCATTCTTTTGAAAAAAGCAGCACAATTAACCGATACCTATTGTATCAATCCTAAAGGAAACTTAAAAATAATTCACCATAACGTTCCTTTTAAAGAAATCTTCAGAAAAGTTATTCAACCTATCCGTTTGTATGCTAAATCAGATGCTTCTGTAATGTATGAACTTATCAGCATGCTTACACATTTAATGAAAACTGCTAAAAGCGCAACTACTAATTATGAGCCTATTGTTACTAACGAATTAAACAATATTAAAAACGATATAGAAACTCATATTTCAAATCCTGATGATTTAAAAAACCTGCTACAAGCAATGAAATAAGTATTACTATATCAAAATCTATTGTGTTAATCATTCTTTCAAATGAGCAAACAGATGGCGATTTTCATTTTTAATTTTGTCAAAAAACAAGATATTATGAAAGTTCAAGCCTATTTAGCCTTTAGAGGCGAATGCCAAGAAGCATTAAATTATTATGCAGATTTGTTTGATGCACAAATTGTAAACAGACAAACTTACGAAAACTCAAAACGTGATATTCCGGAAGACTATCGACACAATTTAGAACATGCCGAATTAAAAGGAAAGGGAATTCATCTAATGGCTTATGATGCCTCTCCAGACACTCCTTTAAACAACGGAAATAACATTCATTTAAGTGTAGATTTAGAAGATGAGCAAAAAGCTTTAAAAATCTTCAATAAATTATCTGAAGGAGGAATAATCCATGAAGAATTCAGAGAACATGAATGGAATGCTTTGTACGGTCGTTGTACCGATAAATACAAAGTAGATTGGATGGTTAATTGTAAACTGTAACAGTTTACAATTAGCTTCAACACTTATCATTAACATAACCTTAAAACTCAAACACAATGGAAAGTTCAGATAAAAAGAAGTATAATTCTGATGTTACAAAAGAAGAATTACAACGTTTAAACGATGATCATATCAGAAACGATGGTGGCGATGACTCTATTTTAAAGAACAGAAAGAAACCAGTTGATTTTACAGGGAAAGATTTAGATATTCCTGGTAGAAAATTACCGAAAAACACTACTAAAAAGACCTTAAAAGATGAAGAAAATCAGCTTTATAGTCAAGGTAGTGAACACAATGAAAATTTAGAAGATTCCATTTAACACAAAACATGTACTTCAGAAAAAAACATGGAAGAGGTTTTACTATTAAAAATAACCAAGGTAAAACAATTAAAAACCAAAAAATAAGAAGTTGGATAAACTCTTTGGTAATTCCTCCTGCTTGGACTGAAGTAGAAATAAGCGAAGATCCAAATGCTGATTTGCTAGTAACAGGTCGTGATGACAAAAACCGAAAACAATACATTTATCATCCAAATTATATAGAGAAAAGAAATCAAAAAAAGTTTGATCGTATAATTGATTTTGCTGATAATCTTGAACACATGCGAAGAGTTACAGGTCAGCATCTTCGTACTAAAAAAATGAACCGAAACAAAGTACTTGCTGTAATGGTTCGTCTTTTAGAAACTGCTTTTTTTAGACCCGGTAATGAATACTACTCAAGTGAAAATAATACGTATGGGCTCACCACTATTAGGAGCAAACACTTAACTATTCATGGCAATGAAATGATTTTTACGTATACCGGAAAATCAAATAAAGAACAAGAAAAACATATTGTTGATGCTCGTTTAACAAAAATTGTTCAGGAATTGGATGAAATTCCCGGATATGAAATCTTTAAATATTTTGATGAAAATAACAATAAAGTTGATGTTAAAAGTGACGATTTAAATGCCTATATAAAAGAACATATGGGAGAAGAATTCTCTGCTAAAGATTTTAGGACCTGGGCAGGAACTATTATTGCTGCCATAGCTTTGGATGACATTGGTGCTGTAGACAAGAAGGATCAAAAAGTAATTGATAAAAATATTAAAGAAGCAATTGTTACAGTTGCAGAGAAACTTGGTAACACACCTGCTGTTGCTAGAAGTTCATACGTTGATCCTAGAATAGTGGATGAATATGTAAATGGTAAAACCATTAATTACTTTAAGAATGAAGTTGATAAATTGCTTTCCGAATCAAAATCTTTATCTAGAGAAGAATTGGGTGTATTGGTCATGCTAAAAAACAGTTTAAAGAATAATTAAAATTCCCTATAATTTTTAATCCAACGTATTTTCAGCCTAACAAAAACGGTACTCTGTAATTATACAAAGTACCGATAGATTTTTATTTAATTTTAATTTTAGTGTTTTCCTTCTTTTATTTCTTCAATAAGTTTACTATTAAAATCCGGAAGATCATTAGGATTTCTACTAGTTACCAATCCCTCATCACAAACCACACTTTTATCATGCCAATTTGCTCCTGCATTGATTAAATCATCCTTAATACTATTATACGAAGTCACATCTCTTCCCTTTACAACTTCAGAACTTACTAATAACCAAGGCGCATGACAAATAGCTCCCACAGGTTTTTTAGCTTCAACAAAAGATTTTACAAAATCTAATGCAATTTTTTTAGTTCGTAATGTATCGGGGTTCAATACTCCTCCTGGTAATACTAAAGCGTTGTAATCATTAGCAGTTACTTCGTCTAGCGTTCTATCAACCGTAATTGAGTCTCCCCAATCACCGTCCTTCCATCCTTTAATCTCTCCTTTTTCTAAAGAAACTATGTGCACATTTGCTCCTTCATTTTTAAGAGCTTTCATAGGTTCAAATAATTCTGACTGTTCAAAGCCATTGGTAGCTAAAATTGCTACATTTTTAGAATTTAATTTCATAATTTTAAACTTTTAGGTTATTGTACTTTCTTTATAAATGAGGATTCATTTTTGATTTCTTTTTCTCAAGTTGATCTTTTAAATCACGTACCGTTTCATTAATAGCTTCTTCAAAACTACCTTCATCTGACGAAGCATACATCCTTGGTCCGGGTACACTCAAACGAATTCCGCAATGATGTTGCTTTCCAATATCTTTATTATCTTTTTTCAAAAAAACATCACCTCTTATAACAAACGAGAAGCGCTTTTCTATTTCATTTAAATGTTCCTGTATAATTTGTTCTAAACGATCACTTTGACTCACGTTTACATATTCATAAACTATTTCCATTTTTGCTATTTTTTAAATTATTTGGATTGTAAAATTATTTGATTTCACACTCAATCATTTGCTCAAAACCTAATAGTTTTAGCTCATATCAATGCTTGATCTAATTTTATTTTGTGAGTAAATGAGTTAACTTTAAACTTCTTAGAGCTAATTTTTACAATGCTTTAAAATTATTTTTGAACTCAAATGAGTTACTATGCCTAAAAATTATTTTACATCAATTCTATTCTCTGTTCTCTTTCTTTTATCCTCATGTGCTTCTTATAAAGCGCAATACCAAGAGGAAAAATCAAAAAATGTAACTATACCCAATAAAGAAGTTCTTAAAACCATTTATTTGATAGGAGATGCAGGATATTCACCTACTAATGACTATTCCTTAGGACTTACTGCTTTCAAAAACCATATAAAGAATAAAAAAACTGAGGGAGACTTGCTTTTATTTTTAGGAGACAATATTTACCCTGTAGGATTACCCAAAAAAGATTCAAAAAAAAGAAAAGCAGCTGAAAACAACTTAAATGCACAGTTGAATGTTGCAAAAGATTTTAACGGAGAAACCATTTTCATTCCTGGAAATCATGATTGGTATAATAACGGATTAAAAGGTTTGAAACGAGAAGAAAAATATGTTGAAGATGCATTAGGCAAAAACACTTTTTTACCCGAAAATGGCTGCCCGTTAGAAAGTGTAGATATTGATGAAAACATACAACTAATTATTATTGATACTCAGTGGTATCTTGAAAACTGGAATAATCATCCAACTATTAATGATGATTGTGAAATTAAAACTCGCGAACGCTTTTTTGAAGAAGTGGAAGGAGAACTAAAAAAAGCTCAGAATAAGACTATTGTTTTTGCCTTACACCATCCTATGTATACAAACGGAACTCATGGCGGATTTTACGGAGCATCAAAGCATTTATATCCGATGCAAAACAATATTCCTATGCCTGGTCTCGCTTCATTAATAGTACAAATCCGTTCTCAAGGTGGAGTTTCAATTCAAGATAGATATAACGAGCGTTATAATGAATTGATGAATCGATTAGAAGCTTTGTGTATTGGTGTAGAGAATCTTGTTTTAGTTTCTGGTCACGAGCATTCATTACAATACATAGAAAATGAAGGTATAAAGCAAATTGTATCAGGTTCAGGATCCAAAAAATCAGCAGCAGCATTAAATAACAACGGATTATTTTCGTATGGTGAACAAGGATTTGCAAAACTAATTATTTATAAAGACGGTAGTAGCTGGGTAGAATTTTACAGCCATAAAAACACCTCTCCTCTATTTACAAAAGAGGTTCACCCTCCATATAAACATTACGATGTTTCTCACTTACCCAATACATTTCCTTCAACAATAAAAGCATCAGTTTACTCTAAAGAAGAAACAAATGTTAGTGATTTTTTTAAAACTTTTTGGGGTGAACATTATCGTGATATTTATAGTAAAAAAATTGAAGCTAAAGTAGCTACTTTAGACACCTTGTATGGTGGATTGGAAATTGTAAGAAAAGGAGGTGGTCATCAAACAAAATCTTTACGTTTAAAAACCAAAGATGGTAAAGAACTTAATATGCGAGCACTAAGAAAAAGTGCGAATCAGTATCTTCAAACGGTATTATTTAAAGACAAAAACATTCAAGATAATTATGAAAAAACAGCGGTAGAAAGGCTGATTTTAGATTTTTACACAGCAGCACATCCTTATGCTTTTATGGTGGTTCCTGAATTATCGAATGCTATAGGAGTACTTCATACCAATCCAGAAATTTTTTATATCCCTAAACAAAAATACTTAGGAGAATATAACAAAGATTTTGGCGATGAACTTTATTTAATTGAAGAGCGTCCTGAAGAAAATTATAGTGAAGAGCGCACTTTTGGATATGCCGATGATATTGAAAGCTCTCATGATATTATTGAAAAAATAAGAAAAGACGAAAAATATAAAATTGATGAAGAAGCCTATATAAAAGCAAGGTTGTTTGATATGCTTTTAGGTGATTGGGACAGACATCAAGATCAATGGCGTTGGGCACAGTTTGATCAGACGAATGGTGATAAATTGTACCGTCCTATCCCTAGAGATAGAGATCAGGTTTTTGCAAATTTTGATGGTGGTGTATTAGATTTTATGCGTTTTATTTCAAGTTCTTCTAAACAATTACAAGTATATGATGATGATATAGAGGATGTGGAATGGATCAACAATGCAGGTATAAAATTAGACCGAACATTGGTACAAAATTCTGATGAGCAAACATGGGTTAAAATGGCCAAGTTCATTGAAGAAAACATTACAGATGAAGTAATAGAAAAAGCTTTTTTACAAGTGCCTGAAGAAGTAAGAGATACTACTCTAGAAGAAATTAAACAAAACTTAAAAGGCAGACGTGGAAACTTAGTTGATATTGCTAAAAGATATGCAGATTTTTTAAATACACTCGTCATTTTAACAGGTACAGATAAAGATGATTTTATTGATATTATTAGAGAAGAAAAAAATAAAACACACATTATTATTTCTAGAAACAAGAAAGGAAAAAGGGGCGAAATAGTAGTTGATAGAACATTAGAGAGAAAACAAACTAAAGAAATTTGGGTGTATGGCTTAGACGATGACGATCAGTTTTTTGTAAGCGGGAATCCACAAAATCCTATAAAAATAAGACTGATTGGTGGTTTAGGGCATGATAAATACACCATAAAAAATGGAAGAAAAATAAAAGTATACGATCATAAAAGTAAAGCGAACACTATAGAAAAAAATAAAGGAGCCGATATTAATTTTACCGATGTTTATGATTACAATTTGTTTGATTATAAAAAATACATCACAAAATCGGGTATGTTTGCCCCTTTAGTTGGTTACAATCCTGATGATGGATTCTCAACCGGTATTACCATTTCTAAAACGAAAAGTGGTTTTGAAAGAAATCCGTTTACTTATAAGCATCAAGTAGCAATTGGTTATTATTTTGCAACCAATGGTTTTGATATTCGATATAAAGGAGAGTATAGCTTAAACGGCCAATGGAATCTTCATTTAAACGGAGTGTACACCACAAATAGCTTTACCAATAATTTCTTTGGTTATGGAAATGAAACTGAAAATTTTGATGATGATTTAGGTTGGGATTATAACAGAGTAAAAACCAGTATTTACAGTCTAAAACTAGGTTTGTTAAAAAAAGCTCCTTTTGGTAGTGATTATGGCGTGCAAACAACGCTTGAAGGTATTAAAGTAAATCCTACAGAAGGAAGGTATATAACAGATCTATATCTTGATGAAAATAACGAATTTTATGAACGTCATTATTTTGGAGGAATTGAAGCTCTTTACACCTATAAAAGCTTTGATGATAAAATGAACCCTACAAAAGGAATGAATTTTAACTTAGAAATAGGCGCAAAAACACAATTTGAAGATACAGATTATACTTTCGGATACATCAATTCTGGAATTGGATTTTACAACAGTCTTTCTAAAAACAGAAAGCTGGTCTTAAAAACAGACGTAAACACCCAATTGCGTTTTGGTGATGATATTTTCTTTTATCATGCAGCTAATTTGGGCGGTAGAAATGGCTTACGTGCCTACAGAAATGAACGTTTTACTGGAAAACATTCTTTAGTAGGAAGTGCAGATATAAGATATAGTTTTAATCGTTTTAAAACTAGATTGATACCCATTCAAATAGGTGTTTTTGGAGGCGCTGACACTGGAAGAGTTTGGGCTGAGAATGAAACCTCAACCCAATGGCATGCTTCTTACGGTGGTGGTTTTTGGGTAACTGCAGCAGACTCTGTTTCTGGTACCTTTAATTTCTTTACAGGAAAAGAAGGATTACGCTTCTCTTTCGGATTTGGCTTTAATTTTTAAACCTTATTCATCTAAACTGAAATAATATATCTTACCTCCTTTATGCTTTGTTTTTTCATCAGCAATAAGAATTGTAGAGTCATCTTTAAAACTCATTCCTTCTTTTTGTGAATTGTGGTTAAACATTATTTCTTTTACAGAACTTTTGTGGAACTCATCATTCTTAAAATTGGTAAGTAACAATATACTTTTATGAGTAAGTAGTGCTATTTCTCTACCATTTGTAGCTATATCTGCAGCCGTTATTTCGCTATGTTTTCTTTTTAGTTTTAGCTCACCTAAATATGTAGCTTCCTGCTCTCCTACTCTATTTTCAACCTTAAAAATCTTTGTTTCACCATTTTCTTTACTAAAAACATAGAAATGATTATCCCGTATAAAAAAAGCTTCAAAATCATATGATTTTTTCTTTTTTGGTAAACTAAAGCTAATCACTTCAGCTTTAACAGTGCTATTTTCTACATTATCTAGTACAATTTTATAGATTGAATAGGTTTTTCTTTTTCGAGAATTATCTCCAAAGTCACCTATATAAAGAGTTCCGTTTTTATCTGCTGTAATATCTTCCCAATCGTTATTTTTTACATTAGTTATCCTAATTTCCTGAACTTTATTTCCATTTTCATCTAATCCGTATAAAATGGGTTTATTTCCTGCATCTTCTATCACCCAATACAAATTACTATTTGAAACTAATTGCAAGCCAGAAACTTCTTTTAAATCCTTATCTACTTTGGTAATGACTTCAATGTTTTGTGTATGTACACAGCTTATTGACATGAAAAATGTAAAAAATAATCCTAACCATTTTTTTATAGTATATACTCTCATCATAACTCTTTAAATTCTTTATTTTATTATTTATTTTTAATTTTATTTTCAGATAGTCGCTTTACCACTCCTCTAGCCCATAGTATCTGACGGTTTCCAAAACATTCAGAAATAGCATCGACTCCAAATACGCTTCCTATTGTTAATCTGCCTAACATAGATATATTTTTATATTCTGACTCATTATTGGAAACCGCTACTGCATTTTTTAAGATTTTAGTTCCTAATTTTTCATGAACACTTTTTAAAATTCCTTTTTTAACCAAATTTTTAATTAGTGGTGTTTTAACTTCCAATAAAGTGGGATTGTCTAACACAGTGTTGATCATAATATTGGCTGTAATTTCTGTATCCTCAGCATCTAACTCCCATCCTTTTTCAGTAAGTGCAATATCCGGATCATCAATTACTCTTACTGTAAGAATCTTTGCATCCATTAACGCAATTAACTGTTGTAAACTTGCTACTGGCGGGCCAAAAGTTAAACGCTTACATTTTTGATCTAACGCTATAATATCTGCCATAATTTCTGGTGGAAAATTGGTATGAGAAAGCTCTTGATATAAAGTAGGGTGAAAATGCCTCCATACTTGCCCAATACAATAATCTAGTGTTATATTGGCTTTACCGCTAGCCATTAACACATACTGTTCTAATTGAGATTTAATGGGTGTTTCTGGTGACATACATAACTCATTATTCTTATCATGCAAAACCCAGTCCACAATAAGGTTTTCAATAGATACTTCTTTTAAATCTACATACAAATGGTTTTCTAAATTAAGATAAACCTCAGCTATTATAGGTGCCATTGCTTTAACTAAAAAATCAGGAGATTGTACTTTATCTATATTCTCTTTGGCTTTTGTTATTTGGCTTATCAGTTGATTTTTTTGTTTTTTACTAGGTAAAAACCAAGAATCGACAATTTCATTGAATGGTTTAGGGTGCATGGGTAACCCGTTTAATGAAAACGGAATTAACTTCTTTGGTGTATTTCTTCCTGAGATGTAAATCATTTTATCACCTGGCTCGTTAACATGACTAAAATTTCCTCCTGATTCTACTGCAATAGCTCTTACCACATCCATCATTGACAACCCAAAGCCACGAAGAGCTATTTTACTCTGTGCATTGATAATTTTACCATTTAAGAATTCATTAATCGGGTAAGGTTTTTGAAAAAATGAGGTAGAATCATTCTTATTCGCATACTCAGTCCAACGCTTTATTTGTTCATGAGTTTCCGTGTTTTGATGACCAATTGTTAACAATACCTCATCTGCCAAGTACTCATTTTTTTGAGATGTTAGTAATTTGACTTGGTTATTCTTACATTCTATGTCTATTACCTCTTCTTGTTGTTTCTGTATTACTCCTGCTTTTGAAAGTCCTTCATACAAAGTAGTAAAACGTTCATTTAAGTAGGTTCCTAACTCACTTCTTTTTGGATAATAATCAGCTTTTGTTTTATCAGTTTTTTCTAAGTTTAACCAGTCTTGAAAAGAAGGAAAACTTGGTATTTCATTCTGATTATAATTAAAAGATTCTCGCTTTTCAATAGCAACTTCTCTACCTGCTACGTTTAACCAATTAGCTGAATTTTGCTCACAATTATACACTTGTCCATTTCCGAAGTTACCTGTACGCTCAAAAACAACTGTTTTTACAAGAGTTGAAATGGTGGATTTTGATAGCTCAGAATATAAGCTTTCTAAAGCTGAAAGTCCGCGAGGTCCACAACCTACAATAGCTATTTTTTTTTCAGTAGTGCTCAAAAGTGAAGATTAAAAAATTGAGTTACTAATTTACTTATAATTTCATGTAAGTAATTGACTCATATAGTTTAAAAAGTAACTATAAAGAATTACTCCAAATGTGTTAATATTTTTTTCTTTAGGACAAATAAAACAGCTTAATAAGCATAAAATTTGTATGATTAAGAAAAGTTAAATATGTAAAAAATGAATTTATCATTAAAATTAACCAGGTATATGAAACGAGCCATTTTAGGCGGAGTCATTGCTTTAGGCGTACTGAGTGTGGGTGCCTATATTATAGGACATGTTAGTGGCTACGAGGCTAAAGTACTTCTTCAAAAATCTTTATCGGGTATCAATGTACTTTCCAACACTATTATTCTTGCGTCTGCAACTATACTCGCTTTACTATTAACTGTATTAGGATTAAGTTCAAATATCAACAATAAACTTAAAAAAGCACATTATCATCATATTCTTTTGGTTGCCAAATTTGATACTGTAGTTTTTATCGCTTCTTTGGTTAGTTTTTTAATTTTTAATCTTCCTATAACCGAATCTGATAATGTGCCTCAAAACTGGTTTACTATTATTTATTACACCACATTAGGAGTATCAAGTGTTCTAGGTTCTTCTTTAATTGTTGTAGTTATCATGTTGTACAACACTATTTCTAGTATGATTAGAACTATTGGTTTAAACGAAAGTATTCTTATTCATGCCGAAGAAGATGAGGATGACGAAAATAATGAAAGGTAACATTGTTCTAACACTCAAAACATTTTAAAAGATTCTCATCAACATCTTTTCTTTCGCATCCTTTTAATGGCGAATTTAACAATGGCTTTTTATCAATAGCTCTTTTGAATCTTTTTGAAATATTGATAAGGTTATCTCTTCGTGTTTTTATTTTATGAATAATACTTGCTCCATCATGTTTATACAATTCTTCATTCCAGACTGAAAAAGCTTTTTCAATAGCCTCATCGGTCAACAGCTCTTGTAATTTTTGCGCTTGTTGGATAAATTCTATTTCGGATGTTTGGTATAAAAAATACACATCAAAATCATACACTAAACCATCAATATGCTCTATTTTTTCATCAAAAGGTCTTAACTGTTCCAGTACATTCTTATTTGATATGATAGACGGAACAAAACCATCCATCTTAAAAAAAGCATTGTCTCTATCCGTTGCAATAGGATATGCTGTATATTTTTCATTTATTTTTTGCACTGCCCATCCCCACTGTTTTGCATGTCTATCCCAATCGCCAATTATAAGATCAAACAATCTAGCTCTTATGAGAGTTGGCTTATGAATGTGTAAATTCTTTCTGCTTTTCATTTTTAACTCCTGAAGATCTTCTGTATCAATAATGGTAAAAATACTGTCAATAGTGGTCCAGTTCACACTTCCTTTGTTTTCATACTCTAAATAATATAATCTATTTCCATAATTATCATTGTATTCTTTTAATGATTCTTGCTTTGGAACAAAAAACATTTTAGGATGTGTATGTAAAATTTTAGCATTATTGGCTAACTCAGCTACCACAGGTGCAGCATAAGGATGTTGTGAAGAAATACCGTCAATAACAATATTTTGCAATCCCAACGTTTTAGCAAATTCTGGTATTAATGGTGCCGGATTTTTATTTATACTTCTTAACGTATAGATTATTCCGTTGTTAGCTTGTAATCGCAACGATTGCGTTTGGTGTCCGCCTCCTTCTTTTAGTATTTGTATACCTCCATAAAGTGTATCCAGAAATAAAATGGGAGTTTTTACCGGTGTGTTCCATGCATCTCTATAATTTTCTCCTTGCATCAGTTTTTTAATAAAACCCGCTTCATATAAATTACTGGCACTAACAGTAACGGTTTTATAATTTTTAAAATTTACAGTATCAATTTGAGAGAAGTTTAATATATGGCAGGTATCTTGTTTTTTTGAAGTACTTCCTACAGATATGTATAACAATACAATTATTAAAATTATAGCAATTGCCAGTATGCCTACAACCTTTTTCATACCGTAGTAATTAAATTATTTTTTGCAGCATGTTCTATGGCTTCCTCAGTATTTTTAATAAGCTTTACTTCTACATGGGTATTATTTTCAATGAGTTTTTCAATTACCTCCATTTTCTTTTTATCATTTACCGTTCGTATATAAATGACTTTGATTCGGTTTGGAAATTGTTTTGCTACTTCAATATAAATTTCGCTATCAATATCCACAGCATCTCCAATAAGAATAAATGGTAAATAAGGGTAAGCATTGAGTATATGTGAAATTTTTAAAAATTTATTCCTTTCTAAAAAAGAGCTTTTTCTTTTGTTTTCAAAGCCAATGTCTCTGAGAAGTAACGGACCTTTAGGAAAATGATGATACGCTAAAAAACGAGTTAAATATTCATGAAGATTCCAAGGACTGTTTGAAAGATAAAAAAACGGATTTTCTTTTCCGCCTGTAGATCCTTTTGATAATTTCTGATAAAACTCTTGCACTCCTTGTAAAGGTAGTCTGGCATTACTATGTTTAAAAAAAGAATTGACAATTACTTTCCATTTAAATCGAGAAGTGAGCCCTGTTTCAATAACAGTTTCATCCATATCGGTAATAATACCGTAAGAAGCGTCTTTGGATGGATATAATACGTAATCTACTACTTTAAAATCAGGTTTGTTATTGAGGTAAAGTTGATAAGTAACAGGAATCCATTGATTTTTATTCTGATTGATCAGCTCAAGATTGTGCGGACTTTCTAAATAGATGTAACCTTCTTTATCTGAATGTAAGTCAGCAATTTTTTTCTTATCGATTAAAACTTTCACATTTGAGTCCGGAATTTCATCCGTTTCAAATCGTTTGTAAGAATTGTATACGTTTCTTATACATCCTCTGTCTTCTTTATCTTCAATTCCCTCATCTTCAAGTACGCGTGCCTGTGAAAAAATATGTGTATCATTAGCATATCCTCCAAAAGGCATGATGATAATAGGATCATTATCTTTAAATAAATTAGATATGAATTTAAACACTTTTTCCATTAATACTATTCGTTATAAACGGATGAATAACTCCCTATAAGCAAGTAGGTATTGTAAATAAATAAGCAATGTTATTGTTAACCCATGCTTTAAGCCCACTACCAAAGGAGGAAAAATTATATTTAATATAATACTAAACAATGACATAGTTATGAGTTTTAATATCATTTACAAAATTAATGAGCATTTAAACAAAAGATTAACTCAAAACATTTGAGTTTTAACTCTATCATTCTACAGAAAAAAATCTGGTTTTAAAATGATTACATTTGTAGTAAGAGTGTTACTAGTAACACTGCAAATAAAAACTGACTATGTTAGAACTACCCTTTGTTATTGATTTAGAAGCACCTACAAACATTGAAAGTTTATTTCCGGAGGCGCTATCTGATTTAGAAATTAAAATGGCGGGAGCTCCGTATAATAATCACTATGTACATGCCACTAAAGCTTTTCAAGGTGTTTTTTTATCAGAAAACAAAATTCTCGATTTAAATTATGTAAATAAATCGCCTGCTCAATTATATATTGATGCATGTAGCTTAATTTTAAGTAAGTACTATCAACAAAATGCTCAAATTTTTGATGATGCTATCGTAGTAATTAAAAATGGAAGTTTTAAAACCTTTTACAAGGTATCTTTTATACATGAATTTGCTTCCATTCAGCCTCAAAACAAAACTATACCTCTTAGTAATGAAGATATAGCATTATTAATGCAGAATTATGATAATATTGATTTATGGAAAGAAAAATTCCCTATTAAAAGCTATATTTTTAAAGGCTTTAGTATTCTGAATTTTACAGATATTACGGATCAATATTACAAAAACAAACTTTCAACTTTATTACTTAAAGACGGTAATCATACAATACAAAAAATTGAGTCTATTTTAAAATCTTTATTTAAAATAGAGAATTTTTCATTGGGTGTTTCTGTATTTAAACTGAAAAAAAACAAGTGGATGTATTCTCCTTTTAATACGGATGATAGTTTGCTTTTCAATCCCAATACTAAAGAAATTGAAAATTACTATAATAGCACTATTGGTTATCAGCTTTTTGATGTTTTTAAACCTTTAATAATACAGACCTCTAATAAAACTTATCATACCACAGAAAATGAAGAGTTTTTAAATACAGTTGCAGATAAAAAGCTAAAAAGCATCGTGTTAATTCCGCAATTATTTCACAATAAAAAGCATGCATTTGTAGTGGAATTAGGTTTTAATAATGATGAATACCTAACTAGTAAACAGTTGTTTTTGATAGAAAGCTTTTTACCTTTATTAAAAATTAATTTTGAAAGACAACTACAAAAATATGATTACTTGATAGATGCTGTAATACAAAGAGAATGTACTGCAATACACTCCAGTGTAAAGTGGAAATTTGATGAGGCTGCTAAAGAATTTATAGAAGAACAAGAAAAATATGGAAGTGTTGTAGATTTTAAAGATATCGTTTTTAAAGATGTATATCCTCTTTACGGACAGATAGATATTAAAAGTTCTTCAAAAAAAAGAAATATTGCTGCTGCTAAAGATTTTATTCTACATTTTAATGTTTTGGATAAACTGTTGGATAATTTGAATGAAAAACATTTGCTTATAAATTATAAGTATTTAAAAAGAAATATTAAGAAGCTAAAGAAAGAACTCAATATTAAAATAGATGCTCAATTAGAATCAACTATTCATGAGTTTTTAAATGAATATGCACACCCTACTCTAATTGATTATTTGAAAAATTATGAAAAAGACAGCCATGAAATCCTTTCATATTTTGAAAAGCTTGATGATACAGATTCCGTGTATTATTACCGAAAGAATTATGATAAAACAGTGAATGTTATTAACAAAAGATTAGCTACTTTTTTAGATACAAAACAACAAGAAGCACAGTTAATTCATCCACATCTTTTTGAACGTTATAAAACAGATGGTGTAGAACATAATATTTACATAGGAAGTTCCATTAATGAGGATATAAAATTTAAACCCGAACATTTAGAAAAACTTCGTTTATGGCAACTTAGAACAATGTGCCAAATGGAACGTTTTTTTAATGATAATAAGCATCAATATCCTGTTTCTTTAGAAATGGCTTCTATGATATTGGTATATAACAAAACACTTGACATTCGTTTTAGAAAAGACGAAAAGCTTTTTGATGTTGACGGTTCTTATAATGTTCGTTACCAAGTAATGAAAAGTCGTATTGACAAAGCCTTTATTAAAAACACCGAAGAAAGAATTACTCAACCTGGAAAAATAACTATTATGTTTGATCATACAGATGTTGAAGAACTATACAGAAAATTCATCAATATCTTACAACAAGAAAATCTTTTAAAAGATGAAGTTGAACTTTTAGAAGTTGAGCAATTAAGAGGTATTTCAAGTTTACAAGCTTTACGTGTTTCTATTGCCTATAGTTAATTATAAAGTAATGGTATTTCTTAGGAAAAAAGCCAAAGTAAAAGCCAGTACTGAAATAATGATACCAGACATAAACGTTAAATAGGTATACCTAAGCAATCGGTATTTTTCATTTAAAACCACACCTAAGTAATATAAATCTTGTGTTAAAGTATTGTACACATTCTCTTTCTCTTCTATCATTGCATCAAAAGCTTCTTTGAATTTATCAAATTCCATTTTATGAAAATTTCCAAAAAAAGCTAAATTTACTTTTTGTCTTTCCAGTTCTTCTTCTGTAAACTCTCCTCTGGTTACATTTGGTTGTGTCGCTTTAATAGACATGATCATAGACATGATTGAAAAGAACACAAAAATAATAGTAGGTAGTAATAGATACCTATTTGATGGGTCGTTAAGTTGTGATAATAAATTGGCAATGATTAATGATATAATAATAGCATTTACTGAAAGTAAGATATTTGCTTTTGAATCTGCTATATCACTTAATTTTATATGGTTTCTTAAAGCTACCCTATACAACGTTTGAATACTTCTTTCTGGGTTTTCTTTTCTGAATTTTTCTTTGTAGTAAGCCTTTTTTTTCTCCTTTTCTTCGTTCTTTTTTTCTTTTTTGCTGTCTTCTATAAGTTTACTGATGTTTCGTTGCTTTCTATTTTCCCAATTCTTGACCGCGTAAGTACTGTAAAATCGATGTTCTTTAGTATAAAATGTAAGTTGTTTTTGTCTCCATTCAACATCCGAAAAAGATTCATTAGCATGCACTTCTAATTCACTTTTTATCAGTTCATTAAAATCTTCAAAACGTTTATGAGCCACTGCAAAATGCTTCACATCTTTACAAATATTTTCTAATTCATTAGAAGACGGTTTTAATTCATCGGATGCTTTTATGCATTGCAAAACAGTATTTTTTACTTCTTCTTTAATATCTGTTGATTGTAAATAGCCTTTTGCTATACCAATACTTTCTTTTGTAGGCTCTTTAAAAGAAGCTATATAACCCGTATCTTGAAACAACACAGCAAGCCTTAAAATACGCTTCTCTTGCTCTGTAAAATCTTCTTCTTTAAATATGTCTTCTAGCCTTTCTAAACTTCTCTCTGTATGTAAATAATTATGATACAACATAGTTGTAGGTAACGACTTTTTGAACAACTCAATGATATATTGTTGAGCATTAAGAAAAACTTTATCTTTAATAATTTCTTTTTCTTCATTGTTGGGAGTAGTTTCTTTTGCCATTATCTACAATTTAGATTAGTAATTACTTATGATTTATTTAATATATACCGTTTTTTTGTTTACAAACTCATGAATCCCTTCTCTTGAAAGCTCTCTTCCGTAACCTGAGTTTTTAGTCCCTCCAAACGGTAATCTAGGATCTGATTTTACCAGTTCATTGATAAAAAAAGCTCCGTCGTTAATATCTCCTATACGTTTTCTAGCTGTTTCTATATCTTTGGTAAACATCATAGTTCCTAATCCGTATTTTGTATCTGAAGCTATTTCAATAGCTTCCTCCAAATCTTTAACTTTTATTATGGCTGCAACGGGTGCAAAAGTTTCTTCATCATAAATTGGCATACCTGGTTTTACATTGGTAACTATTGTTGGTTCAAAAAACGACTGAGATATTTTTCCTCCTAAAACCACTTTAGCTCCTTGTTTAACGGATTCTTTTACTTGTTTTTCGGCAGTTTTTAATGCTTTTTCGTTTACTAAAGGTCCCATATCTGTATCATCATCCATAGGATTTCCTAATTTTATTTTTTCAGATTTCTTTTTAAACTCTTCTAAAAAACGATCATAAATTCCCTCAGTAACTATAAACCTTTTAGCTGCAATACAACTCTGTCCCGCATTTTGCATTCGCGCATTTACTATTGTGTCTATATGCGTATCTAAATCAGCATCATCTAATAGTATACAAGCATTATTCCCTCCTAACTCTAACACACATTTTTTAAGATTTTTAGCTGCTAGAACTGCCATTTCCTTACCTGCTTTTTCGCTACCTGTTAAAGATATGGCTTTCACAATATCACTTTCTACCATACTTTCTATAGATTTATGATCTGCAACTACTGCTTGATACACAAAATCTGGATAACCTGCTTCTTTAAAAAGAGATTCTATTGCTAACGAGCACCCTGTTACACTGCTAGCATGCTTGACAATAACCGTATTGCCCGCCAATGTGGTGGGGATAGCAAATCTAAATACTTGCCAAAAAGGATAATTCCATGGCATAACGCCTAAAATACAACCTAACGGATCATAGCTTACAAAACTTTCTTGCGCTTCTGTTTTTATAAGTTCATCAGATAAAAACTGCTCTCCATTCTTTGCATAAAAATCACATAACCAAACACATTTATCTATTTCTGCAATGCTTTGTGATAAAGGTTTTCCCATTTCTTCAGTAATGAGTTTTGCATAAGTTTCTTTTTTATCATTTAATAGCTCTGAGAGGCTATTTAACAATTCAACTCGGTCTGAAATGCTTACATATTTCCAATCCTGAAAAGTGCTATCTGATTGTTCTAAAATTTGATTTAGATCTTTATTGGTATAAGTAGAATATTGTTTTATCTCTTTATTTGTAAAAGGATTTATGGAAGCGATCTTATTTTTCATTACGTAACGTTTTGTGTGTATAAATTAACTAATTATATAGAAATGCTATATAAAATACTGACTACAAATTTATTTTTGTTGTCTTTTATGAATTGACTCATTTAAAAATATTATTAACGCTTTTATAATTCTTGACGTAATAAGAAATAATTAATCATCTTTCAATTTTAAATAGTCCACGACTTAAAAAACTCCAAAAACATCTTATACAAAGAGGTCAGTGGAGTTCCTTTATCTTATCCTGTGCAAACTTATAAATGATGTTAAAGTTAGAGTGTTTTTACAAGAAAAGAATCATTTTTTTGATCGTTTGTTCTATGGTTCTGAAACCATAAAAACTACAAACAACAACTTCATTTCTATGTTAGTTTTTTATGTAAATCTATAAAAATTATTCAACTACATGTATTAAGTTTTGTTCATCCATTGCTAATACTACCAAATTTACATAATCTGAAACAGTATCTTCTATAGATATAGGATCCGTAATATCAACATAACCTTTCCAAATTAATCTTTTAGCTTCTGTTTCACATACACAAAATAATTCAGTTTCTGCATGGTATATTTGGTAGTTTTCATAATACTCAGGATTATGAATAATATCTTGGTAACTGTAATATTCTTCTTTAAAATCTCTGTAAGTACCTTCTATGTTTTTGTAGGATTGAGCTAATCTAGTCTTACTATCAGAACCAATTACTTTAGTAAATAAAATAGTATCAAAACCATCATTAATTATTTGTTGTTCCATTTTATCAATATCTTGTTCTGTTTTCTTTTCAGAATTAAAATATTCATAACTTGCTACTGCTATAATACCTCTACGCTCATATTCACTTTTAAGCTCATTTTCAAATTTCTTACGTGCATTATCATTGGACGTTAAACCTATAATCAACACTTTATTAGGGGTATAAACCTCAATATCTGGGTTTTTCCAATTGTTGATTAAATCAGCGCTTGAACAACCAAAAAGTAAAACGAAAGCAAGCAAAAATTGTAAGTTTTTCATATTGATAAGTTTCTTAATTATTTATGGATTTAATGATTTTTTATCTAAAAAAGGTTTTACCGTTTTAAATAATTGTTTTTTGTAGTTCTTATGATTTTTAAAATGTTCCTTTAACTGAAAAGCAAGCTCTTTATGATGAATTTTGTATTCTTTTTCTTTTTCAAATTCATCTACTCCATCTACCAATATTTCAAGCTTATTTTTATGCTTAATTACTTCTTTTTTGAGTTCGGAATTTTCCTTTTTCAAGTTGCTTAAAAGCTCTGCTAAGTCTCTACTAACTGAAAAATCTTCATTTTTTAACAACTGTAATGTAAACAGCAACATTAATTCTTCAAAAAAATAGTGTTCATCTTCTATAAATTGAAGTTCAGACTCCCATTCAATAGTAGCTACATGCATATCCTCTGGACTCATCCATTGAATATATTTGATAGTATTTGTAATCATAATGATAAAAAAAGCAGGGATAAACTCCCTGCCATTTTGTTTTTAGTTTACTTTAATTACTTTTTTAACCGGAGTTTCATCATCTTCTTCTCCTTTTATCAACTTCAACTTTAAAATTCCGTTTTCGTAATTTGCTTCAATATTCTCGTCTAAATCTACTGAATCTGGAATAGATATTGAACGTTTGAAAGACCGATAACTAAACTCTTTTCTTGAGTATTTTTCTTCATCTTTTTCTTCTTTCTCTTCCTTTTTTTCTGCACTTACTTGCAACACATCATTTTCTACTGACACCTCAAAATCTTCTTTAGAAAATCCTGGAATAGCAAATTCAATTTCAAAATTTTTCTCATTCTCTTTAACGTTCATTGCTGGCATTTGAGTTTCTTTTTTAAAAAACTCATCATTAAACATACTATCTAATTTCATGAAATCTGGAGAAAAGAAATTATCTCTTAAAGAAAATAGTAGGTCATTGCTCCAAGGAGAACGAAAACGGTTACTCCATGGAGATACATTTTTATTTGTGCTCTTTCTTTTAGCTAGTGTACTCATTTTTTCTTGTATTTAGATTAAACTTACTTTTTTATATTAGTACCTCTAATTTACGCTAAGAACATTGAATTTTAAATGATAATTATCAGTTTAACAGTATTTTAAACATAAAATTCTACTGCTTCAAAAAGTTTAGGTATAGTTGTTTTCCAGTTATATGTATCTTTAATTTTTACTCTAAAAGCATCACATGCGGGTAATTCTCCATGAATTAAAAAAACATTCTCTGGAATGTTCTTAATTTCACTCATCCAATCTAACAATTCACTTTGATCTGCATGTGCTGATAAACTTTCTAAAAGTTCTATTTTTGCTTTTACAGGGTAATATTTTCCGAAGAATTTTATTTCATGTGCGCCATCTTGTAACTGTCTTCCTCTGGTACCTTCAGCTTGATACCCCACTAATAAAACCGTTGTTTTAGGTTCATCTATTAGTTGTTGCAAATAAGTTAATACTCTCCCTCCGGTTACCATACCGCTACCCGCAATTACAATTTTAGTTCTAGGATCGTCAATAGTTTCCCACGTTTCTCTGTAGGATTCTATAATATTTACATGATTACACATGGCATTATATTCTTCCATAGATAGTTTGTGCCATTTCGGAAACTGCTTGAAGACCTCTAAAACATTATTTCCCATAGGACTATCAATAAAAATAGGAATAGCCGGAATTTTATTTTTTTTATACAACTTCCATAAAACATAAATTAACGTTTGTAACCGCTCTACAGCAAAACTCGGAATAATTAAATTTCCCTTTTTATGGATGACTTCATATATTATTTCAGATAATTTCTCTTCTACGTCTTCTGTTGGATGCAGTTTATAACCATAAGTACTTTCTACAAATAAATGATCTGCCCACTCTGGTTTTTGTGGCGGATGTAACAAATAATCTTCTTTTCTACCAATATCTCCAGAAAATACAAATCTTCTTTTATTTATCTCTAATTCAATAAAAGTTGCACCAATAATATGACCGTTATATTGAAATCGGAAAGATATTTCATCAGTATATTGAATCCATTCATCTTTATTAATTGACTCAAAATGCTTAATGGCTTTTTCAGCATCATGTGTATTATAAAACGGTAATGCCGGTTTATGACTTGTGTAGTGTTCTTTATTTGCTTTTTCTGCCTCTTCTTCGTGTATTTTAGCGCTATCTCTTAAAATAATTTCTGCTATAGCTAAAGTTGGTGCTGTTGCTAAAATCTTTCCTTTAAACCCTTGCTGAACCAATTTTGGCAAATATCCAACATGGTCTAAATGTCCGTGAGTTAACAATACAATATCTATATCTTTTACAGAAACAGGCAACGGACTCCAGTTTAATTCACGTAATTCTTTAAGCCCTTGAAACATGCCACAATCAATTAAAATTTGCTTGTCAAAAGCTTCTACCAAAAACTTGGATCCGGTAACAGTACCCGCTGCACCTAAAAAATGAACTTTAACTTTATTTCTCATAACTTTAAATACCACACAATGCACTAATTTCGTTTAAAATTCTTTCTTTTCTTATTTCAGAAACTCCCAAATGATCTAAAAAGAAAGCATCTCCAATCAGTTGTCTACACAAAACAACATCTCTACTCAATAAAAATTGTTTTTCTCTTTCTGTTAACAAAGTTGAAACAGTTATGGGATACAATCCTAATCTATCAATTCGGTCTTTAATTGCATTTCCTTCGGGAAAGTCCCAACTAAGTAAATACAGTCCTACACAATTGCCATACTGAATTGCATCTTTAGTAAAACGAGTGTTAGTTACCACCCAACCATCTCCTAAATTGGTAACATTATTAGCGTTTTTTTTCCAATGTTGTTTTACATCATTATATCTGGAATGAATATAAAGTGGAATTTTAACGTTACAGGTTATTCCTTCTTCGCTATGAAACTTACATTCTATAATATGAGTTTCATCTTCTTTTTGTGCAACCACATCAATTTCATGGGTAACACAATTTCCTTGCACTATTGCATTGAGTTGTGTTTTATACCCAGAATATTGCAATATTGCTGCTACAAAACGTTCAAAAGGAAAACCTGTAGGTCCTAACTCATAAATAGCTCTTTTTAACTTATATTTTGAAGCAAAATGGCTTGCTTTTTTTTTCAATAAAGCAAATGCTCTGTTATAAATTTCTTTGGTTGAAATACCTTGATACAACTCATCTCTAACCGTGTCAAGTATTCTTTCAACCGTTTTTTTATCTGCTCCAGATCGTAATAAAGAAGCGCGTAATTTTGTTAATGAAAACTTTACTTTTTCACCCGAAGTTTTTATGATTTCTATAGATGAATTCATGTTAGGCTAATTGAAAAAATTTCTTATCAACGCTTTCACTTGATTGTGAGTCATACTATCAACTACAGATACGGTTTTTACCTTTTTATCTACATCTTTATAGTTGGACTCCAGCTCTTTTTTGAATTTCATTTGCGTTTCTGCTGGTCCATAAATAGCAATAGCATCTGCATCTTTTATTTCTTGGACTAAATTTTTGAAATAGTTTTTTAACTGATGCTTTTCTCTCTCTAAGTACTTACTGTCTTGAACTACATCTTGTGGCCCTCCTTTCATACGAGTACCTGATCCACCATGTACATGAAAATTTTCAACCTCGGAAGAGATGGTTTTAAAATCTTCATTTCCGTTTTCTAAAGTGACTAAATGTGCTTTTTCCTTGTCTAACCAAATTCCTAAATTTTTCATAATGTAAAGTTTTAAGTGTTAGCAAATATTTACTGATTGATGGTATACTATATTTATAAAGGAAATAAGTATTCTATCAATTGAGTTAAAATTAGGATTACTCACCTATACTTACAATGATAATTGTCAGATTTTAAAATGGTTACTCATGTAAAACCAAGAAAGGAACATCTACATGGTAACTTATTTTTTCAATTCTTGGATGGAAAAGAATTTGTTGAAAATAATTAAGATTTTTAGCTACCATTACTATCAAATTTATATCTCTACTTTCTACAAAGCATTGAATAGCATCTTCAATTTTTGAATTAGTTAAATAATGAAAACTATACGAAAGTTCAGCAAAGAAATCTTCAATTAATCCTTTATTTTCTAACTGGTTATCATTCATATCTTCTCTATTCTCTGTTACATGAAGTATGCGCATAGAAGAATGATGATCTCTCATTATTTTATGTAACGGATTCAATGTTTGAATACTATAGGATAGCGAAAAATCTGTAGGAAATGCAATTTCTTTTATTTGAGTAAAATTGGCATTTTCAGGTACAATTAATGTTTTGCACTGTACCTTTCTAATAACATCTCCAGTATTTGTACCTATAATTACTTCTTTAGCTCCTGTAGCACCTTTGGTACCCATAACTATATAATCAATCTTTTTATCGGCTACATGTTTTCTTATAGACTCTATAAAGAAATTATAATCGGTTAGTGTATAAAACCTATGGTTTTTATTATCGGGTAATTCAACAGCTATTTTCTTTAAAATTTCTTTTAACTGGTTTTTAGCTGGTTTTATATAATAAGTTTCAATCTCTTCTGGCGTAGGTACGTAAGTTGAATTACCATCTGTAATGGTAGTTAATCTATTTACATGAAGTAAATAAAAATTACATGCCTCATTTTCAAAAAAATGTAATGCATATTTGATAGCGTTCCACGCGTTATCAGAAAAATCTGTAGGTAATAATATATTCTTCATCTGTAATAAAGCTTAAAGCAAAACTAAGATGAAGAAACATGATGAAAAATGATTTTCATCATGTTTAGTTAATAAACTTGTTGAAGTTTATGTATATCTAAAATTTTAATGTTCCTTCCTTCAATTTCTATCAAACCTTGTTTTTTGAAATTAGACATGGTTCTTATGAGTGTTTCTGTTGCTATTCCTGCTACACTTGCCAAATCACTACGTGATATTTTGATTGGATCTTCTGGTTTCCTATTCAATTTTTCAGCAAATTTTAAAATAGTTGTTGCTGTTTTTTTGGTAACAGAACTGTACGCCATTTCTAACAATTGATCTCTTACCGAGCTTAAGTCATCTGCTAAAAGCTTTACCAATTCAAAAGTTAGTTTAGGGTTTTTATCAAGTATTATTTTTAGTTCATCTTTTGATATTCCAACTAATTCTACATCTTTAATAACTGTTGCTGTTTCTTGATAAGGGATGTTTTGCATGAAAGATGTATACCCAAATAAATCATCTTCTTTATATAAACCTGTAGTAAGTTCTTTTCCTTGCTCATCTAACTTATGACATTTTACTACACCTTTATTAATCAAAAAAATGTAATTTGAATTGTGTCCTTCTGAATAAATAATTTCATCCTTTGTATATGAAAATTCTTTACCATTATCATCAAAGAAATTTTTAAGATCATTTAAAGAACTTAATTGATCGTCATTTTCTTCTGTTTTTGGCTCTGCACCTCTTTCTTCTTTTAAAATAGCTACTTTGGCTAATCTGCTTTCAATAGCACTAATCAACTCCTCTTCTTCAAAAGGTTTTGTAATATAATCATCAGCTCCTAAATCCATTCCCTTTCGAATATCTTTTCGTTCTGTCTTTGCTGATAAAAAGATAAATGGAATATACCTGGTGACTTCATTTTTAGATAATGCTTCTAAAACGCCATAGCCATCTATTTCTGGCATCATAATATCACAAACAATAATATCTGGCATTTCTTTTTCTGCTTTTTCAATACCTACTTTTCCATTAGGAGCTGTTTTTACCTCATAATTTGATAATTCTAACAACTCAGCAGTATTCTCTCTTAATACAGCATCGTCTTCTATAAGCAATATTTGTTTCATTTTTTAAAGCTTTGTTTGATATTTATTGGGTAAACTAAACCAAAAAGTTGTACCTTGATTTTCTTTACTGTTGAAATAGATATTTCCTTTTAAATTTTCAAGATGACTTTTTACAATATTAAGTCCTATACCTGTGCCTTGAGTTAATAAAGCATTTTCTGCTCTATAATAACGTTTAAATATGTTTTTTTGATCTTTTTCTGGAATACCTATTCCGTTGTCTTCAACAATAAATGTTGTTGAATCTAAATTTTGTTTGATTTTAATATCAATTACAGTATTTTCAGAAGAATATTTTATGGCATTGTATACTAAATTAGATAAAGCTAATTCTACTATTTTTTCATCTTGATAAATTGAATAGTTATCTATATTTTCAGGATAATTAATTATTTGTCCATCTTTTAGCATCATATTAGCATTGTATATTACTTCATTTACTACTTTACTAATTTTAAACTGACTAGGATTGTATTGAATTTTTCCTCTTTCTAACTTTTCAATGGATAAAAAATCATTTAATATATTGTTTAAATAATGTACTTTATCTGTAATTGTTTTAATATGTTTATCTCTTCTTTGTTGCTGTTCTTCCAATTTATACTTACTAAGTAACATTGCAGATGTTAAAATACCACTTAACGGGGTTTTAAATTCATGTGATACCAAGGATAAAAATTTAGTTTTCAACTCATTTAGTTCTTTTTCTTTTTTTAACGCTTCTTTAGCTTTATTCTCTGCTTTAAGTCTTTTTTTATTTTCATCATCTAGCTCTGCATTAACTTCCTTTAATTTATTAACTGCTTCACTTAATTCTTTGGTTCTTTCTATAACTTTTTGCTCTAGTTTGGCATTTAATTCTTGAATTTGATCTTGGTGCTGTTTTCTTAAGGTAATATCAACCACCAACGCCATTACAAAGGTTTCTCCTCTAACTGTAAAAGGATTTAGCCCTACTTCTACAGGAAAAATATCACCATTTTTTTTTATTCCAAACAAGTCTCTTCCTACTCCCATTTGCCTGCTTTCATTCTTCTTCATAAAACCATTAACATATGTATGGTGATTATGATGGTAATTTTTCGGAATTAATTGAATTAAAGGAGCTGTTTCTAATTCCTTTTTATTATAGCCAAACATGTTTTCGGCTGATTGATTTGTAGCCACTATATTTTGTTGAGTATTTACAACAATAACTCCTTCTGAAACTGCTTCAAATAAAATAGAAAAAAATTCTTTTTCTTTTGTAAACATAAATAATAAACCAAGTAAATAATTAAAGCTTAAAAATATAAATAATTATTAGCAAAATTAGTATCCTGACCAATATCATTATTCTATTTATACCTTCTGAATATTTTTGTAGTTAACAACAAAATGTTGAAGTGATTAACTTCCTTAAAAAATTAATTCATTTTGCTTATGAGAAAGCTTACTATATTTCTTGGTGTTTTGCTCTTCTTTATTTCTTGTGGTAAAAAGAAGGACAGAATTTTACCTGTTGAAAAAAACTTAACAGAATCGGTGTATTCTTCAATAACTGTTCAACCTGATAGTTTATACCAAGTTTATGCAATAGTATCAGGAATTTTAGAAAGTAATCTAGTAGAAGAAGGTGATATAGTTAACACAAACACACCTTTAATTCACATTACCAACAATGCTCCTAAATTAAATACAGAAAATACCAGATTAGCATTACAATTAGCTAAAGAAAACTACAGCGGTAGTGCAGATATTTTAGGAAGCATTCAAGATGAAATTGATGCAGCAAAGCTCAAATACCAAAATGATTCTATCAATTTTTTTAGACAAAAGAATTTATGGGAACAAAACATTGGATCAAAAGTTGAATATGATACTAAAAAACTGAATCATGAAATAGCATCTAACAATTTAAAACTATTAAAAAACAGGTATTACAGAACTAAAAATGAGCTTTATACAGCAGTGCAACAAGCACAAAACAATTATCAAACTGCACTAATTAACACCAAAGATTTTACTGTAAAAAGTAAAATAAACGGTAAAGTGTATGCACTCTATAAAGAACCGGGAGAAATTGTAAATACCATGGAACCTATTGCTTCATTAGGTAGTAGTAACAGCTTTATTATTGAAATGTTGGTTGATGAAGTAGATATTGTAAGAATTTCTAAAAACCAAGAGGTAATAATCAAGTTAGACGCCTATGAAAATCAAGTTTTCAAAGGAAAAGTTTCTAAAATATATCCTAAAAAAGACGAACGTAATCAAACTTTTACAGTAGAAGCTACCTTTATAAATGCTCCAGAAAAATTGTATCCCGGATTATCTGGAGAAGCTAACATTATTATAGCCACCAAAAACAATGTACTTACCATACCAAAAGATTACCTAGTTAATAATTCTCAAGTACAAACAGATGACGGACTGGTTAATATTACCATTGGTTTACAAAATTTAGAATACGTTGAAATTATTAACGGAATAACCAAAAACACATACATTTATAAATCTGAATAATGATTAGCTGGAGGATTATTTTAGGCATAGCCAAAACTCATTTGCTTTCAAAAATTAAGCAAACTGCTACCGCTGCACTTGGTGTAACCTTTGGTATTGGTGCTTATATTACCTTGGTGTGTTTTATGACCGGACTTAACAATATGTTAGACAATCTCATATTAAACCAAACGCCCCACATACATATTTACAATGAAATTGAACCCTCTAAAAAACAACCTATTTCTTTGTATGAGGATTTTGAAAACAGCTTCAATGTAGTTCATTCCATCAAACCTAAATTAAGTCAAAAAAAAATACACAATGCCTTACCCATAATTAATTATTTAGAGGAAAAAGACAATGTAAAAGGTGCTTTACCACAAGTAAAAACTCAAATTTTTTATATAGCAGGATCTATAGAGATTGGAGGAAATTTAACAGGAATAAATGTTATTGATGAAGCCAACCTTTTTAACTTGAGTGATTATATAGTTAAGGGATCTCCAGAGGCATTGCACAATAGTGATAATGGAATTTTGTTGGGAATTGGAATTGCCGAAAAAATGTCATTAGATATTGGAGACAGAATACAAATAAGTACTATAAAAGGTGATATTTTTCCTTTAAAAATTGTTGGTATATATCAAAGTGGTATTGCAGATTTAGATGCTATTCAAAGTTTTGCCAATGTTAAAACTGTTCAACGTATTTTAGGGGAAGCTGAAAACTACATAACAGATATTAACGTTAAATTACATAATATTGAAGATGCTCTACCGCTTTCAAAAAAAATAGAGCAACAATTCAACTTAAAAGCTATTGATATTAAAACCGCCAACGCACAGTTTGAAACAGGAACCACTATCAGAAACCTAATAACCTACGCAGTTTCTATAGCCTTATTAATTGTTGCCGGTTTTGGTATTTACAACATTTTAAATATGCTTATTTATGAAAAAATGAATGATATAGCTATTTTAAAAGCAACGGGGTTTTCTGGTAAAGATGTACAATTCATTTTTTTAAGTCAAGCAATGATTATTGGTTTAGTTGGTGGTGTTTTAGGTTTAATAATTGGGTTTAGTCTAGCAAGTATAATTGACACACTTCCCTTTCAAACACAAGCACTTCCAACGGTAGAAACTTTTCCGGTAAATTTCAATCCATGGTTTTTTGTTATTGGATTTACCTTTGCAATGATATCAACTTTTTTTGCAGGCTATTTACCTTCAAAAAAAGCAAAGAAAATAGATCCTGTTAAAATAATTAGAGGTCAGTAATGAGTGTAGTTTTAGAAGCAAAAAACATTAATAAGTACTTTAGAAAACCTGTACTATTTCATGTTTTAAAAGACATAAATTTTACAATAAAAAAAGGTGAATTCACCTCTATTATGGGAAAATCGGGTTGCGGTAAATCTACATTGTTGTACATTTTATCTACCATGGACACCGATTATGAAGGACAACTTTTTTTAAATAATGAGCTAATTACAGGACAAGATCATGATTATTTATCCTTTATCAGAAACAAACACATTGGTTTTGTTTTTCAGTTTCATTATTTGCTTTCTGAATTTTCTGTGTTGGAAAATGTGATGTTACCCGCTAAAAAACTAGGAGAAAAATCGTTTAAAGAAATTGAACACGATGCTTATGAAAAACTTAAAATGCTAAAAATTGAACATTTAGCTAAAAAAAGAGCATCCCAAGTTTCTGGAGGGGAAAAACAACGTGTTGCTATTGCCAGAGCATTGATTAATAATCCGTCAATAATTATGGGAGATGAACCTACCGGGAATTTAGACAGTCATAACTCTGAAAACGTTTTTAACATCTTTAAACAATTATGTGTCGACCAAGATTTATCTTTATTAATTGTAACTCATGATGATGATTTTGCTAAAAAAACCGACAGAATTATTACTATGGAAGATGGTAGAATTATAGCATAAACAATTTCTTTCTTGTTTCGTGTAAAATTCTATTTTTGCGCCATGGATTTATCAGCAATAACATTTACAGATTGGGTGGGCTATTTAGCCTCTGCACTTTTAATCATTTCTTTTATGATGAAGAATGTAAAAACTTTACGAATTATTAATTCGTTTGGGTGTGCAGCATTTATTTATTACGGAATTTTATTAGGAAATGATTTACCTATTATTATTACCAATAGTTTTATTGTAGCCTTTAACCTTTATTATTTATTCATCAAAACTGATGCATAAAAACAAAAATTAACTACATAAAAAAACCTCATTTCAGCTGAAATGAGGTTTTCTTTTATTTAATAGTTTCTGTATTCTTTGGTTTCTTCAAAAACGGCGCTTAAAATTCGTTGTTCAACTTCATCATATTCTATATTTCTACGTTTCATAACTACATCTACAACTTCATTTACTTTATTCAATTTATACTCTGTAAACCCAGAAGCTCCTCCCCAACTAAACGACGGAACGAAATTTCTTGGAAAACCACTACCAAAAATATTAGCAGATACTCCAACTACAGTACCGGTATTAAACATTGTGTTAATTCCACATTTTGAATGATCTCCCATAATCAAACCACAAAACTGTAAACCTGTTTTGGCAAAGCGCCGTGTTTGATAACTCCACAATCTTACTTCTGCATAATTATTTTTAAGATTAGAATTGTTAGTATCTGCTCCTAAATTACACCACTCGCCTAACACTGAGTTACCTAAAAATCCGTCATGACCTTTATTAGAATAGCCAAGTAATACTGAGTTACTAACCTCTCCTCCTACTTTACAATATGGGCCTAAAGTGGTAGCTCCGTAAATTTTGGCGCCTAATTTTAACACAGAATGCTCACACATGGCTAAAGGACCTCTAACAACACAACCTTCCATAATTTCAGCATTTTTACTGATGTAAATGGGTCCTGTACTAGCATTTAAAGTACAAAATGTAAGTTTTGCTCCTTCTTCAATAAAGATATTTTCTTTTCCAACGCACTGTACAGTATCTGGTATGGGGTCAGATTTTCTTCCTTCAGTAAGCAGTTCAAAATCTGCTTTTATAGCTTTATCATTCAATGAAAAAATATCCCAAGTATTTTTTACCTGAATAACTTCTTCTTCAAACTCTATTTGTTTATAGGCTTCAAAATCAACCTCTTCTTGATTTTCGGTAGTATAAAAAGCAATAACATCTTCTCCTTTAAAAACAGCTTCGTTCTCTTTTAAATTTTTAACCATTTCAACCAACACCAGATTAGGCAAAAAAGATGCATTGATCATAACATTTTGTTCCGTTTCTACCATTGGAAATTTTTCTTCTAAATATTCCTCAGTTATGGTTGAAGTGGTAAAACCTAAGTACTTTTCCCATTTTTCTCTAATGGTTAAAATACCAATTCTAATATCTGCAACCGGACGTGTAAAAGTTAGTGGTAACAATGCATTACGTACATCTCCATCAAATAAAATATAATTCATTTTTTGTGTTTTTTGAAGCTTTACAAACTTACTATTTTCGTGTTCAAGTAAAAATATAAATCTTATTTTTGTTACTATGAAAAAAATATTAGGACTTATTTTACTGGGTATCTTGCTAGTAGCAGCTACCTATTATGCTTTTATTTATTATGCTACTTATAGTGAAGGGATAAGATCTGGAGAATTGATAAAATTTAGCCGAAAAGGAATGTTAATAAAAACTTGGGAAGGTGAAATTAGCCAAGGAATTTCGGGAGCTCAAATTTTTAAATTTTCGGTAGAAAACAATCAAAAAGAAGCTATTTATGATCTTCAAAAGCTTCAAGGACGCTATGTAAAAGTATATTATAAAGAACGATACGGAACGTTTTTTTGGCTAGGAGACTCTAAGTATTTTATTACCAAAGTAGAAGAAGAAAACTCACCTCATTTTAGAGGTTCAAGTTCAACTAAAGATGAAGAAGAATAAATACAAACACGTTGAAGAAACTCGTATTTCTATTTCCGAGTTAATGCTTCCTTCTTTTGCCAATTTCAGTGGTAAAATTCACGGTGGTTATATTTTAAGTTTAATGGATCAAATTGCGTTTGCCTGCGCCTCAAAACATTCTGGAACTTATTGTGTAACAGCTTCTGTTGATACGGTTGATTTTTTAAATCCGATAGAAGTTGGAGAATTGGTTACTATGAAAGCTTCTATTAACTATGTTGGAAAAACTTCAATGGTTGTAGGCATACGTGTTGAAGCTCAAAACATTCAAACAGGAAAAGTTAAACATTGCAACTCATCTTATTTTACTATGGTAGCTAAAAATGATAAAGGAAATAGCATTCAAGTTCCTGGGCTGATTGTTAATGACGATTTAGAAGTACGTAGATTTTTAAAAGCGGTTAAAAGAATTGAAATGAAAAGAAACCGACAAGATGAATTTGATAGAGAAGACTTCATGTCTGAAAATTACCTTAAAGATTTAGAAAACTACAACGTTAAGATAGAACTCAACAATTCAAAAATAAATGGTTGAAATTATTGATCTAAGTCAAGAAATTTATGAGGGAATGCCTGTATATAAAAGTCTTCCACAGGTAAAAATTTCAGTACACAACACTCATGAAGAATGGGATAATATTAAAAACCCTACTACCTCCACTCCTGCTGTTTATAAATTAGAAATGGGAGAGCATACTGGTACTCATGTTGATGCTTTAAATCATATGGCAAAAGAGCATGTAGAAAAATCAATAGATACCATGCCTCTTTCTATGTTTTATACCGAAGGTATTTGTTTAGATTTTTCTCATAAAACATTTCAAGAGTTAATTACGTCAAAAGAACTAAAAAACGCTCTTAAAAATGACGATTTAGAGATTAAAAAAGGAGATACTGTGCTAATTTATACAGATCATTACAGAAAAGCGTTTCATACAGAAAACTGGAGCAAAGGCCCTGGTATAACTGCTGAATGTGCCAGATGGTTGGGGGAACAGAAAATTGCAGCTTTTGGCGTAGAAACCATGTCTCCTGGGGTTCCGGGTATTTCAAATAAAGAAGTGCATCATATTTGTGGTGAATTAGGTTTTACTCATTATGAAAATATGATCAATCTCCATAAATTAATCGGTAGAGGTCGTTTTAGGTTTATAGGTCTTCCTTTAAAAATAAGAGGAGGAACAGGTTCTCCGGTAAGAGCTGTAGCTATTTTTGAATAATTAAAAAATAAGTGTTGTAAGGTATTTTCTTTTTACTGACTAAAACGGAAAATATTTTTACAATGAAACAATTATTATCAATTACTGCTTTTTTACTTGTTTTTCAATTTTCAAATGCACAAATTGCTACATCTGCAGAAGATGTTTCGCCTTTATTAATCGGTGAAAAAGTGCCAACCACTGAGGTGTTAACTTCAAAAAACGAAAAAACTACTACTAATGAACTTTTTAAAAAGAAAAATACGGTCTTAATCGTTTATAGAGGTGGATGGTGTCCCTACTGCAACCGACAATTAGAGGGATTACGAAAAATTGAAGACAATTTAATTGCATCAGGATATCAAATCATAGCTGTGAGTCCGGATGCTATACCAGAGGAAGCCAACAAATATTCTTCAAAATATCAGTTAATTTCAGATAGTTCAACCAAATTAATTCAAAACTTAGGAATCGCTTTTCAAGCTCCCACAAAATATGGTGATATTTTAAGCAAAGCATCAAAAGGAATGAATTCTTCAGTTCTTCCAGCTCCGTCAGTATATATCATTAATAAAAAGAGTGAAATTTTATTTGAGTACATCAGTCCCGATTATAAAAACAGAATTGATGAAAAATTGTTATTAGCAGCAGCGAAAGCTTTAAATTAAAATTTCACGCCCCTTGTCTAGAGAAAATCCGAAGTCAGCTTACACTAACTTCGGATTTTTGTTATTATTTACTTAAGTACATTTTTCTTCTTGCATACAGCTCATAAAAAGCATCGTCTCGCAAACTTTCTATAAACAAGATACTTTCACCAGTACTCTTCATCTCAGGTCCTAGTTTCTTATTTACATTCGGGAATTTATTGAATGAGAATACCGGTTGTTTGATTGCAAATCCTTCCAATTGCGGATTGAATGTAAAATCGGTTACCTTATTCTCTCCTAACATAACCTTGGTTGCATAATTTACATACGGTTCTTTATATGCTTTCGCTATGAATGGAACCGTACGTGATGCACGCGGATTTGCCTCAATAATATATACTTTATCATCTTTGATAGCAAACTGAATATTGATCAATCCAACCGTATTCAATGCTAATGCAATACGTTTAGTATAATCTCTAATTTGCTCCATTACCAACTCACCTAAGTTAAATGGTGGTAAGGTTGCATTTGAATCTCCAGAGTGTACTCCACAAGGTTCAATGTGCTCCATTATACCGATGATGTATACATTTTCACCATCACAAATCGCATCTGCTTCTGCTTCAATAGCGCCTTCTAAATAGTGATCTAATAATAACTTGTTGTTCGGAATTTTACGTAGTAAGTCAACCACATGCTCTATTAATTCCTCTTTGTTGATGACAATTTTCATTCCCTGACCTCCTAATACATATGATGGACGTACTAAAATTGGAAAATCTAATTCATCTGCCAACGCTAAAGCTTCATCAGCATTTGTTGCTACTCCAAATCTTGGATATGGAATATTGTTTTCTTTTAATAATGTTGAAAAGCTTCCTCTATCTTCAGCTAGATCTAAGGATTTATAGCTTGTTCCGATGATTGGAATACCGTATCTATCAAGCTTTTCTGCTAATTTTAAAGCGGTTTGACCACCTAACTGAACAATTACTCCTTCTGGTTTTTCATGCTTGATGATGTCGTAGATATGTTCCCAGAAAACAGGCTCAAAATATAATTTATCTGCTGTATCAAAATCGGTTGAAACCGTTTCTGGGTTACAGTTGATCATTATGGTTTCGTAACCACATTCTTTAGCCGCATAAACTCCGTGAACACAACAATAATCAAACTCAATTCCTTGTCCGATTCGGTTTGGACCAGAACCTAACACGATTATTTTTTTCTTATCAGTTACTATACTTTCGTTAGCCGGCAGCTTATTACCGTCAGCAGTTTCAACTTCATTTTCAAACGTTGAATAGTAATATGGTGTTTGCGCCTTAAATTCGGCAGCACACGTATCTACTAACTTGTAAACACGCTTAATTTTTAATTCTTCACGCTTTTTATACACCTGACTTTCTAAACAACCCAACATATGCGCAATCTGACGATCACCATATCCTTTTTGTTTAGCTTCTAGCAACAACTCTCTATCAAGCGTATCAATTGTGTATTTAGAAATTTCTTTCTCTATTTCATAAAGCTCTTCATATTGCTTTAAGAACCACATATCAATCTTAGTTATTTCGTGGATTTTACTCAACGGCATTCCTATTTGAATTGCGTCATAAATAGCAAAAACACGGTCCCAAGAAGCATATTTTAACTTGTCTTTAATTTGATTGTAATCTCTGTAGCTTTTACCGTCTGCACCAATTCCGTTACGTTTAATTTCTAACGATTGTGTTGCTTTGTGTAATGCTTCTTGGAACGAACGCCCAATTCCCATAACTTCTCCAACAGCTTTCATTTGTAACCCTAACGTTCTGTCAGAACCTTCAAACTTATCAAAGTTCCAACGAGGAATTTTTACGATTACATAATCTAAGGTAGGCTCAAATAATGCTGATGTTGACTTGGTAATTTGGTTATCTAACTCATCTAATGTGTAACCAACGGCTAATTTTGCTGCAATTTTTGCAATCGGATATCCCGTTGCTTTTGATGCTAATGCTGATGAACGCGATACACGCGGATTGATTTCAATGGCTATAATATCTTCTTTTTCATCTGGAGAAACCGCAAACTGAACATTACATCCACCTGCAAACTCACCAATAGAGCGCATCATTTTTATCGCCATATCACGCATTTTCTGATACGTTCTATCAGAAAGTGTCATAGCCGGAGCAACGGTGATAGAATCTCCTGTGTGGATTCCCATCGGATCCATATTTTCAATAGAACAGATAATAACAACGTTATCATTATCATCTCGTAAAAGCTCAAGTTCAAACTCCTTCCATCCCATCATTGCTTTATCTATCATTACCTCGTGAATAGGAGAAATTTCTAATCCTCTTGATAATGATTCTTCAAACTCCTTTTCATCATAAACAATTGATGCTCCTGCGCCTCCTAAAGTAAATGATGCTCTAATACACAACGGAAAACCATACTCTTGCGCAATTTCTTTTCCTTTTAAAAATGAAGTTGCCGTAGCTTGAGGTGCCATTGGCACACCAATTTCTTCCATTAACAAACGGAACTTATCCCTATCTTCAGTAATATTAATAGCATCAATATCTACTCCAATAATTTCTACTCCAAAATCTTCCCAAATCCCTTTTTCATCTGCTTCAATACATAAATTCAATGCTGTTTGTCCTCCCATAGTTGGTAAAACGGCATCAATTTGAGGGTGCTCTTTTAAAATTTGAATGATTGATTTGGTGTTTAATGGTAATAGATACACATGATCTGCCATTGAAGGATCGGTCATAATCGTTGCAGGGTTAGAATTGATTAAGATAGTTTCAATTCCGTCTTCACGTAATGAACGCAAAGCCTGAGAACCCGAATAGTCAAATTCACATGCTTGACCAATAACAATTGGTCCAGATCCAATAATTAAAATAGATTTAAGGTCTTGTCTTTTAGGCATTGTTATTATTTAAATTGTGTGTTGTTTGGTGTATAAAAATACTATTATTTAATAGTTATAAAAAAAGGTGTTACTAAAAAATAGTAACACCTCTAAATATTAACGTTTGTTAATCATTATTTCTTTGGTCTTGGAGCTGAAGATACTGTTAATGCTTTTCTTCCTTTTGCTCTTCTTCTAGCTAATACTTTTCTACCATTAGCAGAAGCCATTCTTTCGCGGAAACCGTGTTTGTTTCTTCTCTTTCTCTTCGATGGTTGATATGTTCTTTTACTCATTTTAAATTATCTTAAAATCTTAAATAAATATGATACTTGCTAATAGTGAAATTCCGACTGCTAAAAGCGATTGCAAATATACAATCATTTTTTATTCTAACAAGTCTATTTTTTGAATTTTTTAAATATTTTTTTGAAGCTAATTTTTGTCACAATTTATTTGAGCTTATTGTCAAACTCCTTACTTTTGCCCAAACCTAACAACACCATGAACAACACTAAATATGTATTTGTAACGGGAGGCGTTACATCATCCTTAGGTAAAGGGATTATAGCCGCTTCGTTAGCAAAACTACTACAAGAAAGAGGTTACTCTGTTACCATTCAAAAGCTTGACCCTTATATTAACATTGACCCCGGAACTTTAAATCCGTATGAACACGGAGAATGTTATGTTACCGATGATGGTGCAGAAACCGATTTAGATTTAGGGCATTACGAGCGTTTTTTAAACATTCCAACCTCACAGGCTAATAATGTTACTACAGGTCGTATCTATCAATCGGTAATTGATAAAGAGCGTAAAGGTGAGTTTTTAGGAAAAACGGTACAAGTAATTCCTCATATTACTGATGAGATTAAACACCGAATTCAAATTTTAGGAAATACTGGTGATTACGATATCGTAATTACAGAAATTGGAGGAACGGTTGGTGATATTGAATCGTTACCATATATTGAAGCTGTACGTCAGTTAGAATGGGAACTAGGTGAACACAACACCCTTGTTATTCATTTAACCCTTGTACCCTATTTAGCAGCTGCTGGTGAATTAAAAACAAAACCTACACAGCACTCAGTAAAAATGCTAATGCAAAGTGGTGTGAGTCCTGATATCTTGGTATGCAGATCAGAACATGAGATTTCTGATGATATTAAGCGTAAATTGGCTCTATTCTGCAATGTTAAAAAACAAGACGTTATTCAGTCTTTAGATGCTGAAACTATTTATGATGTACCAAATTTAATGTTGAAAGAAGGATTAGACAAAGTAGTTCTAGACAAACTAAAATTACCATCTGATGCTTTACCTCACATGGAAAAATGGAACAACTTTTTACAAAAACATAAGAATCCAAAAAATTGTGTAGAAGTTGGACTGATTGGTAAATATGTTGAATTACACGATTCATACAAATCAATTACTGAAGCTTTTATTCATGCAGGCTCTACGCATGAAACTAAAGTAAACGTTCGCTGGATACACTCTGAAGAATTACAACCAGAAACAATTCCTGAAAAATTAAAAGGATTAAACGGAATTTTAGTAGCTCCTGGTTTTGGAGACAGAGGAATTGAAGGAAAAATAGCTGCTGTACAATATGCGCGTGAAAATAACATCCCTTTTTTCGGAATTTGTTTAGGAATGCAAATGGCTGTTATTGAATATTCTCGCAATGTATTAGGACTTGCGGGGGCAAATTCAACTGAAATGAAAAAAGGCACACCACATCCTGTTATCAGCTTAATGGAAGAGCAAAAAGATATTACCAATAAAGGCGGTACAATGCGCTTAGGTGCCTGGGATTGTGAAATAAAAGAAAACTCAAAAGTTTTTGATGCTTATAATTCAACAATGATCAGTGAGCGTCATCGTCATAGATATGAATTCAACAACGAGTATAAAGAGCAAATTGAGGCCGCTGGTATGATTGCTACCGGAGTAAATCCAAAAACAGGTTTGGTAGAGATTGTTGAAGTACCTTCACATCCTTGGTTTGTGGGAGTTCAATATCATCCAGAATACAAGAGTACAGTATTAAATCCGCATCCGTTATTTGTTAACTTTATCAAAGCTGCTTTAGAACAATCTAAAAAATAAAGTCAACTAAAAATCTATAAAAAAACCTTAATGATTTTCATTAAGGTTTTTTATTTATGCGAATTTTATCGACTTAGACGGATGAATTTTAGCTATAATCATTGATGGAATAATCAACATGATCAAACATAAAATCAACGTTCCTACATTCAACAGTAAAATGTGGAATATATTGAAATTCACTGGAACTGTGGATACATAATAGGTTTCCGGATTTAAGGTAATTACTTTAAAAAAGTGTTGAATTAGCAATAAAGCTATTCCGATTAAATTTCCCCAAAATAATCCTTGAAGTATCAAATAACCGGCATTATATAAAAATATCTTTTGAATACTCCAATTTTGACTTCCTAACGCTTTTAAAATACCTACCATTTGCACGCGTTCTAGAATCAACACCAGCAATGCAGTAATCATATTAATTCCTGCTATCAATATCATAATAGCTATAATAAACCAAACGTTATTATCAAAGAGTTTGATCCATTCAAAAATGGCTGGATATTGATCGGTAATGGTAGTACTGTTTAGTGTTGCTCCAATATTTGAGTATATTTCATTTCCTTTCTGCTTTAACGTATCAAAATCATCAATCAATACTTCAAAACCACCTACTTGATTTTCTGTCCAGCCATTTAAACGCTGTACTTCTCTAATATCTCCTAAAACAATTGTATTATCAAACTGCTCAAAACCAGTTTTAAAAATACCCACCACAATAGGTTTACGTCTTTTAAAAGGAACTTTAGAGTTTTCTGCACTAAACCACACCTGAATAGAATCGTTAAGATGCAATTGCAATCTGTTGGCTACCGATTTTGATATAATAATTTCTCTGTTTCGCTCTTGATTAAAATTAGGCAACCTTCCTTCTACCAAATACTCATTAAAAAAGGAAAAATCATATGCTTCATCCACCCCTTTTAACACAACCCCTTCAAAATCGGTATCAGTTCTTATAATTCCTGCTTTGTTAGCAAAAACCTGAACATTTTTTATGCCGTCAATAGTTTTAAACTCCGGATAAAAATCTTGATTGATATCAATGGGTACGGTAGAAACATCCGAGTTATTATTATCGTAGTTTGTTATTTGAATATGCCCTTTAAATCCAGCAATTTTATCGCGTATTTTTAATTGAAATCCAGAAGCAATAGCTACTGCAATTAACATAATAACAATACCCAACGCAATAGCAACAATAGCAATTTTTATTATTGGAGACGATATACTATTTTTATACTCTTTGCCAGCAATGATGCGTTTGGCAATAAACAACTCGTAATTCAAGGTTTATGATTTTAAACAACATCAAAAGTACATATTTATTCTTGTTTATATGGATGAATTTTCAACTGGTTTCTTGCGCACAACAAGCAAAATCTACTACTAAACCGGTAGAAAAAACTCAAACCGCTTTAAAAACTGGGGCAGATAGAACGAATGTATACCTACCTAAACTAAAAGGTAAAAACGTAGCCATTGTAGCAAACCAAACCTCTATTTTACAAGTTTTACAACGTGCAGAAGTTTCACTAAACGTAATGGGGTCAAAATTGGTAACGCATCATTTAGTTGATTATTTACATAATTACAGAGGAATTAATGTGCAAAAAGTTTTTGCTCCAGAACACGGTTTTAGAGGAAAAGCTGATGCCGGAGAGACCATTAAAGATGGTGTTGACACCAAAACAGGATTACCGATTGTATCGTTATACGGAAAGAATAAAAAACCATCTCAAGAGCAATTAAAAGGAATTGATGTAGTTGTTTTTGATATTCAAGATGTGGGAGCTCGTTTTTATACCTATATCTCTACGCTTCATTATGTAATGGAAGCTTGTGCAGAAGCAGGAATTCCACTGATAATTTTTGACAGACCTAACCCAAACGGACATTATGTTGATGGACCTTTATTAGAACCTGAACACAAAAGTTTTGTAGGCATGCATCCTATACCGATAGTTTACGGAATGACCATTGGTGAATACGGACAAATGATTAACGGTGAAAAATGGTTAAACAACGGAATTCAATGTGATTTAACGGTAATTCCGTTAGAAGGTTATACGCATGATTACCAATACAGCTTGCCTGTAAAACCATCACCTAATTTACCAAACGATAAAGCTATTAACCTCTACCCTAGTTTGTGCTTTTTTGAAGGGACCAATGTTTCAGCAGGAAGAGGAACCGATACTCAGTTTCAAATTTACGGATCGCCATTTTTACAAAAATCAGCGTTTAGTTTTACACCTCAACCCAATGAAGGTGCTAAATATCCAAAGCATGAAAACAAACTGTGTTATGGCGAAGATCTAACGGATGCTGAACATTTGAATAGCTTAAACTTATCTTGGTTACTCAAAGCGTATCAACAAACCGAAAACAAAAAAGAATTTTTCAATTCCTTTTTTACGAAGTTAGCAGGAACAACCAAACTACAACAGCAAATTGAACAAGGATTGACCGAAGAACAGATTAAAGCCAGTTGGAAAGATGATTTGGAAGCTTTTAATACTATTAGAAAAAAATATCTGATTTATGAATAATCACTACAACCTTTCCGACACTGAATTCGAAATACAGTTTAAAAACTGCGCATTAGATCCGTCAATTTTTAATCACGAAGCGCATTTACGTTTGGCATGGATTCATATTATCAAATACGGAATTGAACAAGCAGAAGAAAATATTCATCATCAGCTTTTGGCTTATGTCAAATCGCTTGGAGCTGAAGAGAAATACAATAAAACACTCACTATAGCTGCTATTAAAGCAGTCTATCATTTCATTCAGAAATCAACTAGCACAGATTTTGAAGCGTTTATTAGTGAGTTTCCACGGTTAAAATTCAACTTTAAAGAGTTAATGCAATACCATTATGGTTTTGATATTTTTACTTTAGAAGAAGCAAAAACAACTTTTTTAGAACCTAATTTAGTTCCTTTTAGTTAAAAATACCATAAAATGAAACAGGTAAATTGGTTTGAGAGAAAATTTGATTTCTCTTTTCAACAAAATATTTTCCCTTCAATTATTGAACGCTTAGAAGGGACTTCTATTAGACTTGAACATAAAATTTCTCAAATTCCTACTGAATATTTGACCGTAAAACCAGACAATAAATGGTCAATTAAAGAACACATTGGACATTTAAGTGATTTAGAACCTCTTTGGCAAAACAGATTAGATGATATTTTAGCCAACAAAGAATTTTTACGAGAAGTTGATTTAACAAATAGTAAAACAGATTTAGCGAATCATAATAGTAAAAATGTTTCTGAATTGTTAGAAGAGTTTATTAAATTGAGAAAAAATACTCTTAACAAGTTAAAAAACCTTACTGAAGAAGACATCTATAAATACGGACTACATCCAAGGTTAAAAACACCCATGCGTACTATGGATTTATTTTTATTTGTTGCAGAACACGACGATCATCATCTATCAAAAATGACTGAAATTGTTACTTTATTAAGCTAACGTACTTCTTAGATAAACCCTTGCTCTTTCATCCATTCATCTGAATAGATTTTATTAATGTAACGACAACCGTGATCTGGAAAGATCATAACTACAAAACTATCATCAGTAAAATAGTTTTTAGCAGCATATTGCTTCGTAGCTTGAATTACAGCACCACTTGTATACCCCGCAAAAATACCTTCGGCTTTTACCAATTTACGTGCTTCTAATGCAGCATCTTTATCAGTTACCTTTTCATATACATCTACAGCATCAAAATCGGTAGACGTCGGAATTAAATTCTTCCCTAATCCTTCAATTTTATACGGAGCTATTTCACGCTTATCAAACTTACGTGTTTCATGATACTTTTTAATGACAGACCCTACAGCATCTACTCCTAAAATTTGTATATCTGAGTTTTGTTCTTTTAAATAGCGTCCAACTCCAGAAATTGTTCCTCCGGTACCACTTGCCACTACTACATGCGTTACTTTTCCTTGGGTCTGCTCCCAAATTTCCGGTCCAGTAGTAGCGTAATGTGCTTCAATATTTAATTCATTAAAGTATTGATTTATATAGATAGAGTTAGGAGTCTCTTGTTGAATTCTCTTTGCGGTTTCATAATACGAACGAGGATCATCTGCCGGTACATTTGCAGGACACACGTGCACCTCTGCCCCCATTACTTTTAAAATATCTATTTTATCTTGTGAAGATTTATCACTCACCGCCAAAATACATTTATAACCTTTTACTAAACTAATCATTGCTAAACTAAATCCAGTATTTCCTGAAGTAGTTTCTACAATAGTATGCCCTGGTTTTAGTATTCCTTTTTTTTCAGCGTTTTCAACAATATGTAGTGCAATTCTATCTTTAGCAGAGTGCCCAGGATTAAATGCCTCAATTTTAGCATAAAAATTACCTGGTAAGTCTTGTATAATTTTATGTAATTTAACAATAGGGGTTTGCCCAACTAATTCTAAAATATTGTTTTTAATTGTGGTGTTTTTCTCCATTTTATAAATTAAAAATGTCATTTTGAACTGAAGAGAAGAACTGTAAATAATGACAGATTTTTCGCTTCGCTCAAAATGACAATTCCTCAATTCGAGGGCAAAAGTAATATTATTTTTCTAACTTATCCTCTAAAGCTAAAAAGAAGGTATATTCTCTTGCTGTTTCTTTAAGTGCATCAAATCTTCCTGATGCGCCTCCGTGACCAGCTTCCATATTGGTGTGCAACAATAATAAATTATTATCGGTTTTTAATTCACGTAATTTAGCTACCCATTTTGCAGGCTCCCAGTATTGCACTTGACTATCGTGTAAACCGGTAGTAACCAACATATTTGGATATTTTTTTGCCTCAACTTGATCGTATGGTGAGTAGGATTTGATATAATCATAGTACTCCTTTACATTCGGATTTCCCCACTCATCATATTCTCCTGTAGTTAACGGAATACTATCATCTAACATCGTAGAAATTACATCTACAAATGGTACAGCAGCGATGATTCCGTTATACAATTCCGGATTCATATTCACTACAGCTCCCATTAACAAACCACCAGCAGATCCGCCCATAGCATATAAATGTTCTGGTGAAGTGTAACCGTTATCAATTAAGTATTTTGAACAGTCAATAAAATCTGTAAACGTATTTTTCTTATTCAACATTTTACCATCTTCATACCACTCACGTCCTAAATATTCACCTCCTCTAATATGTGCTAAGGCAAAAACAAACCCTCTGTCTAATAAGCTTAAACGAGTCGTTGAAAAGCCATCAGAAACCGTGTATCCGTAAGAACCATAGGCATACTGTAAAATAGGCGTATTCTTGTCTATTTTAGTGTCTTTATGATGTACAATTGATAAAGCAACTTTTTTACCATCTCTTGCAGGAACCCACAAACGCTTACTTATGTAATTGTTTTTATCAAATTTCCCTCCTAAAACCTCTTGCTCCTTTTTAACATCTTTGGTTTTATCTTTCATGTTAAAATCAATTACCGAATTTGGAGTGGTCATTGAATTGTATGAATAACGGAAAACATCAGTATCAAACTCAGGATTGTTATATACGCTTGCCGTATACGTTTCTTCACCAAATGGTAAATAATAATCATCCGCTCCGTCCCAACGCTTAATTCGGATTTTGATCAATCCTTCGTTTCTTTCTTCTAAAACCAAGTACTCTTTAAAAATGGAGAAATCTTCTAATAAAGTATCTTCTCTATGTGGAATCACATCTACCCAGTTTTCTTTTCCTGTTTTATTTTCAGGAGTTTTCATCAACTTAAAGTTGGTTGCTCCATCTTTGTTGGTTTTAATGTAAAAATCATTCTCAAAATGCGCAATTTCATATTCTAAATCGCGTTCACGAGGTTGAATAACTCTAAACTCTCCATCAGGATTATCAGCTTCCAACACTCTGTATTCTGTAGAAACTGTATTGTAAGAACCAATTACTAAGTATTTGTTTGACTTTGTTTTATAGACAAAAGTTCCAAATGTTTCATCTCCTTCTTCATACACCAACTCATCCAAAGAAGCATCAGAACCTAAAGTATGCTTATAAATTTTTGAAGAGCGTAATGTTACAGGATCTTTTTTTGTATAGAATAATGTTTTATTATCATTTGCCCATACGCTTCCTCCTGTAGTATTTTCAATAATATCTTTATAGATCTTACCAGTTTCTAAGTTCTTTATTCTGATAAAATATTGACGACGACTTACCGTATCTGTAGCAAAAGCAGCTAGCTTATTGTCTTCAGAAACATTTAACCCACCTAACTGAAAATAATCAAAACCTTTTGCTTCATTATTTACATTGAACAAGATTTCTTCTTCAGCTTCTAAATTTCCTTTTTTACGCGAATAAATTGGGTATTGCTGACCTTTTTCATAGCGAGTAATATAGAAATATCCATTTTTCTTATACGGAACCGACTCATCATCTTCTTTAATTCTACCTTTCATTTCTTGAAATAAATCCTCCTGAAACTGTTGGGTATACCCCATTACATCATCAAAATATTTATTTTCAGCATCTAGGTAGTCATATACTTTTTGGGTTTGCTTGTCTTTTTGAGTAGCATTTTTTTGCTCATCAGTCAAACGCATCCAAAAATAATTATCGGTTCTTACATCACCGTGAATTTCTAGTTCCTTAGGTTGCTTTTCAGCTACAGGAGCTTTTATGTCTTTCTTCATGTTTTTTTCTTTGCAGGATGCAAAAATAATACATAATAATAAACTAGGCAGTAGTAGTTTTCTCATTTTTTAATTTGTTTTTAATACTGGTAAAATACTAATTTTGCAATTATTAAATCTTAAAAATTATAAATTATGTTTGGAGATTTATCAGGAATGATGGATAAGCTGAAACAAGCTCAGCAAAAGGTTGAAGAAACTAAACAACGTTTAAATACTGTTTTAATTGATGAAAGCAGTGCAGAAAATAAAATTAGAGTAACCGTAACTGCTAACAGAGAAATCAAAGAAATTATTATTGATGATTCTTTATTAAATGATTCTGAAGAATTAGAAGATTACTTAGTTCTAACCTTAAATAAAGCGTTGAAGAGAGCCGGAGAAATTAACGAACAAGAAATGGCTACTGCTGCTAAAAGCGGAATGCCAAATATTCCGGGAATGGATATGTTTAAGTAGTTTTTCTCTTAAAGAAATAAAAAAAGCGACCTTTCGGTTACTGAGCGTAGTCGAAGTAAGGTCGTTTTTTTACTTTCCTATATTTAAAATTACTTTGTAAATTCAGTAATTGTCTTTTTTATAATTTCAATACAATCTCTTAGTTGCTCTTCGTTCATTACCAACGGTGGCGCAAAACGAATAATGTTTCCGTGTGTTGGTTTAGCTAACAATCCGTTATCACGTAACTTCATGCAAATGTTCCAAGCGGTATCACTATCTTCAGTATCATTAATTACCACAGCATTTAACAACCCTTTTCCTCTTACTAAAGTTACCAATTTGTTTACTTCAACAAATTTCCCTAGTTCTTCACGGAAAATTTTACCTAAACGTTCAGCATTTTCTGCTAATTTCTCATCACGAATTACTTCTAACGCAGCCATTGCTACTGCTGCTGCAACTGGATTTCCTCCGAATGTAGATCCGTGGTTCCCTGGTTTAATTACATTCATGATAGCATCATCAGCTAATACTGCCGATACAGGATATGCTCCTCCTGATAATGCTTTTCCTAAGATCAACACATCTGGTTTTACATTTTCATGATCCACCGCTAATAATTGTCCTGTACGTGCAATTCCTGTTTGCACTTCATCAGCAATAAATAACACGTTATGTTTTTCACATAAGGCTTTAGCAGCCGCTAAATATCCTTCTGAAGGAACATACACTCCTGCTTCACCTTGAATTGGTTCTACTAAGAAACCCGCAACGTTTTTATTACTTTCTAAAGCTTCTTCTAACGCTTTTAAGTTGTCATATTCAATTTTGATGAATCCTTTGGTATAAGGCCCAAAGTGTTCACGAGCTACAGGATCGTTAGAAAATGAAATAATAGTAGTCGTTCTTCCATGGAAATTGTTTTCGCAAACAACAATTTCAGCTTCATTTTCATGAATTCCTTTTACCTCATATGCCCATTTTCTACAGATTTTTAAAGCTGTTTCAACAGCTTCTGCACCTGTATTCATTGGTAATAGTTTATCAAATCCAAAATATTCAGAAGCAAACTTTTCATAACGCCCTAACATATCGTTATAAAAAGCACGTGATGTTAAGGTTAAAGTTTGTGCTTGATTAACCATTGCTCCAACAATTTTTGGATGGCAATGCCCTTGATTTACTGCCGAATATGCAGAAAGAAAATCATAATATTTTTTACCTTCTACATCCCACACATACACACCTTCTCCTTTACTCAAAACCACTGGAAGTGGATGATAGTTGTGTGCTCCATACTTGTTTTCTAAATCGATCGCTTGTTGCGAAGTTAATTGGTCTAAAACAGCCATTTTAATAATTTTTAAGTGAATAAAATAACCATTCCTTATCTACCTTTATCCTTTCGTTTCTCCGAAGTATCGGGACGAAAATTCAGCGTGGGAAAGAAATCATCCCTATGAGGGTGCAAATTAGTAAATATTCAGAATGTTATAAAATGTTCTTCTATATTTTATATAAATACCTATAAACACCTACTAATCAATATATTTTAATACTCAAAAAATACTTTAAAAACCATGATAAATGTTAGCCTTTTGAGAAAAACATCAAAATAGTTTTGTCAAAAATCTTTTTAATCATGAAAACCTTTATCTATTCAATAGTACTAAGTATAACTTTTGTGCTATTTAGTTGTAGTAATAAAAAAGAAGCTCCGGCATACGGAAAACCTTCAACAACCACAAAATCTACATCTAACAAAACTGAGCCTTCGAAAACGGAAAACAATCAAATTGCAGAAGGAAAGAAATTATTTACTGAAAAAACCTGTACTACTTGTCATCAAGTAGACACAAAAGTAATTGGTCCTTCTATCAAACAAATTACAAAAGTGTATAAAGCAAAAGATGCTAACATTGTCGCTTTTTTACAAAGCAAATCAGCACCTATAGTTGACACGGATCCAGGACAAGTTGCTGTGATGAAAGCTAATTTAGATAGTTTTGTGAAAGAAATGAGCGAAAAGGAGTTGAAAGCCATTGAAGCTTATATGCTGAGCATTCAATAACAAATCATTTTATCCATTTATTTTAAAAAGCACCTTTGTATAAGGTGTTTTTTTATACTTAGTTTTCATAGCTTTGCAGTTGAAAATTTAATACTGTAAAATGCCACGTAGAGAACGTAATAAATTTGTAAAAAGAGGCGGAATTATTGAAATCTTGATTGAAGACTATGCCTTTGGAGGAAAAGGAATTGGACGCATTAGAAATGAACATGGAGAGTTTGTAGTTTTTGTTCCTAATACACTTCCGGGGCAATTAGTAAAAGCTAGAGTTGAAAAATCGAAAAAGAAATATGCCGAATGTAAATTAATAGAGGTTTTAAAAGACTCTGAAGATGAAGTTTCGGTTCCTTATCAACAAATACCTGGTGCTCCATACATAAAATTACCTATTGAAAAACAACATGAGTACAAATACACTAGTACCATGAGTTTGTTCAAAAAAATAGGTAAAGTAGCCCATATTGAAGAGCTTTTTGATGAATTTGTGTCATCTCCTAATGTATTTCATTATCGAAATAAAATGGAATATAGTTTCTCTGCTATTGGTTTTGATAGCGAAAACAATACTGATGTTGACGAATTTACTTTAGGTTTTAAGAGACGTGGTACTTGGTGGATTGGAGAAAATTTAGATAAAGACAGCGGGCTTTTTGATGCTGAACTTGAAAACAAGTTAAAAGATATTCGTAAATATTTTGAAAATACAGATTTAACACCTTGGCACGCGCCAAAAAGATATGGCTTTTTTAGGTATTTTGTAGTTAGAAAGTCATATAAAACCAATGAGTTACTTTTTAATTTAGTAACTACTTCTGAAGATTTACCTAACTTTGATTTACATAAATTTGCTGAGTTTTTAGTAGAACAATTTGGTGACAGAGTTGCTGGTTTATTACACACCATTAATGATGAAACTGGAGATAGAACTATAGCAACCTCTGGAAGTATTAAACTGGTTTACGGAAAAGATAAAATTGTTGAAGAGTTGTTGGGATTGAATTTTGAGATCAGTATGAAAAGCTTCTTTCAAACCAACCCAAAATCTGCCGAAAAATTATACTCAAAAGTTATTGATTATGCACTCGAAAACAAAGAAGCCATTGACAACACCGTGGTAATGGATCTTTTTTGTGGTACGGGAACCATTGGTCAAATCTTAGCTTCAAAAAGTAATAACACTAAAATTATCGGAGTTGACATTGTAGCGTCCGCTATTAAAGATGCTAGAGAAAATGCTAAGAGAAATAACATTGAAGGAGTAGAGTTCTTTGCTGCTGATGTAGGTAAATTCTTAACGGAGCATCCGCAGTACCAAAACAAAATCAGAACCATAATTTTAGACCCTGCACGTGCAGGAATAGCGCCAAAAACATTAAAAAAAATCATTAACCTAAAAGCAGATAGAATGGTTTATGTATCTTGTAATCCGGCAACTCAAGCCAGAGATACTGAGCAATTAATGGAAGCTGGCTATAACATAAAAAAGATTAGTTTAGTAGATCAATTTCCACACACTGCACATATAGAAACTGTGGTATTATTTGAAAAATAAGTTATGAAACGAATAGCAATCACCTTTTTAATACTCACTGTAATAATCATTTCTTCTTGTGAAAAAGATGATTTTTGCACACAAAATCCGGTAACACCTAGTTTGGTTCTCCGTTTTTACAGCAAGGATACTGTAGCTGACACCAAAAAAGCAGATTCTTTATATGTTTGGGTTGATGGTAAGGATAGTATTTATAAAAATTTAAATACCGATTCAATAGCACTTCCTTTAAACACGTTAGCACAACAAACAAAATTTAACCTATCAAAAGGAACCTTGCAAACAGCTACATTAACTATTAACTATACAACAGAAGATGAGTATGTATCAAGATCTTGCGGGTATAGAGTTCTATTTAATGACGTTTCTTTTGAAAAAACAGGATGGATTGACAGCCTATCAGTAACAGAAATACCAACAATAAATAATCAAAGTAGCGCACATGTTAAAATTTATCATTAGTATTTTTTTCCTTTTTGTAGTTTCTTTTGGTTTTTCACAAGAAAATAAACCTTCCAAAGAAACTAAAAAAGACACCATTGTATATAAAACAGGATATGGTTTACGATTGGGCATAGACGTTAGTAAGCCTGCGTTACAACTAGTTGATAAAAGTTACACAGGTTACGAAATAGTTGGAGATTATCGCGTTTCAAAAAGATGGTACATAGCTGGTGAAATTGGTCATGAAAAAGAAATTACGTTTGAAGATTACACAAAATCTACCTCTAAAGGAAATTATATTCGCTTAGGAGCTAATTACAACACTTATAATAATTGGCTAGACATGAATAACGAAATTTATGTAGGAGGACGTTACGGATTTGCCATTTTTGATCATACACTAAATAGCTACACTCCTAACGTAAGTAATCCTGATTTCCCTGGATATTACCCATCGCAGCCAAATAATACTCCTATGAGTGATACCGGTTTAAAAGCACATTGGTTAGAATTACAAGTTGGAATTAAGGTTGAAACCTTTAAAAATTTATTTATTGGCTTTAGCGGCTCTTATAAAATAGCTGTGAGTATTGATGATCAAGAAAACTTTAAAACTTTATACGCACCTGGTTTTAACAGAGTATATAGTAGTGATACTGGTTTTGGCTTTAATTATACTATTTCTTATTTAATTCCTTTTGTTAATAAATAATTTTCGAGGATAGTATTGATTTTACTAACTTTACAAATCGAAAAATAAAACTTATTAACAATGGATAAAATACCAAGCGTAAATTTACAAGACTTTTTATCAAATGATCCTGCTCGTAAGCAAAAGTTCATTGATGAAATAGGTCACGCTTATGAAAACATTGGTTTTGTTGCTTTAAAAGGTCATTTTTTAGACGATAAACTAGTGGATAATTTATATGAAGAAATTAAAAACTTTTTTGAATTACCAGTAGAAACCAAACAGAAGTACGAAATTCCTGGGATTGGAGGACAGCGTGGTTATGTTTCCTTCGGAAAAGAAAGTGCTAAAGGCAAAAAAGAAGGTGATTTAAAAGAATTTTGGCACTTTGGTCAGTACGTAGAAAATGATCCAAAGTTAGAAGCTGAATATCCTGCAAATGTTGAAGTTGAAGAATTACCACATTTTAATGAAGTAGGGAAACAAACCTACAAAATGTTAGAAAAAACAGCTAAATACGTTTTACGTGCATTAGCTTTACATTTAGGGTTAGAAGAAACTTATTTTGACCAATACATCAAAAACGGTAACAGTATTTTACGTCCAATCCACTACCCTCCTATTAAAGAAGAGCCAAAAGGAGCTGTAAGAGCAGCTGCTCATGGGGATATTAATTTAATTACCTTATTAATGGGAGCTCACGGACGCGGATTACAAGTTCAAAACCATAAAGGAGAATGGATTGATGCTATTGCACAACCCGATGAATTAATGATTAACGTTGGAGATATGTTGTCTCGTCACAGTAACAACAAATTAAAATCAACCATTCACCGTGTGGTAAATCCACCTAAAGAATTATGGGGAACTTCTCGTTACTCAATTCCGTTTTTTATGCACCCGGTTTCAGAAATGAAATTAGATGTGTTAGAAAATTGTATTGATGAGCAAAATCCTAAACAATTTGAAGACATTACAGCAGGAGAATTTTTAAATGAACGTTTACGTGAACTAGGGTTAATCAAATAATCTATGGATTTACAAGATCAATTAAAAAACCTTTTTCCTGAACATAAATTTGAAGAGCCCGCTGCGGAGAAAAAACCAGATGTATGGTTACAAGATGAACCTATCATTTGTAAATACGAAAAACGCAAAGGAAAACCTATAACCATTTTAGAAGGTTACAATGGCGCTACTGAAGATTTTAAAAAATTAACCAAAGAAATTAAAACTAAACTTTCTGTTGGAGGTAGCTTTAAGGATGAAAAAATTATCATTCAAGGAGATTATCGTGATAAAATTATGGAGCTACTTAAAAACAAAGGGTTTAATGTTAAAAGAGTTGGCGGATAACACATAATAAGTTGCTAAAATTTTCACATTTTTAGCAACTTATTTTTTAAAAGCGATGTTTTTTTAACAGTTCATTTTATAGATATTTAAAAATAAGCTGTTTAAATACTAAACATTTACTATTCAACGTTTTTTTTAGTATAATTGGAAGTTAAATCCCCAATTAATTATGAATTCTATTTTACACATAACCAACGGCGACACTACCACACAATTATTACAAAGCTTAGGTGTGGAAGGTGAAATTATCACCTGGAGAGAAATGTTGTGCGAAGGAAAAACTATTACAGAAGTAGGAAGTGAATCTTTTTGGAAAACACGTTTTGATTTTTTAAAAAGCTCATACAAAATAACCAAGAAAAAGTTTATTGATTATACTTTAAAGGAATACAGAAACCTTTGCCAACAAAAACAACAAGATGAGATTGTTTTATGGTTTGAATACGACCTTTTTTGTCAAATAAACATGTTAGCAGTTATTAGTTGGTTAAAACGCTACAGAAGTGATCGAAAAATATCCTTAATACAAGGTGGAAAAACCAAAAATAATTCTAAACTTAAAACACTATCAGAGTATACTCAAAAACAACTTTTAAATCTTTATGAAAATAGAGTTGAACTAACTCAAGATGATATTGAGTATGCCGATTATATTTGGCAATTGTATTGTTCCGACAGTCCGCTACGCTTAGAAACTGTATACAAATTCAATCCGATGTCTCCTTTTATCTATCTAGAAGAAGCCATTAAAGCACATTTGCTACGTTTCCCATCTATAGAAAACGGATTGAATAAAATTGAAAATGATATTTTAGTATTAGCTCAAGAGAAAACTTTCAGTTCAAAAGATGCGTTTGTATCAGAAATTATTAAAACCCATGGTGTGTATGGTTTTGGTGATATTCAATACGAAAACAGACTTACAGAACTTAAAAAACTTTTCACCTCTTTTAATCCAGTAAAATTAAGTAAAGTTGGTAAAAAGGTATTGCACAATCAAATGAACTATTACGGTCAAATTCGCTCTGAATTTTCGTATCTTGGCGGTGCTAAAAAATACAGCTATTTGTACGTTAATGAAAACGATAAATTGCTGAAAATATCTTCTTAAATGAGTATTAAACAATCAGAACTTATTTTAAATCCAGATGGTAGTGTATATCATTTGAATTTAAAACCAGAACATATTGCTAACGATATAATTTTTGTGGGTGACCAATATAGAGTTGATAAAGTTACCAAACACTTTGATGCTATTGAATTTACCACTCAAAAAAGAGAATTCAAAACTACTACTGGAACCTATAAAGGCAAACGCTTAACAGTTATTTCTACAGGTATTGGACCAGACAATATTGATATAGTTTTTAATGAGTTAGATGCTTTAGTAAATATTGATTTAGAAACACGACAACCTAAAGAAAAACTTACAACGTTAAACATTACTCGTATTGGTACTTCGGGTTCATTGCAATCAGATATACTTGTTGATAGCTTTTTATTAAGCACACACGCTATTGATTTAAACGGAATGTTACATTTTTATCAAATAGATGCAGTTTCACATCCAGAAATTGAAAATGCTTTTGTAAAACATACAAATTGGTCTAGTAAAAAAGCACATCCTATTGTATTATCTGGTTCTAAAACTTTAGAAAACAAATTGTCTTCTGAAAATGTTTACAAAGGAATGACAGCTACTGCGGGTGGATTTTACGGTCCGCAAGGGCGTGTTTTACGCTTACCCTTACAAGACGCTGAATTAAACCATAAAATAGATAACTTCAATCATAACGGAATACGAGTTACAAATTTAGAAATGGAAACTTCTGCAATTTATGGTTTAGCAAACTTGCTAGGTCATAATTCCTGCTCTATGAATGCTATAATTGCTAATAGAGCCAATGGTACTTTTAGTAAAGATCCAGGAAAAATAGTTACCCAATTAATTGAATATACGTTAGATAAACTAGTAGAATAAATGCTGAATTTAAAAGTTGGCGGTGTTCCTGAGCATTTTAACTATCCGTGGTACATCACCTTAAAAAATAAAGAATATACTAAAAAAGGAATCAATTTACGTTGGACAGATTACCCAGGAGGTACAGGTCAAATGACCAAAGCTTTACGTAATGGTGACGTTGATATTGCTATTGTACTTACCGAAGGTATTATTAAAGATATCATCAACGGAAATCCTTCAAAAATCATTCAAACCTTTGTAAAAAGTCCTTTAATTTGGGGAATTCATGTAGGAGCAAAATCTACATTCAAAACCATTTCAGATTTAGAACATGCTACTGTGGCTATTAGCAGGTTTGGTTCCGGATCTCATCTTATGGCTATTGTAAATGCTTACAATCAAGGTTGGGATATTAGTAAACTAAAATTTAAAGTTATTGATAATTTAGAAGGAGGAATTGAAGCTTTAACCAATGGTGAGGCTGATTATTTTATGTGGGAACATTTTACCACAAAACCGTTGGTTGATAACGGTACTTTTAGACGAGTTGGCGACTGCCCCACTCCTTGGCCTTGTTTTGTAATAGCTGTAAGAGAGGAAGTTTTAGAAAATCATCCGCAGGAAGTAAAAAAAGTTTTAGACATTATAAATAACTGTACTAAAGACTTTAAAAATATTGAAAATATAGATAAAACACTATCTATCAGGTATGAACAACAATTAGAAGATATTCAAGAATGGTTATCAATTACCGAATGGAATGACGGAAAACCTATGACCAAAAATTTATTGACCCGCATTCAAAATAAAATGGTAAACTTTAACGTTATTGAAAAGAAGATAAATTCTAGTGAATTAATTAGAAATTTGTAACTTTGACCTTTAAACTTATTAAAATGAAGAGAGTAGTATTTATTGTAATTTGTATCGTTGGTTCATTAGGATTTACTTCATGTGGTAGTACAAGCCCATGTGGTCTATCACAAAACACTAAGCAAACTCAACAAAACCATCAACCAGAAGTGTTAGTTGCAGATGCAACTGCCGAATAGTTGATTGTTCTTTTTTCAAATTCAATAAATCCGCTTTTTTCCAAGGCGGATTTTTTTAGTTCTTCTTTTCCAACATAGGTACAAATCTAAAGTTACCTAATTCGTGTTTTTCAAACTCTTTTGCCGACTTTCTAATAAACAAGGTCATTATTTGAGTACTTTTACCTACCGGTATAAGCATTCTCCCTCCTATTTTTAACTGTCCTAGTAGCATTTTGGGCACAAATGGCGCCCCTGCAGTTACTATAATTTTATCAAATGGAGCTTCGTCTGCTAGCCCTTTATAGCCATCACCAAAAATTAACTTTTTAGGTTTATACCCTAATTTTGGTAAGAATAAGGATGTTTTTTTAAACAGTTCATGCTGACGTTCAATAGAATACACTTCAGCATTCATTTCTAATAAAACTGCTGTTTGATAACCAGATCCTGTACCAATTTCTAGCACTTTATCTCCCGGCAAAACCTCTAAAGTTTCTGTTTGAAAAGCTACTGTATAAGGTTGAGATATGGTTTGTTCTGCTGCAATAGGAAAAGCCTTATCTTGATACGCATGTGCCTCAAAACTACTATCCATAAACAAATGACGTGGAATTTTTCTAACAGCCATTAACACTTTTTCATCAGTAATACCCTTAGCTTGTAAAACGGTAGCTAATTGATTTCTAAGTCCTTGATGTTTGGTTGTATCTCTCACTAATTCTCATTTTTTCAGCAAGCTAAAAGTAGTAATATTTGCCAAAAAAAAGCCATAAAAGTGTATCTTTGTTAGCGTTGATTTTAAAAATTTGATAATCAACCCATAATAAATAACTTATCAAAATATGTTAAAAGCTGGGGTTTTAGGTGCAGGCCATTTAGGTAAAATACACTTGCGCTTGTTACAACAATCTGAAAAATATGATTTAGTAGGATTTTATGATCCTTTTCAAGAAAATGCAAAAAAGGTAGCTAAGGAGTTTGGTTATAAATTATTTAATTCTGTAGATGAATTAATTGAGGCAGTAGATGTAGTAGATATTGTAACTCCTACTCTTTCTCACTTTGACTGTGCTAAACAAGCTATTGAAAAAGGAAAACACATTTTTATTGAAAAACCAATTACCAATACGGTACAAGAAGCAGAAGCTATTAGAACGTTAGCTAGCCAAAACCATGTTCGTGGTCAAGTAGGACATGTTGAGCGTTTTAATCCGGCGTTTACTGCTGTAAAAGATAAGATTGACACACCAATGTTCATTGAAACTCATAGGTTAGCAGAGTTTAACCCTAGAGGAACGGATGTACCAGTAGTATTAGATTTAATGATTCATGATATTGACATTATCTTATCTGTGGTAAAATCAAAAGTAAAAAATGTACATGCCAGTGGAGTATCCGTAATTTCAGAAACTCCGGATATTGCCAACGCAAGGATTGAGTTTGAAAACGGATGTGTTGCCAACTTAACAGCAAGTAGAATTTCAATGAAAAACATGCGTAAGTCTCGTTTCTTTCAGAAAGACGCTTATATTTCAGTGGATTTCTTAGAGAAAAAATCGGAAGTAGTACGAATGAAAGATGTTCCAAGACATCCTTCTGAATTTGCTATGATTTTACAAAATGCTGAAGGTGTTAAAAAACAAATTTATTACGACAATCCTAAAGTGGTACCAAACAATGCTATTTTAGATGAATTAGAATCATTTGCAGATGCCATTAATAATAACACTACACCTATAGTTTCATTAAAACAAGGAACGGAAGCATTGCGTGTGGCGCATCTAATAATTGATTGTTTTTAAAGATGAAACATATCAAGTCAGCACTAATTTTTTGTTTTGTATTAATATTTAATTTGGGGTGCTCAGCTCAAACATATGAATCTAGCAATACAAATTCTGTAATTTTAAACAAAAGTGTTGCTGAAAAATTCATTAATAAATACATAGAATACATCAATACATCTTCAACCATTTCAATTAACGAATGGTTGAGTACTCAAAAACTAACTACAGATAAATTCAATAAAAAAATAAAACAACTATCTGATCAAAATACTGGATTTGATCTTATTTTAAATGCTCAAGATTATCCTGAAAAAGGATTTAAGTTGATTAATCATAATTTAACCAATAATACATTTATATTTCAGGGTAATGATTGAAAAGAATTTACTTTAGAAGTTAAATTAAAGCAAGTTAATAATATCTGGCTTGTTGATGACATTACAAATACAACTAAAAAATACAATAACTAAATCATGAAAAATATTGCAGTAATTGGTGCAGGAACTATGGGTAACGGTATTGCGCATACCTTTGCACAATTTAACTACAACGTACAATTATTAGACATTTCTCAAGCAGCTTTAGATAAAGGTTTAGCAACTATTGCTAAAAACTTAGATCGAATGGTTGCTAAAGGAGCTATAACCGAAGAAGATAAAGCTAACACTTTAAAAAACATTACTCCCTATACTTCTATTCAAGATGGAGTTCAATATGCTAGTTTAGTGGTTGAAGCAGCTACAGAAAATGTTGATTTAAAACTGAAAATTTTTAAGCAGTTAGATGAAGTATGTCCTGATGATACTATTTTAGCCACAAACACCTCATCAATTTCTATCACGCAAATTGCCGCTGTAACTTCAAGACCAGAAAAAGTAATTGGAATGCACTTTATGAATCCGGTGCCAATTATGAAGTTAGTAGAAATTATTAGAGGTTACAACACTTCTGATGAAGTAAATGATTTTGTTGTTAATTTAACAGAGAAAATCAATAAAGTCCCTGTAGAAGTTAACGATTACCCAGGATTTGTGGCCAACCGTATTTTAATGCCAATGATTAATGAAAGTATTGAAACACTTTACAACGGAGTTGCCGGTGTTAAAGAAATAGATACAGTGATGAAGTTAGGTATGGCGCACCCAATGGGGCCTTTACAATTGGCTGATTTTATTGGCTTAGATGTATGTTTATCTATCTTAAACGTTATGTACGACGGATTTAAAAATCCGAAGTATGCTCCATGTCCGTTATTGGTAAATATGGTTACAGCGGGGAAATTAGGAGTAAAATCGGGTGAAGGTTTTTACGATTATTCAGAAAGCAGAAAAGCGGAAAAAGTGGCTAAAATGTTTAGTTAATCTTACGTTTTAATAAGCATAAAAAAAGGAACTCAATTGAGTTCCTTTTTTTATATAATCAGAGCACAGTATTTTAATTGTCTATTTATCTTTTGATGCTTTGTTCCAAATTTTAATTTCGTCTTCGGCAGTAATACCCTCAACAACCTCAATATTTACACCGTCAGAAACTCCTAATTTCAACTCGCGTTTTTCAAATTCATCTTCTCCGGTTTTAATCTCAACATACGGATTTTCAGTTTTTTTATCAAAACGCAATAATGCTTCTTTAATTGCTAAAACGCTGTCTTTTTTCTCTAAAACAATATCTGCATTTGCAGAATAACCCGCTCTAATAAAATAGTTATCGTCTAGAGTAACATCTGCTTTTATTTTAAATTGTACTGCTCCTCCTTCTTCTGTTCCTTTAGGTGCTATAAAATTTAATTTAGCTGGAAACTTTTTGTCTTCAATAGCTCCTAAAGATACTTGTAATTCGGTTCCTTTAACTAATTTACCTACTTCAGACTCATCTACTTTTCCTTCAAAAATCATTTTATTCATATCTGCAATAGTAGCAATGGTTGTGCCCGCATTAAAACTGTTGGCTTGAATAACTTGGTATCCTTTTTTAATAGGAATTTCTACCACCATACCTGTTGTTGTAGCTCTAATATTGGTATTCGCTTCTGATGATCCTGCAGAGCCTCTTTTAATGATTTGATAATCATTTTGAGCATTACGCAAATCGTTTTGTGCTTGATTGTATGATAATTGAGAAGCCTCAAACTCTTGGTTAGAAATTACTCCATTTTCAAACAATGCTTTATTTCTTTCATACTGTGTTTTGGCATTATCTAACTGTATTTTAACCGAATTAATTTTACCTCTTGCACTTTGTAAAGATTGTTCATTAGGCACCACTCTAATAGTCGCTAACAAATCTCCTGTTTTAACAATTTGCCCTTCTTCTGCAATTACCTTGTCTACAATACCAGCAATTTGTGGTTTAATTTCTACTTCTTCCAACGGAATTACTTTACCGGTTGCTACTGTTTTTTTTACAATTGTAGTTTTAAACGGTTTTTCTGTTTCATATTGAACAGCATTTTTTTTGTTCTTTTGTCCGAACCAAATTAGTACTGCTGCAAATAATACACCTACAACTATTAAAATAATTTTTGCTCTTTTACTCATTTTGTTTATTTATAAAGTCTGATTATTATTTTTTTATTCGTCTCTTAATGCTTCAATGGGTTTAACCATAGTTGCCATAAATGCTGGAATTAAACCAATTAGGGTTCCTAATATCATTAACAAGAAAAATGCTATTAAAATAATAGGAATATTAACTGTTGGATTCAATAAGGTGGGGTCGGGTCCTGATCCTAAAAAATAATCGATTAAGAAAAGTACGAAACCTCCAAACACAATACCTAACATACCTGCAATAGTGGTTAAAAAAACTGATTCTAATACTACTTGCTGACGTATTTCTCTTGGGGTTGCCCCAATAGCTCTTCTAATTCCAATTTCTTTGGTACGCTCTTTTACTGTAATTAAAAGAATATTACCAATAGCAAATACACCTGCAATTAATGTTGCAATACCTACAAACCATGTTAAGAACTGCATTCCTGTTAAAAATCCAGTAATTTTTCCTATTTCGGTACCCATATTAAAACTACCAAAAGCTCTATTATCTTCTGGGTCTACTTTGTGCAAGTTCTTTAGAGTTAATTTTAAATCATTTTCAAATTGATTGATATCTACTCCTTCTTGGGCAGTAACCATCATCCAACTAATTTGATTTCCTCTGTTGTACACTTGTTGAAAAGTGGTGAAAGGAATATAGGCATCATCTCCAAAATTTATATTTCCTTTTTTATAAACACCTATTACTTTGTAATTTATATTGTTAGAAATAATATACTGACCTATTGGGTATTCATCTTTTTCGAATAGCTGTTTATACATTTCTTCATCAATAACAATAACTTTTGATTTTCCTAAGATATCATTATCGTTAATGAAACGTCCGTATATTAAATCTTTCTTCTGTACTTTATCTAACACCGGATAATCTCCGCTGATATTAAAATCTCCTGATTTAATGCCATTAATTATGGTACTATTTGCTTGACTTCTTGGAGCTAAATACTTTATTTCTTTAAATTCTCTTTTAAGAATATCAATATCTTTTGTGGTTAAACGAATTGATCTTCCTTTTTGAAATCCTTTAAAAGGTTTTTCTGTACGTTGTGCCCAAATAAAAACACTGTTGGTGGCAAAGTCTCCAAAAATATTTTTAAAGTTGTTTTCCATTCCTCTTGCGGCACCTAAGAGAACAACTAAAAGAAAAATTCCCCATAAAACACCAATAATTGTAATTATAGTACGTGTTTTATTTTTACGAATTCCTCCGTAAATTTCTTGCCAAGTATCTGAATCAAATAAAAATTTAAACATAATTAATCGGCTCTTAAAGCTACAATTGGTTTTATTTCTGCGGCTTTCTTAGCGGGTAAATATCCTGCTATCAAACCTGCTACAACTAATATAATGGTAGCTCCCATTACAATTCCTGTATCTACTCCCGGATCTTTTATAAAGTACTTTTCTAAACCATCTCCTATTTGGTTAAGAATATATGTTCCTAATAAAAGCCCTAAATACCCTGCAATAGCTGTTATTAGCAAAGATTCTTTAACTACCATAGATATAATTGAAGATGGTTTTGCACCCAATGCTTTTCTAATACCAAATTCTTTAGTACGTTCTTTAATTGAGAATATCATAATATTACTAATACCAATAATTCCTGCTATTAAAGTTCCAGAACCTACAAAAATTACAATAAAATAAAGGGCTAACATAAATTGACCAACACCTTTATTTGCTTCTGCCATATTTTGCACAGAAAGTGCACTTTGGTCATCTGGATGAATCTCTAATTGTTGACGTAAGTCTCTTTCTAAACGATTTCCAAACGTAATAGCTTGGTCTAAACTTAATTTTGGATCGTAACCAATATTAATCTGACTTATATAGTCATTATTTCCATATAATTTTTGTGCTGTGGTTACGGGCATATAAGTTAATCTTTCTTCATTATCACCTCCATCATCAGAAAAAACACCTATTATTTTATATGATATTCCGTTTACATTTACCTGCTTACCAAGAGCTGGCCTTTCACCAAATAAATCTTGTTTTACCAGTCTACCAATTACAATTACTTTTGCTGCTTGATCTAAATCAAACTGATTAATATATCTTCCTTCATCCATCATTGTTTTTTCTAAAAACTGATGATCTGGATGTACCGCTCTTAAACTGTAATTATCTTGATTATTTTTATAAGCTATATTTACATTTTTATAAATACGAGCAGTTTGATATTGAATTTTATCAGCATATTTATCAGCTACATAATTGTAATCTTTATTTTTCAATTGAATTTCTCTACCTGTTTGTAAGCCTTTGTATGGTTTTGAAGTTTTCCACACACGAACAAACATAGCATTAGCAGCATCATCTACAAAGGCTTCTGCAAATGTATTTTTAAGTCCGCTAACAATACCGAATAAAAGTGTAAACAATAGAATAGCAAATGCTACTGTAAATCCTGATAAAACAGAACGTAGTTTATTTTTATTAATACTTTGAAATATTTCTCTCCAAGAGTCTACATCAAACATGATTTACATCTTTTATTTTAGCTTTCTTTTTTCCTGTTTCTGTTAATTCATCACTAATTATAACCCCATCTTTCAATCTTACAACTCTATCGGTTTGTTCAGCAACATCTTCTTCGTGTGTAATTACAAAAACCGTCATTCCTTCATCGTTAATTTCTTTTAACAAATCCATTACCGAATCGGTTGTGGTTGAATCTAACGCTCCTGTAGGTTCATCTGCAAGAATAACTTTGGGTTTAGCAACCAATGCTCGGGCAATAGCCACACGTTGTTTTTGTCCTCCTGAAAGCTCGTTAGGTAAGTGATTTGCCCATTCTTTTAATCCTACTTTTTCTAAATACTCCATAGCTATTTTTAAACGTTCTTTTCTTCCCATTCCTTTATAATACAAAGGTAAAGCAACGTTTTCTAAAGCTGTTTTGTAAGAAATTAAATTAAATGATTGAAAAACAAACCCGAGGAATTTATTACGTAAAATTGCAGCTTTCTTTTCATTTAAATTTTTAATGAGTTGTCCATTTAAAAAATAGTTTCCTTCATCGTGTGTATCTAACAAACCAACAATATTTAATAAAGTTGATTTTCCAGAACCCGAAGATCCCATAATTGACACAAACTCACCTTCCTTTATATGTAGATCAAGTCCTTTTAATACGTGAAGAGAATCCTTTCCTATTGGATAAGACTTGTGTAAGTTTTCTATTCGAATCATTTCGTTAGTTAATTTTATACTAAAGTAAATATAGATTTGTTAATTTTTCCAAAATTGATGTTAAATCCAATTTACTTACACACACAAGACGCTTTATTGTGAATTATGTTACAAAAACTTGTTGTAATTTTGACTAAATTATTTTGAATAGTGTATTAATGACTGATTTTCCTACCAATAAAAAAATAATTTTATTCGATGGTGTATGTAACTTATGCAATCATGCAGTTCAAAAAGTGATTCAGTTTGATAAAAAAAATGAGTTTGTATTTGCAGCTCTTCAATCTGAAACAGGAAAAAAAATTACCGATTATTTGGGTATAGACACAATCAAAACTGATTCTATTGTACTTTATGTTCCTAATCAAGCTTATTACACTAAATCTTCCGCAGCATTGAAAATAATGAATGAATTGGGCTTTATTTGGAAATTAACTCAAGTCTTTTGGGTATTTCCTGCTCTTCTCCGTGATATTATTTATGACTATATTGCAAAAAATAGATATAAATGGTTTGGTAAAAAAAAGCAATGCATGATACCAACACCAGAACTAACCGCAAAGTTTTTAGATTAATGATAAAAAATTTACAATGTGTAATTTTTGATATGGATGGTGTTATTATCGATTCAGAATTGATACACAAAAAAGCATATTATGGTACTTTTGAATCGTTAGGAATTACGGTTTCTCAAGAAATTTATGACACTATTACCGGATCTTCCACCATCAATGCTTTCCAAAAATTAGTTCGTATTTTTAACCTAACTGAAAACCCTGAAGATTTGGTACTTCAAAAACGAAAAAGATATGTTGATTTTTTTGAAAATGATCCGAATTTACATTTGGTAGAAGGCGTTGAAGACATTATCAAATATTTTTATCAAAAAGGAATTACGCTAGTGTTGGCTTCCTCATCTGCAATGGTAAACATCAACCGTGTTTTTGACAGATTTGATCTTCATCAATATTTTAAAGCAAAAATTAGTGGTGCCGATTTAAAAGAATCAAAACCTCATCCTGAAATTTTTGAAAAAGCAGCTATTTTAGGTGGTTTTCCAAAAGAAAATTGCATTGTAATTGAAGATTCTGACAACGGAATTAAAGCTGCAAATGATGCAGGTATTTTTGTTTTTGGCTATAAAAATCCGGAGGTTCATAATCAAACCTTGCAAAATGCTAATGCTGTTATTGAAAAATTTGATGAATTAAAGCATCTTTTTCAAATGATTTCTTAGCAAAATCAACTTGTTATAATAGGCAAATTTGGGTTGCTACCCCACTCTGTCCATGATCCGTCGTATATAGAATATTGTACTTCAGAATCAATAAGCTCAGAAGCCAATGCTAAAATACAAGCTGTTACGCCAGAACCACAAGTAAAAAAATATGGATAATTATTTTTGTTAATATTTAAAAAGATAGTTTGTAGTTTTTCTTTTGATAAAAAAGTACCATCATGATTGAACAAAGAAGTATAAGGTAAATTTACCGAATTAGGTATATGTCCACTTCTCAGCCCTTTTCTAGGCTCTGGAACTATACCCGAAAAACGATCTTCAGAACGTGCATCAACAATACAAAAATCATTTTTAATGGCAGTTAAAACCTCTTGAGTATTAACTAACAAATCAGATTTAAAACTAACCTTAAAATTTCCTTTCTTAATTTCTTTTTTTGAAGGTTTAACAGTAGAAAAACCTAATTCTTTCCATTTAGGTAAACCTCCATCTAAAACAGCAATATTATTAAATCCGAAAGTTTTAAATAACCACCAAACTCTAGCAGATGAATATATACCCCAATTATCATAAACCACAATAAGACTATCAGTATTAACTCCTAATTTTTGAGCCTTTAATTCGAATTCTTCAGGAGATAATATTGTATTCGGAAATTCTGATAATGTATTTGAAAACACGTTTTTTATATCAAAAAAAAGAGCATTTGGTAACTGCTCTTTTTTTAACTCTTCATTTCCTGACACCTTAGGTATTGTAGCATCTAGGATAATTAAATTTTCATTGTTCAACTCCTTTTGCAACCAATTTACAGAAACTAATGGATTTGATATGTTTTTTATGGGTGTCATTACATTTTTATCTTTTTATTTTACCTCATCATAATGATCGTCCCAATCTTTAGCTTTAGGATGATCATGTAATTTACCTACTGATTTAGCTACAATCATAGATACCGTAGCATCTCCAGTAACGTTAATAGTGGTACGCAACATATCTAAAGGTCTGTCTACCGCAAAAATCAATGCCAAAGCTACCGGATATAATTCTTTTGGAAACCCTACAGATTCTAATACAATTACCAACATTACCATACCTGCTCCAGGTACAGCTGCACTACCAATGGATGCCAATAAAGCTGTTAATACAATTGATATTTGATTTGCAAAACTCAATCCTTCAGGCCATAATACTTGCATAGCAAATACGGCCGCAACTGCCTGATATAAACTGGTTCCGTCCATATTAATAGTTGCACCTACAGGTAACACAAAACTCGATACTTCTTTATCAACTCCAATATGTTCTTCTACTCTTTCCATAGTAACTGGTAATGTTGCTGCACTTGAACTGGTTGAGAAAGCTAATAACTGTGCAGGGCTTAACTCTTTTAAAAACCAAAGCGGATTTTTTTTGGTAAAAACACTTACTAAAACACAGTAAAAACCAATCATTAATAACAAACCAGTTACCACAGTTCCAACATATTTTAATAGTGCTACTAAAATTTCAGGATCACCAGATGTTACCACTACATTTGCTAATAAAGCAAAAACTGCATAAGGTGATATTAACATAATTAAATCTACCATTTTTAAAACCACGTCATTCAAACTATCAAAAAACTTTTTAAGTGGTTTTGCATTCTTTTCTCCAATTAATAACATTGAAATTCCAAAGAAAATGGTAAAAAAGATTACTTGAAGCATAGCTTTGTTGTTGCTCATAGCATTCATAGCGTTATCTGGCACCATATCTACCAAAAACTGTAATGGGCCACTACTTTTCTGTTTGGCAGCTTCAGCTACTTTAGATGTTACTCCCGAACTTGATGCGTACGTATTTGTTAACTTATCAACTGTAGCTTCAGAAATACCCTCTCCAGGTTGTAAAACATTTACCAACAACAATCCTAAAGTAATAGCAATAACTGTAGTTCCTATATAAATTAAAATAGTTCTAACTCCTATATTTTTAAACTTAGAAATATCTTTTAGATCAGAAATTCCTTTAATTAGCGAAGCAACAATAAGCGGAACCGCAATTAATTTTAAAAGTTTAACAAAAATGGTTCCTAAAGGTTTTATCCAGTTTCCAACAAATTCCGCCCATCCAAATTGTAAAGCGATAAAACCAAAAAGTAATCCGGCAAGCATTCCTATTAAAATTTGCCAGTGCAGTGCTAATTTCTTCATTCTAATAATTGTTTGTTTTGTGTAGGACGGTAAAGATAGAAAATCAATATCAATTGATAAAAATTAAAACTTTTGTGTGACTTTATTTTCGTATATTGGGTCTCACTATTAAAAACACATTAATTAATCTATAAAAAATCAGAAAATGGAAGGAATTTTAGACTTATTAAACAGCCCTATGGGTAAAACTATTATTAATGGTGTTGCGGGTTCTACTGGAAACGACAGCAACAAAACCAGTAGTGTTTTAACCATGGCTTTGCCTGTTTTAATGAAAGCTATGCAACGTAACGCTGCTACCCCACAAGGTGCAGAAGGTTTAATGGGTGCTTTAAATAAACATGATGGTGGTATTTTAGACAACCTTGGTGATTTATTTGGAGGTGGTGTAAATTCTGATGTTCTTACTGATGGAGGAAAAATTTTGGGTCATGTATTAGGTGGTAAGCAACAAGGGGTACAACAAGTAATTGGCCAAAAAGCCGGTATGGATGCTAGTGCTGTAGGTGATATTTTAAAAGTTGCTGCACCAATTTTAATGGGAGTTTTAGGTAAACAATCTCGTCAAAGCGGAGTGAGTAGTGCTGGTGATTTAGGTGGTTTGTTAGGAGGTTTATTAGGCGGTAATAGCGCACAACAAGATCAAAGCTTTTTAGAAAAAATATTAGACGCTGATGGAGATGGAAGTGTTATTGATGATGTTGCTGGAATGGTTTTAAATAGCGGTTCTAAAAAAGGCGGGTTATTAGGCGGGTTATTAGGCGGAATCTTCGGAAGAAAATAATTTTCTAATTAACAATATATTATAAGGGCAAACTTTTGTTTGCCCTTTTTCTTTTCGATATTTTTGTTGTATGGAAAAATTAAAACAAAAATGGGGGTTAAAAACCAATTGGGATATTACAGCAGTATTATTAGTTTTTGCTATTAATGGTTCTTTTTCTGCTTGGGTTGCCAAACCTGTAACAGAATTTATTGGACTGTCATCAGAAACTCTAAATCCTTGGATTTACTATCCTATTAGATTTTTATTAATATTTCCTATTTATCAAACTACCTTACCCATAGTGGGCTGGTTATTTGGTAAATTTGACTTTTTTTGGGAATTTGAAAAGAAGTTTTTGTCTTTATTAGGGCTGGGTTTTTTATTTAAAAACCAAAAAAAAACACGTTCATAACGTGTTTTAATTTTATAAATAAACAGTATTTTAAACCTCAATAGTTTTTTTAATTTTCTCTGCAGTTGCCCCTTTAAAAACATAAGTATACACCCACATAATAGTAAAAGTAGGTATTACATCTAAAAATGGCAAAGCCTCTTCAATAAAAGAAAAAACTGCTGCAACCTTACCTTCTTTTCCTTTATACATTTTAGCCATTAAATAGGCAGATGTAGGTGCCCATACTATATCTAAAAACGGAATGAAACCAATGGCATCAAAAATTAAACTTAAAGCTAGTTTTTTGTATTTATCTTCTATATTCATTTTCATAATTTAAGTTACACTACTTTCAAATCAAAATTCAAGCCAAAAACAAAAAATTAATTAATATGTTTGTGACAAATGCTTTTTGAATGAAATTTACGAATTTTATTAATAACATATCATTATTAGAATCAATTGAGTTAGGAGGACAAACCTCTCAATTTAAATTAGTGCCTCAAATTCGCATAAAATTTTCAGAAGAAAAAATAAAAAATAGTAACCCAAGGCAAGCCTCTGTTTTAGCTCTTTTTTATCCAGATGAATATCAGCAAACCCGTTTTTTATTAACACAAAGAGCCAGTTACAACGGAACACATTCTGCACAAATAAGTTTTCCGGGAGGTAAATCAGAACCTAATGAAACCCTACAACAAACAGCATTACGAGAAACAGAAGAAGAAGTAGGTGTGCAAAACACTCATATAAAAATTATTAGAAAATTATCAGAAACTTATATCCCTCCCAGCAATTTTTTGGTAACACCTTATATTGGTTTTACAAATACAAAACCTATTTTTACACCCAATCATGAAGTATCAAAAATCATTGAAGTTCTAGCTACCGATTTAATTGATGATGTAAACATATCATCTGTAGAAATGCAGACTTCATACATGAAAAACATTGAGGTTCCGTGCTTTACCTTAAACTCACATGTGGTTTGGGGGGCTACAGCTATGATACTGTCAGAAATTAAAGACCTGCTTAAAGAAGTACAATAAAAACTTTTGTATTTTTGTTAATCTTAAACCTAATATATATGCCTTTATTTAAAAGGAATCCTTTTGGACATATTTTATTTTTAAAAAGAATTATTATTCAAGTTATGGGAGTAATTTCCCATAGCAGATATCGTAAGTTTAACAACTTACAAATAGAAGGTTCAGAAATTATACGTCAATTACCCGATAGAAATGTACTATTTATATCTAATCATCAAACCTATTTTGCAGATGTTGCTGCCATGTTTCATGTATTCAATGCAGCGTTAAAGGGAAGAGATGATAATATAAAAAATGTAGGGTATTTATGGAAACCTAAATTAAATTTATATTACATAGCTGCCGGTGAAACTATGCGTTCTGGTTTACTTCCTAAAATATTTGCCTATGCAGGATCTGTATCTGTAGAAAGAACATGGAGAAATGCAGGACAAGATATTAATAGACAAGTTAAAATGTCAGACATTTCAAATATAGGTAAAGCTTTAGATGATGGTTGGGTAATTACGTTTCCTCAAGGCACCACAACGCCATTTAAACCTATTAGACGAGGTACAGCTCATATTATAAAAACTTACAAACCCAAAGTTGTTCCTATTGTTATTGACGGTTTTAGACGTTCTTTTGATAAAAAGGGACTGATGATAAAAAAACGTAACGTTTTACAATCTATGGTTATTAAAGAGCCATTAGAAATTGATTATGAAAACGAAAATATTGATAGTATTATTGAAAAGATAGAATTTGCTATTGAGCAACATCCTTCTTTTTTAAAAGTACTAACTCCAGAACAATTACGAGAACAAGAAGAATTTATAGAAAGTAGAAGCTTTTGGGGAAGTGATAACAAAAAAAAAGAAACAAAGAAAGCATAATAAATTATGGCTACACAAAAATCAATATTAAATAAAAAGTCGTTAGATTTCTTAGAAAAATACTTAAATAATGCAGCTCCTACTGGTTATGAATGGGAAGGTCAAAAAATATGGATGGATTATTTAAAGCCGTATGTAGATGAATTTATTACAGATACTTACGGGTCTGCTGTTGGAATAATCAATCCAAAAGCTAAATACAAAGTAGTTATTGAAGGGCATGCCGATGAAATTTCTTGGTACGTAAATTACATTTCTGAAAACGGATTAATTTACGTGATTAGAAATGGTGGAAGTGATCATCAAATAGCTCCAAGTAAAGTGGTAAATATTCACACTAAAAATGGTATTGTTAAAGGCGTTTTCGGTTGGCCAGCTATACATACCCGTAATAAAGCTAAAGAAGAAGCACCTAAGCCAGATAATATTTTTATTGATGTGGGTTGTGAAACCAAAGAAGAAGTAGAAGAATTAGGAGTACATGTGGGTTGTGTAATTACCTACCCAGATGAGTTTCATGTATTAAACAAAAACAAATTTGTTTGTCGTGCTTTAGACAACCGAATGGGTGGTTTTATGATTGCTGAAGTTGCTCGTTTATTACATGAGAACAAGAAAAAATTACCTTTTGGGTTATATATTACTAATTCTGTACAAGAAGAAATTGGGTTACGTGGTGCAGAAATGATTACACAAACTATAAAACCAAATGTTGCTATAGTTACAGATGTAACACATGATACTACTACGCCAATGATCGATAAGAAAAAAGAAGGTCATTTAGAGTTAGGAAAAGGTCCAGTTGTTGCCTACGCACCAGCAGTACAACAAAAGTTACGCGATTTAATTACTGAAACCGCAGAAGCTAAAAAAATACCTTTCCAGCGTTCAGCCTTATCAAGAGCCACAGGAACCGATACCGATGCTTTTGCTTATAGTAATGGTGGAGTTGCCTCTGCATTAATATCTTTACCTTTACGTTATATGCACACCACGGTTGAAATGGTACATCGCGAAGATGTTGAAAATGTAATTAAAATGATTTACGAAACATTATTAAAAATAAAAGACGGAGAAACATTTTCATATTTTAAATAACATAAAAAAATCCTGTTTTAAGAACAGGATTTTTCTTTTTATACCATATTTTCATATTAAATAATTTAGTAATTTTGATATAGATTTTAAGTCACTAAAAAACTATATGGTTACACTTTTTTGCTAGGTCTATGGCGTCTTCAAAAACAAACAAAACAGACCTAAAAACAACTAAAAAAATGAATTTTTTAGTTGTTTCTAAGTGGGGAGAATCGCTAGATATTACCTACAAGATTAAACAAGAAGGACATCTTGTAAAAATGTTCATTGAAGATAAGTCTTCTAGAGAAATTGGCTACGGCTTTGTACCAAAAGTAAACGACTGGAAAAAACACATTGATTGGGCTACTATTATCATTTTTGACTATACAGGTTATGGCAAAATTTGTGATGAATTAAGAAGCTTAGGAAAATTAGTTTTTGGAGGCTCTGAATACACCGATTTACTTGAATTAGATAGACATTTTGGGCAGGAGGAACTTAAAAAACATAAAATTAAAATTCTCCCATCAAAAGAGTTTTTCAATTTTCAAGATGCTATTAATTATGTTCAAAAAAATCCAGATGCCTATGTGGTAAAACCTTGTGGAGAAACACAAGATTTAAAGCAATTACTGTTTGTAGGAAATGATGATAAAGGTTTAGACGTAATTCGAATGCTAAAAGCCTATGAAAAATCATGGGGAGATAGCTTTGGCAACTTTCAATTACAACGAAAAGTTAAAGGAGTTGAAATTGCTGTTTCGGCTTTTTTTAATGGAAAAAACTTTATAAAACCTTACAATATTACTTTTGAGCACAAAAAATTCTTCCCAAAAGAATTAGGTGTTTCTACAGGAGAAATGGGAACTAGTATGTTTTGGTCGAAAGACTCTCCTATTTTCGATCTTACATTAAAAAAATTTGAATCCACCTTATCTAAAAAAGGATTTGTAGGTCATATAGACATTAACTGTATTGTAAATGGTAACGGAATTTATCCGTTAGAGTTCACTTCTCGTTTTGGATATCCGCAAGTATACATTCAAAGTGATGGAATTAACGAACCTTTAGGCTATATGTTTTACAAAATTGCCTCAGGAAAAAGTTTTACAATCAATACTAAAAAGGGTTTTCAGGTAGGTGCCTATATGGTTGTACCTCCTTTCCCTTTTAAAGACAAAAAAAGCTTTGAGTTATTTTCAAAAGACTCGGTTATTCTCTTTAAAAAAGAAATGAAAGAAGGTGTACACCCTATTCATATAAAACAGGTAAATTCTGAATGGTTAATAACCGGTAATGATGGTATTGCTCTTTTGGTTACAGGTGTTGGTGTTACGATGAAAGACGCTCAAAAAATGATGCAAAACAGAATAAACAACATCATTATTAACAACAGTTATTACCGAACAGATATTGGAGACAGATGGTTAGAAGATTCTGACAAGCTATGGGCATGGGGACTTTTATAAAACCTATTTCTAACCAAACCGAGCTTTTTTCAATACTTTCTGATGAATGGAAAGAGTTAATAACTCCTGTTTGGCAACTCCATGCTTCGTCTTCAAACATATACGGTTTGTTTTTAAACGATCAGCTTATAGGTGGCGGTATTTTATTTTACAAAATGCCGCCTTATGCTACATCCTTCGAATTAGAAAATGAAAACTTATTTAAAAAGGGTTATGTATATTTAGGGTATGTTTGGATAAGTGAAAATCATAGAAATAAAGGATACGCAAGTAAATTTTTAACTTTATTAAAAAAAGAAAATCCTTCTCAAAAATATTGGCTAACTATTGAAGAAGAAAACTTACGCTATTTTTATGAGCAAAATGGTTTTACAATGTATGCAGAAAGCGAAAACGAATACCCAAAAGAATGGATCTTAACGTATAATGGATGAATTAATAGACATTGTTGATGAATTTGGTAAGTACACAGGTAAAACCTGTTTAAAATCGGTTGCTCATAAATACGGATATTTTCATCCCACCGTTCATATTTGGTTGTATACCATGGATGAGAAAATTCTGTTGCAAAAACGTGCCTTGACTAAAAAAGTATTTCCAGGTATGTGGGATATTTCGGCTGCAGGTCATGTAGCTGCTGGGGAGGATGTTGTAGTTTCTGCGGTTAGAGAAGTAGAGGAAGAAATAGGCTTTCAAATTTCGACCAATGAGTTGATTAAAATTGGTACACGCAAGCACATGGTTAACCACCCAAACGGAATTATTGACAATGAATTCCATCATGTTTTTGTTGCTGAATTAACCACACCCATTAATAAACTTATCATACAAGAAGAAGAGGTTGCTGCGCTACAATTATTTGATTTAGATACACTTTTAAACACAAAAAATCTCGATAATATACTACTCCCGAGATTTCATGATTATTATTGTTTTGTGTATGATGAGATTGTAAGCAAAATAACGTTATTGAAGTAGAGTTTTAATCATGAGTAAGATACTTGCGCTAGCGAGAGTTCATTATTTATTGAGATAACTTAATATTTTATTTTTCTGCTTTTCTAAATATTTTAAATCTTCATTCAAGGTAAAATATTTACTATTTAATATATCCTCTAATGAAAATTCCCCAACACCTCGATAACCAGAAAGAACCGTACCATTTATAAATATTTTATCTGGAACCTTACATTTTAAATCAACAATAAAATAATGTAATGCATTTAAATTTCTTGTAGACAAACAGAAATAAACAATATTTTGCATGTAATTTTCTTCATCATTATTTTCGTTTAAATCTATTTTTTCAAGCTTAGTTGTCAGCAATCTAAGTATATCAATACAACATTGTTCTGTATCATAATCATTGAAAAACATGATAGTCTCAAATAATGGGTCATAATGACCTGAATTACAAATCCTAAAAAAGCCAGGGTTTAAGTTTACATCATACTTCAATAACTCTTCTATAAAAAACAAATCGCAATTTTTATTAAGTCTAATAGCTGTTATTATTGGACTAAAGCAATTGTCAACACTGTAATAATTAGGATTAGCACCCAATTTTAATAACTCTTTAAATGCTTCTTTTTTATCATTTGCTATTGCAAGAGTCAATAATGTCTTATCATATTTATCATCAGTCAAATTAATTTTAGCTTTTTTTTCTAAAACTTCTTTTCTTATACCTTTTAAATCATTATTCTTTACAGCTTGTGCTAATTCATATATCTCCGAATTTTTAAAATTAGAAAAATTATAGGCAGGAAGTTGATGTTCACAAGATGAAAATATTATACAGATAAGAATAGATAAGATAAATCTCATACATTATTGTTTTATTACTCTCTCTTTACTGACAATAAATTAGCAAATAGCTTATACGCTCCGGGTACACCTGCGGGTAACTCTCTAAAAAAGCTTAAACCGGTATACACATAGTTTCCTTTTCCGTATTTAGCGACTAACAAACTTCCTTGTTTTGGTGTTTCGTCTTTATCATTCATGGATAAAATTGGCGTAAATTCTTGTCCCCATTTATCAGGAAAATAGAGCCCGCGTTCTTGTACCCAACCGTTAAAATCGGCTTCGGTAATTGTATTTGGATAATTTAAAACAGAATGTTCTTTGGCTAACAAGGTTACTTTAGCATTTTCATCGGTTACTCTGTCGCGAGACAAGTGTAATTCAAACGGGGCTTTAACATCTACCCTTCTGCTGGTATTATATTGCACCACTAAATTTCCGCCATTTTTTACGTAGTCTAACAAATATTTTTGCTTGAACTGTAATTCTGGTTGCGTGTTATAGGCTCTAATTCCTAATACCACTGCATCAAATTTTGCTAAGCTTTGAGTGTTAATATCCTGCGGAAGAATTTCAGTAACACTATACCCAATTTGTCGTAAACTTTCTGGAATAGCATCTCCCGAACCCTGAATATAACCAATAGAACTTCCATTCTTTTTAATATCTAATCTAACCACTTTGGCTTCTGAAGGTAATAACACCGATTGCTTTGGAATATGGTTGTAATCAATTTCAATCAATTCTTTATCAAATGTTTTTCCTTCGGAAGTTGCCACAGCTTTTATACTTCCTTCCGACTGATTTTTAGGTGGCGTTACCGAAAAACTAACAGTACGTTTATCTCCTTTTTGACTGATTGTAAACGGAGCTTTTTCAGGAGTTACTTTCCATCCGTTAGGTACTTGCAATGCTACTTCACCACTTACATTTCCTGCTCCTGAGCGAACATCTACCAAAACAGTTTGTGGTTTGTCATCAGAAAAAATAACAACCTTATTTTTAAGTTGTGTAGTCACTTTTGGTAACACTTCAAACGGTTCATAAATTTCTCCCTTATCTCCTTTGGCATATCGATACACCACATCTTTAAAAATACTTACAGATTGATCTTCAATAATCATATCAAACTGAATTTGCAACGGTCTGTTACTTTCAGGATTACCAATCAGTTTTTGGTCATTTACCTTATACATACCTAAATCCCAAGGTTGTTTTAACCAATATGGTGCGGAATAAGTAGTAGTGGTAATAGGAAATGATTCTGTAAAATTTTCTTTTTTATTAGGTGCTAAATCTAAATTCTTTTCTACTACTTTATGGTTTAAAAAATCAATAGTATTTAGCTCAATAGAAGCAGAACTTCTGTTTAAAGCCTCGACCGTAATTTCAACGGTTGAATTTGGAGTTACTGAAGATGCATTAGCAGTTGCCTCTATATACAAACCTGAACATGCTTCAATAATTTGAGTAATTTCTTTTAGCTTGATCTTTTTCCAGTGCTCATCTTGCAAATCTTCAATCAAACTATAAGCTTTTAATAACTTTGGTAAGTGTTTAGATGGATTTACAAAATCGAAATTATCTTCAACTTCGTATAAAATATCACCAATTTCTCCTCCGCCTTCTACTCTATTCCACGTAGTATTAATGCCTGAAAAAATATCTTTTTTGTCTTTCGGAAAATCACCTTTTAAAAACTCAACATATTCTGGTTGACTTCCTCGAGCACTTAATCTACCAAACCCTTGACATAAATGCTGACTACTAGCTATAGACGCTAATTCATTGTTCGACAATCCTTTTAACGGATAATACACGCCAACATCTACACTCAACATCTTGCTTTTATCGGCTTTTTCAAATGCTTCTTCGCTACCATAAAACCACCAAGATGTATTAAAAAACAATCTTTTGGGTTGCCACACATCTGTATATTTTAACTGACTTGAATATTTAGATTTATCGTTCACCAAATCAAAAGCTTCCATACTCAACATAGCTGAAGAAGTGTGATGTCCGTGCGTTCTACCAGGAGTTCTATGATCAAATCGGTTGATGATCACATCAGGTTTAAACGTTCTGATAGCCCAAACTACATCGGCTAATACTTTGTCTTTTTGCCAAATCTCTAAGGTTTCATCGGGGTGTTTTGAATATCCAAAATCATTGGCACGTGTAAATAATTGTTCTCCTCCATCTACTCTTCTTGCAGCTAATAATTCTTGTGTACGAATTACCCCTAACAATTCACGCATTTCTGGACCAATTAAATTTTGACCTCCATCACCACGAGTAAGCGATAAATATCCGGTTCGTGCATGCATATTATTAGCCAAATACGCTATTAGACGTGTATTTTCATCATCTGGATGCGCTGCTATGTACAATGCTGATCCTAAAAAATTCAGTTTTTGGATCTTTTCATAAATAGCATTTGAGGATAATTTTTGAGGTTTTTGAGCAACAACTGATGAACATATCAGCAATAAAGAAAGAAAAACAAGTGATTTTGTTTTCATAAATTAATAGTTTGATTGGTAAACAAATGTAGTTTTTTTGTTAAAAGAACAAATCAAATTAACAAAATACTAACATTTTAGCCAACAAAACTATCGTCTTTAAATCCTATTAAATACAGTTTTTCTTGGGCACGTGTAACAGCAGTATATAACCAGCGTAAATACTCAACGCTTTGTCCGTCGGGTAAATACGGCTGTTCAATAAATACTGTTTTCCACTGACCTCCTTGAGATTTATGACAAGTCATGGCATAAGAAAATTTTACCTGAAGTGCATTAAAATATTTGTTCTTTTTAACTCCCATAAACTGCTTGTACTTCGATTTTTCATGTGCAAAATCTTCTTTTACGGCTTCGTACAATCTATTACTTTCTTCATAAGTCAACGCAGGACTCTCACTTGTTAACGTATCTAATAATAAAACCGTTTCAAAAGGTTTCATATCCGGATAATCAATCATACGAATAGTAACTTCTGCAAACTTAAATCCGTATAACTCTTTAATGGCATTGATACGCATAACCTCACAAATATCTCCATTGGCAATAAAACCTGCAGAAGAAGATTCTTTTAACCAGAAATAGTTGTTTTTAACTATCATTACATAATCTCCTGTCGAAATCTCATTTTCTTGTCCGCGAATTTTAGTACGTATTTGTTGATTGTATTGGTTAGCTCTTTTATTAGAACGTACAATAATGGCAGTATCCTCTACTCCTATTTCACCGTCATAGGATGAATTTATTGCATCTTGAATATCGTACCCATCTTGCAGTCGAATGATATCAGGATAATTCACATCAAACTTAAATTGTTGTCCGTCATTTTGAATCAGCAATCGTAAATCGGTAGCATTGGCTAAAATGCCTGAATCTGCTTCTTGACGTACCACTTCATCTAATTCAATTTCGGTAACATCTTTGTTATATTGAAACGAAACGGTATCAGCATCCAAAGCTGGACTTACCGATAATTTTACAGGTGGCAACTGTGCCGTATCACCTATAAAAACAATTTTGCAGTTTTTTCCTGAATACACATACGAGATCAGGTCATCTAATAACGAACCGTTTTCGAACAACTTTGCACTCTGTGATTGGTCAGAAATCATAGATGCTTCATCTACAATAAAAATGGTATCGTTATGTTTATTAGGTTGCATTACAAAACTAACACCTCCATTACTTTGCTTTTTCGGGAAATATATTTTTTTATGGATAGTAAACGCTTGTCGATTTGAATATCCTGAAATTACCTTAGCGGCCCTACCTGTTGGTGCTAATAAAACTGCTTTTTTACCTACTCTCCACAAATTATTTACTACAGTACTTATAACCGTAGTTTTACCGGTACCTGCATATCCTTTTAACAAGAACAAGGCACGATTGTTGTTATCAAAAATAAACTCAGTCAGCTGATTTAAAAGTTCGTTTTGTTTTTGAGTAGGTTCGTACGGAAACTTTTTTAGAAGCTCTTTGTAAAAATCACCAGTGTTTTTAAGCATATTTTCATTGGAAATGGAACACAAATGTATTTATAAATATTTGTTTTAAGAATAAAAAAAAATTGTAGATTTGCGAATATCATATATTAAAAACTAAAAAAATGAATTTATTATTGATGATTTTAGCAGCAGTAGTTGTTGCAGTTCTTTTAGCTTACGTAATAGTTAAGTTTATTCCGTTAAAACTGAGATGGTTAGTTTCTATACTATTATTAGTTGCTGCAGGATATTTAGCTTATTTAATTTATGGCGGCATAATGGAGCCTATCAATTTTAACAAAGCTAAAAAAGTACGCTATGCTAAAGTTATTAAAAACTTAAAGCTAATTCGTGATGCCGAAGAAAAATACAATGAGGTTCATGGTGCTTATGCAAGTAATAAAGATAGTTTAATTGCTTTTATTGAAAAAGGTAAATTAGCTATTACTCAAACTTCTAACATAGAAAAAGAAGTTAATGTTGGTGGTGGAATTACTAAAAAAGTTTCTGTTAGAAAAGTAGATACTATTGGTTACGAGCCTGTAATTTCTCATTTTGAAGGAAAAGATTATCAAAACATGTTTAAAGTACCAGGAACTGATAAAGAATTTACGTTAGAAACTGGTCAGGTAGAAAAAGTTGCAGGGTTATTAGTGCCAGCTTTCATTGCTAAAGTTGATAAAGAATCAATTTTAAAAGGAATGAACCCACAATTAGTAAAGCAAGAATTAGAAGCTGTAGAAACAGATCAAATTAAAGGTGCATATGTTTCTGTAGGATCTTTAGAAGAAGTAAGTACTGGTGGTAACTGGCCTCCTTTTTATGATAAAGCAGACGCTATTGCAAAGAAAGAATAAAAATAGCAGTGTAGAATCACATAATAAAAAGTTATCCATCCAATTTAGTTTGGATGGATTTTCTTTTTGTATTGAAGACCTAGCTTCAAAAGATATCATCACTTTTACTGAATATCCTTTTGAAAAGACACTCTCTACACCAGAGTTACTGTATGACAATGTTTTGCAAATTTTTGCAGATGACAAAGATCTACAACAAGATTTTTCTCAAATTACCGTAGTTCATCAAAATAACCTATCCACTCTAGTTCCTGATGAATTCTTTGACAAAACAAAGCTAAAGTTGTATTTAGATTTTAACGTCAAAACTTTGTCAAATGACCATATTGTATTTGATGATCTACAAAACTTACCAGCTAAAAACGTATATATACCATTTGTAAATATTAACAATTATTTATTTCAAAACTTTGGTGAGTTTGAATACAAACATCATTCTACTTTGTTAATAGATAATCTTCTAAACCACAGCAAAAACAATCCACAAAAGCAGTTCTTTGTGAATGTTTATGGTAGTAACTTAGACATCATTGTTATAGAAAATGAACAATTATTGTTATACAATTCGTTTTCATTTACCACTAAAGAAGACTTTATTTATTATATATTATTTGTCGCGGAGCAATTACAATTAGACCCAAATAGTTTTAAGTTGGTGTTTATTGGTACTATTAACAAAGAATCTGAACTATACAGCATCACCTATAACTATGTTAGAAATATTGATTTTATCAAACCTAAATCAGTTTTTTTAGCAAATACAAATCAGTTTTCACACCATTCAAACTTTATATTGATTTCTTAAATGAGAATTATATCAGGAAAATACAAAAGTAAAAGAATTAGCGCTCCTAAAAACTTACCTGTACGTCCCACTACAGATATGGCAAAGGAAGCGTTATTTAACATACTTAATAACCTTTTTTATTTTGAAGGTATAACAGTAATTGATCTGTTTGCAGGAACTGGTAATATTAGTTATGAATTTGCTTCTAGAGGGACCGAAAATATTCATGCAGTAGATGCTAATTATGGATGTATAAAGTTCATCAACCAAACTGCTAAAGATTTAAATACTGAAATTAACACCTATAAAAGTGACGTTTATAAGTTTTTAGAGAAAACGCCTTTAAAAGCCGACATTATTTTTGCAGACCCTCCATATGATTTTAAAGAAGATCAGTTCTTAAAAATTGCAGATACAGTTTTTGAACGTGATTTATTGAATGAAGACGGAGTTTTAATCATTGAGCATTCAAAACATACTGATCTTACAAAACACCCAAAACATAGTTACGATAAACGTTACGGCGGAAATGTGTTTAGTTTTTTTGAATATCATTAAAATCTTCTAAAAGTTTATTTTACCTATTTTAGCATTACAAATAGTGGGTAAAATTGAAAGTAAACTACATTTTTATACTATTAGCTTTAGTAGCTGAAATTGTAGGAACCATAGGTGGTTTCGGGTCATCTGTTTTCTTTGTACCTATAGGTAATTTTTATTTTGATTTTTATTCGGTTTTAGGGTTAACTGCCGTATTTCATCTATCTAGTAACCTTAGCAAAATAGTATTATTTAAAAAAGGACTGGACAAAAAATTATTACTATATATTGGAGTTCCTTCTGTTGTATTTGTTATTATTGGCGGTTATTTATCTAAAATCATAAAATCTAATTTACTTGAAACTATCTTGGGTATTTTTTTAATTACTTTAAGTTTGCTGTTCCTATTAAAAAAAGACCTAATTATAAAACCCAATACTAAAAATGCTGTTTCAGGTGGAGTATTATCTGGTTTTTCTGCAGGTTTATTAGGAACTGGAGGAGCCATTAGAGGTTTAACCATGGCTGCTTTCAACTTAGAAAAAAGTGTATTTATAGCAACCTCCGCATTTATAGATTTTTTAATTGACTTTACCAGAACCTTTGTTTACTACCAAAACGGATACATTAAAACCAATGTATTAATTTACTTACCATTTTTAATTGCTATTGGAATTATAGGTACTTATATAGGAAAAAAGATACTTCATTACATTCCGCAAGAACATTTTAAACAAATATCACTTATTTTAATCCTTTTAATAGGGGTAATTACTGTTTTAAATATACTTAGATAATAAGATTTCACCATAAGAATCATATTATTTTCAACTAAAATCACACTATATTTTTTGATTATTAAACGTTTTTTACAAAAGCTTGAATATTAAGTGAATTCAAAATTCTTTTTTGTCAAAATTTTAAGTTTTTGCATATTTATAGCTTAACCATAAACTACAAATATGAATCAACAAAAATCGTATCGTTCCTCATTTATTTTATTAACCGTTTTATTTTTTTTATGGGGTTTTATTACCGTTCTGGTAGATTCTTTAATTCCAAGATTACGTGAATTATTCACTTTAACATATTTTCAAGCGGGCTTAGTTCAATTTGCATTTTTTGGTGCTTATTTCTTACTTTCTATACCTGCCAGTTATATTCTTTCTAAAATTGGTTATAAAAAAGGCATCATCTTAGGTCTCTCAACAATGGCTTTAGGTTGCTTACTTTTTTATCCGGCAGCTAGTTACCGTATATTTGGTATTTTTATGTTAGCTTATTTTATTCTAGCAGGTGGCATTACTATTTTACAAGTAGCTGCAAATCCATATGTGGCAGTATTAGGAAGTGAAGATGGAGCGTCGAGCCGCTTAAACTTATCACAAGCCTTTAATAGTTTAGGTACAGCACTTGCGCCTGCAATTGGTGCTTTGTTTATTTTAAGTGATAAAATCAAAACTAAAGACGAAATTGCTTCGCTTACCGAAACCGCAAGAGAAACATATTTAACTACTGAAGCTTCTGCTGTACAAACTCCTTTTTTAGCATTAGCAATATTTATAGTAATAATTGCCACCATATTTTCCTTTGCGAAGCTCCCTAAACTTATTAGCGAAACCTCTACCGGAACTTATGCAGATGTTTTTAAGAATAAAAACTTGATGTTAGGTGTTTTAGGTATTTTATTTTATGTAGGGGCAGAAGTGTCAATAGGTAGTTATTTAGTAAACTATTTTCTAGATATGAATATGGTAGATGTTATTAAAGAGAATGGTGTGATGAGATCTATTGCCGAAGGAATTCTAAACTCAGGATTAGCAGAAAACGATAATAAAGCTATTGTAGGTGTTTTTGTTACATTTTACTGGAGTGGCGCTATGATTGGACGTTTTATTGGATCATATTTAACTAGAATCATGAATCCAGGGAAAGTACTAGGAATTTTTGCTACAGCAGCAATTACATTAATTTTAATTTCAATAAGCACTACCGGTTTGGTAAGTATGTGGACTATTTTAGCTGTAGGTTTATTCAACTCAATCATGTTCCCAACCATTTTCACTTTAGCTATTGATGGTATTGGCGATTTAAAACCAAAAGGTTCAGGGTTATTGTGTACCGCAATTGTTGGTGGAGCTATTATTCCGCCTTCATTTGGTTTCTTAACCGATAATGTAGGTTTCAAATCAGCTTTACTACTGGTTATTTTATGCTACGGTTATATTTTATGGTTTGGTTATAGAAACTCTAAAAAAACAGCGTAACATGTATAAAAAACTAAGCATACTACTAGGACTTGTTAGTTTAATAAGTTGTAAAAACGAACAATCTACCTCAGAAAACACTACTACCTCAATACAAACAGACTACACCCAGTATGTAAATCCGTTTATTGGAACCAGTAAAATGGGACATGTGTTTCCGGGAGCTACGACTCCTTTTGGGATGGTACAATTAAGTCCGCAAACCAACTTTGAAGTAATGTTTCAAGAAGATGGAAGTTACAACAAAGAAACTTATGAGTACTGTGCAGGATATCAACACAGAGATTCGACCATTATTGGGTTTGCACATACCAATTTTAGCGGTACCGGACATTCAGATCTAGGCGATATGTTGGTAATGCCCACAGTGGGAGATTTGGTGTTAGATCCGCTTAAAACCTCCGATGATAAAAAAGGCTTCTACTCTATTTTTTCTCATGATAAAGAAGAAGCTTCTCCAGGATATTACAAAGTAGATTTAGACAGCTATAATGTTAAAGCAGAACTTACTGCCAGTGAACGTGTTGGCTTTCATCAGTATACATTTCCAAAATCTGATAACGCGCATATTATTTTAGATATGGTATACAACGTATATCATCATGACAATAAAAATGTATGGACTTTTATTAGAGTTGAAAATGATTCTTTAGTTACCGGGTATCGACAAACCAAAGGTTGGGCAAGAGACAAAAAAGTGTTTTTTGCAATGCAATTTTCAAAACCTTTCAAAAGCTACGGGCATAAGAAGTATGATAAAATCAAGTACGATGGATTTTACCGACGCTTCAAACAAGACGAGAACTTTCCAGAAATGGCAGGTAAAGATTTGAGAGCTTACTTCAATTTTGATACCGAAGAAGGAGAAAACATCAAAGTAAAATTTGCCTTATCTCCAGTAAGTTCATCAGGAGCTTTAAAAAATATGGAAGCTGAAATTCCGCATTGGGATTTTAACAAAACCAAAGAGCAAACCAAAGATAAATGGAACAAAGAACTCTCTAAAATAGAAGTTGAAACACTTACTGATGCCGATAAAATCACGTTTTACACAGCCTTATATCACACCAACCTCTCTCCTATTTTATATGAAGATGTTGACGGACAATACAGAGGCTTAGATCAAAACATCCATATTTCAGAAGGTTTTACCAATTACACCATTTTTTCTCTTTGGGACACTTATCGAGCGTTGCATCCGTTGTTTAACATAACACAACCCAATCGAAATAACGACATGATCAAATCTATGTTAGCACATCACGATCAAAGTGTGCATAATATGTTACCAATCTGGAGCCATTATGCCAATGAAAACTGGTGTATGATCGGGTATCATGCTACCTCTGTCATTGCAGATGCCATAGCTAAAAATGTAGGTGATTTTGATAAAAAACACGCTTTACAGGCCTCTGTAAATACAGCCAACGTACGTTATTTTGATGGTTTAGGCGATTATATAGATTACAAATATGTACCAGATGACAAAAGCCATTCTTCTGTTTCAAAAACATTAGAATACGCTTATAACGACTGGTGTATAGCACAAATAGCAAAAGAAGTTGGCAATACATCCACAGAAAAAGAATTTTTAGCTCGCTCAGAATACTACAACAACGTATACGATCCAACTATTGGATTTATGCGACCTAAATTAAGTGACGGAACCTTCCGAAAGAATTTTGACCCTATGGATACTCACGGACAAGGTTTTATTGAAGGAAATGCATGGAATTACGGTTTATACGTTCCGCAAAACATTGATAAAATGGTGACTATGATGGGCGGAAAAGAGCGTTTTACTCAACATTTAGATTCGCTGTTTACTATGGAAATTGCTGATAAATACATAGAAAAACACGAAGATATTACCCGTGACGGAATTATAGGTAACTACGTACAAGGAAATGAACCTGGACACCATATTCCATATTTATACAACTGGACAGGGCATCCTGAAAAAACTCAAGCTAGAGTAAGAATGATCATGGATACTATGTATGGTCCAACAGTAAACGGTTTGTGTGGTAATGACGATGCAGGGCAAATGAGTGCGTGGTATATTTTTAGCAGTTTGGGCTTTTACCCTGTAACTCCGGGGTCTGTAAACTACGCATTAGGAAGTCCGTTAGTTAAAGAAGCAACCATTCATCTTGCTAATGGTAAAAATCTAACCATTAAAGCAGAAAATCAGAGTAAAGAGAATGTGTATGTAGAAAGTGTTTCTGTAAATGGAAAAACTCTTGAAAGCAACTTACTCACTCACGATGCCATTGAAAATGGTGGTACTATTGTATTTAAAATGTCTAACAAACCTGCTAACTAAATGAGATATTTAACCCTACTACTTATATCGTTTTTAGCAGTTTCATGCAAAAATGAAACTCCACAAAAATCAGAAAAACAACAAACTTCTTTAGTGGATTATGTAAATCCTTTAATGGGTACCGATTCCAAATACAGTTTATCTAACGGAAATACATATCCTGCTATTGCAACCCCTTGGGGAATGAATTTTTGGACACCTATGACCTCAAAAATGGGTGATGGTTGGACGTACAAATACAACGAAAATAAAATTAGAGGAATTAAACAAACCCACCAACCTAGTCCCTGGATTAATGATTATGCTGCTTTTTCATTTATGGCGGTTACGGGTAAATTGAAATATAAAGAAGAAGAAAGGCAATCGTGGTTTTCTCATAAAGCGGAAACTGTTAAACCTTATCACTACAAGGTATATTTAGCAGATTATGACACCAACGTTGAAGTAGCTCCTACCGAACGTGCAGCGCATTTTAAATTTACTTTTCCAAAGGCAGATTCATCCTATATTATGTTAGATGCTTTTTACAAAGGCTCTATGGTTAAAATCATTCCGGAAGAACGAAAAATAATTGGTTATTGTCGAAACAATCGAGGTGGTGTTCCCGATAATTTCCATAATTATTTTGTGGCTGAATTTGATAAAGATTTTGAGATAACTCATACATGGACTGATGATTGGAAATTACAAGAAAATTCAAAAAACAGTGAAGGAGAGCATGTGGGTGCTATTATCGGATTTAAAACCAAAAAAGGAGAAATAGTTCATGTAAAAGTGGCTTCGTCTTTTATAAGTCCAGAGCAAGCTCAGTTAAATTTGGATAGAGAGATTGGTTCTGATTCTTTTGAAACCACCCAACAAAAAGCCAAAAATGCCTGGGAAAAAGAGTTGAATAGAATTCAAATTGAAGATGAAAATACAGACCATATCAAAACTTTTTACTCTTGTTTGTATAGAGTGTTGCTTTTCCCTCGTAAATTTTATGAGATCAATGATAAAAATGAAGTAGTACATTACAGTCCGTATAACGGAGAAGTAGTACCGGGATATATGTTTACCGACAACGGATTTTGGGATACTTTCAGAGCTGTTTTTCCATTCTTTAACCTCATGTATCCAGAGTTGAACAGTCAAATTATGGAAGGACTTGCCAACACGTATAAAGAATCGGGTTGGTTACCGGAATGGGCTAGTCCCGGACATAGAGATTGTATGATTGGTTCTAACTCCGCACCTATTATTGCTGATGCTTTTTTAAAAGGAAATGTTGCTTCAAAAGATGAAAAAACTCTTTTAGAAGCTATTTTAAAGAATGCTACTATTGAAGAAGGAAGACCTGCTACCTCTGTAGGTAGAGAAGGATTGGATTATTACAACAAATTAGGTTATGTACCTTACGATGTTAAGATCAATGAAAATACTGCAAGAACTTTAGAATATGCCTATGCTGATTTTACGATTGCTAAAATGGCTGAAAAACTAGGTAATAAAGAACTTGCTGATAAATTTTATAAGCAATCATTCAACTATAAAAATGTGTTTGATGCTTCCACCAATTTAATGCGTGGTAAAAATGAGGACGGAACTTTTCAATCTCCTTTCAATCCTTTAAAATGGGGAGATGCTTTTACCGAAGGCAACAGTTTACATTACACATGGTCTGTTTTTCATGATATAGAAGGTCTTATTAATTTAATGGGCGGAAAAGACACTTTTGTAAAACAATTAGATACTGTTTTTAGTATGCCTCCTGATTTTGACGATTCTTACTACGGAATAACCATTCATGAAATTAGAGAAATGCAAATTGTAAATATGGGCAATTACGCACATGGTAATCAACCTATACAACACATGATTTATTTATATAATCATGGACAAACACCCTACAAAGCACAAGAAAAAGTGAGAGATGTGTTGACTAAATTGTACACTGCTACACCAGATGGCTATTGTGGAGATGAAGACAACGGACAAACCTCAGCTTGGTATGTGTTTAGCTCGTTAGGTTTTTATCCAGTTACTCCGGGAGTAGATCAATATGTTATTGGAAGTCCGTTGTTTAAAAAAGCTATGCTTCACTTAGAAAACGGAAATACTTTTACGATTGAAGCTGAAAATAATTCTCCAAGCAATTATTACATCCAATCTGCAAGTTTAAACGGAAAGGAATACAATAACAGTTTTATAGAATATAACGCTATTCAAAACGGAGGAAAACTTGAGTTTAACTTGGGAAGTAAACCTAATAAAGATTGGGCAAGTAAGGAAGAAAGCGTACCTTACTCTTTAAGTTTAGAAAACTAGTGTTTACTAGTTTTCTAAACTTTTTATTAAAATAATGAAATAATAATGTCTTTAACTGTAATTCCTTCAGCTTCTGCTTTATAGTTTTTAACTATTCTGTGAGATAAAATAGGAATAGCAACTGCTTGTACATCTTCAATATCTGGTGAATATTTACCATTTACTGCCGCATGTGCTTTGGCTGCTAAAATTAGATTTTGAGATGCACGCGGACCCGCACCCCAATCAATATACGATTTTACCATTTCAGTAGCATAAACTGAATTAGGACGCGTTTTTCCTACCAAACCAACTGCATATTCTACCACGTTATCTGCAACAGGTATTTTACGAATCAATTTTTGAACTTCAATAATTTCTGAACCAGAAAACAATGAATTAACGGTTTGATTTGCAATAGAAGTTGTGTTTTTAACCACTTCTACCTCTTCTTCAAAGGTTGGGTATTCTAAATAAATTGAAAACATAAAACGGTCTAATTGAGCTTCTGGTAAAGGATAGGTTCCTTCTTGCTCAATTGGGTTTTGTGTTGCTAAGACAAAAAATGGTAGATCTAATTTATAATGATGACCAGCTACAGTTACCGAACGCTCTTGCATAGCCTCTAATAAAGCTGCTTGTGTTTTAGGTGGTGTACGGTTAATTTCATCTGCTAAAATAATGTTAGAAAAAATAGGTCCTTTAATAAATTTAAAATGACGATTTTCATCTAAGATCTCACTCCCTAAAATATCTGAAGGCATTAAATCGGGAGTAAACTGAATTCGCTTAAAATTCAATCCTAGAGCGCTAGAAATAGTATTTACCAATAATGTTTTTGCCAATCCTGGTACACCAATTAATAACGAATGACCTCCACAAAAAATAGATAATAATGTAAAATTTACCGCATCTTGCTGACCGATGATAACCTTACCTATTTCTTGTTGTAATTGTGAATATTTTTGAACTAAATTGTTGACTGCAGTTACGTCTGACATAGTTGATGATCAATTTTTGAATTTAAAAAGCTAAAATTTTAAAGCCTTTTCCTTTTTAGCTAAAATAGCAATATTATTATAATAAAAAATCCCGCCGAAGCGGGATTTTTTATTTTATGATATTTTTAGTTGATATCTTTTTTCCAATTATCTTTAAACGTACATTTTTTATAATCTTCTCCTAATTTAATATACGTTTCTTCAATCTTTTCTTTAGTCCATTTTTTAATGGTCTCTTCTTTCTTTTTTGCTAAGGCCAATTGCTGAATTTTAACATAATCTTCAACCAAATCTGCAGTATGTGTATTAGTACGATCTCTCATTAAAATCATTTTATACATCTTCTCTCCTCCTCTGGTTTCATCATAAAATACTTCAGAAAGTTCTTCTTTTTGCAATTCATTTACTCTACCATACAATGCAGGATCCATACGAGTTAGTTCGAATGTTGGTTCCATTGTATATGGATTTACAATTGTACCTCTATTATTTTTGGTTTCTTCATCTTCAGAATATTTTTTAACAGCCTCATCAAAAGTGATTTTCCCTTCTGTTATATCTACTCTTAATTTCTCTAATTGCTCTTTCGTTTCTTGTAACTTTTCATCTGCAATTTCTGGCTGCAATAATATATGTGAAACTTCACGAGCGTTTCCTTTTATTTTATGTAAAAAGATAATATGATACCCGAAAATAGTTTTGAACGGCTCTGATATTTGTCCTTCATCTAATGAGAAAGCTACTTCTTTAAACTCTTTAATAAACGGGCTATCTTTTGTTAAAGCCCCCATATTTCCACCATTTTGTGCTACTGATGGATCATCAGAATTTATAATTGCCTTTAATTTAAAACTTGCCCCTTCTTCAACTTCTTTTTTAATTTCGTTTAATTTAGCAATTACACGTTCTGTTTCTTCTTGTGTTGGTTCTGCATTCAATACAATTTGCGCTAACTGTACTTCGGCTTCAAATTCTGGCAATTCATCTTTTTCTTTTAATCCGTTAAAATACAAACGAACTTCTTCCGGAGTTACATCAACATCTTCTGTTATTTTCATTCTTTCTTTTTCGGTAAGAATGTTTTCTTTTTGAACGCGACTTAATTCTTTTTTTAGATCTTCAATATCATTAAATCCGTATGCAGCTACTACCTTATCAGTACTACCATATTCTTGTTTAAAAAATTCTATAGATCTACTAACTCTTGCATTTACCTCAGCATCTGTTATTGCAACACTATCAATAATTGCGTGGTGTGCTAATAATTTTTGCTGCATTAACTCCTCTAACATTTCACAATCAGAAAACTGAATTTTTCCTTCAGATCGAACTTCAACTTCTTGTTTAAATTTATCAATATCAGAATCTAAAACCACGTTTTTACCAACTACCACGGCTACTCCGTCTATTTTAACTTGAGCATTGGTGGTAAAAATTGCAGTTACTACTAAAATTGTGGTTAGGCTAATATTCTTTAAAAATGTTGTTTTTAATTGCATCGTCTATCAACGTTTTTTCTATCTCTCTAATTAATTCTAATTTCCTTTTGTGTAATATCAATTGTTTGATGTTTGGTTCAATATAACTTAAAGGAGCTATATCATTTCTCTTCAAAACATCTTTTACAGCGACCAAATATACTCCTAAACTATCTTCTTTTTGTATGAATTTTGATATTTTTAACAGTTTTTGTTTCGATTCTGTTCTAAATGGTGGAATTTTTTGTAAAACTTCTTCAAAAGGTATCCAAGTAGAATCGCGTAAATGGTAATCTTTAAAATTGATGGTCAAGTTTTCCAGGTCTTGTAAGTCTTCTTCTTTATCTGATTGAAATTTTTTAATAGTTTCTTTTTTATCAATAAAATCTTTACCAAAGTGAATGTATTTTAGCTGCAATAATTCTTCATTGAGCTTAAAATTCTCTTTGTTTTGCTCATAATATAATGTTATTTCTTCCTCAGTTATAATAGTATCTAATTGTTGTTTTACCAATCGTTCTTTATAATCGTTGATATATAAACTTTGCCGATAGTTTTTTACCAATTGTTCAATTTCATTACTCTGACCTTCAGAAATATTTTTTTCTGCTTTTTGTAAGAATAATTGTTGTCTTGCCCAAGAAGTTATATAACTTTTTGCTAAAACTGTGCTATCTTGTTTTGAAATACCTTTAGGCACTACTCCTTCTAATTCTGATTGGTATAATTTTTCATTTCCAACACTAGCTACAACAACTTCTTGTTGTACTTCTTTTTTAGGTTGAATTTTAATAAAATCACACGATGTAAATACTGCTATAGGAAATATGATAAATAGTTTCTTAAACATTATAGATTATATGTTTTTTTTAATTTGATTAAAGCCTTTTTTCTAATTCTCACAGCATTTTTTTCACGTAAGTCTTTTATCCAATTATCTTCTAAAAACTCTTGATAATCACTAACAACTTTTCCTTTTATTTCTTCTAATTTTTTAGAGTATTTAGATGGATTCGCTTTATAATAATTAGTCAAACCTATGGTATCGTTCATAGATTTGTTCCAAATTTTTTGCTGCATTAAATCAAACAACAACAAACCATCTTTGTACTCTTGGTACGTATATTTAAAATCAAGATTTGTTTTTTCTAAATTTTCTTTAAAATAGACTAACACTTCAGCATTGGTAAATTCTTCAAATAACTTTTGAGTAGGCGTTTTTCCTTTATTTTGAACATAAGCATGGAACTTATTTTGAGGTATTTTTTTATCATTTATAGTTAAAATTACCTCTTCTGTAACTTGTTTTTTTAATGCTTTTTGTAAAACTTTATCCCTAACTTTAATAGAGTATTTTGTCTTCAATTTAGCAATCATAGCTTTGTTTGAAAGATTGCCTAAAACTCCGCTTTTCACTTTACGTTCCAACTCTAATTGTAAATTTTCAAAAGTATCTACTGGATGATTTTTAATTAACTTAACAATATGCCATCCAAATTGTGTTTTGAAAGGTTTACTGTAATCTCCTTCATTTTTTAAAGCTAAAACAACATTTTCAAAAGGAGCTACCATTTTACCAGCACCAAATCTGGGTAATTTACCTCCTTTTACCCCTGAACTTTTATCATCAGAATATTTTTTTGCTACTTCTTCAAAAGCAATACCTGATTCTAACTTTTGATATAGCGAGTCTATTTTAGCTTTTCCTGTATTGGTTCTATCCGCATTAAAAATATGAGCAACTTCAAATTCTCCTTTGGAAGGTCTTTTATCTGTTACTTTTAAAATATGATAACCAAAACGAGTTTTAAAAGGCTCAGATAGTTGTCCGACTTCTGTGGTGTAAGCAGCTTCTTCAAAAGGATATACCATTTTAAATGCTGAAAAATAGCCTAAATCTCCTCCATTCATTTTTGCAGATGGATCTTCAGAAATTTCTTTGGCTACTTTACTAAATTCTTCACCGTTTTGTATACGCTCTCTGGCTTCGTTAAGCTTAGCAATCATAGCAACCGTATCAACTGACTCTCCTCTTTTAGGAAATGTTAATAAAATATGGCTGGCTCTTACTTCTTGCTTCATTCTATCATAAGCTTGCCTTACCATTTTGTTTTGGTATTCCTTGTCATGTAAATACGGAGCCATCAATTGTTGTTTGTAAGAATTTAATTCTTGCTGATAGCTTTTAACAGTATCTAACTTAAGCTTATATGCCTCATTTACTTTGAGTTTGTAATTGATATACAAATCTAAATTAGCATCAATGCTCTTAGCTTCTTCATCATCTACCAAATCTAAATTCTTCTCGTATATTCGTTTAAATTCCCCTACAGTAGTTGGTTGCTTATTAATTGTAAACAAAACTTCGTTTTGCGCCAGAGCTACAAAATTAATAAACACAAAAGCAATAACAAATAAGCTATTCTTCATGAAAAATTACAATGAAATGATTCCCTTTATAACTTCTGCTTTTTGGTAATATTCAATTACCTCATCAGCATTTACAACTTTTAAACGAATAGATACGCTGACATATTTTCCTGTTTTTGATTTTTTTGTATCAATTACAGCTCCCCCTTTATCAAACAAATTTTGCACTTCTTGTACTTGATTTGCATCTGTAGGTACTATAAACTTATACATATAGTCTGCCGGAAAATTAGTAGTATCTTCTAATTGTGATTTTAATTTGGTATAAAATGCTTCTCTATCTGTCATAATTCTCTTTTAAATTCAAATGTTCCAATAATATGTATCAGAAACTATACCCAATTTAAGTGGATGACAAAATTACACTATATTCTTATATATATAAACGGAAACCGCTATTTTTGCCAGATGCAACAGAAAATTGTTTTTATTGGAGGTCCAGGTACTGGAAAATCAACTATTTTAAACGAATTAATGGGTAACGGACATACATGTATGCCTGAGATCTCAAGAGAAATTACACTGCAAGCTAAAAAGGATGGCATTGAACAATTATTTTTAACAGATCCTTTACTTTTTAGTCAAAAAATATTAGAAGGTAGAGAACAACAGTACATCCAATCCAACGATTTTAATACTGATGTGGTATTTTTTGATAGAGGAATACCTAGTGTGCATGCTTATTTAAGATATTTTAAAACAGAATTTCCTGCTGTTTTTCTTGAAAAGAGCAAGCAATATAAATACACTAAAGTTTTCCAATTCTTACCTTGGAAAGATATTTATACTTCAGATAACGAACGTTATGAAACCTATGAAGAATCGGTGATAATCAGTAAATTTTTACACGATGCTTATACGGAACTAGGATATCATATTATTGAAGTTCCGTTTGGAACTATAAAAGAACGCTACGATTTTATTTTGAATTCGCTGTAAACCATGTTTACACCGCTACAAATACTGAATCAATACTGGGGATTTTCTTCTTTTAGAGAGCCTCAAGAGGAGATTATTAACAGTGTTTTAAGCGGTGGAGACACTATAGCTTTATTACCCACAGGAGGTGGAAAATCGGTTTGTTTTCAAGTTCCGGCACTAGCCAACGATGGGGTTTGTATTGTTATTTCTCCTTTAATTGCTTTAATGCAAGACCAGGTTACTAATTTAACTGATAAAGGTATAAAAGCTACAACAATACCTTCTGGAAGCTCGCAAGATGAAATTATTACTTTGTTTGACAATATTAGGTATGGTTACTACAAGTTTTTATACCTATCTCCTGAGCGTTTACAATCAAAATTCATTCAAGAAAAGATAGCGCAACTAACCGTTAGCTTGATTGCGGTTGATGAAGCACATTGTATTTCTGAATGGGGACACGATTTTCGTCCTTCCTACTTACATATTTCAGTATTAAGAAAAATACATCCTTCAGTACCAATTATTGCTTTAACTGCTTCTGCAACACAAAAAGTAATAAATGATATTTCAACGTTATTAGAGCTCAAAGATCCTTCAACTTATAAGAAATCATTTTTCAGAAAGAATTTAGCTTATCAAATTATTTTTACTGATGATAAACTATATAAGCTTAAGCAGATCTTTACCAAAACCAAAGGTTCTGCTATTGTATATGTAAACACTCGTAATAAAACTCAAAAAATAAGTGCTTTTTTAAACGCCAATGGTTTCAAATCGGGGTTTTATCATGGTGGATTATCATCTGTGGAAAAGAAAATGATCTTTAATGACTGGATGAGCGAACACACACCCATTATGGTTGCCACCAATGCTTTTGGTATGGGAATTGATAAACCCAACGTACGGATTGTAGTCCATTTAAATTTACCTGCCTCTATTGAAAATTACGTACAAGAAGCAGGACGTGGCGGGCGCGATGGTAAAAAAGCGTTTTCTGTAGTATTAACAAACAATTCAGATATAAGGAAAACAATAGATATTCAACAAAAATCTTTACCTACAATTATTGATATAAAAGATATACATAAACGATTATATCAACATTTTCAAGTGGCAAAAGGAGAGTTGATAGAATCTTCTTTTGATTTCAACTTTTTAGAATTTTGTAGTAAATATCAATTTGTGCCTAATAAAACCTTTGTTGGTTTACAAATTTTACAGAGTAATGGTATTATTCAGTTAAATGATAATGCACAACAAAAATCAACTATCCAATTTTTAGTAAGTAGCAATCAAATACTAGCCTACGCTTCAAACAATCATCATAAAAAGAATTTTATCAATTCTTTATTAAGAATGTATGGTGGTTTATTTGAACAAGCTGTTAAGATTGATGAATTTTATTTAGCTAAAAAAGCAGAGATTACATCGTGGAAAACCATTGAATATCTTGAAAAAATGTCTTTAGAAGGACTGATAGAATATAAAAAAGCAAACGATCACAGTGAATTATTCTTTTTACATCCCAGAGAAGATGATAAAACCATTAATCGAATTTCGAAGAATATTGACCGTTATTTACAATTAAAACAACGTAAAACTGATGAACTTATCGCTTTTATTGAAAACAATACAGTTTGTAGAAGCATTCAATTATTAGAATATTTTGGCGAAAAACATGCCAACAAATGTGGTATTTGTGATGTATGTATACAAAATAAGAACACCATACAAAATATAACCGGTGAAATCATATCGGTATTAAAAACAGGAAAAGAATTAAGTGCAAAAGAAATAAACGAACAACTTCCGCACAAAGAAACTGATATTTTAATAAATTTGTGCTACTTACTTTCCGAAGAAAAAATAGGATTAACAAATTACAATAAATACTTTTTGAGATAAATGAAAGATGTACGTATCGTTTTTATGGGAACTCCAGATTTTGCAGTTACCATTTTAAAACACTTAGTTGACAATGATTATAATGTAGTAGGTGTAATTACCGCACCCGATAAACCTGCAGGCAGAGGTAGAAAAATACATCAATCTGCCGTAAAAGAGTACGCTTTATCTCAAAACTTGCCTATTTTACAACCTACCAATTTAAAAAATGAAGGTTTTTTAGAAAATCTAGAAAAATGGAACGCTGATGTGCAGATTGTAGTTGCGTTTAGAATGTTACCAAAATCCGTTTGGGCAATGCCAAAAAAAGGCACCTTCAACTTACACGCTTCTCTCCTACCAGAATATAGAGGTGCTGCACCTATTAACTGGGCTATTATAAATGGTGAATCCAAAACAGGAGTCACCACTTTTTTCATAGATGATAAAATTGATACCGGTGAAATTATTCTTCAGCGTGAAATTGACATTAAAGAAGATGAAATTGTAGGCGAGTTACATGATAAATTGATGTATGTAGGCGCAGAATTAGTAGCAGAAACTGTGGATCTAATAGAAAAAGGAGGCGTAAAAACCACCAAACAACCCGAATTAGAAGAAAAGTCGGCACCAAAATTATTTCCGCACAACTGTAAAATAGACTGGACTAAACCTTTAAATGATATTTACAACCATATTAGAGGATTAAATCCATATCCTGCTGCGTGGACAACCATAAAAAATGGTGAGGAGGAAATATCAGCAAAAATTTACGGGGTTTCAAAAGAGTTTGATTCGCATGATTTTTCTACTGGAAAGATCATCACCTCAAAAAAAGAACTAAAAGTGGCAGTATCAGACGGTTATTTAGTAATAAATGAAATTAAACTTTCTGGCAAGAAAAAAATGGATGCAGTAAGCTTATTAAACGGTTTTTCGTTTGACGAGAATGCTATAATGCTGTAGCCCTTTGTTTATGGGCTTTACAAAGATTCTAGCTATTTTTTAACTGAGGTTATTAACAAAAGCACCCTATTTATTAACAAAATGCCTGTTTTTTTAGGGTAATACTTGCGCAATTCCGCATTAAATCTATATTTGTTGAGCTATTAAGCAAGAAAAACATTAATTAATTTTAAAATCTATTACAATTATGAACAAGTCAGATTTAATCGACGCGATGGCTGCTGATGCAGGAATTTCTAAAGCTGCTGCAAAAGCTGCATTAGATTCTTTAACTGGTAATGTAACTAAAGCTTTAAAAAAAGGAGATAAAGTTGCATTAGTAGGATGGGGAACTTGGTCAGTATCTAAAAGATCTGCTAGAACAGGTAGAAACCCTCAAACTGGTAAAGAGATTAAAATTGCTGCTAAAAACGTTGTAAAGTTTAAAGCAGGAGCTGGTTTAAGCGATTCAGTAAACTAATCTACTGTATAAAACATAAAAAAGCGTTCGAGCAATCGAGCGCTTTTTTTATTTCCAAAACTGTCACAACTTCGTTTTTACTTTGTCTCTTATATAAAACGATTTAAACTTTGTTATCATGAAAAAAATAATTACTACACTAGCATTTTGCATTTTAGTTGCTACCTCTTTTGCACAAAAATCTGTAAATGCTTCTGATCTGTTACGAGATATTAAAGCAGGAAAAGATGTTGTGATCAATAACGCTGTAATTGACGGTATTTTAGACCTTACTTACATGGATGAAGCCTTACCTAAGTTACCTAAGCGTAAAAAATGGTGGAACAATGGAGGCTCTAACACCGTTGAAAAACAAATTACCGGTAAAGTAGTATTTACCAACTGTACATTTAATGACGATGTATTAGCTTATATACCAGACGAAAGCAGCGGATATACATTTGTCGCAAATTTTGAAGATGAAGTAGCTTTTAAAGATTGTACGTTTGAAAGAAAAGCCATGTTTAAGTATTCTCATTTTGAAAGAGATGCAGATTTTTCCGGAACCAAGTTCCAAGATGATAACACTTTTAAATATGCAAAGTTTGAAAAGAACAGTTCTTTTAAAAACACCTTTTTTGATGAACCTGCAACCTTTAAATATGCTGAATTTAGCCACTTTGTAAGTTTTGCCAGCTCTATTTTTAAAGACACGGCTATTTTTAAGTACACCGAGTTTAAAGACGGCGTTTCTTTTAACAATACCAAGTTTGAAGAAGACCTAAATATAAAATACACCAAAGTACGTGGTGAATTTGACATTACCAATATGGAAGTAGCCTATGATATAGACTCTAAATACACCGAAATTAACGGTAAAAGTTTTAGCAACTATTTATTAAAAAGCAGAAAATAAAGAACTCTATACAACTTTATAACAACTCGTTACCTAACCGTAACGAGTTTTTTTGTTAAAAACTTAGTTTGATTCTTAATTTAAAAATAATAACTTAGTATCGGATGATATCTATCATTGAAACGATGGATAACATAACTCGTTGGTAATAACACCCAAAATGTTTTGACAATCAATATAAATATGTTAATTTTGAATTCATATTTAACATATTTACACAATGAAGTTCGAAAATCCACCTCAAGCATTAATGACTAACCAATTAATTGACGATTACTTTGATAAGAAATATGCGGACTTTTTAAAAGCTTCTGATGATAGATATTTTTATTGGGACGAGCTTAAGCACAGGAAAAAGTTACCTTATAATGATCCTCACAAAGCGTGGAGTCTAATTAAACTTCATAGAAGAGGTAATTTTAAAAGAGTAAAGTTTGGTAATACTGAATTCAATTATTGTTTGACTGAAAATATTCAGGAAAACCTTCACGAATTTGATTTAAAATTAATAGGAGGTTTATACAAAAACCCAATAACACCATTTCATAAGGCAGAATATCTAAAAAACTCAATATTAGAAGAAGCTATTTCAAGTTCACAAATCGAAGGTGCCGCTACAACAACTAAAGTTGCATTCGAGATGCTAAAATCTGGCAGAAAACCTAGAAATGAATCAGAACAGATGATTTTCAACAATTTAAGAAGTATTAAACTTATAACTGAAGAAATTGATAAACCTTTAGATTTTACACTTATAATAGAATTACATAAAACTATGACCGCAAGTACCAGTGCAGAATATTGTGCAGGTGATTTTAGAGATAAACAAATCTATGTTCAAGACCACGTGGATGGGGAAATAGCACACACACCACCAGATCCCAAGTTAGTTAAAAAATTTATGGAAGATTTATGTGAATTTGCAAACTCGGAGAAACCTTTTATTCACCCAATCATAAAAGCTTCAATAATCCATTTCCAAATTGGTTACATTCACCCTTTTATGGATGGAAACGGGAGAACAGCAAGAGCTTTATTTTATTGGTTTTTAGTAAAAAAAGAATATACATTAATTAAAAACATTTCAATATCAAGAGCAATTCTTAATTCTCGAATTCAATATGATAAAGCATTTCTGAAAACGGAAAATGATAATAATGACATGACTTACTTTATCAATTATTCAATTAAAAGTTTACGCGTTGCTTTCGAAAGTTTAATTAAGTATCGTGATAAAAAGAAAAAAGATATCGAACAAGCCAATCTGATTTCATATAAAATTCTTGATAAAGGATTAAACAAACGACAAGCTGATTTAGTTGGTTTTTTATATTCTAAAGAAAATGCTAAAATTAACATTTCTTCATATTCTAAAAAACATGATATTGTTCGACAAACAGCACGAAAAGATTTAAATGAATTGGTTAACGCTGGTTTAATTATTGAAGATAAAGACGGGAGAAACGTAGTATTTAAAATAAAGACAAAAGAAAACATTGATAGGTTTTTAGAACAATAAGTACTACTATCAACAAAGATGTATAGAAAATAACCGTTTAACAACTTATTATCAAAACCAAAAAGCAAAAGACTAAAACACGTTACAAACATAATAGAAAAACATCTTTAAAAACAACAAAAAATCCGCTTTTCAGCGGATTTTGTTATTCTTCAAAGGTTGGTTGTTTACTGGCTTTTTTACTACCTTCATACAACTCATATTTTACAAATCGGCAATCTAAATCGGCGTTTTTAATCGGTACTCGTTTTGACGTTCGTAAGCCTACAAACTTCAATGCTTGTATATCCGAAGTAATTAACCATGCTGTAGAATTAGGATAATTATGTTTTAAAGTATCTCCTATTTTTCTATAAAACTCTTCTACATCAATATTTAAACGCTCTCCATACGGTGGATTGAATAAAATAGTGGTTTTACCAAATACCTCTTTTTTAGAATTGAAAAAGTTAACATGGTGTACCCCAATAAACTCTTCTAAATTGGCATTGATAATGTTTTGACGTGCTTTCTTAACTGCTGATGGCGCTTTATCAAAGCCCATAATTTTAAAATGAGAACTCTTGATCTTTTTGAGTAATGAATCTTGAATAATGAAGTACAGATCTTCATCATAATCCTTCCAATTTTCAAACGCAAAATGCTTACGGTTAATATTTGCCGGAATATTATTGGCAATCATTGCCGCTTCAATCAACAAAGTTCCAGATCCACACATTGGATCAATAAAATTCTCATCTCCGGTATATCCAGAAAGTAAGACCAATCCAGCAGCTAATACCTCATTAATCGGTGCAATATTGGTAGCGCTTCTATAACCACGTTTGTGTAACGATTCTCCAGAACTGTCTAAAGAAACTGTTAACCATTCTTTATGAACATGAATATGCACTTTAACATCTGGATATTTTAAATCTACATTCGGACGCTTTTTATACTTATGCGTAAAATAATCGGCAATTGCATCTTTAGATTTTAATGCTATATAATGTGAATTTGTTGTGAAATTTCTTGAATTCACCACCGCATCAATAGCAAATGTACCATCCACATCTAAAAAACGTTCCCATTTTATACGTTGAATAGCTTCGTATAGATCCTCTTCATCAAAAATTTTACTTCGCTTGATCGGTTTTAAAATTCTGATAGCAGTACGCAACGCAATATTAGCTTTATACATAAAACCTTTATCACCTCTAAACTCAACGCTTCGCACGCCTTCTTTTACATTTTGTGCGCCTAATTTACGTAGCTCATCTGCTAAAACCTCTTCTAATCCGGCTATGGTGGTAGCCACCATTTTAAAATCTTTATCCATTCGGTACATTTAGGCTACAAAAATACACTTAAATTGTTGGATTTGTTAACCTCAAAAAAAGAATGATTACTAAACAGTAAGTTTTCGTTACTTTTGCGGACAATTAAGACACATGAAAACAAAAGATTGGTTTACTTCTTGGTTTAATACCCCGTATTATCACGTTTTATACAAGCATAGAAATGATGCTGACGCACAGCTTTTTATGCAGAATTTAGTAAGCTATCTTCAACTTCGTAAAAACGCTCATATTGCTGATTTACCGTGTGGTAAAGGACGTCATTCTATTTTCTTAAACTCGTTAGGCTACCGAGTTACGGGTGGCGATTTAAGTAAGAATAGTATTGAGTACGCTAAACAATTTGAAAATAACAGTTTGCATTTTGAGGTGTGGGATATGCGTAATCCGTTGGAAAACAAATACGATGCTGTGTTTAATTTGTTTACTAGTTTTGGTTATTTTGATAATGATACGGATGACATTTCAGTACTAAAAGGCATGAAAAAAGGTTTAAAACAAGACGGTTTTTTAGTGTTGGACTTTTTAAACGTCATCAAAACTGAAAGAACTTTAGTAAAAGAAGAAACCAAAGAAATTGATGGTATTTCTTTCCATATTAAAAGAGAAATTAAAGACGGATTTATACAAAAACATATTTCTTTTATTGCTGATGATAAGCAGCATTCGTATACAGAAAAAGTAAAGTTTTTAGATATAAACACCATGAAAAGCCACTTTTCAAAAGTTGGTTTAACAATTATTGATACTTTTGGTGATTATCATTTACATGCTTTTGATAAAGAAAATTCTAACCGATTAATTTTAATAGCTCAATGAGTTACATCCTGTTAATTTCATCTGTTTTAGTGGGTTCCTTACTAGTTTTATGGCTTAAACCTCAAAAAGAATTTGTAAGATTATTATTAGCATTTAGTGGAGCTTACCTTCTATCAGTTACTATTTTACACTTATTACCTGAAGTGTATGAGCACAACCACAATACTAAATTAATCGGAATTCTTATTTTAGTAGGAATTGTAGTACAATCGGTATTAGAATCCTTATCTAAAGGAGCTGAGCACGGGCATATTCATATTCATTCCAACTCAAAGCAATTTCCATGGCTCTTGTTTGTCAGTTTATGCATTCATGCCTTTTCAGAAGGATTACCCATTCATGGTTCTAATAACAACTTGTTATGGGCTGTTGTGGTACATAAAATACCCATAGCCATTGTACTAACTTCATTTTTTGTACACGCTAAATATTCAAAAACAATCGTTTTAAGCTTTATAGGAATATTTAGCTTAATGAGCCCGTTAGGCTATTTTTTAGCAGATAGTGTTTCATGGTTAGCACATCATCATGCAGAAATTACAGCATTAATTATTGGGGTTTTCTTACACATTTCAACTATTATCTTATTTGAAAGTTCAGAAAACCATAAATTCAACCTTAAAAAGTTTACCGCAATTTTATTAGGGATTATTTTAACAATCGTTACGCTATAATTCTTCCCTATTCACCAAATCCATAGAAAATGCGGGTAAGCAAATAGCTAGATACTCACATTCTTCTTTAAATGGATTGGAATATTGTACACGCACATTTTTTTCAATCTTAATCGATTGTCCTGCTTCCAACACAACTGTTTCTCCATCAACAATAAATTGTTTTTTTCCTCTAATAATGTAGGTGTACTCTTCAAATTTAGGAGTTTGAAAAGGTTCACTCCATCCTGCCGGGGCTATCATATGGGCAATACTAATTTGTGAGTTTTTATTAGTAGCGTTACCAAAATGTTCTTCTATTAACTTCCCGTCGGTTGTAGGAACTACAAACGGACTTTTTTGAATGGTATATTTTTTTGTCATCTGTTTATTTTTTTAACAAAGTTACTACAAAACGGAATGTTGTTTGCGCTATTACTTGTTTATAAATTAATATGAGTAAAAGAGCTAAAAACAGGGCTAATTTTACTACTTTTGTCGCGTTTTTCTCAATCAGATTTTTTGAGAGAGTGACATATTGACATTTAACATATATCGATGGAAGAAAAAAAATTTGATGTTAATTCCTTTATAGGAATGATTTTATTAGGTGGTATTATTTTTTGGTGGATGAGTACCAACAAACCTAAAGTAGAACCTGAACAAACAACTACAACTGAACAGGTTACCGATAGCACTACTACTCCAACTACTTTACTTCAAAATCCAACTTTTGAAAACGACTCGTTAAAACAAATTGCACTTCAAAATAAATTAGGTGCTTTTGCTCATAGCGGAATGTATGGTAGCGAAGGAGAAACAATTATTGAAAACGAATTGGTACAACTTACCGTAAGTAATAAAGGTGGACAAATAAAGAAAGCCTTATTAAAGAATTTTAGAACTTACGATTCTTTACCTGTGTATTTAATTAAAGAAAATAATGCTTCTTTTAATATTAACTTCGGAACTACAGACAACCGTATTTTAAACACCAAAGATTTATTATTTGAACCTAACGTAACTAAAAACGGAGAACACACAGTACTTTCAATGAAATTGAAAGTTTCTGATACCCAGTTTTTAGAATATCGTTATGAAGTAAAACCTAATGACTATCGTATTGATTTTGCAGTTCGTTCACAAGGGTTAAGTAATGTTATCAACAGCTCTCAAAAAATCAATTTAGATTGGAATTTAAAAGCTTTCCGTAATGAAAAAAGTATGCGCACAGAAAACATGTACTCATACTATTACTACAAAGCAAATGATGATGTTGAATACCTAAGAATGAATGATGATGAAGTTGTAAATAATGTTGATTGGATAGCTTTTAAACAACATTTTTTCTCTTCTGTATTAATGAGTAGCACTCCGTTAAACGACGCAAAATTAAAGTCAGTTGATTTTGCTGGTGAAGACGTAGATAGCGTATATTTAAAAACCTACGCTGTTTCCGCTCCGTTAGCACTACAAAATGGTGAGTTAAACTACAACATGCAATGGTTTTACGGACCAACCAATTACAATTTGTTAAAAAAGTATGAGAATACTAATCTAAACGAAATAGCTGATTTAGGTTGGGGTATTTTCGGTTTCTTAAACCGTACTGTTTTTTACCCTGTATTTAACATGTTAAAAGGTTTTATTGGTAACTACGGATTAATCATTATTTTAATGACCATTGTAGTACGTATTATCATGTCTCCTGTGTTATACAAATCGTACTTATCAAGTGCAAAAATGAAAGTAATTCGTCCAGAAATGGAGGAAATTAACAAGAAATACCCTGGTAATGAAAACGCAATGAAACGCCAGCAAGAAATTATGGCGGTACAGCGAAAAGCCGGTGTAAGTATGATGTCGGGTTGTGTACCTGCTTTGTTACAAATGCCTGTTTTCTTTGCTTTATTCAAGTTTTTTCCAACTAATATAGATTTCCGTCAAAAAGCATTTTTATGGGCCAATGATTTATCATCCTATGATACAATCTTTAAGCTGCCGTTTAAAATTCCTTTCTACGGAGATCACGTAAGTTTATTTCCAATTTTGGCTTCTATTGCTATTTTCTTTTATATGAAAATGAATCAAAGCCAACAGATGAATATGCAAGCTCCTACACAAGAGGGTATGCCAGATATGAGTAAAATGATGAAGTGGATGATCTACTTCTCACCTATTATGATGCTTTTCTTCTTTAACAACTATGCTAGTGGATTAAGTTTATACTATTTCATTTCAAACTTATTAACCATTGCTATTATGTTTGTGATTAAGAATTATGTAATTGATGAGGATAAAATTCATGCTCAAATTCAAGAAAACAAGAAAAAACCAGTAAAGGTAAGCAAGTTTAGAGAGCGCTTAGATGCTGCTATGAAGCAAGCACAAGAACAACAAGAAGCTCAAAAACGTGCCTCTAAAAACAAAAAGAAGTAATTGTATATCAACCTTATAAAAAGCCGCTAATTAGCGGCTTTTTTACTTTAACACAGTTTTAACACAGAGTGATTAAACCATTACGGAACTTCGCCGTCAAATAGTTTTATACTATCAAACATCAACTATGAGAAAACTTTTACTTTTAGTATGCTTTACAAGCATTACATCTATGTTTGCACAAAAAACTGCAAATGAAAGGTCTAGCCAATCTATAACCATAACAGGTAAAGTGATTGAAGCTAAATCTAAACAACCTTTAGAATATGCCACATTGGTTCTAACCAATATAAAAACTCAAAAAGTTTTAGGTGGAATTACTGATATTCAAGGTAATTTTTCAGTAGATGCTGCTGCAGGCACCTATGACATGAAGGTAGAGTTCATTGGTTTTAAAACCAAGACCTTACCACAAAAAACTATAACAGAAAACTTACATTTAGGAACTATTCTACTCTCTGAAGATTTAGAAACTTTAGATGAAGTTGAAATCATTGCAGAAAAATCAACAGTAGAAATACGTTTAGATAAAAAGATATATAACGTTGGAAAAGACATGACCATAAAAGGTGGTAACGCTAGTGATGTGTTAGATAACGTTCCGTCTGTAAACGTAGATGCTGAAGGAGCAGTAAGTTTACGTGGTAATGAAAATGTACGTATTTTAATTGACGGAAAACCATCTGCACTAGTTGGCTTAAGCGGAACTGATGCATTAAGAAATTTACCTGCAGATGCCATTGAAAAGGTAGAAGTTATTACTTCACCGTCTGCACGTTATGATGCAGAAGGAACAGCAGGTATCCTAAACATCATTTTAAGAAAAGGTAAAATTACCGGATTTAACGGCTCTACCAACCTTTCTGTAGGAAATCCTGATCTTCTTCAAGTTTCAACTAACTTAAATTACAGAACTAAAAAGTTCAATCTATTTTCTAACTTAGGGTATTCTCACCGTAAAGGTCCTGGAAATGCTAATAGTGATTTTACATATTTTACTAATGGTGTAATTGACAGTTTAAGTACTGAAACTCGAAAATACGATCGTAAAAATAACAACTTTAACGGTTCTTTAGGTTTAGAATACTATTTAAACAAAAATAGCTCATTAACTGGTACAATTTTTTATCGTAAAAATAAAGGTGATGACATTGCAACTAACAACACAGAGGTTTTTGAACCAGATGGTACTGAAAGAGATCTTCGTACTAGAAGAGAAAATAATCTAGAAGATGATGTTGACACTCAATACTCTTTAAATTATACAAATAATATTGATGATAAGGGTCAAAAATTAATGATTGACCTACAGTATAGTGAAAACGAAGGAGATGAAAACTCTCTTATTACCAATAACGGTATTTTGGTTGAAAGAAATTCACAATTAACTAATTCCATCAGTAAATTATTACAGATAGACTATGTATTACCTTTAGGTGAAAAAAGTCAATTAGAATTAGGTCATAAAGCCGACTTACAAGATTTAACTTCTGATTTTAGAGTACGAAATGCAGATGGAACTCCTAAAGATCCAGACATTTCAAATGCTATTGATTTTAAACAATATATTTACGCTTACTATGCTCAATTTGGAAGTAAAATTGATAAGTTTTCTTACTTATTAGGTTTACGTGCAGAATATACTGATGTTGATTTGCTACTATTAAATACAGGTGAATTTTCTGATAAAAACTATACCAAATGGTTTCCTACTGTAAATTTAGGGTATGAATTTAGCGAAACTAACAATGTTACATTAGGATATGCCAGAAGATTACGCAGACCTCGCCACTGGTTTTTAAATCCGTTTGAAACCCGTAGTTCTGACACTTATGTATTTAAAGGAAACCCGGATTTAAACCCAACCTATACCAGTTCTTTTGACTTAGGATATACCACAAGAGTAAGTAAAGTAACCTTAAACTCTTCTTTATACTATCAATTTTCTACAGATTTGATTAGAGCTGTTTCAAGAGTTGAAACCAGAGAAAACGGTAATGTATTTGTACGTCAGTTTTTAAACATAAATGATGAAAACCGTTATGGATTCGAACTAACCACAAACTACAACCCTACAAAATGGGCACGTTTATCAGCTACTTTTAACTATTTTAAATTTAAAACAGAAGCTTTTAATTATACCTATTCTTATATTTCACCAGAAGACGGTAGTACAATAACAGAAACTGAAGTTTTACCTGAAGTAAATAGCGATAGCTGGTTTGCTCGTTTTAACTCGCGTATTACATTACCTGCTAAAATTGAGTGGCAAACAAGAATTATGTATCGCGGACCTGAAGACGATGCTCAGGGTTCAAGAGAAGGAATGTTTGTAACTAACTTAGCCTTTAGCAAAGATATTTTACAAGACAAAGGTACGCTGGTGTTAAATGTTAGCGATTTATTTAACGATCGTAAACGCAAAAGCTATACAGAAACTTCAAGAGTTATTTCAAACCAAGAGTTTCAATGGAGAGAGCGCCAAATAACTTTAAGTTTTACCTATAGATTTAATCAAAAGAAAAAAAGAGATCGACAACAAAATGGCGATTATGACGGTGGCGAAGGATTTAATCCATAAATCATAAAAAAAAGAGACTTTCTCTAAAAAGTCTTTATCAATGTCATTTCGAGCGGAGTCGAGAAATTTAAGTAGTTAAATACTAATATATTTCGACTGCGCTCAATATGACATTTTTTGTTTTTCTAACTTTTTAAACAATCTCTTTTTTTGCGTTAGGCGTTAGAGCAAGTTACCATGTTTGACCTAGTATGATGAGCTTAATAAACATACAACGCCTAAAATTATAGCATAAAAAAAGCTCGCATTAGCGAGCTTTTATAAATTATGATGTAAAAAACTACTTACCTTCTGCAGCTTTTTTTGCTTCTCTTTTTAATTTAAGGTTTTCCCAAATAGTTCCTCCAATCCAATAAGGAACCACAAACGTTAATAAGAAAATTAACAACCAAAATCCGGCTGTAAAGATAAACATAAACAATACTAATCCTGAAAATTCTGAAAAATCTAACATTTGTTTTATTTGAAAAATTTATACACGACAAAAATAACACATATTTTCAATTATCAAGGAGAAATTTAAAAATATTTCAACTCCTATTTCACCAGTCAATTCTACGAGTTTTCTTAAATTTGACCTTTCTTTAATTAATATCAACACAATGAAATATAGAATTGAAAAAGACACAATGGGTCAGGTAGAAGTACCTGCAGATAAATATTGGGGTGCGCAAACAGAGCGTTCTCGCAACAATTTTAAAATTGGACCTGCTGGTTCTATGCCTTTAGAAGTAGTGTACGGATTTGCTTATCTAAAAAAAGCGGCTGCCTATGCTAACTGTGAATTAGGAGTGTTATCTACAGAAAAACGTGATTTAATTGCTGAAGTTTGTGATGAAATTTTAGCGGGTAAGCACAACGATCAATTCCCGTTAGTAATTTGGCAAACAGGTTCAGGTACGCAAAGTAACATGAACGTAAATGAAGTTATTGCCAATAGAGCGCATGAAATTGCTGGTAACGTAATTGGTGAAGGCGAAAAAACCATTCAACCAAATGATGATGTTAACAAATCTCAATCATCAAATGATACATTTCCTACCGGTATGCATATTGCTGCTTATAAAAAAGTAGTAGAAGTTACCATTCCTGGTGTAGAAAAATTAAGGGATACGCTTCAAAAGAAATCTGAAGATTTTAAAGATGTAGTAAAAATTGGTCGTACACACTTAATGGATGCAACCCCGTTAACTATCGGACAAGAATTTTCAGGTTACGTAGCGCAATTAAACTTCGGATTAAAAGCCTTAAAAAATACCTTGGCTCACTTATCTCAATTAGCATTAGGAGGAACTGCTGTGGGTACTGGATTAAATACACCTGAAGGTTATGATGTATTGGTAGCAAAATATATTGCTAAGTTTACCGATTTACCTTTTATAACTGCTGAAAATAAATTTGAAGCTTTAGCAGCACACGATGCGTTGGTTGAAACTCATGGAGCGTTAAAACAATTAGCGGTTTCTTTAAATAAAATTGCGAACGATATTCGTTTAATGGCATCTGGTCCTCGTTCTGGAATTGGAGAATTGATCATTCCTGCTAATGAACCAGGTTCATCAATTATGCCAGGGAAAGTAAACCCAACCCAAGCAGAAGCCATTACTATGGTTTGTGCGCAAGTTATGGGTAACGATGTTGCGGTAACCGTAGGTGGAACACAAGGTCACTACGAATTGAACGTATTTAAACCTATGATGGCAGCTAACGTATTACAATCGGCTCAGTTAATTGGAGATGCATGTGTATCTTTTGACGAAAACTGTGCAGTAGGCATTGAACCAAATTATCCGCGTATTAAAGAGTTATTAAACAACTCGTTAATGCTGGTAACTGCTTTAAATACCAAAATTGGCTATTACAAAGCGGCAGAAATTGCCAATACAGCACACGCTAACGGAACTACGCTAAAAGAAGAAGCAATTAACTTAGGTTATGTTACTGCCGAAGAGTATGACGAGTGGGTAAAACCTGAAGACATGACAGGAAGTTTGAAATAAACTTTTTAACTATAATTTTAAGAAAGTCGGACGGTTTTGTTCGACTTTTTTGTTTTAACATTGTTCATAGTTTTGTAGCTAAACTTATTTTCAACTAATTTAGCTACAAAGACCTTACTCATGTCAGTTTTAAGGAAAAATTCTAAACAAAAAAATGAAAAATTTCACCAAACATATACCCTTTTTTTTAGTCTTACTTTTTACTAGTGTTTCTCAAGCGCAGAATATAAAAATTACAGGAACTTTAGTAGAACAAGAAACTGCTCAGCCTATACCCTACGCAACCGTTGCAATATTCAATAAAGACACTAAAAAAGTAATTACTGGAACAACAACAGATGATAACGGTACGTTTGATGTAACTGTATCTAATGCTAATGTTTACTTTGAAATTAGTTTTATGGGATATAAAACAAAAACTATCAACAAGTTTACTGCTTCTACTAACAAAATAGACTTAGGAACCATACAACTTTCACCTGATAGTCAAGCGCTAGATGAAGTGGTGGTTACTGGTGAAGTTTCTAAAACTACCTTTAAACTAGACAAACGTGTTTTTAATGTTGGAAAGGATATAAGTAGTACGGGTGTTAGCGCTTTAGAAGTCTTGAACAATGTTCCTTCTGTAAATGTAAATATTGAAGGAGAAGTTAGCTTACGCGGAAGCGGTGGTGTACAAATTTTAATCAATGGTAAACCTTCTGTGTTGGCAGATCAATCAAGTAATGCATTGGGTACCATTACTGCTGATATGATTGAAAGTATTGAGGTAATTACCAATCCTTCTGCAAAATATGAGGCGTCTGGTACTTCAGGAATTTTAAATATCATCTTAAAAAAAGAAGAAAAGCAAGGATGGAACGGATCAATTTCTGCAAATACAGGAATTCCAGATAATCATAGTATTGGAGGAAGCATTAACCGTAGAACAGAAAAATTCAACTTGTTTACACAGTTTGGTGCGGGTTATCGTTCATTACCAAGAGATACCGAAGCCAATAATTTGAACAAAACCAGTGGAAAAACAATTGCCAGCGAAGGAGAAGAATTTAGAAATGAAACCTTTTTCAACGTTACACTGGGTACCGATTATCACTTAAACGAATACAATGTGTTTACGCTTTCAGGGAATTTCGCCTATGAAATTGAAGATCAACCTTCAGAAACTAATTTCAGCGCTTATACAGGAAGTAATTTAGACTCTCTTTGGGTACGAAAAGAAACGACTGAAGCTACCAACCCAAAATGGCAGTATGAATTCAACTGGAAAAAGACTTTTAAGAATAATGAAGATCACACATTTCAGTTAAGTGCTTTGGGAAGATTTTTCGGAAAAGACCAATCATCTTTGTTTACCAATACCATAATTGAAGGCGGTACTACAGATAGCAATCAGCGTACAGCTACTAATTTTCAACAATCAGACTATACTTTTAAAGCAGATTATGTAAATCCGATTTCTAAAGAATACACCTTAGAAACAGGTGTACAATACGTTATTAATGATGTGGGTAACGATTTTGAAGTCGAAAATTTTGTAAATGGTGCGTATGAAATTGATGAAGATCTTACCAACAACTTTGAGTGGAGCCAAAAAGTCTTAGGAGTTTATGCAACTGGTGCTTATGAAAATGATGCTTGGGGTGTAAAAGTGGGATTACGCGTTGAGAATACCGACCTAAATACGCTGCTCACCAATACTGATCAAGCAAACGCGCGAAACTTTACTAATCTATTCCCTACCCTACATACATCCTATAAATTGAGTGAAAATTTTTCATTACAAGCAGGATACTCAAAACGTATTTTTAGACCACGATTATGGGACTTAAATCCGTTTTTCAACATTAGAAATAACTTTAATGTAAGAGTTGGAAATCCGGATTTGCTACCAGAGTTTACACACTCTTATGAATTGACCAGTATTTATAAAATTGGAAAAGCATCGTTAAGCTCAAGTTTATACCACAGATATACCACTGATGTAGTTGAACGTGTATCTACTTTTGAAAACGATGTAACATATACAACTCCAGAAAACATTGGTACAAACGCAACGTATGGTTTTGAAACCAACGGAAAATACAGTCCTGCTAAGTGGTTAACGTTTAACGGAGATTTTAACTTCAATTATTTTGATAGAAAAGGAACTTTTGAAGATCAAATTTTTGATTTTACCGGTAGCCAATGGTCAACAAGATTAGGTTCTAAAATAGGATTACCGGCAGACATCGATTTAGAATTGAATGGAAATTATCGCTCCGGATTTGAAACCGTACAAGGAGAACAAAGTGGTTTTGCTTTTTTAGACTTAGGATTACGTAAAAAAATATTTAAAGGAAAAATAGTAGCTAATTTGGGTATTAGAGATGTGTTTGCCTCAAGAATTCAAGAGCGATTTGTAAACCAACCAACTTTTTCAACCTATGATTATAGCTTACGCGGACGCTTTATTACGTTTGGTATTAGCTATGGTTTTGGTAAAGGAGAAGCTATGACCTATTCTGGAAGAAGGAGGTAATTACAGGAAGTTTGAAATATTTTTTAACTGTACTTTCAAAAAGTCAAGCTTTTTTGTTTGACTTTTTTTATATTCGGTGATTATAGTTCATTAAAAAAACTATAATCTTTAAACATTGTGCGTCATACATCTGAGCTAAAGAAAAGTAAGCAAAAAAAATGAAAATTGACTTAAAAGAGAATATAGATTTTTTAAAATTTTTTAAAAATAATACTTCATTAATTCTATTAGGGGTTTATATATTAAGTTTCATTAACTATTATATTTATTACAAGAGTTTTAAAATACCAATCTTCAATTATATTGGATTAAATGATATGCTTTTTTTTACTTTGGAGTATATTTTTAAAATTATATTAATAATCTTTTTGTCTGAAGTTTTTTTGTTCTTCATTTTTGGAATTCTTTTTATGTTTTATGAAAAGATTGTAATATTTTTAGTCAAAAAGAAAGGTAAATTATATTTAAAGTCAGATAACAAAAATAGAAATCGAATTAAAGATTTATTTATCAAACCATTTAATAAAGGATTAATTAATTTTCGATTTTCAATCGTTTTTATTTCAATTTTCTTCATTCCTACATCTGGGAATGTTTTATTACTTTTTCCTACTTTACTTGTTTATTTAATCTACTATCTTGAAAAAGTATCTAAAGAAAAGATGTATAATTTAACTTTTATCTTTTTTTGCGGAATAATCATACTCTTTTTAACATTTACAACTTTAGTAAATTTGTATGAAAAGAGATCTATTAAAGATGACTACAAAATATCTTTTATAGAAAATTCAAATTATATTTCAACAGATAGAAGTATTAGTTGTTATAATTATCTTGGAGAAACTTCATCTCACATTTTCTTATACAACATTGAAAGAAAGGAATCAAGAATTTGTTCAAAATCAAATATTACTGAATTAATAATAAAAAATGAGAATTTTATAGATTCATTAATTACAAGAATTAAAGAAAATAGTATGTTTAAATTTCTGAAAGAAAGTTTGAAATTATAAAGGAATAAGTACCAATTCACAACAACGAGCATAAAAAATTGCGTAGTTTAATGCTTAAACAAAGTCAGTTTCAATTTTATTACGTCTGATTTTCCTACGGAAAATCCTCGCACACAAAACCGATAGCGAAACCTCCCTATAATCGTCATCCTTTTTACTTATTTTTGTCTGTAAGTAAAAACTATATGACAACACTTTTCACCAACATAAAAGAACTTATTCAAGTTAGAGACGCATCTGTAAAAAAAGTTTCGGGTAAAGACATGAGTACGTTACCTACTCTAAAAAATGCTTTTTTACTAATTAAAAACGATACCATCATCGATTTTGGTTCCATGGAAAATGCACCAACTTCAGCAGATAACACTGTTGATTGTTCCGGAAAAATGATTTTACCAACGTGGTGTGATTCTCATACACACATTGTATACGCTGGTAATCGTGAGCAAGAGTTTGTAGATCGCATTAACGGATTAACCTATGAGGAAATTGCCAACAAAGGTGGCGGAATTTTAAATTCTGTAAAAAAACTGCAAGAAACAACTGAAGAAGAGTTGTATCAGCAATCGGCAAAACGTTTAGAAGAAGTGATGCAATTAGGTACCGGAGCAGTTGAAATTAAATCGGGTTACGGACTTACCGTTGAAGCAGAACTAAAAATGCTACGCGTTATTAAAAAACTAAAAGAAAATTATAACATTCCTATCAAAGCAACATTTTTGGGTGCGCATGCTTTTCCGAAGGAATATAAAAACAATAAAGAAGGTTATATTAACCTGATTATTGAAGAGATGTTACCCAAAGTTGCCGAGGAAAACTTAGCTGAATTTATTGATGCTTTTTGTGAAACTGGTTATTTTTCGGTAGCAGATACGGATAGAATTTTAAAAGCAGGTGTTGCACTCGGACTCACACCAAAAGTACACGTAAATCAGTTTACAACCATTGGTGGTGTGCAAGTAAGTATAAAACACAACGCACTTTCGGTAGATCATTTAGAGGTGATAAATACTGAAGATATCAAAGCTTTACAAGGCACCGAAACCATGCCTGTTGCCCTACCCTCTTGTTCGTATTTTTTAAGTATTCCGTACACACCGGCACGCGATATGATCAACGCTGGTTTACCATTAGCCTTAGCAACCGATTACAACCCGGGATCTACACCCTCAGGAAATATGAATTTTGTGGTTTCAGCTGCCTGTATTAAAATGAAAATGACTCCGGAAGAAGCTATTAACGCTGCCACCATTAACGGAGCGTATGCCATGAACTTATGCGATGAAGTAGGCTCAATTTCCAAAGGAAAAAAAGCGAATTTCTTCCTTACTAAAGAGATTCCTTCTTACGGATTTTTACCCTACAGCTTTGGTAGTAATTTAATTGAGAGTGTTTATATTGGTGGTGAGAAAATTTAAAAGATTACTTCGTCCTTCGTCCTCGTAATGACGTCATTGCGAATGAAATGAAGCAATCTCATCAGAAAAAGTAAAACTGTACCATCATTCCTGTGAAGGCAGAATAAAAAGAATAAAAAAACTCAAATAGAATTTGTCATTCCTGTGAAGGTAGAATGAAAAAACTCAAATAGAATTTGTCATTCCTGTGAAGGCAAAATAAAAGAATGAAAAACTCAAATAGAACTTGTCATTCCTGCGAAGGCAGAATAAAAGAATGAAAAACTCAAATAGAACTTGTCATTCCTGCGAAGGCAGGAATCTCATCATAAATATGAAAAAGTGTATAAAACCAATCATCAATATTATGTTTATATCATCACAAACAAAAAAGATGGTGTTTTATACATCGGTATAACAAACAATTTAGAAAGAAGAATTTTTGAACATAAAAATAAATTAGTCAAAGGATTTTCATCAAAATATAATTTAGATAAGTTAATTTATTTTGAGACGCATCAACTTGTTGATGAAGCCATAAAAAGAGAAAAGAATATGAAGAAGTGGAAAAGAGAATGGAAAATAAATTTTATTTTAGAAGAAAACCCTGATTGGAACGATTTATCAAAAAATTGGTTTAACTAAAAAAAAGATTCCTGCCTTCGCAGGAATGACTCAAAAACATGCTACACATTTTTACACAAAACGATATTAATGATTTGGTACACACAAGAGATGGTGAAACCAAACTAGGTGAAACAGTTACTGTTTTGGATGATAAAAAAGACTTTTTTGAAGAAGTTGAAAACAACACTTCAAAATTTGTTTTGATTGGTGTTCCTGAAGATATTGGTGTAAAGATGAACAAAGGAAAAGGTGGCGCGCATTCGGCTTTCTTTCCTGCTTTAGAAGCTTTTTTAAACACGCAAGAAAATCAGTTTATCACTGGAAAAGACGTGTTGGTTTTAGGCTATTTAGATTTTTTTGACACCGTAAAGACCTTTGTGGCTGATGATGCTGAAAAAGGAGATTATTTGGTGAAACAGATTGATAAAGAACTCTCTGAACTGATACATTTTGTGGTTTCTATGGGAAAAACTCCGATTGTAATTGGTGGAGGACATAACAATGCATACGGAAACATTAAAGGAACCTCTACAGCATTAAAAGAACCTGTTAATGTAGTGAATTTAGATGCACACACCGATTTACGCAAACTAGAAGAACGTCACAGTGGTAACGGATTTTCATACGCAATACACGAAGGTTTTTTAGAGCGTTATTTTATGTTTGGTTTGCATGAAAATTATACTCCGCAATACATTTTTGAATACATCCATGAACATTTAAACCTTGAGTATAATATGTTTGAAGAAATGGAAGTATATAAATCTACTTCTTTTGAAAACGAGTTACAACGTGCTCAAAACTTTGTAAACACAAAGCCTTTTGGTGTTGAAGTTGATTTAGATTGTATTCAAAGTTTTCCTAGTAGTGCTATGACACCGAGTGGATTTACACCTCAACAAGCCCGAAGATTTGTTCATGCTTTTGGAAAACAACAAAACGCTTATTATTTACATGTTTGTGAAGGTGCTCCAGCAGTTATGAATGAACCCACTGCTGCTACTCAAGTAGGAAAATTCATCAGCTATTTAATTACAGATTTTATAAAAGCGAAGAGTTTTAGTGGTTAATTTTTCTGATTATTCCATAATAAAAACCTCTTCAATTTTCATATTAAATACTTTAGAAATATCATACGCAAGTTTAAGAGAAGGATTGTATTTTCCTTTTTCAAGAAACACTATAGTTTCTCTGCGCACTCCTACTTTTTGAGCAAGCTCAATCTGTGTCAAATTATCTTTGGCACGTAGTTCCTTAATTCTAGTTGTCATCTATTCCTACTTTTGAAAGGTACAAGCGAATAAAAAGAAAAATGAGAGTCATACCCATCATACCAATCGCTATTACAAATTTGGCTTTATTTACCGAATCAACAGAAAACATATCTAATGCAAACAAACCAATCAGCCACATATAAATCGATATGCTAAAAGCCATAGAAGCTGCTTTTTGAGTTATCTTTTTTGAGAGTTCATCCTCAGGATTTAACCCTGATTTTGCGTCTTTTAATGCTTGAATACCAGAATAAATTATAAATCCAACTATAAGCAACATCACTCCAATGGTTCCGTAAGCGAATTCATTAAATGGCTTTGTTGTATTAAATATCCAAAAGCCCATTAAACCTAAAATAAAGGCTGCTACAGTAAATTTTACTATAGCAAATTTTTTTGCTTTCATATTATTGTTATTTATTTCTAACACAAAGTTAGATATTTATAACATTACAAACAAATAAATCTTGAATAAACTGTAACTTATTAGATATGAATATAAAATCGAAAAAAATAAAACAAGGACTGAATTCTATTTTTTATAGATTATCATGAGTAGAAATAGATTTCTTTTAATATTTCAGTGCTTCAAACACGAAAAAGTATATCTAAATGGCTATTTATTGTTTAAGCATACCTTATTCTATTAATTAATCAATCCAATTTTTAAAATCTTTAACACGTTCTCTACTTACAATTATTTCTTGCTCGTTATACGAATGGAGCTTTAATTGCAAACGAGAGTTGGTATACGAAACAATGTCTTTTATAGCGTTAATGTGCACAATAAACGTTCTGTTCACTCTAAAATAGTGTTCAGGGTCAAGTTGGTCTTGCCAATGCTCTAAAGAATAATCTATTAAGTAATTTCTATTTTCATTACTGTGTATGTAGGTAGCTTTATTTTCGGAATACAAACACTCAATATTATCGGTATGAATTATTTTAATATGTTGCCCTATTTTAATAGTAAAGCGCTTCTTGTATTTTCTGTCAATCGGATTAATTAGCAGCTTTCTAATCTCATCAATATTAACCTGTAAATCGCTTTTTTGGGGTTGTTGTTCTTTGTATTTATCAACCGCTACTTTTAACTCATCTTCATCAATCGGTTTTAACAAATAATCAATTGAATTAAGCTTAAAGGCTTTTAGCGCATATTCATCATAGGCCGTAGTAAAAATAATTGCCGATTTAACAGGCACTTCTTCAAATATTTCAAATGAAAGTCCGTCAGATAGTTGAATATCCAAAAAAATCAAATCAGGATGCTCGTTATTTTGAAACCAGTTAACCGCCTCTTCTACCGAATGTAACATGGTGTTTACATTAATATTTTGAGTAGCTAACATTCTATTCAACCTTCTTGCAGCAGGCTTTTCATCTTCAATAATTAATACGTTCATTATTTCTTTATTAAGATTTATCATTAAAAAACTGTATTTTTCTCTGATTTTCTTCTTGCATTAACTCTTTTATTTTACGCTCTTCCCAATCTTTTCCTAATCCTATAAAATTCTTTCCAAACACAGTAAACCAATGAATTAAAATTGCTGTTGCCCAACCTAAAACCGGAAACCAAAACCAGTGAAATTGAGGTACAAAAATTAAATTTACTGTAACCACAATGGGCATTGTTAATACATAGGCTAACAAATGTGTATAAAATGTTTTTATTTCTTTTACTTTTTTCTTTGCTCTTAGAAATTGTTGTTCTTTTACAAATTGAGTTTCCATTGTTTTGCTTTCTTAATTATTTTTTTAACATTCGGTTTTTTCTTTCCTCTTCTTGCTCCATTAATTCTTTGATCTTACGTTCTTCCCAATTTTTGGTTAGTAAATGTGGGTACCCATATACTCCTAACCAATGAAAGAACAATCCAATTCCCCAAAATATCCACGTAGAATAGGTTCCGAAGTGAGTTAAGGCTTCAATAAAGCTACTTTTACTATTGCTCATTATACCATAAATAACTACTGCACTTATAAAAATATTAATAACTAAATACCAAAATAAATGTGCATAAAATCCTTTTACTTTTTTAACATGTCTTTTTGCTAAAATATATCTTTCCTCTTGTGTATAATCTCTTTCCATAATTCTAAAACTTATTCTTATTCATCATTTCTTTAATTTTACGTTCTTCCCAATCTTTTCCTAAGAAAAGGTTGTAACCAAAAGCTTCTAATCCATGAAAAATTACACCTATTCCCCAACCCGCTACCGGAAACCAAAACCAATGAAATTGAGGTGAAAATTTTAAATTAATAAATATTAAAAGCGGTATAAAAATAACATAAGATGTTAGGTTTTGGTAAAATTCTTTTATTTTTTGAACTCTCTCAACAGCCTTTACATAACTGTTATTCTCAAAGTTATTATCTGATGTATTCATAATATTTTCTGATTTAACTAATAGTGGTAAACTCACTATAAATGTTTTACGATTATTTTCTATTTGTATGTTTTGTTCAGAAATCAATCCATAACGATCTGCAATATTTTGTAATCCTACCTTGGTACTTTTACCTATAGCCTCTTTTGGATTGATATTGTTCTGAATTTTTAAATATCCTGCTTCCTCATAAATAGCTATTTTTAATGGTTTTGAGGAAGAAACTACGTTGTGTTTTACTGCATTTTCTAGTAATAATTGTAATGATAACGGTACTATCTTCAAATCAGGATTGGTAACTGAACTCGGTAATTGAAATTCCAAAGCATCTTCAAAACGCATTTGCAATAATTCCATATACGTTTTTGCAAACTGCAACTCTTCTTCAATAGGAACCAATTCTTTATTTCTTTGCTCTAAAACGTATCTGTAAACCTTTGAAAGTTTGGTTGTAAATCGTTCTGCCTGATCAGGATTTTCTCCAATTAATGAGGTTAATACGTTTAAACTATTGAATAAAAAATGAGGATCAATTTGACTTTTTAAGGTTTCAAATTTGGCACTTTCTGTTTTGGCTACTATTTGTTGTTGCGTGGTTTCTTGAGAAACCGATTTTTTCCACTCGATCATAAAACCTCGCGCATGAAAAAAAGCTGCGATACCTAACGATAACACAATAGCAAATACATGAGCAAACATTACTTTGTCTGAAAAAAGTACAGAAAAACTATTTTTAAAAATCACTACATATTGTACATAGTGTATAAAGAAAACTGCTATAACAGTATACAAAACAGTAGCTACAATTCCCGCCCAAACTCGTTGATTTGTTTGTGCAACCCAATCCCATTTTGTGTTCAAAAATTGGTTAACAAAACCATTTCCTAAAGCTAAAATAAAAGAATACATAGCTGAAAACAAGAATACTATGCTGGCTCCTTTTAAGGTGAATCTTTGATTAATGATTGTAAAAATTACCCCAAAAATTAAGGTCAATTTTAAGCAAACTATTAAGTCTTTTTTTAGCTCTTGTTTCCAATTTTTGCTAGTATTCATATTCTAAGTACTAATTTTTAAAATCTGATTTCTAAAGATACATCTTTATTGGTAACCTCAAATTTTGCATCATTGTATTGTGGTGGACCAAAATTCATCACGTTATTCGATGCTCCGTAGTCTTCTATAGGCATTCCGTTAGGTTGAAAATCCATTTTTCCATTATCATTTTTATCATGATAACACGTTATAGCATATTCTCCTGACGGAACATTTTTAAATATAACTGTACTTTTCCCTTCTTTAACAATTGCTTTGGCTTGTTGCAATGGTATTTTCATAAAATTGTCTTTGGTGAATAATGCAAAAGACACTTTACCTTCATTAGAAGTAGCATTAACAACGCTTACTTCTATAGTTTGAGCATTACTTGTATAAAAGCCTGTTAAAAACATAACTAAGCTAATTACTATGGCTTGTATAATTTTCATTTTGTTTGGTTTTAATGATTAATAACACCTCAAAATTGCATCAAAAGAAACTGTTTTAAAATTAAAAACTACCGAACTGTATTTTTTTATGGATGAATTGTATTTTATTTTAAAAAAAGTTTTGTGTATTGTTTTTTTATATACATTTGTGTTATGCATTTAGCAAAAAATAATATATATACCATTTCAGTATTACGTGTCCGACGTAATCGACGCCGCTAGTCTACTTCTATCTAGCTAAGTTCATCGTATACATTTATTTTTATCTCAAAGTGCAAAACAATCATACAACATATATCCATTATTCTTTAATTATCGCAACCGATAACAGGAATACTGCACGCCGATTTTTCCGTCGCCCTTAAGGGCTAATACTATTTCTAGGAACCTAGGTGAGTCCGGTTCTTTACTCCAAAAAACACATAAAACAAAATTTAAAACATCAAATTAGTGAATATCATTATTGCTAATGCGTCGCATAGTATTTACGCGCAAGAAATTTGTTTAGCTATAGAAGAAGCTGCCAAAGTAAGAGGTACTGGAATAGCTAAAAGACAACCGGAATACATCATTACTAAAATGGAAAAAGGAAATGCTGTTATTGCTTTAGACGGAAACAAATTTGCAGGTTTTTGCTACATAGAAACATGGAGCCATGAAAAGTTTGTGGCAAACTCTGGTTTAATTGTTCATCCTGATTATAGAGGTATTGGCTTATCAAAAAAGATAAAACAAAAAGTTTTTGAGCACTCTAGAGCCAAATATCCTAATGCAAAAATTTTTAGTATCACTACTGGTTTAGCAGTTATGAAACTTAATAGTAATTTAGGTTACAAACCCGTTACTTTCTCTGAACTCACAGAAGATCAAGTGTTTTGGGATGGTTGTAAAACTTGCGTTAACTATGATGTTTTACAAAGAACGCAACAAAAAATGTGCTTATGTACGGGTATGCTATACGATCCTGCTACAGAACAGCAAAATATTCCCAATAAAAAAATAAAAGAGTCAACTTTTAAAAGACTTAAAAGTATTAAGCAACATTTGTTGTTAAAAAAAGATAAAAAATGAAAAAATTAGTTTTAGCCTACAGCGGTGGTTTAGATACATCATATTGTGCTGTACACTTATCTAAAGATAAAAATTTTGAAGTTCATGCTGTAAGTGTAAATACTGGCGGATTTACTTCATCTGAAATAAAAAATATAGAAACTAAAGCATATAATTTAGGTGTTACCACCTATAAAAATATTGATGCTGTAACTAACTATTATCAAAAAGTAATTAAGCACCTCATATTTGGTAATGTTTTAAAAAACAATACCTATCCCCTATCTGTAAGTGCAGAAAGAATTGTACAGGCTATTGAAATTATTAATTACGCTAAAAGTATCGATGCAAAATATATAGCTCACGGAAGTACTGGTGCAGGTAATGATCAAGTTCGTTTTGATTTAATTTTTAATGCTTTAGCACCAAATATTGAAATCATCACACCTATTAGAGATGAAAAATTAAGTAGACAGCAAGAAATTGATTATTTAAAAAATCACGGTATAGATATTCCTTGGGATAAAGCTAAATATTCTATAAACAAAGGCTTATGGGGAACTAGTGTTGGTGGTGATGAAACGCTTACCTCTCACCTATCTTTACCTGAAGAGGCTTTTCCATCACAATTAACAAATACCACACACACAACTATTAAACTAAGTTTTAAAAATGGTGAACCTATTGGTTTAAATGATGAATTGGCTGCTCCAGAACAAATTATTGAACAACTTAACAAACTTGCTTCTCAATTTGCTATTGGTAGAGATATTCATGTGGGCGATACTATTTTAGGTATTAAAGGTAGAGTTGGTTTTGAAGCTGCTGCGGCTTTAATCATCATTAAAGCGCATCATTTATTAGAAAAACATACTCTTACCAAATGGCAAATGCAACATAAAGATTATGTAGCCAACTGGTACGGAACGCACTTACATGAAGGACTGTATTTAGATCCGGTAATGAGAGATTTTGAAGCTATGCTTAGCAATAGCCAGAAAAATGTAAGCGGTGATGTTTTCATTACCCTAAAGCCTTATCATTTTACGTTGAACGGAATTTCATCTAAACACGATTTATTGCAATCAGACTTTGGTAATTATGGTGAAATGAATAAAGCTTGGACCGCTCAAGATGCTAAAGGGTTTATAAACATCTACGGAAATCAAACTAAAATCTATCAAAATACCAATGGATATGATTAAAGCAGGAATTATAGGTGGTGCAGGTTATACTGCTGGAGAATTGATTAGAATATTGATCAACCATAAACAGGTAAGTATCGATTTTATTTACAGCACATCAAATGCAGGAAACTTTGTGTACGAAGTACATCAAGACTTATTAGGAACTGTTGATTATAAGTTTACCAATAAAATAAATGCTGATGTTGATGTCGTTTTTCTTTGTTTAGGACATGGTAATTCATCAAAATTCTTGAGTGAGAATCAGTTTTCTAAAAACACAAAAATCATCGATTTAAGCAATGATTTTAGATTAGAAAAAGATGCCGTTTTTCAAGAGAATGAATACATTTATGGTTTACCGGAATTATATAAAACTGCTATACAAAAAGCAAATTATATTGCTAATCCGGGTTGTTTTGCTACTGCAATTCAACTGGCTATGATTCCTTTAGCTTTGAATAATTTTATTGAAGATGACATTCATGTAAATGCGGTAACAGGTGCTACGGGAGCAGGCACCAGTTTATCTTCAACTACACATTTTACATGGAGAGACAATAATTTTTCACACTATAAGCCTTTCACGCATCAGCATTTAGGTGAAATTCATCAAACAGTACAAAAATTGCAACCAAATTTTTCAAACGAAATTCACTTTTTACCCAATAGAGGAAATTTTTCAAGAGGAATATTTGCCACGGCTTATACAAAATTTGATGGATCGGAAGAAGATGCAAAATCTATATATGACGAGTTTTATAAAGATGCTGCATTTACGTTTGTTAGTGAAAACCCATTGCATTTAAAACAAGTAGTAAACACCAATAAATGTTTAGTACATGTGCAAAAACTCAACAACCAATTATTAATTACTAGTTGTATTGACAACCTTTTAAAAGGTGCTTCCGGACAAGCAGTTCAAAATATGAATTTGATGTTCGGATTCGAAGAAACAGAAGGATTACAACTAAAAGCTAACTTTTTTTAATCGATTAACTATGAATTTATTTGATGTATATCCGTTATTCAACATCACTCCTATCAAGGCAAAAGATGTGTATGTATACGATGAACATAATACTGAATATTTAGATCTATACGGTGGTCATGCGGTGATTTCTATTGGTCATTCGCATCCAAATTATGTATCAAAATTACAAGAACAAGTAGCTAATATTGGTTTTTATAGCAACTCAATTCAAAATCCGTTACAAGTTGAACTTGCTGAAAAACTAACACAAATGAGTGGTTGTAATGATTATCAACTGTTTTTGTGTAATTCTGGTGCAGAAGCCAATGAAAATGCTTTAAAACTAGCTTCTTTTCATACTGAGAAATCAAAAGTTATAGCGTTTAACAACGGTTTTCATGGTAGAACCTCAGCGGCTGTTGCAGCAACAGATAATCCTAAAATTGTAGCACCCATCAACGCACAGCAAGAAGTAGAATTTATTGATTTTGGAGATATAGATTCGGTAGCAAAATCATTAGCCAACAATGATGTTTGTGCAGTAATTGTAGAAATTATTCAAGGAGTTGGAGGTTTAGACGAAGTTTCCACTGAATTTTACCAAGCGGTAAGTACTTTATGTAAAAATCACAATACTTTATTTATTGCTGATGAAGTTCAAGCTGGATTTGGTAGAACAGGTGATTTTTTTGCCTTTCAAAAGCATAACATTGAGCCTGATATCATTTCAATAGCCAAAGGAATGGGAAATGGTTTTCCGGTTGGCGGAATATTAATACACCCAAAAATTAAGGCTTCTTACGGATTGTTAGGCACCACTTTTGGCGGAAATCATTTAGCATGTACTGCAGCCATTTCGGTTTTGGACACCATTAAAAATGAAAACTTACTGGAAAATGTGCAAGAGGTATCTACTTACTTTATTGAAAAAGCTAAAACAGTATCAGCTATAAAAAATATAAAAGGAAGAGGTTTAATGTTAGGATTAGAGTTTGATTTTCCAATTTCTGAATTAAGAAAAGAGCTTATTTACAAGCATAAAATTTTTACGGGCAGTGCTAAAAATCCGAATTTATTAAGAATTCTTCCATCCTTAACATTGCAAAAACAACAGGTAGATGTTTTTTTCGAAGCGTTATCAAAAGCGTTAAAAAACAACACTATTCATGTTGATAAAACCTAAACTCATGAAAAAATATACAAACATAGATGATATTCAAGATGTTTCAGCAATAATTTCAGAAGCTAAAACATTAAAAAGTAATCCGTTTGCACACAAAGAACTTGGCAAAAACAAAACCTTGGTAATGTTATTTTTCAATGCAAGTTTACGCTCACGTTTAAGTACTGAAAAAGCGGCCAAAAACTTAGGAATGGACGTGATGAGTTTGAACGTAAACGATTCATGGAACATTGAGTTTGAAGACGGAACTATTATGAACGGAAATACTTCTGAACACATCAAAGAAGCTGCACAAGTAATTGGGCAATATGCTGATATCATTGCTATTCGCTCTTTTCCTGGTTTAGTAAACAGAAATAAAGATTATAAAGAAATGGTCATCAACAGCTTTGTTAAATATTCAGGCAAACCTGTTGTTAATTTAGAAAGTGCTACGGCGCATCCGTTACAAGCCTTGGCTGATGCTATTACTATTGAAGAGTTTTCTCAAAAAAAGAAACCGAAGGTAGTACTTTCTTGGGCTCCACATCCAAAAGCATTACCACAATCTGTTGCCAACTCTTTTGTAAGTATGATGCAACTTTTAGAGGTTGATTTTTCAATTACACATCCAAAAGGTTATGAATTGGCTCCAGAAATTGTCAAAAACACTCCCGTGAATTACAATCAAGAAGAAGCTTTGCAAAATGCTGATTTTGTATATACCAAAAACTGGAGTAGTTATTCTAGCTACGGAGAGATATTGAATAATGATAAAAAATGGATCATCACCAAACAAAAAATTGGTGCTGCAAAATTTATGCATTGTTTACCTGTACGAAGAAATGTAATTGTTGAAGATGCTGTATTGGAAAGTGAAAACTCAATTGTAATTCCGCAAGCAAATAATAGAACCTATGCTGCACAAGTGGTATTAAAAAACATTTTAGAGAATTTATAATATGGAAACTTTAAAAATTATAAAAATAGGCGGAAATATTATTGATAATCCCATTCTACTAGATGAGTTCTTATCAGATTTCTCTAAACTTGATTCGCCAAAAATATTGGTTCATGGTGGTGGTAAACTAGCTTCTGAACTTTCTTTAAAAATGGGAATTGCTCCCAATTTAATAAACGGAAGACGTGTTACAGATACTGAAACCTTAGACATTATCACTATGGTTTATGCTGGTAAAATCAACAAACAAATAGTAGCCAAATTGCAAGCTAACCAATGTAATGCTTTGGGTTTTTCTGGAGCTGATGGAAATTCCATCATCGCTAAAAAAAGACCTATTACTGATATTGATTATGGTTTTGTGGGTGATGTCACTAAAGTAAACACCGAGCTTATAGAAATGCTGCTTCTAAATGGAGTTTCACCAGTATTTTGTGCGATTTCTCATGATGAAAACGGACAATTACTCAATACCAATGCAGATACCATTGCTACAGAATTAGCAATAGCTTTAGCTTCAAAATATAATGTAGAGCTCTTGTATTGTTTTGAAAAAAATGGTGTGTTACGAAATGTAGAAGACGAATCTTCGGTTATTACAAAGATCAATCAGCAACAATATGATAATCTGAAAGCAGAAAAAGTGATTCACAGTGGTATGCTACCAAAAATTGATAATTGTTTTTATGCTGTAAACAACGGCGTAAAAAAAGTAAGTATCGGCAATAGTAAAATGCCTTTTAATTCAACAGAAAAATGCACAACAATTCAACTATAACAACACAAAAAGAATTAACCTACAGCGCTATCGATTTACTTAAAAAATTGATAGAAACACCTTCTTTTTCATCTGAAGAAGATAAAACTGCCAATTTATTGGCTTTTTGGTGTGAAGCGCACGACATTAAATTCAATAGAAACAACAACAATATTTGGGCTGTAAACACTCATTTTGATGATACAAAACCTACCCTTTTATTGAATTCACATCACGATACGGTATATCCAAATAAAGGATACACTAAAAATCCACATAAAGCCATTGTAGAAGATGGAAAATTATACGGTTTAGGAAGTAATGATGCTGGTGGATGCTTGGTTTCTTTACTAGCAACATTTACTTATTTCTATAATCAACCAGATTTGAGCTATAACTTAGTTTTTGTAGGCTCTGCCGAAGAAGAAAGTAGCGGACCCAACGGATTAAATAGTATGCTATCCATCATTCCAAAAATTGATGTAGCTATAGTAGGTGAACCTACGCAAATGCAATTAGCTATTGCCGAAAAAGGTTTGGTTGTTTTTGATGCTAAAGTGAAAGGAACTCCTAGTCATGCAGCGCATCCTAACAACGATAATCCTATATACAAAACCATTAACGTTTTAGAGTGGTTTAAAAACTATTCATTTGATAAAACTTCTGAAGTGTTAGGTGATGTAAAAATGACTGTGACACAAATTAATGCCGGCAAACAACATAATGCTGTACCATCGGTGGTAGATTTGGTGGTGGATGTACGTGTAAATGATAAATATACCAATCAGGAAATTGCAGATATTTTAAAAGCAAACGCACCTTGTGATGAGATTGTACCAAGAAGTTTACGTTTAAATTCGTCTTCAATCAACAAAAATCATGAATTGGTGCAAGCTGGAATTGCTTTGGGCAGAAAAACCTATGGCTCTCCTACGCTCTCAGATCAATCGGTATTGAGTTGTGAATCGATAAAACTTGGTCCTGGAGACAGTACGAGATCGCATACTGCTGATGAATTTATTTACATTGATGAAATTAAAGAAGGCATTGACATTTATATCAAATTATTAGAAAAAGTCTTAAAATCTTAAGCTATGAAACTCTGGGAAAAACAATTTACAGTAGATAAAATCATCGAAAATTTTACCGTTGGGAACGATAGATTAATTGACATTCATTTAGCAAAATACGATATTATTGCGTCAAAAGCACATGCAAATATGTTGCTAGCTGTTGGAATTATTACTGCTGATGAAAATAACCAATTACAAGAAGGTTTGAATTATTTGTTGGATGAAGTTAAAAACGGAACTTTTACTATTGAAGATGATTTTGAAGATATGCACTCTAAAATTGAGTTTGAACTGACAAAAAAACATGGCGATGTTGGTAAAAAAATTCATACTGCTAGGTCAAGAAACGACCAAGTTTTAGTGGCCTTACAATTGTATTACAAGGAAGAGATCAACAGTATTATTAGTCAAACCAAAACACTGTTTGATACTTTAATTTCATTGGCAGAAACACATAAAGAATCATTGTTGCCTGGTTATACGCATTTGCAAGTAGCAATGCCATCTTCATTTGGGTTGTGGTTTAGCGCGTATGCAGAAAATTTGATTGATGATGTAATTTTATTACAATCAGTAGTAAAAATTGTAGATCAAAATCCGCTAGGTTCAGCTGCTGGTTACGGAAGTTCTTTTCCTATAGACAGAAAGTTAACTACAAATGAATTACAGTTTTCTACCTTAAAATACAATGTGGTTGCTGCGCAAATGAGTCGTGGTAAAAACGAACGTATTTTAGCGAGTGCTTTAGGTAATTTAGCGAATACATTAAGTAAATTCTCTATGGATATATGCTTGTATATGAGTCAGAATTTCGGATTTATCTCTTTTCCTGATGAATTAACAACAGGAAGTAGCATTATGCCTCATAAGAAAAACCCTGATGTTTTTGAATTGATTAGAGGAAAATGCAATCAAATTCAAGCTTTACAAACAGAAATGTTATTACTAAGTAACAATTTACCAAGTGGATATCATAGAGATTATCAGCTTTTAAAAGAAAACATCATAAAAGCTATTGAAAGCCTAAAAGAAATACTAACTATTTTTAATTATGCTATCGCTCAAGTACAAGTAAAAAAAGTTGATTTAAATGATGAAAAATACAAGTACTTATTTACGGTTGATACTATTAATAATTTAGTTACAGAGGGTACGCCTTTTAGAGAAGCTTATAACAACATTAGTAAAGAAGTGGAAAACGGAACGTATGTACCTGATAGTTCTAAAAAACATACGCACATAGGTAGCATTCATAATTTATGTTTAGACGAGATTAAAAATAAGTTTCCTTCTCTTTAAAATATTCAATTAGTAAAACATTGGTAAAAAGCATAGAAAAAGCATAGCCAATATCTTCAACAGGAATGGTAAGTAACCGTATACCTAGGTTTTCATTATCGTTATACCAAACAACGGGTTCTTCTATTCCTGTTCCTGTTAATACCCCATTTACAATAAAGAATGGTATTAAAATGATTACAAAAGCAATATAAAAACGTTGTAAGTATTGTACTCCGTAGAAATAACCTAAAATTAGCACTAAACCTAAAAATAAATAATTTACAATCGTATACGCTTTATCATAATTGTATAATCCAACTGTTAAAGCTATTAGAATAATACATACTGTAAGTATTTTTGTAAGTTTTTTAGAAAGCAACCAATTAGGTTTAAAATAAGCTAACGCATAGTGTATGAAGACGCTTGCATAAGGAATACAAAAGAAAAACAACCACTCTTCAATAGGCATTCCTAAGAGGAAAAATGATAAATGGTAATCGGGATTAAAACCCCAAACGCCATTTTTAGTAAAAATAGCATCCCAAATTAAAAAAACTGCAGCTACAATAGTAAGTGAAGTTACAACAGCCTTCCAATGTTTGATAAAACGCATATCCTTTTCAAAAGAATAAAATAACGGAATGCTCAATGAGCCTAAATTTAGAATTAAGTAGAGGTAACTCACTATTTTTTATATTCTTTAAAATATTTAAATGGCACAAACAACATTCCAAAACATTCTCCATCGTTCTTCCCCAAATGTTTGTGATGTATTTTATGTGCTTTTCGTAAGCCTCTAAAGTACCAATTATTTATTTTATCAAACCACTTAAATCTACGATGGATCAATACATCATGCACCAAAAAATATGCTATCCCGTAGAATAAAATACCTAAACCTATAAAAAACAAAGCGTTTAGCTCAGGCCTAATTCCGAAATAGAATAATAACATACTTGGTATAGCAAAAACCACAAAAAAAGCATCATTCTTTTCAAAAATATGTGGGTATCCTGGTTGGTGATGATCTTCATGTAAATACCATCCAAAACCATGCATTACAAACTTATGTGTGCACCAAGTAATTCCTTCCATGGTAATAAATGTTGCTATGGTTACTATTGCAAATACCATTAAATAAGATTTAATTTATACTTCACATAACTACGAGCTAACAAATTTATCTTCATCGGATTAGAAATCCTAATTCTCGAATCCATAATTTTTGTTGAAGGTGTATTTTTAAGCTTTTTTAATAACTTTTTATAGTATCTGTAAGCCATATACACACCAAATTTTGCTTCTACAGGTAATAACATTATTCCGTTTTTAAAAGCAAAATCAAAATCTTGTTCAATTTCTTTAATTATTCTCTCTTTTGATTGTGCATCAAGCTCTTTTAAATTTACATTCGGAAAATATGAGCGACTTAACAACTCATAATCATCTTTTAAGTCACGTAAAAAATTAACCTTTTGAAAAGCAGAACCCAATCGCATAGCCGGAGCTTTTAGTTGTTTGTACTTAGCTTCATCTCCTTTTACAAACACCTTTAAGCACATTAAACCAACTACATCTGCAGAACCATAAATATATTGGTCATACTCTTCTTGAGTGGTATAATTGGTTTTATGTAAATCTGCTCGCATACTTTTTAAAAACGCCTGTACCAAATCATCCGTAATATTAAACTCATTTACCGTATGCACAAATGAATTTAAAATTGGATTTAAGCTAATTCCTTGTTCTTTTGAAAGGTAATAGTCTTGCTCAAATCTATCTAACAAAGCTTCTTTGTTATAGTCATGAAACGTATCTACAATTTCATCTGCAAAACGAACAAATCCGTAAATATTATAAATGTGAGAACGAATACTTTTAGACAACATATTGGTTGCCAACGAAAAAGAAGTACTGTATTTTTTAGTTACTAGCTTACTACAATTGTAGGAAACTTGATCAAATAAATGCTTCATTATTTGTGCGTTTTTAAAATTAAATCTGATGCTATTTTACCCGAAATTAATGACGGTGGTACACCCGGTCCTGGAACGGTTAGTTGTCCTGTAAAAAATAAATTCTTTACTTTTTTACTTTTTATTTTTGGTCTTAAAAATGCTGTTTGGGTTAGTATGTTTGCTAATCCGTAAGCATTACCTTTGTATGAATTATAATCTTTAATAAAATCATTTACACAATAACTTTTTTTAAAGATAATATTTTCTTTGACTTTTTGATTGGTCAATTTTTCAAGTCTATCAATAATAATTGTAAAATATTTCTCTCTAAGCTCTGGAGTATCTTCAATTCCTGGAGCTAGCGGTATTAAAAAAGTTCCTGCTTCTTTTCCGTCGGGAGCAAAATTTTCATCTGTTATACTTGGAAAACTAGCATAAAACAAAGGGTTTTCTGGCCATTCTGGAGTATCATAAATAGATTTTGCATGCACATCAAAATCGGCATCAAAAAATAATGTATGATGTTGAACATTTTTTAGTTTTTTATCAAAACCAACATAAAAAAGTAGTGATGACGGAGCAAAAGTTCTGTTATTCCAATAATCTTCAGAATATTGTCTGAATTCCTTTGGAAGTAGTGTTTCTGTGTGATGATAATCGGCACCACTTAAAACTAAATCGGTATACACTTTAGTGCTATCTATGAATAATCCAGAAACTTTTCCGCGGTTATCAACCTCTATTCTTTCAACATTTGCATTCGTAACGAATTTGACACCTAATTTAGTAGCTAGAGTTACCATTCCTTCTATAACCTTATACATTCCACCTTTAGGATGCCATGTTCCCAAGCCAAAATCGGCATAATTCATAAAATTATAAAAAGCGGGCGTATTGCTAGGTTTTGCTCCTAAAAAAAGCACAGGGAACTCTAAAATTTGAATTAGCTTATTACTTTTAATATGCTTTCTTACCTGTTTTCTGATAGTTGAAAAAAATTGACCAACTCTCAACGTGGTTTCTGGAGTAATCAATTCTAACGGAGAAACACCTGGACGATACACAATATCTTTTACTGCTATATTGTAATTCTCTTCTGCATTTTTAATAAATCTTTTTAAATGAAGAGAACTTCCTCTTTCCTCTTGCTCAAAAATTGAATAAATCTCCTCTAAATTTCCTGGAATAATAATACTGTCATTTTCTCCAAAATAAACTTGATATGCAGGATCTAACTTTTCAAGCGTATAATAATCGGAAGGTTTTTGACCAAAATCGGCAAAAAATTTTTCAAACACATCAGGCATCCAATACCAAGTTGGACCAATATCAAAAGTAAATCCCTTATTTAAGTATTGTCTAGCCCTTCCTCCTAGCGTATTATTTTTCTCATACACACATACTTCATATCCGGCTTTTGCTAAATAACAAGCTGAAGAAAGTGATGAAAATCCTGAACCAATTATTGAAATTTTTTTATTCAATTATATTTTTGTTTAACTTTTATAGTTCAAATATAAACAAAATAGTTTGAGAAAAAATATTATCTCTCAAATTATATTTATTCTTACAAGTATATTTATAAATTATTAAGCATATCAATTACAGATGTATACATGATAATATCTGATTTGAATTTATTTTGCATTAATGTAGTAGTTCTTGACCCAATACCTATAAATTTATGATTTGTATTGAATAATATAGTATCAATTTCATTAAAAAATTCTTGTACTTTATCTTCAAAAGGTTTTACTGTTATAGAGGTTATAAAGCATACTTTTAATTCACCATTAAAAAAATAATTTAAATTATCTAAAGGTAAACTCTGGCCTAAATATATAGTTTGACATCCTCTTAAGACCAATTCATAATTCAAATACAGCAAGCCAATTTCATGAATTTCTCCTTCTGGAAGGAATAAAACATACGTATAATCTGTATTTGTTGCTGAATATTCGAGTTTTTCAGTATTAATTTGAATTTTTTGAATAATTAAATTAGAAATAAAATGCTCATGAGCAGGCAATAAGGTATTTGTTTGCCATAATAAACCAATATGATTTAAAAAAGGAATAAATATTTTTTTAAATATCTGGCTAAAAGTCATTTTATGTAACAACTTATTATAAGTATTATTAAACAACACTTTATCAAATTGAAACATAGCTAACTTAAAAGCATTGATTGCCTCATCATTAGCCGCTAATTTAAAAGCTAGTTCACGAGCATTCATAATAATTTGCTCATCACTCATGTCAGCAATTTTAGATATTTTATAATTATGTTTATTTAAAAGTGCTACATTCAATAACTTTTGTAAACTTTCTGCTGAATAAAATCTGATATTAGTATCTGTTCTATTAGGTTCTAAAAGATTATATCTTTTTTCCCAAATTCGAATTGTATGTGCCTTTATTCCAGAAATATTTTCTAGATCTTTGATGGTAAATGTAGTTTTTATATTGTTCAACTTAACAGCATTTTATTTAAACAAATATAAAAAATACTTTTCAACTATAATTTTTTACATTTTAGTGTAACATTTTTTACATTTGATACACTTATACTATAACTAACCAAATCATCAGCGTGCAAGAAAGTTTGAAAGAACAATTTTTAAACGATTTTGAAGCAAATCAAAACATTGCTCATAAAATTTGTAGGATTTATACTTCAAATGAAAGTGATCATAATGATTTGTTTCAAGAGATTACCATTCAACTTTGGAATAATTATTCAAAGTTTAGAGGTGATGCCAAATTTAGCACCTGGATGTATAGAGTTGCTCTTAACACAGCAATTTCTTTGTATAGAAAATCAACTAGAACTATTAAGACCCAAGACATTTCTGATGTTGCTTTTAAAATTAGATCAGAAGACTATGATGACACACAAGAGCAACAATTAAAATCTTTGTATAAGGCTATTAGAGGATTAAGTGATATTGACAAAGCTCTTGTTTTCTTGTATTTAGAGGACAAATCTTACAAAGAAATATCAGAAACATTGGGAATTAGTGAAGTAAATGCTCGAGTAAAAATGAACCGAGCGAAAGATAAATTAAAAAAAATACTTAACCCATAACATTATGGATGTATTAGACAAGTATAAAAAAGCATGGGAAAATCAACCTGAAGACACAAAAAAAGTTTCTAAGGAAGATATTTATAAAATAACTCATAAAAAATCATCATCAATAGTAAAATGGATTTTTATTATTGGCATATTAGAGTTTGTGCTGTTAAACTCGTCATATTTTTTCTTAGATATGAAAAAATCTTACGAATTATATAAAAGCTTAGGTTTATATCAATTTGCTTTTTACTCTCAATTCGTAGTTTATGCTATTATTTTTTATTTCTTATATACTTTTTATAAAAATTATAAAAATATATCTATAGTTGAAGACACTAAAAGCTTAATGAATAAAATTCTTAAAACCAGAAAAACAGTAAGAAATTATGTTTTTTTTAATATTGGATATCTGGTGTTAATTTATATACTTGTTGTAATTGCCTCTATCATGAAAATGAATGGTGAAGTTACTAATAGTAAATTAGCTGGTATAGTTATAGGTTTACTTATAGTTGCGGTTGTAATGGTCATTATTTTTTGGTTATTCTATCAATTACTTTACGGAATTTTACTTCGTAAGCTCAATAAAAACTATAAAGAATTAGCTAAATTAGATGAACTAAACTAAAAAAAGCGGGGTTTTACCCCGCTTTCTATTTATTTATTGGTAAGACTTTAACTCTTTTAAAAGTTTTTTATGCATCTCATCAGTATAATCTAAGTGCGTAACTATACGTATTTTACCTTCTCCCATTGAAATCATTAAAATATTTTTCTCCTCCATTTTTTTGATAAAATCTATTGGATCTAAACCATCGTTTACATAAAAAATAATAATATTAGTTTCAATAGGTTCTACTTTTTTTACAAAGGATGCTTGTTGTAGAACCTCTCCTATTTCTTTTGCTTTTTGATGATCTTCTGCTAAACGCTCCACATGGTTATCTAACGCATAAATTCCCGCAGCCGCTAAATAACCGACTTGTCTCATAGCCCCACCTAGTAGCTTTCTTATTCTAAAAGCTTTGGCTATATGCTCTTTACTTCCTATCAAAACAGAACCTACCGGAGCTCCTAATCCTTTTGACAGACAAATAGAAATGGTATCAAATAACTCTCCGTATTGCTTTGGAGTTTCGTTTTTAGCTACCAAAGCGTTGAATAAACGCGCTCCGTCCAAATGAAATGCTAAATCATTTTCTTTTGCTATTTTCTGAATCTTCTGTAACTCTTCAAAATCCCAACAAGCACCACCTCCTTTATTTGTAGTATTTTCAATACAAACCAAACTTGAAAACGGGACATGGATATCTGCTCTACCTTCAACAGCTTCTTTTAACTGATTTGCAGTAAACATTCCTCTATTTCCATCAATCAATTTGCAAGTTACACCTGCATTAAATGCTGCTCCACCTCCTTCATAATTATACACATGTGCCCATTTATCACAAAACAGTTTGTCTCCGGGTTGCGTATGTAATTTTATAGCTGTTTGGTTGGCCATTGTACCCGACGGAAAAAACAATGCTGCCTCCATACCAAACATATCGGCAACTTTTTGCTGTAGTTCGTTTACTGTTGGATCCGCATTAAAAACATCATCTCCTACCTTAGCATTCATCATTGCTTTTAACATTTCAGGAGTAGGTTTTGTAACCGTATCACTTATTAAGTTTATTTCCATTTTTAAGTACGTTTTTAAAGTGTATTTTTGCATTATATGATTACACAAGAACAGCTAAAAAATATCGCTGAGCGCGTTGACAAGTTAAAAGGATATCTGGAAATTGACAAGAAATTAATTGAAATTTCTAATGAAGAAGAAAAGACTGCCGATCCTGATTTTTGGAACAATCCTAAAGAAGCCGAAGTACTTATGAAATCGCTTCGTTTTAAGAAAAAATGGGTAGAAGATTATAATACCATCGTTTCTTTAAATGAAGACTTAAATGTGCTATATGATTTTTTTAAAGAAGGAGATGTTGAGGAAACTGAAGTTGAAGAACAATATGAAAAAACTAGTTCTTTATTAGAAGATATTGAATTTAAAAACATGCTTTCTGAAGAAGGTGATAGCCTAAGCGCCACCATTCAAATTACTGCGGGTGCAGGTGGAACAGAAAGTTGCGACTGGGCAGAAATGCTAACCCGTATGTACACCATGTGGGCAGAAAAACAAGGATATAAAATCAATACTTTAAACTACCAAGAAGGTGATGTTGCTGGTATAAAGACGGTAACTATGGAAATTGACGGTGATTATGCCTTTGGATGGTTAAAAGGTGAAAACGGAGTACATCGTTTGGTTAGAATTTCACCATTTGATAGCAATGCTAAACGCCATACATCATTTGCATCGGTATATGTATATCCTGTTGCCGATGATTCTATTGAAATAGACGTAAATCCTGCTGATATCGAAATCACTACAGCTCGTTCAAGTGGTGCGGGTGGACAAAATGTGAATAAAGTTGAAACTAAAGTTCAATTAGTGCATAAGCCTACAGGAATTCAAATTCAGTGTTCTAATTCGCGTTCTCAGCATGATAACAGAGCCACCGCTTTACAAATGTTAAAATCGCAGTTATATGAGATTGAATTACAAAAGCGTTTAGCTGCGAGAGAAGAGATTGAAGCAAACAAGATGAAAAACGAATGGGGAAGCCAAATTCGTAACTATGTAATGCATCCATATAAACTGGTAAAAGATGTTCGTACAGCACACGAAACAGGAAATGTAGATGCAGTTATGGACGGGAATATAAATCCGTTTTTAAAAGCCTATTTAATGATGATGGGGCAAAAAGAAACTAATTAAAATATATTGAAATGATCAAAATATACCACAATCCACGTTGTTCAAAATCGCGTCAAGGACTTGCTATTTTAGAAGAAAGCAACCAAGATTTTGAAGTTGTAAAGTATTTAGATGAAATTCCTACAGAAAAGGAATTAAAAGAAATCATTTCCCTTTTAGGAATCAAACCAATGGAATTAGTTCGTAAAAATGAACAAGTTTGGAAAGATAACTACAGAGGTAAAGAACTTTCTGATGCCGAAATTATCAAAGCTATGATTGAAAACCCAAGATTAATTGAACGACCCATTGTAATCAACAACGGAAAAGCAGTTGTAGGTCGCCCACCAGAAACTATTAAAGAAATTATTTAAAACACTAACGCTTCCAATATGGAAGCGTTTATTTTTTCATAAACTTAGACTCTAAAAAACCCAATCCATAGCCTAAAAACTGCGTAAATGTGGTTACAATACTTAAAAAAGCAATTTTAATGTTTTTGTTTTGCAATAACGAGTCTATAAAAATAGCTAAGAAATAAAATCCATAGCAAGCTATCAACTGCCAATAACCAAAAAACCAGAATATCAAACTAATATCAAATCCAATAAGAAACAAACTCGGAAACCAATATGTGATTTTAGCCGTTTCTGGGTAACGTTTATTTAGTTGTGGTCTTGCTGTGCCAAAAGCAAAGGTTTGCTTAAAAAACTGCGATATAGTACTTCTACGCTTGTGATATACAAACGCTTTTTCTATCAACTGAGTTTTAAATCCGCTTTTCCATAATCGGAAAGTTAAATCTATGTCCTCTCCTACTCTATAATCAGCAAATCCTTGGGTAACTTCAAATGCTTTTTTTGAAATCCCCATATTAAAACTTCTAGGTTGAAACTTCCCTACAGATTTCTTTTTACCTCTAATTCCACCAGTAGTTAACACAGAAGTCATTGAATAGTTAATTGCTTTTTGTAAATTGGTAAAATTTTCATGTGAAGCATCTGGTCCTCCAAAAGCATCTGAGTAATTTATTGTTAATGCTTTTTTTACTTCGGATAAATAGTGTAGCGGAACAATCACATCAGAATCTAAAATGATAAAGTAATCACCCATCGCTCGTTGCATTCCGTAATTGCGACTAGCTCCAGGACCACTATTCTTTTTAAAAAAGTATTTAATATCCAGTTGAGAAGTGTATTTTTCTACCACTTTTTCAGCAGTATTTTCTGATCCATCTTCAACAATAATCACCTCAAAACCTTCTTGAAAATCTTGTTTTGTAAGACTTTCAAGTAGCTCGTCAACTTCAGCAGGACGATTATAAACAGGTACTATTATTGAAAATTTCAAATTCATTTACACTAAAACAGATTGGTTTATTTCACGGGTAATTCCGTTCCACAACTCAATTCTTTTCTGTAAAGATTCTTTTGCGTAATACAGAACTTCCTCCCATTTTTTATCGTCATTCCCACACAATTCTTCAATCATTTGTAACGATAAAGGCCCATGTTCATCTCCGTCTAATTCAATATGACGATGTAAATAATAGGTCAACTTATTATAGTTAGTATTATCTTTTTCCTCTGCTTTTTTAACTATTTCTAAAAACATATCCGGAATTACATCTTCCCTACCAAAGGTAAAACTTGAAGCTATAATGTGAGGTTGGTTAGTTTTGATGACCTCAAAAGTGAAATTTACGAAGTCTTTAACCTCTGCAGAAGCGTTAACCATATCCAAAGCTTCCGAAATTTCTTTTCCTTCAGAAATAAGAGAAATGAATTTTGAAATTGTAGAGACACCTGCCCCAACTTGGTTCATAGCATCTACATACATTTCAAAATGACTTTTAGGTTCCCCTAATTCGTTTATATCAGTTTCTTCTCCATGAACAATTTCATTGATAAAACGAGCAGTTACCGGGTTTTTAACTGGAGTCCAAGGTACATTTACACAAGTTAGTTTTTGTTGCAAAGCTTTTAATAGCGACATAAAATCCCACACAGCAAAAACGTGTTGCTCCATAAAAATTTTTACATCTTCTAACTTGTTAAGTGAATTGTATAATGTATGTTCTTGTAAAGCTTTTCTATAAGGTTGTAACTCTCTTTCTAGGTCTGAAATATTCATCTTGCGGTATTAATTACAATAAAAAATGCAAATCTAACGATTTGCATTTTAAGATATTGATTTGAAAATGTCTTATTCTTCTGTAAAACGATCCATTACTAAATCACTTACTCCCATATTTGAGAATCCTCCATCATGGAATAAGTTTTGTAACGTAACTTTTTTAGTTAAGTCTGAGAATAACGAAATTGTATAATCAGCACACTCTAAAGCTGTTGCATTTCCTAATGGCGACATTTTTTCTGCATACGCTAAGAAACCGTCAAAACCTTTTACACCGCTACCTGCTGTAGTTGGTGTTGGCGACTGAGAAATGGTGTTTACACGTACTTTATGATCACGTCCGAAGAAGTACCCAAAACTACGAGCAATCGACTCTAAATATGCTTTATTATCTGCCATATCGTTATAATCTGGAAATACACGTTGCGCAGCCATATAGGTTAAAGCTACAATACTTCCCCACTCATTCATGGCTTGTTTGTTATATAAAACGTTCATAGTTTTATGAAAAGATAATGCCGAAACATCAAAACCTTTCACTGTGAAATCGTAGTTAGAATCAGTATAATGTTTTCCTTTACGTACGTTAACTGACATACCAATTGAGTGTAAAACGAAATCGATTTTACCTCCTAAAATTTCCATAGATTTTTCAACTAAATTGGTTAAATCTTCCATAGAAGTGGCATCGGCAGGAATAATTTCAGAACCTGTTTTTTTAGCTAACTCATTTATTTGCCCCATACGCATAGCAATAGGTGCATTGGTTAGTACAAATTGAGCTCCTTCTTCATGAGCACGTTCTGCTACTTTCCACGCTATTGAATTTTCATCTAATGCTCCAAAAATAATTCCTTTTTTTCCTTTTAGTAAGTTATACATATTTTAAAATATTTTAGTCTTTTGTTGTTCGTTCAGTAAGCAAATATACTCTTTAATTTAATAATTCTTTGGCATGTGTTATAGCACTTTCAGATAAATCTTTACCTCCTAACATTTCCGCTATTTCAACCACTCTTTCTTCTTGAGTTAATAATTTTAAGTTTGAAGAAGTTACTCCTTCTTCATCATATTTATATACTTTATAATGCTGGTTTCCTTTAGATGCAATTTGAGGCAAATGCGTAATAGTTATTACCTGCATATTTGCACTCATATCTTGCATTATTTTAGCTATTTTATTTGAAACTTCACCAGAAACTCCAGTATCTATTTCATCAAAAATAATGGTTGGCAATTGAGTATTTTCTGATAATACTTTTTTAATAGACAGCATAATTCTTGATAATTCACCCCCCGAGGCAACTTTTTTTAACTCTCCAAAATTTCCTCCTTTATTTGCTGAAAATAAAAAAGATAATTCATCTTTTCCATTAGATAAATAATTGTTTACCGGATTAATTTGAATTGCAAAACGTGCATTTGGCATTCCTAATTCGGCTAACAATTCTTCTAATTCTTTTTGAAGCGAAGGAATTACACTTTCTCTAGCTGAAGTGATCATCAAAGCAACTTCATCTAACTTTGAAGCCACCTCGTCAATTTCTGCCTGTTTTTTATTGATAATATCAGAAGCATTTTCAACCGCACCAACTTTGTCTGAGAGCTCTTCATGAATTTTTTGCAATTCTTCAACTGACGCTACGTGATGCTTCTTTTGTAAGTTGTATATCAATTGCAAACGATCGTTAATTTCCTCTAATTCATTCGGATTAAATTCAACATCTTCATTGGCATTTTCAAGTTCAGTAACAATATCATCAACTTCTATTTTTACACTGGTAATTCTTGCATGTAGTTCTTCATACTCTTTTGAAAAAGAACTTATTTTTTGAAGATTATTTTCTAATGAATTTAACAATGTTTGTACCCCAACCTCTTCATTTACTCCTATTTGAAGTGCTTCTGAAAGATTCAGCTTTATTTCTTCTATATTATTTAACTTATCTAACCTTTCTTCTAATTCTTCTTGCTCTCCATTTTGAAGTTCTGCTTCTTCTAACTCGTTAAATAAATGCAGATTGTATTCATATTGCTGATTTGCCGCTTCTTGATTTTCTTTTAAATCCCTCAACTCTTTTAACAACGAATTATACTTTCTTAATCCGCGTTTATAAGAGGCTATTTTTGCTTGATTTTTAGCTAGAGCATCAATGATTGAAAACTGAAAATCAACATCTGATAATTGTAAGGTTTGATGTTGAGAGTGAATATCCATCAGTTTACTTTTAAGTGCATTTAACGCACTTAAAGTTACCGGAGTGTCATTTACGAATGCTCTTGATTTTCCGGAAGGTAAAATTTCTCTACGGATGATGGTTCTGTCTTCATAATCCAAATCATTTTCTTCAAAAAACTCTTTAAGATTATAGTTTACAACAGAAAATTGTGCTTCAACAATACATTTTTTATCAGTGTCTTTTAAAGATGATAAATCAGCTCTGTTACCCAAAACCAACCCTAAAGCACCTAATAAAATAGATTTACCCGCACCTGTTTCACCGGTAATAATAGATAATCCGTTGGTAAAATCAATAGATAACTGATTGATTAAAGCGTAGTTTTGTATGGATAAATTAGTAATCAAATTCTATACTTTCAAGGGAATAAAAGTAAGGATTTTGGTTAAAATAAAAACGTATTTAACTGAATTTTAAATGAACGGAATTATGATTTAATTCTTTTCCACTTATCTGTTTGGGTTGGAGAAATTTTTTGCAGAACTTCTTTCATTTTTTCTTCTTGCCCTGTTGTTTTTCCATCAGAAAAAACATTAGCAATTTCATCTGATTTTGCATCTAAAAATACTCTTATCATATAATTACCAACAGTAATATTATGTAGCTTTTCCAGATCTAAAACACTGTTTAAAATTTGTTTTTTTGCTGTATTTTCGTCTTGATAGAAGTTATCAAATCCATTTCTGTGATAATTGTAGTAAACAGATCTAATGGTTGTGAATTTTGAAGATAATAAATTATCTATCAACGCAAACCTATTTTGCTTACCTATAGAATTTTGCCAACCGGTTTCGCCACTTTGTTGTGCTTGTAGCATAACACTTTCTGCTTGTTTTAAATAAGGCTCACCTCCTTTTAAGGCAAACGTATCTGCATCAACACCCAAAATTGTATACACATAAAAAACAATGGTAGAGACTAAGTTACTATCGTATAAATTAGGATTGTAAATTAACGGTTCAAATTCATTATACTGAAAGTTAAAATTGGTGTCGTTTATATTTAAAATTGGAGTTTCATAAGATGATTTGTACACAGGTCTTGTAGCTTGAACTTGCAAAGTAGCGCTAAACGCATTTCCTGCCTGTTCATTAACAATAATAGTAAAGGCACAATTTATTTTTTCTTGAGGTAAAAACTTTCTGTTTGTCCATTTAGTTTGATTGATAAACTCTGTTAATGACTTTTCTAAAGTCGAATAAACTTGTTTATTACTACTTTGTACCTTATCTGCATTAATGGTAACAATAGCATTTAATTCTTCTTGGGCATTTAAAGAAATTGAAAATAATGCTACTAAAAGAAGGCTAACAATCTTATTTTTTAAAAACATAAAGTTGAGTTTATATCTAGGTTAGTACCTCAGTACAAAACGACAAATTAAGAAATTTTAGCTACAATTTCATTAATAATATCTTTTGCTACTTCTGTTTTGGATTTTAACTCGAATGATTTTTCATTAAAATCCGCATCAATAATGGTAATTTTATTGGTATCACCAGCAAAACCAGCACCTTTATCTCGTAAAGAATTTAGAACTATAGCATCTAAATTTTTAGCTTCTAACTTCTTTTTAGCATTTGCTTTTTCATCATTGGTTTCTAACGCAAACCCAACTACAAATTGATGCTGTTTTGTTTCTCCTAACGATTTTAAAATATCTTTTGTAGGTTCTAACTCAATAGTTAACGCTGCATCTTTCTTTTTTATTTTTTGATCAGCAACATTTTTTGGTCTATAATCCGCCACAGCTGCTGAACAAATAGCAATATCCATATCATTGTAATATTGATGACACGCCTCATACATATCTTTTGCAGAGGTTACATCTATTCTATGAATCAAAGAATGATTAACTTTTTGATGTGATGGACCAGTAACTAAAAATACCTCAGCTCCTAAATTGGCCGCTGCTTTGGCTATTTCAAAGCCCATTTTTCCTGAAGAATGATTTCCTATAAAACGAACCGGATCAATGGCTTCATACGTTGGACCTGCAGTTAATAGCAGTTTTTTACCTTTAAGTGGAAGTTTTGATAAAATGTCTTTCTCAATGAAATCAACAATATCTTCGGGTTCTGCCATTCTTCCTTCACCAACCAATCCACTAGCTAGTTCTCCTGAAGTTGCCGGGATCATGATATTACCAAAGTTTTGTAAAGATTCTAAACTTACTTTGGTTGATGGATGTTTGTACATATCTAAATCCATAGCCGGTGCAAAATATACCGGACATTTAGCTGATAAATAAGTTGCAAGCAATAAATTATCACATGTACCATTAGTCATTTTAGACAAGGTATTAGCAGTTGCCGGAGCAATTAACATTATATCTGCCCAAAGACCTAATTCAACATGATTATTCCACAATTCATTTTCATCTTCTTGATCATAAAAAGTGGAATGAACAGGGTTTTTAGAAAGTGTAGAAAGTGTTAGTGGAGTAATAAAATCTTTAGACGCAGGAGTCATCACTACTTTAACTTCTGCGCCTGATTTTATAAATAAACGTACTAAACTAGCCGTTTTATATGCGGCGATACCAGCAGTAACGCCAAGTAATACTTTTTTTCCGTGTAAAACAGACATTATTTAGTGTCTGGTTCTCTGAAATAAACATCACCTTCTAACCACTCTTCTACTGCAATAGAATGAGGTTTAGGTAAACGCTCATAGAACTTAGATACTTCAATTTGTTCTTTGTTTTCAAAAACTTCTTCTAAGCTATCGTTATAAGTAGCAAACTCTTCTAATTTATCAACTAATTCTTTCTTTAGATCTGTGTTGATTTGAGTTGCTCTTTTAGCGATGATAGAAATAGCCTCATAGATATTTCCAGTTGGCTGCTCAATAGCTTCTCTGTTATACGTAATAGTAGATGAAGCTGCATTGGTATCTTTATAATCCATATTTAACTTTTAACTGATTGTAATTGCTCCTTTTCTTTTTGTAATGCCGAAAGCATATTATTTGAATCTTCCATAAATTGAGAATTTGGAAAATTTCTTTTTAATTTATCATATGCTGCTTCTGCATCTTTAATTCTTTCCTCTTTTCTTCTTTGTGTACTTTTCATGGCATAATCATGAGCCGATTTAAAACGGTAGTACAACGCTTCTTCTTTAAAAGTAGTACCTAAGTATTCTTCTAATAAATTATCAAAAGCTACAATTGCTGCTCTATAATTTCTTGAATCATATTCTGCTGTACGATAGTAAGTTTTGGCTATTTCAAATGCTTTCTTTTCTAACTTGTAACGCAAATCTCTATAGTATTTATTGGCTTCCGCCATTCTATCAGAGTCTGGATAATTATCAATAAAAGCTTGAAATGCATTTAACGCTTTGTTTGTATCTGTAGGATCTAAACTATAACGCGGTGCTGCTTTGTAGTAACTTAATGCCGATAAAAACTCAGCTTCTTCTTTTTTAGAAGATTTTGGATAGTTTTGAGCAAATCTGTCAAAATAGTAACCTGCTAAACTATAATTTTTCTCATTAAAATTAGAGTTTGCCACCATGTATTGAATACGTTCCATTTGTGGTTTACCACGATATAACGGAGTAATTTTTTCAAATAAACGCAATGCTTTACCGTACTTATTTTCTTCGTACATTTTCACCGCCATCTTGTACTGCTCTTCAGTAGTACCTTTGTTCAATACTTTTTGGTACTCACCACATGAAGTAAGTACTAAAATCATTGCAAATAAGTAAACTATTTTTTTCATTTTTTGCATTTGGCAAAATTAATAATTAATTATGGATTATTAAAACGCTATTTTCAACAGAAAATAACGCTGCAATAAACCATAATTTTGAAAATATCTTTGCTAAACGTTTGTTAAAATTATTTTGGCCCTTGTTGCGCTGTAACTACTAATTGTTTTACATCATTATCAAACAAATACAATCCTCCTTTATCATCTCCAATTAATTTTATTTTATCTAAAATAGTTCTTGCCAATGCTTCTTCTTCTATTTGTTCTGCAACATACCATTGTAAAAAGTTATGGGTAGCATAGTCTTTTTCCTCTAAAGATATATGCACCAAATCATTAATAGATTGTGAAACCATAACTTCATGATCAAACAAATTTTGGAACATATCTTTAAAAGATCCAAATTTTGCTGAAGGTGCTTGTAATGCAGGTACAGCAGCATGACCACCTCTTTCATTAATAAATTTTACCAACTTTAGCATATGCATTCTTTCTTCATCAGAGTGTGCGTACATAAATTGGGCAACTCCTTCAAAACCTTGAACTTCTGCCCAAGATGCCATGGCTAAATATACTTGAGATGATTGTGCTTCTATTTGTACTTGATTGTTTAATGCTTTTTCTATTCTTTCAGATAACATAACTTTACTTTTAATTAAGTTGATTTACATAACAAAGATGCCAAAAAAAGCTCATACTATTAAATTACGAGCTTCAATTTATTTTTTGAGCTAAAGCTTTTTATATACTGTCTATAAAATCTGAAATTTCTGTTTGCAATTCTTCGGATGCTTTTACTAGCGGTAAACGAACTTCATCAGAACAAATTCCTAAACGTTGTAACATGGCTTTGATTCCTGCCGGATTTCCTTCTGCAAAAATCATATCAATACTATCAGCTACTTTGTAATGTAATTCATAAGCTTCTTTCACCTTTCCTTCAAGCCCTAATTGAATCATTTTTGAAAATTCTTTAGGTAATCCTTCTCCAATTACGCTAATCACTCCTGCTCCACCTGCTAAAGTCATTGGTAACGCAATCATATCATCTCCAGAAATCACTAAAAACCCTTCCGGAACATTTTGAATGATTTTCATTGCCTGAACCATATCTCCTTTTGCTTCTTTTACTGCTACAATGTTTTCAAAATCATTTGCCAAACGCACAATTACTTCTGGCGACATGTTTGACGATGTTCTTCCTGGTACGTTATATAAAATAATAGGTTCATCTGTAGCTTCTGCCACTGCCTTAAAATGCTGATAAATTCCTTCTTGTGTTGGTTTGTTATAATACGGAGAAACTGATAAAATTCCACTAAAATGTGTAAGATCAGTATTTTTAATTTCTTCAACCACCGCAGCGGTATTGTTACCACCAATACCTAACACTAAAGGTAAGCGTCCGTTGTTTACCTCAATAATTTTAGCTTTTACAGCTTCTTTTTCTTCTTTAGTTAAGGTTGCTGGCTCACCGGTAGTACCTAACACCACTAAATAATTAATTCCGTTGTCTATTTGGTAATTTACCAAACGTTCTAGTCCATCAAAATCAATGGTTTTATCTTCATTGAACGGTGTTACTAACGCAACTCCTGTTCCTATAAATTGTTGCATATTTTTAAAGTTTCGTTAAATTTATTACAAAAGTAAGAATCCGCCTCTAATAGTAGTGTATTTAACGGTTTTTTATTTGATGTTATATTTTAAACGAACTAGAATATCCGTATTTTAGCGCAAGAATTATTAATGATGAAAAAAATACTTTTTATACTAAGTTTACTAGCCGTTTTTTCGTGTAAAAAAGCTCCGAGTACTCTTACTAAAATCACTGCTAAAACCATAGCAATTGATAGCACTTTAACTTCTTCAGAAGAAATTAACGAAACTATTGCTCCGTACAAAGAAAAAATGCTAGCTGAAATTGAGAAAAAACTTACTTATGCTCCTAAAGACCTGGTAAGAACTGATGGAGAAATGCAAAGTAGTTTAGGGAATTTATTAGCGGATTTATGTTATCAGGTTTCCAATCCTATTTTTAAAGAAAAAACTACCAAAAACATCGACTTTGCTATGTTCAACTATGGCGGTATTAGAGCTGGCATTCCAGAAGGAGATGTAAAAAACAAACATGCTTTTCAATTAATGCCTTTTGAAAATAAATTAGTGATTGCTGAGCTTTCCGGAGACAAAGTAAATGAATTGGTTCAGTATTTTATGAGCAATCAAAAAGCGCATCCGTTATCAAAAAACATTCAGTTAACAGTTACTGGTAACGACTATAAACTACTTATTAATAACAAACCTTTTGACAATAACAAAACTTATTTTGTGTTAACCTCTGATTATTTACAAGGCGGTGGTGATAAAATGAACTTTTTTAAAGATCCTGTTCAAGTCTTCAATCTTGACTATAAAGTAAGAGATGCTATTATCACCTATTTTAAAAATAACAATCCGTTAGTCTCAACTATAGACAATAGAGTAATTATCAAATAATATGAAACGTAGAGATTTTATAAAACAGTTTTCTTACACCTCAGCTTTTGCCATTGGTGGCGGACTCACACTACCCTCTTTTACCTCTAAGAAAACCAAGCATATTACCATTTTACACACCAACGATACGCATAGCCATATTGAACCCTTTGAACTAACGCATTATAAATATGCCAACAAAGGTGGTGTTGCTAGAAGGGCAAGTGTTGTTGAGCAAATACGAAAAGAAAATCCGAATACGCTATTATTAGATGCTGGTGATATTTTTCAAGGCACACCTTATTTTAATTATTTTGGAGGTGAATTAGAGTTTAAGCTGATGAGTATGCTAAAATATGATGTAGCTACCATCGGGAATCATGATTTTGATAATTCAATTGACGGATTATACAAACAGTTACCCAATGCAAAGTTTGATTTTGTTTCTGCTAATTACGATTTTTCTAACACCGTTTTAGACACTCATGTAAAGCCTTATAAAATCATTGTAAAAGATGGTGTTAAAATCGGGATATTCGGGTTAGGAATTCAGTTAGATGGCTTAGTAGATCCTAAAATGTATAAAGAAACCAAGTATTTTGATCCTGTTGAAATTACACAAGACATTACCAACGAATTAAAAAACACACATAAATGTGATTTAATTATCTGTCTATCGCATCTTGGGTATTACTATAAAAACAATCCTGATAAAATCTCTGATTTAAACTTAGCAAAAGTTACCAAAAACATCGATTTGATCATTGGTGGGCATACCCATACTTTCTTACCTAAACCTACCATTGTTAAAAATGTAGCTGATAAAAACATGTTAGTTAATCAAGTGGGAGCATATGGAATTAACTTAGGTAGAGTTGATTTTTACTTTGATGAAGACAATAATAAATCTTCAAAAGGAACCACTATTTTGGTATAAATAGCAATTATAAATTTTCATATTGATTGTAAGCTTGTTTTAAAAGTGCGTCTAAAACAAGGAACCAAAACTCAATCAATATGAAAAAATACGTACCACTATTTTTAAAGTTAATAGCTGCTATTATCATGCTGCAAACCTTGTTTTTTAAGTTTACAGGAGCTCAAGAAAGCGTAGATTTATTTACCAAAATTGCAGGAAATAACGAAGCTTTTATGCGTATTGGTACAGGCATTATCGAGTTAGTCGCTTCCGTGTTACTTTTTATTCCTTCAAAAACCTGGTTGGGTGCTTTTTTAACTATTGGATTAATGGCAGGCGCTATTTTTTCTCACCTCACTAAAATAGGTATTGAACACAACAATGACGGTGGCACCTTATTTATTATGGCAATCATTACCCTACTTTCCGGAGGAACTTTATTGTATTTAAATCGAAAGGAAATTCCGTTTTTATAACTCTCCTTGCTGCGTTTTAACAATCATTGCTTTAGTAATTAAATACTGTGCAACAATATAGGTTACCATAATTATAATGCCATACATAGCTTTTGATTCATAAAACCTATTAATAGCAATTAAACTATCCGAAGTAATAAAGATAATAGCTCCTAAGAAAAGCCACAAATTAGCCGTTGATTTATTGCTCATATAATTTAGTAAGGCCACAGCTCCGAATGATGAAATTGTGATTCCATACACAATTACAGGAATTAACATATCTCCTAAATTGTCTTTAATCAAGAATAATAAACCCAATAAATAAATTACAAACGGAACTGATGCTATTGCTATTTTCCCAAACGATTCTTTTTTAAGAAAGCCTGCTGTAATTTTTATATACAGAACATGCGCAAGTAAGAAAGATGCAAGTCCAAAAACAAAAAATTTGTCTTTGAATAACAAAAAAACATCGCCCCAAAACGAAAAGAACAATGCTGATAAAAACCAAAAACTAGGTTTTTTAACCGAAAAAAGATAAATAACCGCAAGCGTTGTCATTAATAACGGTTTAAAAATCATTTCTATGTTTAAGTTATGGGTTGCTACAGCATATATTTCAAATGCTGACACTAATAAAAAAGCAATGGATGCGATTAGAATTTTAGTTTGTTTGGTCATTATTTTTTAATTTTTAAGATAGTTAGACTCCCAATAAGAAGCGAAAATGGTATTAAAGTAAAAGGCGCTAAATTTCTTGCAGTATCATTGGTTACCTTTTTCATTGCTGCTTTTTGATCTTCATTTATTTCTGATGATTGAAAAAAGCCATCATTATTCTTATCAAAAGATTTTAACTGATATTCATACTTTTTATCTAATAGCACCACGGTAATATTTAGAAGCACATAAACGATAAAACTATTGATTAAAAACTTACTGATTTTATGCTTCATATTATTGAATCATATTAATAAAATCATCTTCAGATATAATTTCGATACCCAAATCTTGTGCTTTTGCCAATTTACTCGGTCCCATGTTATCTCCCGCTACAATAAATGACGTTTTTTTAGATATAGAGCTACTTACCTTTCCTCCGTTATCTTCAATTGCTTTCTTCAGTTCATTTCTACTCATTTGATGAAACACTCCGGAAACCACAAACACTTTACCTGATAACTTGTCCGTTTGGTTAGCTTGTTCTTCAGCGGATATCTCTAACTGTACTCCGTAATTTTTCAATCGGTTAACTAACTCAACATTTGCTTTGTCATCAAAGAATTGGATTACACTTTCAGCAATTTTATCACCAATTTCATCCACAGCTATCAATTCTTCAAAAGAAGCATTCATTAAATTATCTATGGATTTAAAGTGTTTTGCTAGTTTTTTAGCTACGGTTTCACCTACAAATCGAATTCCGAGTGCAAACAATACTTTTTCAAACGGAATTTCTTTCGATTTTTCTATTCCGTCAATCATATTTTGAGCAGATTTTTCTGCCATTCTTTCCAATGGAATAACTTGATCTACAGTTAAATCATATAAATCGGCGTAATTACGAATCAATCCTTCTTTATGTAATAACTCAACTGTTTCTGAACCTAAACCGTCAATATCCATGGCTTTTCTACTGATAAAATGCTGAATTTTACCGGTAATTTGAGGTGCACAACCAAATTCATTCGGACAATAATGCTTTGCATCTCCTTCGGTTCTCACCAATTCGGTATGACAAACAGGACAATGTGTGGCATATTGCGTAGGTTGAGAATCGGCTGGTCTTTTTGTTAGATCTACGCCCATAATTTTAGGAATGATCTCACCACCTTTTTCCACATAAACCGTATCACCTACTCTTACATCTAATTTTTCAATTTGATCTGCATTATGCAGCGATGCTCTTTTCACTATGGTTCCTGCCAATAACACAGGTTCTAAATTCGCCACAGGCGTAATGGCTCCGGTTCGTCCTACCTGATAACTAATTTCATTTAAAACGGTAGAAACCTGTTCAGCCTTGAATTTATAGGCAATTGCCCAACGCGGAGCTTTGGCTGTATATCCCAGTTCTTCCTGGTATTGAATACTATTCACCTTCACCACCACTCCGTCAGTCTCGTAAGGCAAATCATGCCTATGAACATCCCAATAGTTTAAAAATTCTAAAACCTCCTCTAGATTTTTACATACTTTAAGCGTATCCGGAACTTTAAATCCGGCTTTTCTCGCATTATCCAAACTTTCAAAATGCGTAGCATAATGTTGACCTTCATCCACCAAATGATACAATAAACAATCTAACGGACGCTTCGCTACCTCAGCACTATCTTGTAATTTTAAACTTCCACTAGCTGTGTTACGCGGATTCCTGTAAGGTTCTTCGCCAATATCAATACGTTCTTCATTCATTTTGTTAAAACCTTCTAACGGTAAAATAATTTCACCTCTCATTTGAAAGTCGCTAGCAAAATTAGTGTTCACCACTAACGGAATTGACCTAATTGTTTTGATATTGGTAGTTACATCATCTCCTTGAATTCCGTCACCACGCGTAACAGCACTCACCAACTGTCCGTTTTCATAGGTTAAATTGATAGAAGCTCCATCGTACTTTAACTCGCAAGTATACTCAATATCTGCAACACCTAAAAGTCGATGCAAACGCTTTTCCCAATCGATCAGATCTTCTTTAGAATACGAATTATCCAATGAATACATTCTGCTTTTATGGGTAACCGTTTCAAAGTTCTTGGTTATTTCTCCTCCAACACGTTGTGTAGGGGAATTCGGGTCATAAAACTCCGGATATTTATCTTCTAACTCTTGTAATTCTCTAATTTTTACATCGAACTCATAATCGCTAATGGTAGGTTTATCTAACACATAATAATTGTAATTATGTTGATTAAGTTCGTCTCTAAGCTCTTGTATTCTTTGTTGGATATTCATCATTTATGGAAAAACAATATATCGTTCAACTTCTCCTTTATTATTTATAAAAAAATAAGCAGCATAGCCTCCTGCTCCATCACTATTATTCATTTCAATTATTATATTTTTATCATCAATTTGATATACATTTGACCTAGTAAAATCTGGCTCCGCTAAATCCTTAAAATATACTTTATCAAGTCCAATTTTTTGATCTTTAAATAATATCTCAACAGAACTAACAACTTCATTTGGTGTATCATAGTTCACACCATAATAATCTCCATCATTAACTTTTTGACTTTTATCATATATTTTCTTACTAATAAAAACTTTAAAGTTTTTATTGTAATATGAAATTTGGTCTTTATTATTTTCTTTTCTTACTTCAAACTTATCATAGTTAAATTCAAAGTCTAAATATGTTTTTAACTCTTCTCTATCGATAAGTATATCTATAGCTGATTCTTCCTCAAAATATTTAATATTTATTTTTTTAGGAAGCTGTTTCTCTGTAATAACATCTTTATCAATTACTTCTCTTATCTCTCTTTTAGTGTCTTTTTTCTTAGACTCACAAGAAAATAGTAGCAGTGATAAAATAAAACTTAGAAAAAAATATTTCATTTACTTATTGTTTTTATAAGTTCCTGTAAACACATTTACTCCTTTTGGTAACGGGTTACCCGATGAACGACGAAAAGAAACTATTTGTCCCGTATGCCAAAGTGCATCAGCAATGGGACCATTTATAGCATTCCACATAGGAAATTCTGATGTGTTCTCTCCTCTTTTAAATATGATCTTAAACTGTGATATATCTTCGCTTGTCTTTAAAATATCGCTGGCTTTCTTTAAGTTTTCTAAGGTTTTTTTTCTTTTATCAGTGAACGATAACTGCGAAAAATCAAACTGATCACTTGCTACTTTCAATGCTGCATTCACCACTACTTGTGATAGATTTACAATATGATCAATGGTTTGCTCAGTGGTACGTGCCTCTGAATTAGGTTGAAACTGTAGATCTTTTTCAGTTAATCCTTCGGTTGCCCAATAGTATCGAAAGCCTAATCCGTCAATCATTCTACTCAATACACTTCCTGCTGTATATGTTTCCGCAGCTTCGGGTATTTCATAATAGGGTAATGTATTGTTTTGTGCGTAGCTTTTCATCATCAGAAGTAAAAATAAAAAAGATAGTAGTATTCTTTTCATTGAAATTGAATTTCGGCTAATTTAAGGAAAGTTTTATGGTGGAATTTATTCTGGCTACAACATTTTTCAACAAAAAAAGCGAAGTATTTAAACTTCGCTTTGAGATATTAGTTGTTTGTTTCCTAGTAATAGGTATATCTACGAACTTTTGCTATATGTTTTGCTAAACGCATTACTTGATGAGAATATCCATACTCATTATCATACCACACATAAATTACAATGGTATCTCCATCAGTAATTGTTGCTTTACTATCAAAGATTGATGGTGCAGTTGTTCCAACAATATCAGACGATACTAACTCGTTACTCAACTCATACTTTATTTGTTCAACTAACTCACCTTCCAACGCATATTGCTTCATAATAGCATTAACAGCTTCAGTAGTAACCTTTGTATTTAATTGTAAATTTAATACCGCTAACGATCCGTTTGGTACCGGAACACGAATAGCATTTGAAGTTAATTTACCTTCTAATGCCGGTAATGCTTTTGATACAGCTTTACCTGCACCTGTTTCAGTAATTACCATGTTTAAAGCAGCAGCTCTACCTCTACGGTATTTACTATGCATGTTGTCTACCAAATTTTGATCATTGGTATAGGCATGAATCGTTTCTAAGTGTCCTTTTTTTATTCCGAAGTTATCTTCGATAACCTTTAACACAGGTGTGATAGCATTGGTAGTACAAGAAGCAGCCGAGAAAATATCAATTTTATCAGGATCATTTTCTAAATGGTTTACTCCGTGTACTATATTTGGAACTCCTTTACCTGGTGCAGTTAACAACACCTTGCTCGCTCCTTTTGCTTTTAAATGACGACTTAAAGCCTCCTTATCTCTAAAAGCTCCTGTATTATCAATTACTAAAGCATCATTAATACCATATTGGGTATAATCAATATCTTCAGGCACATTTGCTGAGATCATATACACAGTAGTACCATTGATAATTAAGGCATTGTTATCAGCATCCACCTGTACAGTACCTAAAAAATCTCCATGAACCGAATCAATACTTAATAAAGACGCTCTTTTTTCTAAAACTGATTGCGTAATTTCTCCACGAGTGACTACTGCTCTTAAACGTAATTGAGACCCTTTACCCATTTTAGTACTCAACTCACGCGCTAATAAACGACCAATACGTCCAAAACCATATAAAACAACATCTTTTGGTTTAATTTCAGAAGCTTGAGTAGCATCTTTTAATTGATCTTTTACAAAAGCTACTTTATCATCGCACTTATTCTCATTTAAGTGGCACTCGTAAGCTAATTTACCAATATCTAATTTTGAAGGAGGTAAATTGGTAGATTGAATAGCTTTAGCAATCTCTAAAGCATCATAAATTGAAATAGGCTTAGCAACAAATGCTCCTGCATAGTCTATTAAATTCAATACTTCACTAGCTCTTTTGTCTACTAACGGATTTCTAAACAATACTAATTCGATAGATTTATCGTACCATAAATCATTTACAATGTTAATAAACTCTGTGGTAGCTCTTCTTACCTGAGCTTGACCTGCAACTTCTTTTTCGTAGTTTGCTATTGTTGACATAGTTGTGTGGTGTTGTGTTGTGCTAATTAAAAAATTTTGTGCAAAAGTATTAATTTCAAACGATTTCGCTAATCATTTTTAAAAAAAGAAAAAAACTCGATTTTGATGTGTCAAAATCGAGTTTTCAAACTAACCTAATCTAAAATTTAATATTTATTGATTGAATGCATAACGTTCACTTTGTCCGCTTAAATTAATCACCTCAATAAATAAAGGTTTATTACTTCTATTAGCAGCTGTTAATTTACGCTTAGCATCTAAAGCATCAACTACTATAGTTTTATTAATTTTTGTGATAATAAATCCTTCTTTTACACCAAAATGAGTTAAATAAGGATTTAAATTTTTAGCTATTTTGGCTCCTGATTTAATATTGTGTTTTTTTAGTTCGCTTTTAGTTAAATCTTTTAGCGTTAGTGACAATTCTAAAATTTCAACATAATCTTTTTTACCAAGTGTAACTACTTTTTCTATATTCTCACCATCTCTTAAAACAGTAACGGCTACTTTATCTCCAGGTCTTCTGGCAGTTAACTGTCCTCTTAAGTCAGAAAACTTTTCAATATTTACATTATTGACTTTTTTAATAATATCTCCTTCTTGTAAACCTGCTTTTTCTGCTCCTCCTTCGGTTGTTACCTTAGAAATTTTCACTCCTTGAATTTGATCTTCCTGCGGAGCATATTCAATCCCCATTAATGCTTCTTGTACATCTCCAAACTCTAAAATATCATCAATGATCTTTTTAGCAATGTTTGAAGGCACCGCAAACGAATACCCAATATACGAACCTGTTCTAGATGTAATAGCTGTGTTAATTCCAATTAACTCTCCTCTTGTATTTACCAAAGCTCCTCCACTATTTCCAGGATTTACTGCTGCATCTGTTTGAATAAATGCATCTGTAATTCCATTTCCATCTAAATCGCGTCCTTTTGCACTAATAATACCTGCAGTTACGGTAGATGTTAAATTATATGGATTTCCAACCGCTAACACCCACTCGCCTATTTTGGCATTATCTGAATTACCAAAAGGGATGTATGGCAACTCACCATCATAATCTATTTTTAATAAGGCAATATCATTACTTTTATCTGTACCAATTAATTCTGCTTTTACTTTTTTTCTGTTATTTAAAGTAATTTCTAAATCGGTAGCTCCATCAATAACATGGTTGTTGGTAATAATATATCCATCTTGAGAAATGATTACACCACTACCGGTACCCACTTGTTGCTGCTTCCTACGTCCGTTACCACCAAAAAACTCTTCAAACGGATTGTACACTTCTTTAATTGCTGTGTTTTTAACATGTACAACAGCATGTACCGTTTTTTCGGCGGCCTCTGTAAAATTAGTAGGTACCGACGATGAATTAATGACCGTTGGCGTATAACTAGCTTTTACAGTTTGTAGCGTTGGCTCTGAAGTTTGCTCAACAATTATTGGTTGTTCAAAAAATAATTTGTAGCCTCCAAGCGCCATGGCACCTCCTAAAAAGGCTACTCCTAAAATACCTAATATTTTCTTCATTTGCTTGAATTTATTTATATGATCAAATATACAATTTTAACAAATGGCTAAAATCTGTTTAACGCCTTTTTAACAAGTTTTAACCGCTATTTAACACCTGTAATTTCATATTGAAATACGTATCTTTGTCTCCCTATGAATCTAACATTTTTTAAATATCAGGGTACAGGTAATGACTTTATTATGATTGATAATAGAGCAAAAACCTTTCCAAAATATAACACAAAAATTGTAAAAAAATTATGTGATCGTCATTTTGGTATTGGTGCAGATGGATTAATCTTGTTAGAAGATGATGAGCAAACCAATTTTAGAATGGTGTATTATAACGCCGATGGCAACGAAAGTACTATGTGTGGTAATGGAGGAAGATGTATAGTTGCCTTTGCCAAAAAGTTAGGCTTGTTTGAAACTGACACAACTTTTATGGCTATTGATGGTATACACCACGCTATACTTAAAGATGACATTGTGTCGTTACAAATGATTGACGTAGAAAAAGTTGACATTTTTCAAAGCTATATTTTTACTAACACAGGATCTCCTCATCATGTACAATTAGTCGATGATATTGAGAATTTTGATGTTTATAACGAAGGAAGAAAAATAAGACACGAAATTTACGGCACTGAAGGTAGCAATGTAAATTTTGTGAAAAATATTGATGATAACACTTATAGAGTTCGTACTTACGAACGAGGTGTAGAAGATGAAACCTTGGCATGTGGCACCGGCGTTACAGCTGTTGCATTGGCTATGCATAGTAGTAAAAAAACAAAAGCGAACACAATTAACATGTTGGTTGAAGGAGGAAAACTATCGGTTTCTTTTGAATACAATAATGGCAAGTATACTAACGTTCATCTTATCGGATCTGCTGAATTTGTTTTTTCAGGTAATATTGAAATTTAATGCAAACCTTATCAGGAAAACATATCAACTTACGCGCTTTAGAACCTGAAGACTTAGAGTTTTTATTTAAAACTGAAAATGATGAATCTTTTTGGGAGATCAGTCATACTCAAAAACCATTTTCAAAATTTTTACTTAAGCAATATCTTGAAAATAGTCATTTAGATATTTATGAGGCAAAACAACTTCGTTTAATTATTGAAGAAAACAAAGCTAACCAACCTATTGGTATGATTGATCTGTTTGATTTTGAACCACATCATAAACGTGCAGGTATTGGTATTTTAATTCATACCGATTTTCAAGGGAACGGTTTTGCTTCTGAAGCTATACAATTACTTGTAAAGTATAGTTTTTTACACTTACATTTGCATCAATTGTATGCTAATATTACTTCTGACAATGAAAAAAGTTTGTTATTATTTCAAAAACAAAATTTTAAAGAAGTAGGCATAAAGAAAGATTGGATTTTTAGCCACGGAAATTTTAAAGACGAAATTTTATTTCAATTAATTAATGAAAAATAAAATCATTTACATTGTAATCGGACTTCTAGTAGTCGGAGGTATTATAGGTTTAAATTTTTATCAAAAGATATACGGAAAAGCAGTTACACAAGACGCTAAAATCTATATCAAATCCAACTCTACTCTTGATGATGTTACCCAAGCTATAAGTCCGTACATAAAAAATACAGACAATTTTGAATGGGTTGCCAATAAAAAGAAATACAATACACCTAAAGGCGGCATGTACGTTCTAAAAAAAGGGATGAATTTGAACAGTTTGGTAAACATGCTAAGAATTGGAAACCAAACACCTATTAAAGTTTCTTTTAACAACCAAAATACTTTAGAAAATCTAGCCGGTAGAATTGCACAACAAGTTGAGGCTGATAGCTTGTCTTTATTATCTGCGATGAGAGATAGTGCTTTTTTAGCTGAAAATGATTTTAATGAAAAAACAGTTTTAGGTATGTATATTCCTAATCAGTATGAATTTTACTGGAATACTTCTGCCGAAAGCTTTAGAGACCGCATGCTAAAAGAATACAATAGATTTTGGAATACTACTCGATTAAACCAAGCAACAAAATTAGGTTTGACAGAAGGCCAGGTGATTGCTTTAGCTTCTATAGTTCAAAAAGAAACCGCTAAAAAAGATGAACGACCTTTAGTGGCAGGTTTATACTTAAATAGATTAAAAAGTGGCTGGCCTTTACAAGCAGATCCCACCATCATTTATTGTTTAAAAGAAAAATATGGTCAGGATACAGTTATTAAAAGAGTGTTGAATAAAGACCTAACTATAAACTCACCATACAACACTTATAAAAATATTGGTTTACCACCTTCTTTAATTGCAATGCCAGACGTAACTGCTATAGATGCAGTATTAAATCCGGCACAACATAATTACTATTATATGTGTGCTAGTGTTGAAAAGATTGGGTATCATGAATTTGCTACTTCTCTTTCGCAACACAACCGAAATGCGGCAAAATATCAACGCTGGATAAGTCAACAAGGAATAAATAGATAAATTTTAACAAATTTTTATTTACAATTTATTAACCTTAACCTAAACAATATAACACAAAAAACTCCGTTATAATGTTATATTGTTAAAAAAAACTGTTTTTTGCGTCTAACTTTTCAAACCTATTAAGATACAAAAAAAATAATTCTACCTAACATTAAGAATTTATTGTAACTTTGCCCCGCTGAACAGAAAGTAAATTGTTATCAGAAAATTAAAACTTTTATTAGGATTTATTATCTTAACAAGTTTTACAATTCATCCGAAGGAAAAAGAAAAAATTACTTCAAAAAGTTCTTCAGTAAAAAGCAACAATAACGTTGCAATCCCCTTTTTACAGAAAGATTTCGTTGGATTTAAAGAAGCTTTAGCTTTTAAAGAATCTCAAGGAAAGTACAGGATTGTAAACGAACTAGGATACTTAGGCAAATACCAATTTGGTAAAGGCACTTTACGAAGATTTAAAATTTATAACACCGAACATTTTTTGAAAAACCCTGAACTACAGGAAAGGGCTTTCACTGCACTATGTAAGGTAAACAAATGGATTCTTCGCAAAGACATTAAACGTTTTACAGGCAAAAGAATTAAAGGTATTACCATTACAGAATCTGGTATTTTAGCAGCTGCACATTTAGCTGGTGCTGGTAATGTAAAAAAATTCTTACGTTCTTACGGTAATTATCAATTTCAAGACGCTTTTGGTACTACAATTGAATCGTATTTAGAAGATTTTGGTGGTTTTGATGTTTCACACATCAAAGCAAACAGATTCGCTACGGTTTAAACCATGGTGTTTATTGATGAATGATAAATATTGCAGGTCGTTTGTGTAAATCTGGTTTTTCAGATTTCCACTCTTTTACTGTAAGTGTTTTAATATACTCGGTAGGGAGCGTAATATCACATGCTACACATACAAGTGTAGTAGGCTGTAATGTTGCTCGTAAATCATCAAGTAATTTTTCATTACGATAAGGAGTTTCTATGAATATTTGAGATTGGTCTTTCTCTTTAGATAATCGCTCAAGGTCTTTGATTGATTTTTTTCGTGTAGCTTTATCAATAGGTAAATATCCGTTAAACGCAAAGCTTTGGCCATTCATACCTGAAGCCATTATTGCCATTAATATAGATGAAGGACCAACTAACGGCACTACTTGTATTCCTTTTTGATGTGCTAATCTAACAACACTTGCACCAGGATCTGCCACAGCCGGAACACCCGCATCTGATAAAACGCCTATAGATATACCTTGCTCACAAACATCTAAATAATTTCGCACTTCCAACTCATCAGAGTACTTATCTAACAACATTAACTTTAAAGATGGTTGTGATTTGTTAGGTGTTATTTTTTTGATAAATCGTCTAGCTGATTTTTCATTCTCAACTATAAAATAATCTAACCTTTCTACTACTTTCTTAACTGAAAGTGGCATTACTTCTAAAGGTTCTGTATCTCCTAAAGTAGTAGGTATTAAATAGAGTTTTCCTCTCATTTGTCTATAATTTTAGAAGCAATGATTTCACACGCCTCATCTAACATATCAAACACATTATCAAACCCTTTATCTCCTCCGTAGTAAGGATCTGGCACACTTAAATTTGAGTTAGGCTCAGCTTCATTCAAAATCATTTTTACTTTTTGTGTATCTTCTTCTCCTCTACTCAAACTAATTATATTCCTGTAATTACTCTCATCCATCGCATAAATCCAATCAAAACTATCAAAATCAGCAATTAAAAACTGTCTTGATCGCTGATCGGTAATATCAATTCCTCTTTTTTTAGCAGTAGCGATAGAACGCGAATCAGGCAATTCTCCTTGATGATATCCTGAAGTACCAGCAGAATCAACAAAAACTTTAGCTGAATTTACTTTAGATTTTAAAATACCTTCGGCTAATGGCGAACGACAAATATTCCCCAAACAAACCATTAGTATTTTCATAATAAAAAGAATTAAAATGTAAGTTTTTTTGTTAAATCGTCTACGTATTTTCTAAACTGCTTGTCGGTTTCAGTTAAATTATCAACCGTTTTACACGCATGTAATACTGTAGCATGATCTCGCTGCCCTATTTGACTACCAATACTAGCTAAAGAAGACTTGGTCATACGCTTTGCAAAATACATAGCTAATTGACGTGCTTGTACCACATGTCTTTTTCTAGTTTTTGACTGCAACGTAGCTACATCCATATCAAAGTATTTAGATACTACTTTTTGAATGTATTCTACCGAAACTTCTTTCTTTGTATTTTTAACAAACTTATCTACAATCTGGCGTGCTAAATCTAGCGTGAATTCTTTTTTATTAAAAGATGCCTGAGCAATCATAGAAATGATAACCCCTTCCAACTCTCTAACGTTAGACTTAATGTTTTTTGCAATATATTCAACTATATCCTCTGGCATTTCTACTCCGTCTCTATATAATTTATTTTGAAGAATAGAAATACGTGTTTCATAATCAGGACTTTGCAATTCAGCAGATAGTCCCCATTTAAAACGAGATAATAATCGTTGCTCAATATCTTGCATATCTACAGGCGCTTTATCAGAAGTTAAAATTACCTGCTTTCCATTTTGATGCAAATGGTTAAATATATGGAAGAACACGTCTTGTGTTCCTGCTTTCCCTGATAAAAACTGAACATCATCAATAATCAACACATCAATCATTTGATAAAAATGAATAAAATCATTTCTTGTATTCGATTTTACTGAATCAATAAATTGTTGTGTAAATTTTTCAGATGAAATATATAAAACTGTCTTATCAGGATATTTATCTTTAATTTCAACACCAATAGCATGTGCTAAATGTGTTTTTCCTAACCCTACTCCTCCATAAACCAGTAACGGATTAAAAGATGTCCCTCCAGGTTTGTTAGCTACTGCCATACCTGCAGATCTTGCCAACCTGTTAGAGTCTCCTTCAACAAAATTGTTAAAATTATAATTTGGATTGAGTTGAGATTCTATTTTTACCTTTTGAAGTCCTGGAATTACAAATGGATTTTTTAATTCTCTTTTAGACTCAATAGGAACCGTAACTTTTTGCGGTTTTAGCGGGTTTCTGTTTGCACTAGGAATTTTAACTGTTTGTGGACTATTACTACTGTACGTATTTTCCATACGTACATCATAAATCAATTTAGCTTGCTCCCCTAATTCTCTCACCAAAGCCACTCGTAATAATTTGATATAGTGTTCTTCTAACCACTCATAAAAAAACTTACTTGGAACCTGAATGGTCAATGCCTCTCCCGATAATTTAATTGGTTTGATTGGTTCAAACCAAGTTTTATACGCTTGGGGTTTAATATTGTCTTTAATAAAAGACAAACATTGCATCCATACTGATTCAGCAGTTCTATTCATTTGTGGTATAACAGATGATTAATTTGGTTAATACTAGATGGAATTGGCATTCCACTTTCTCCCTGTACGGATGAACAAAAGTGTGAATAATTTTTAGTATAAAAAAATGAAAACGCTATTGATTTTTAATTATTTTTTATGTAAGATTCGCGTATTAAAAAAACAAAACTAACCTTGCATCAACATTCATCATCTTTTAGAGTCCGATACGCAGAAACCGATCAAATGGGAGTTGTGTACCACGGAAATTATGCACAATTCTTTGAAATTGGGCGTACAGAATGGCTTCGCTCTATGGGCGTTACGTACAAATATATGGAAAAAACAGGAATAATGTTACCCGTAATTTCACTGAGTTGTAAATATTTAAAATCTGCATTGTACGATGATGTTTTAACAGTAACTACGTACCTTAAAAAGAAGCCTGCTGTTAAAATTGAATTCGATTATGAAATCACCAATCAACATAACGAGCTTATTTGTACGGGCAATACCGTTTTAGCATTTATTAACAATACAACCAATCGACCAACTCGATGTCCGGAATATATACTTGATAAACTAAATTTTTAAAAAGAAGATTTAGTATTTTCACCTTTCAAAACACACACATGAAAATTTACACCAAAACAGGCGATAAAGGAACTACTTCATTATTTGGTGGTACTCGTGTACCCAAATATCATTTACGAATAGAAAGCTATGGTACTGTAGATGAACTAAATTCATATATAGGTTTGGTTCGTGACCAAGCAATAGACAATCATTCTAAAGAAAGTTTGCTGAAAATTCAAAATGAATTATTCACTTTAGGTGCCATGTTAGCTACTCCGCCTGAAAAAGAAACATTAAAAAATGGAAAAGAAAGATTGAATATTCCTAAAATAGATGCTAAATCTATTCAATTTTTAGAACATCAAATTGATGAAATGAATAACTCATTACCTGTTATGACACATTTTATTTTACCAGGAGGACATCAAACCGTGTCATTCTGTCATGTAGCTCGCTGTGTATGCCGTAGAGCTGAACGATTATCGGTTGCCTTACATGATGAGGAAGGTATAGACCCTAATATTATAATGTATTTAAACAGACTATCTGACTATCTTTTTGTATTGGCACGAAAGTTGACTAAATATTTGCAAGCAGAAGAGGTAAAATGGATACCTAATAAACTGTAAATAAGTTCTTTTTTTTAACAGACATGAGATTTATTAAAAAAAACTTGACTTTTTAAGTTTAAATTTTATTTTTGCAAGAAAATATATAAACTGATAAAGAAATGTATTGGACACTTGAATTAGCATCATATTTAGCAGATGCCCCTTGGCCAGCCACTAAAGACGAATTAATAGATTATGCTATTCGTACTGGAGCTCCTTTAGAAGTAGTAGAAAATTTACAAGAAATAGAGGATGAAGGTGATGCATATGATTCTATTATAGAGATTTGGCCAGATTATCCTACAGAAGAGGATTATCTTTGGAACGAAGACGAATACTAAACTAAAAATAAACATTAAAAAGTCTCATTTGAGGCTTTTTTTTTGTTTACTTTTAACCCCCTAAACTAATGACATAACCGATTCATCGGAAAATAATATACATAAAACATGAGCATTTTAAACTCTATTATAAAACTATTTGTAGGAGATAAACAAGAAAAAGATTTAAAAGAATTACAACCTATTATTACTAAAGTAAAAGCTTTTGAAGCAACTTTAGAAAACTTGACTCATGATGAGTTACGTGCTAAAACAATAGAATTTAAATCAAAAATCAAAGACGCTACAAAAACTTTCGACGAACAGATAGAAGTTTTAGAAGCCGAAGCAAAAACCGCACACATTGATCGTCAAGAAGATATTTATGCAGAAATAGATAAACTGAAAGACGAAGCGTACCAAGCCTCTGAAAATGTTTTATTAGATATTATGCCAGAAGCATTTGCAGTAGTAAAAGAGACTGCAAAACGTTTTGCTAACAATTCTGAACTTGAAGTAACCGCTACTCCATTTGACCGTGAATTATCGGCAGATAGAGAACACATTACTTTAGAGGATGATAAAGCTTTTTGGGCAAATTCTTGGGACGCTGCCGGTAAAGATGTTACTTGGGATATGATCCACTATGATGTTCAGTTAATAGGTGGTTCAGTTCTGCACCAAGGTAAAATTGCAGAAATGATGACAGGTGAAGGTAAAACCTTAGTTTCTACCCTACCTGTATACTTAAATGCTTTAAGTGGTAAAGGTGTACACGTTGTTACCGTTAACGATTACTTAGCTAAACGTGACCGTGCGTGGATGGCTCCAATTTTTGAATTTCATGGTTTAAGTACCGATTGTATTGATTTTCATCAACCAAACTCTGAAGCAAGAAGAAAAGCATACAATGCAGATATCACTTACGGAACCAATAACGAATTTGGTTTTGATTATTTGCGTGATAATATGGCTAGTTCTAAAGAAGATTTAGTACAGCGCGCTCCAAATTATGCTATTATTGATGAGGTAGATTCTGTTTTAATTGACGATGCTCGTACACCATTAATCATATCTGGTCCTGTACCACAAGGAGATCTTCATGAGTTTAATGAACTTAAACCTTTAGTTGCAGATTTAGTATCCTTACAAAGTAAGTATTTAGTGGGGGTTCTGGCAGAAGCTAAACGTTTGATTAAAGAAGGAGACACCAAAGAAGGTGGTTTCTTATTACTAAGAGTTTACCGAGGGCTTCCTAAAAATAAAGCATTAATCAAATTCTTATCACAAGAAGGTGTAAAGCAAATTCTTCAAAAAACAGAAAACTTCTACATGCAAGACAACAACAAGTTGATGCCGGAAGTTGATGCAGAGTTATGGTTTACCATTGAAGAAAAAAACAATCAAATAGATTTAACAGATAAAGGTATTGCACACTTATCTGATGTTACTAAAAACGATACTTTCTTCGTATTACCAAACATCAGTGTAAAAATTGGTGAAATTGATGCAAGTGATACTACTCCAGAAGAAAAAGCAGAGCTTAAAGAAGAATTATATCGTGACTTTAGTGTAAAAAGTGAACGTATACACACTATGAACCAACTTTTAAAGGCCTACACGGTGTTTGAAAAAGATGTAGAATATGTTGTGGTGGATAACAAGGTAATGATTGTTGATGAGCAAACAGGTCGTATTATGGACGGTCGTCGTTACTCTGACGGATTACACCAAGCTATCGAAGCAAAAGAAAATGTAAAGATTGAAGATGCAACGCAAACTTTTGCAACGGTAACCTTACAGAATTATTTCAGGATGTACCGCAAACTATCGGGTATGACAGGTACTGCTATTACTGAAGCTGGAGAGTTCTGGGAAATCTATAAGTTAGATGTAGTTGAAATTCCAACAAACAAACCTATCGCTCGTGATGATAAAGACGATTTAGTTTACAAAACTACGCGTGAAAAATACAATGCTGTAATTGAAGAAGTTGTTCAATTAGTAGAACAAGGACGCCCAGTATTAGTAGGTACAACTTCTGTTGAGATTTCAGAATTATTAGGAAGAATGTTACAAATGCGTAAAATTCCTCACAATATTCTGAATGCGAAATTACACAAAAAAGAAGCAGATATTGTTGCTGAAGCCGGTAAACCTGGTCAGGTAACCATTGCAACAAACATGGCAGGTCGTGGTACCGACATTAAATTATCTGATGAAGTAAAAGCCGCAGGTGGTTTAGCCATCATTGGTACAGAGCGTCATGATTCTCGTCGTGTAGACCGTCAGTTACGCGGTCGTGCAGGTCGTCAAGGAGATGTTGGTTCTTCTCAATTCTATGTAGCATTAGATGATAACCTAATGCGTTTATTTGGTTCTGACAGAATTGCTAAAATGATGGACAGAATGGGATTAAAAGAAGGTGAAGTTATTCAGCATTCAATGATCTCAAAATCAATTGAGCGTGCTCAGAAAAAAGTGGAAGAAAACAACTTTGGTATTCGTAAGCGTTTATTAGAATATGATGATGTAATGAATTCGCAACGTGAGTTTGTGTACAAACGTCGTCGTCATGCTTTAGATGGAAAACGTTTACAAATTGATATTGCAAACATGATTTATGATACTTGTAATTCAATTGTACAAGAAAACAAACCTACTAAAGATTTCCAAAATTTTGAGTTTGAGTTAATTCGTTTCTCTTCAATGACCTCTCCAGTAACTGAAGATGAATTCAACAGCTTATCTGAAAAGGAATTAACAGATAAGTTATACGAAATTGTAACCGATCATTACAAAGAAGATAAAGAAAGAAACGCTTCACAAGCATTCCCAGTTATCAAAAATGTATTTGAAAATGAAGGTGACAAATATGAGCGTATTGTAGTGCCGTTTACAGACGGAGCAAAAACCTTACGTGTAGTAACCAATTTAAAAGAAGCTTACGAAACAGAAGGACAATCGTTAGTAAATGACTTTGAAAAGAACATCACACTAGCCATTATTGATGAAAACTGGAAAGATCATTTACGTAAAATGGATGAATTAAAACAAACGGTTCAAAATGCAACCTATGAGCAAAAAGATCCGTTATTAATTTACAAGTTTGAAGCGTTTGAATTATTTCAACAAACTATTGACAAAGTAAATAAAGAAGTATTATCGTTCTTATTCAAAGGAAAACTTCCTGCGCAAGACGAATCTCAAATTTCTGAAGCTCGTGAACAAAAACGTGAGAAGTTAGACTTACGTAAAGATGAAGTTCAAAACTCAACACAACAAGCTATTAGCAATGCTCGCGGGCAACAAACCCAAGAACAACAAGTTGTTGAAACAGTAGTAAGAGAACAACCTAAAATTGGTCGTAATGAAAAAGTAACGATTAAAAACGTGATGAACGGTGAAGAAAAAGAAATGAAGTTTAAACAAGCCATTCCTTTATTAGAAAAAGGAACATGGGTGTTACACAACAAATAATCTTATAGAATATACTTTTTTAAAACCACTCAAAAATTTGAGTGGTTTTTTTATATTTAACACATGAAAAAGATTTTTTTAATACTCATATTCGCTCTTTCAATTTCACCTTTAACTTCACAAAATAAGGAATTAATAACTATAACAAACATCACTCCACCACCACCGCCCCTTATAGAATACGATTGGAAACAAATGATTGGATTTGGTTGTTCATCTAATGGAAGTTTAACCGCATTAGTTAAGAATTATAATTTATTACTAATAAAAAAGAAATATAAAAGAATTTGCAAAAATTTAAAATCAAACAATAAGGGCAAGCAATTTATGTCGGTTTTAATTTGTGATGAGCTAACAAAAAGAAAACTAATTAAACTAAGTATAAACCAAATCAACTTAATTAACAAAATAAAAAATTCAGATAAAATTGTACCTGTTTGCTCTGGTTGTACTTCTCCTGAAGAAGTTCCATTAAAAGTTCTTTTAGACACAACAAACTTGCACCCGATAAGAGAAAGAGCAAATTCATGGTTAAAAAACAATTCCGAATTGTGGTTTAAACCTAGATTTTAATTGATAAAGTTAAATTCAGAAATCACAACCTACATTAATTTTATTTACATAGATTTTACAAACTTCACTATTTAAAAACCTCCGCTTAACAATCTATTAATTAAAGCTTTACACTAACACCTAACATAAATCCTAACTTTGGGTAAATTAAACTGTAAAAGTTATCAGTACACGTACATTTTATACCGTTGTAACTACTCAAATTAAGGTTCTTTCCTTGATTCATAAACTAACCTACATTCTTAATCATGAAGAAGATAAAAAAAAGAAAACTGGACATTGTAGTAATTTCTGATGTTCATTTAGGCACTTTTGGTTGTAGAGCTTTTGAATTACACAATTACTTAAAAACCATCAATCCGAAAATACTTATTCTAAACGGAGATATTATTGATATTTGGCAGTTTAATAAACGGTACTTTCCAAAGGCTCACATGAAAGTTATCAAGCAACTCATGTCTTTTATCACTTCAGGAACAAAAGTCTATTACATTACCGGAAATCATGATGAAATGTTACGACGCTTCAAAGGCTTCCGTTTAGGTAGTTTTGAAATTGTGAATAAACTCGTGTTAGATATTGATGGTAAAAAAGGATGGTTTTTCCACGGTGATGTGTTTGATGTTACTATGCAACACTCCAAATGGTTAGCAAAACTAGGTGGTTTTGGTTACGACACGCTTATTATGATCAATACTGCGGTAAATTGGATGAGCGAACAATTGGGTTATGGGCGTTTATCTTTCAGTAAAAAAATTAAAAACGGCGTGAAGAGCGCGGTAAAGTTCATCAATAATTTTGAAACTACGGCTGCTGAAATTGCTATTGACAATCATTATGAATATGTAGTGTGCGGACATATACATCAACCAGAAATGAGAGTGATTCAAAATGAAAAAGGAGAAACTATTTATTTAAATTCCGGTGATTGGATTGAAAACCTTACTGCTTTAGAATACAGCAATTACCAATGGAAGTTGTATGAATATGAAAAAGATGAAATTGCACACAAAATAACCAATGATATTGAAGTAAATGATCTTGAATTGGTAAAAGCTGAACAAACCAATAGTCAGTTATTTGAAGAGTTGTTGATTGAGTTTAACATTCAAAAATTTTCTAAAAAATGAAAATTTTATACGCCATACAAGGAACCGGAAACGGGCACTCAAGTAGAGCTATTGAAATAGTACCCCATTTACAAAAACGTGCAGAAGTAGATGTATTAATTAGTGGCTATCAATGCGAACTTCAATTGCCTTTTGATGTAAAATATAAGTTATATGGTTTGAGCTTTATCTTCGGAAAAAAAGGTGGAATCGACCTTTGGAAAACCCTTCGGAAAACAAAAATCAAAAACCTATTAAAAGAAATAAAATCATTACCCGTAAAAGACTACGACTTGGTTATTAACGATTTTGAGCCTGTTTCTGCTTGGGCATGCAAATTAAAAAATGTTCCGCTTATATCTTTAAGTCATCAAAACGCAGTAGCAGATGATAACGCCCCAAAATACGGAACCTTTAAACTAGAGAAATTACTTTTAAAATATTATGCTCCTGCTAAAAACAAATTCGGATTTCACTTTAAAACCTATTCTTCTGCAACTTTCTTACCTATAATTAGAAAAGAAATTCGCCACAGAAACATTACCAATAAAGGACATTACACAGTATATTTACCTGCGTACGGAGATAAAAAACTACTCAAATTATTATCAACTTTTAAAGATGTTAAATGGGAAATTTTCTCCAAACATACACAACAATTTGAGCTGCATAACAACATCACCATTCGTCCTATTGATGGCAAAGACTTTATAAAAAGCATAGCTTCATCAAATGGCGTGTTATGTGGAGCTGGTTTTGAAACCCCTGCCGAAGCATTGTATTTACGTAAAAAACTAATGGTAATACCCATGAAAAATCAGTACGAACAACAATGCAATGCTTTAGCTTTAAAAGAAATGGGAGTTCCGGTATTGAAAAAACTCAACAAGAAACAGTTGTCAAAAATTGAAAAATGGTTAAAATCTAAAGAAACAGTCAAAGTTCAATACCCAGATGTTACCGAAGATATATTAGACGCACTTATTTTACCTTACTACAACGAATCTATTTTACCTGAAATTACCATTGGATAGGTTTCTTTCCTTTAGACACTAAAAATTGATTGGTTTGTGAAAAGTGCTTATTACCAAACCATTTATTTTTATTAGCACTTAAAGGTGATGGGTGACCATGTTTTAAAACAAGATGCTTATTCTCATCAATGTACTTTCCTTTCTTTTTAGCAAACTCTCCCCACAACAAAAAAACAACATCATTTTTTTCTTCTGATATTTTATTTATCACAAAATCTGTAAATAATTTCCATCCGCATTTCTTATGACTATTAGCCTTTCCTTTTCTTACAGTCAAAGTAGCATTCAACAATAACACGCCTTGTTTTGCCCATTTTGATAAGTCTCCAGACTTAGGATAAGGCACACCTAAATCTTTTTCTAATTCTTTAAAGATATTCACCAAAGATGGTGGATGTTTTATTTCGTTATGCACCGAAAAACATAAACCATTCGCTTGCCCTTCTCCATGATACGGATCTTGACCAATAATGACCACTTTCACATTATCAAAATCGCATAAATTAAATGCCGAAAATATATCTTCTTGTTTAGGATAACAGATGTTGTTTTCATACTCATCTTTCACAAAATCAGCTAGATTTGTAAAATACGCTTTCTCAAATTCGGGTTGTAAAATATGTTTCCAGCTTTCGGCAATATTTACTTGCATTATTTCTTATTTTTGTGCTCTCAAAAATAGGAATTTGAAAACGAATATTTCAGAAAAAACACTTCAAGATTTAGAATTTACAACGGTTTTACAACAGGTTGCAGAGTTTTGTATTTCTGATTTAGGGAAAGAAGAAGTGGCAAAAATTCACCCAATAGCCAGTAAAAAAAACTTGTTCTTTGAACTGAATTTGGTAAATGAATACTTGGCTTCTTTTCAAAATGAAAATCGCATTCCGAATCACGGATTTGAAAATATTTATGAAGCAATCAAACGCTTAGCCATTGAAAACAGTTATTTAGAAACGGATGCTTATTTAAAAATTGCTTCGGTTACAGATACTGTGAATGAGTTAAAAAAATTCCTTAAAAAATTCAACGAGTACTACCCTACGCTGTTTGAATTAAGTGAAAACATTGAGTTTACCACTTTTGTTTCAGATGCTATTAAAAAAATTATTACCTCTCATGGTGAAGTTGCTGATAATGCATCACCGGTTTTAAAACAAATACGAAAGGATATTAACAATGTTCGTGGTAAAATTTCGGAGAGTTTTTCTAGAGCTTTAAGTAAGAATATTGCTAGTGGTTATTTAGACGACATTAAAGAAACCATTATTGACAATCAACGCGTGTTGGCTGTTTTAGCTATGCATCGTAGAAAGGTGAAAGGAAGTTTATTGGGGTCGTCTAAATCGGGAAATATTGTTTACATAGCTCCTCAAGCTACACTTGCTTATAGTAGAGAATTACAGAATTTACTATATGAAGAAAAGCAAGAAGTAATTAAGATTTTACGTTCTTTAGCTGAAGAAATCAGACCATATACACCTCTTTTAAAAGAATATTTGATCTTCTTATCACATTTAGATGTAATTGGAGCAAAAGCTAAGTATGCTCGTGAGATAGATGCTTTGCTTCCGAAGATTTCTAAGCATAAAAAAGTGCTTTTTCGCGATGCTTATCATCCTATTTTATCAAGAAAAAATAAAAAACAAGGCATTGAAACCATTCCGCAGACCATTGAACTGAATGAAAAACAACAAATTATTGTTATTTCGGGTCCGAATGCGGGAGGAAAAAGTATTACACTTAAAACCATTGGTTTATTGCAATTAATGTTGCAAAGCGGATTGTTAATTCCGGTACACGAACGCAGTGAAACTACTATTTTCAGCACTATTTTAACGGATATTGGGGACAATCAATCCATAGAAAATCAACTGAGTACGTATAGTTATCGATTAAAAAACATGCGTTATTTCCTCAGAAAATGTAACGATAATACCTTATTTTTAATTGATGAATTTGGTACAGGTTCTGATCCGGAGTTAGGTGGAGCGTTAGCGGAGATTTTCTTAGAAGAGTTCTATGAGAAAAAAGCTTTCGGAATCATTACAACTCACTACGCAAACCTTAAAGTTTTAGCTAACGAGTTAGAAAACGTTACCAATGCTAATATGCAGTTTGATGAGCGAACTTTAGAACCTAAGTACAAACTATTTATTGGGCAAGCAGGAAGCTCTTTTACCTTTGAAGTGGCTCAAAAAAACGGAATTCCATATAGTTTAATCAATCGTGCTAAAAAACGTGTTGAGAGTGAAAAAGTGCGTTTAGACAAAACCATTTCCAAATTACAAAAAGAACGCAATAGATTACAAAAAACTTCAGATACTTTAGAAAAACAAAAATCTAAAGAGCAAGAAAAAATTGAAAGTTTACAAGAAACTGAGCAAAAAGTTCGTGAAAAATTAGAAGGTTTCCAAGAGTTATACGATAATAACCAACGTATGCTAACGCTTGGAAGAAAGATAAACGAACTTTTAAATAAATACTTCCAAACCAATAATAAAAAAGAATTATCGGCCAACTTCTTTAAATGGGTAGCTGCTGAAAAAACAAAGCACACTAAAAAGAATCCGCCTATAAAAAAGACAAAAACCGAGAAAAAACAAGATAAAGTAGCTGAACAAAAACAAAAAGACGCTATTAAAAAAGTAGAACAAGAAGTACTTAAAAAGGTTGTTGAAGTTAGAAAAGAAAAAGAAATTGAAGCTGAAAAAATAGCCAAGGCCAAGGCTGAATACATTTTTAGAGTGGGCGACCGAGTTCGATTAGAAGATGGAAATGCCGTAGGTACTATTGATAAAATTGAAAAGAAAAAAGCATTTATCAATTACGGTTTATTTACTACAGAAACTGTTTTGGAGAAGTTAGAATTAGTTCAGAAAGCCAAAAAATAAATTTCATACCAATCTTTTTCGTATTTTTAATCGGGCATGAAAAAGATTATTTTACATTTAATAAACCACAAAGGTTTAAAACAAATTGCTTTTAAATTTCAGTATGATACTGAAATTAAAGACCACATTAAAAAATTACCTCATTTACGTTGGAGCCAAACTCATAAAGCTTTTTACCTATCCCACACTAAAGAAAATATTCATTTAATTTTTCAGCATTTAAATAACACTCCGTGGTCTGTTATCAATAATTTACCAAAAGAGCATTTATTCTTGCCCGCTCTTACAGATGTACAAAAAGCAGAAATTGAAAAATTTACCCGTTGGCTTTCACAAAAAAGATTAAGTAACAACACCGTAAATACGTATACGGAAGTTACCATCTATTACTTGAGGTATTGTACTTTAAAAAAAATTGATTTTACTATTCCTAAAAGTATAGAAGCTTTTAATTATGATTTTATTGTGAGCAAAGAAAAATCTGTTTCGTATCAAAACCAGTGTATAAATGGCATCAAAAAATATTTGAATTATAAAGGTTTAGCTGTAGAAGAGTTGCAAATTATTAGACCTAAAAAGGACAAAAAATTACCCGAAGTATTAAGTTTAGAAGAAATAAAATTATTGCTTAGTAGTATTCAAAATCTTAAACATAAAACCTTGTTAAGTTTAATTTATTCAAGCGGTTTGCGTATTGGTGAAGCTATTAATTTAAAAGTGAATGATATTGACAGTACCAGAATGTTAATTCATATTAAAAGTGCTAAAGGTAAAAAAGACAGATATACTTTGTTATCGCATTCGTTTTTAACTCTTTTACGCACCTATTACAAAATCTACAAGCCTAAAAACTATTTATTTGAAGGACAGCATCATGAGCAATACTCACAAGTAAGTGCTCGTAAAGTTTTACATAAAGCTGTAACTAAAGCTAATATTAAAAAGCGAGTTACTTTACATACTTTACGACATAGTTTTGCTACTCATTTATTAGAATCTGGAACAGATATACGATATATACAAGAATTATTAGGACACAATAGCCCAAAAACAACAATGATTTACACACATGTTTCTAGTAATAAATTGGCGAATATTAAAAACCCTTTTGATAGTTTATAAAAAACAATTAGATTTGAGTTTTAAGAAAAAAAATAAGGATACCTAAAAAAGTGAAAAAGGTACGCTTATACCACCAAATAAGTAGTATAAGAGTATGAAAGGTATTCATATAAATAAGTTGTACCCAATTTAACCGAACTCAATCTGAATGTATAGTATCGAAGAAATAAAAGAAAATTACAAAGGATTTTCAGATTCAAAAATTGAGAATATTGCTCGGAATGAGTCTAAAGGATTACGAAAAGAAGTACTCGGAATTTTAAAAGAAGAAATCGAAAAAAGAAATTTAGACGAGAGACTTATAACTTGGGTAGATGCAGAAACCAATACGTTAACTGACTTTGAAAAGCAAACGCTGATTCGAAAGATAGAAAATTTAAAATGCCCAAATTGCGGACTAAAAGAAAGCAAATTAACTGGTCAGGAATTTAACACAATCGTTTCAGTAATCCTTTTTTGTAATGACACAACCGAAAACAGAATTCTATGCTTGAATTGTGGCAGAAATAAAAAAATAAAATCATTTCTAATAAATGTATTTGCTGGATGGTGGTCAAGACGTGGAATTTTATTAACGCCTTATACTTTGATAAAAGACACAATTAATCTCTTTTACAAAAAGAAAATTAACAATAGAATAATTGCAGAATTTATCGAACAAAATAATGGAATGTTCAGATTACACGGAACTGATGATGAAACTTTGTTCGGACTAATTTCCTGGCATAATAACGATTACGAAATTCTAGAAACAGAAGAGGAAAACAATAATGAATAAAAAACTGGGTACAACAATGTATAACCGCAATTACGGCGGATTCGACTACGTCCGAATCCACTCGGAATTGCTAACGCCAGTTCTTAACCGAAAATCATTAACTTTAAAACCGTAACTGACGGTTATACGAGACCGTTAGCTGTAAATTAAAATGAAAAACATCCTTTTCTTAATACCTATAGCATTAATATTGACTGTTAGACTTTTCAATTATCTACAAGAGTTGAAAGTTTCTAAAGAATCTGATGAAAAAATGAATCAGAATAGAAAAAATGAAATTAAAAAACTCCTTGAAAACAGAAAAGTAAGAACAAATAATCAGATTTTTGATGAAGATGAGTTTTGGGAAATTGTAACTGAAATAAGAATTAAAAGTAAAAATTCATATAAAGTTTTTATAGACCTATTTAAAGATAAACTCCTGAATTTTGACCCAAACAAACTTATTGAAATAGATAACCTTTTAATGAATTTTTATCAGAAATATTTGACTAAAGAAATTATTGGTGCTTCACAAATTATTTTTAAGAGTTCAGATATAAACTATACATTTCTCTTAATGAATTACTTAATTTCAAAAAATCAAGTAGTGTTTAAGAACACTTGTATTAATGAAGAACTTATTGACAAACTAAAAATTGAGAATTTAGTATTTACAACGATGAATGATATAATAGGAGACTGTTATTATCTTTCAACGAGAGAACTAATCCCAAAACCAGATATTGAAAATAGATCGACAAAATATCCTGAGAAATTTTATGAAGAAGAGGATTTACCTAATGTTTTTCCAAATTTATGGATGGAATACGCGTAAAATCTACAGCTAACATAGGCTATAATTAATACGGGTTTTGGTGTTTAATCCAAAGTTTAGTGTATTTTTATAGTGTCGTCAAATCATTTTGATTTGACTTTTGAATAAGAAAAGATAAAAAGCAAACAAAATGCTTCGTCTTAGTGCTAAATAGGAAAGCATCCGCTTCCCTATTCCCGCACTAATCATAGCCGAAGCCGTTGGCAGTAATATAAAATGAAAAAAGACGGAATAAATATCATTGGTTACGTTGAACAGAAATTTTCAAAGCCAAGGCCTGTTTCATATTCAAATGGAAATGGATTTGAACTAAAGTTTTCAGAAGAAAATGAAATTAGAATGGGTCTATGGGCGAGTGACTTATCAATCTTTAAGAACGAACAAAACGTTTCAAGTCAATTATTGACCAAAAACTTTTTAGCGACTGTCCCGAATAATTATGACCCGTTCTCCTATAGTGGTAGATACTGTCTAATTCCGACTTGTCCTATTCTTGGCAACCCTTCTCTAATTATCATAGACACCGAAAATTTAACAAAAGAAGAATTGAACATAAAAGGAGCTTTAATGAGTAATCAATTTGCTCCTAATTCAGAAACAGTCTTAATCTCAGGTTACACAAAAATCTTTCTTTTTGATTGTAGAAGCAACGAATCGGCAGAAATTGAGATACCATATAAACCAAATGAAATTGACCATTCATACTGGATTGACTCCGTTACAATTAGATTAATGGTTTCACCTAGAACCGACAGAGTTCAAAGAATATTAAACTATAATACTGACACTAAAGAATATGAGACTTTTGAGATTATTTCTCCAAGTGAAGTATTTGGTTTTGAACCTTTGGAAGAAATCGTTAAATCGGACAACTTCTGTATGTTCAATGCAAAAGGATATTCATCTGCCGCAGTTGGTAGACTTCTAAACCAATGGACATTTATCAATTTTGACACTGAATCAAACCTGTATAATCTAAGAACAAACGTTCCTGTTTCTGGTATCTTCTACAGTAAAAATTGGAAAATGAAAGGAATAAAGACAATTCAACAGGATGTGGAGTTTAACTTCAATGAAAAAGGAATAAGTGGAAAAGAAAATACTACTGCCAACATTGGCTATACGGCAATGGCGGATGAAGTGGAAGAAGAAAAGTCAGGAGTCAAATCAAACATTTGGTCAAAACTGAAACGTATGTGGTCTTAAACCGCCACTGCGCATAGCCGAAACCGTTGTGCGTCATTTAACAGAAAATGAAAAAATATCTATACTATCCAAATTTAGAACCGCCTAACACTGAATGGCTAAAGTTTTCTCTGCTATATCTCGAGAAATTTGAAAGTATAGTTCCGTACAATCGTCAACATTTGATTTCGGACAATTATAGACAGATTTCAAATGAAACAGATTTAGTTGAACTTTATCCACCAACATATCAACAAGGAGAAAGAGCTTCGGAAAAAGCGATATGGCAAGCGGAAAGAATTTTAGAAAGACCTTATAGAACAAGTGGCAGGTTTAACAGGATAAACCTGTACAGAGATTGGACAAATAGAGCAAATTGGAACTATCAAATATTCTCTGAAAAATTTTCTTATCAGTTTGGGCAGTTTTGCGTAGAAAATAGAATTGGACAACAAAACGTAGACGGACTATTATTGCCCAAAGAATTGGCCTTTATGTTTATGACACATTTGGCTCAAGAAATTTCATATGAAAGAGATGGTTCAATAATAACAGACAATCGTGAATTTGATAATTACACGAACTATTCGAGAGTATTTCGTCCGTCAGTAAGGAAAAGACACGAATTCATTAAAGGAATACTGAATTTACAAGTTCCAGAAAATATTTCGGAAATAAGCTTTGATAGATTAATTGAATTTAGAAATAAAAACAGAGAACGAATTTCAGAATTTAATAGACAAATTGAACTCGTTGAAGATTCTATTGGCAACGGACTAACTGAACAAAATTTCATTGATAGCTTTAATAATGCTAATAAAGAATTAATGGAACAAATTTTATTACTTGGCACAAGGGCTTCAATGATACCACTTGCAACTTATATGCTAATAAGCGACCCAAATGCGTTGAGTGAAGAGTATGCAAGAAATATTCTAACTTCTCTTGGAATTGGATTAGGTGGATATTTTGCGGTTAAGAAATCTTTGATTAATACTCAAAGTAAAAGAAGTTGTAAAAAGTATTTGACTAACGTATCATTATTAAAATAAAAAAAACGAACGCACAACAATGGTAACCGTTGCACAAGTGTGTAAAAACCAAAAATATTAGATTAAAACAAGCCTTTTTAGGGCTTGTTTTTTTATAGATGACTAAATGATGGTCTAAATTTAGAAGGCTTTATTCT